>CAYPFJ010000060.1:0-23110 GCA_964409945.1 uncultured archaeon | reverse complement strand
TTTTGGATGAAATAATTCCCATGGTAGACGGGATCATATATTTTTTGAATCCTGTAAATGAAGAAGAATCTGAGCTCTTTGAAATGATACTCCCTGATATATTTTCAGTAAAACGTGATATCCCTACAATTGTTATGTTTTATGATCAGAATGGAATTTTACCCATTTCCGTTAATGATTTATTACAACATATATGGGTTAACTTTCCAAGTCTAGAGGCATTCGTGAATCTCCCCCCTAATAATTTTCATCAAGCACTTCAATCTATATGTTTAGCAATGATTAATGGCGATACTCCATTAAACATTGAAAATGCATGGATGAGATTTCCAATATTTATACAAATGGCAAATATCTATTTTAATAATCAAAATTATTATTATGCTGCTCAAGCTATTAGAAAAGCTGCACTAATAGCAGATATATACAATAAAGAAGAATTTTTCATAATCAGTGAACAAGCTGCATATCTTTACTCCAAAATGAATCTGTATTTAGAAGCTAGCAAGATTTTAGAAAAGGTAGATAAAAGAAAATCATTAAATTTTAAAAAACTCTATGCTGATGCTATAATAAGAGAGGGTAATCTTTTCTTCAATAGAAATGAGTTTGAACAAGCTGCTGCAAATTATGAAAGAGCAGCTCAATGGTCAAGCATAGAATTACTAGACAAGGCCTTTATTCATGAAGCGTTTAAACTAGCAATAAGTTCTTGGATTTCAGCTTGCAGAGTTGAGGATGCTTTAAGGATCTTAGATAGTTTACCTCATCAAGATGTTATAATCTTATTAAAAGAATTATCAGATAAAATTTGTGCTGGAGTGGATTATTTAGTTAGTATAAATAATTTTGAATCCGCTAAAGAACAACTATACATAGCAATCAATAAATACCAACGTGAAGCCCTTTCTGATGAATTAAAAACTTTAACTAATAAGTTAACTGAAGTCCTTATAAAGCTTTTTATACAACAAGTAAATAACCAAAAAAAGCATGCTGCTAAAAATACCTATGATGAACTTGAAAATATGTGGTTCTCTTATAAAGTAAAAAAAGTAAATTTAGATTCGCCTTTAGAAGAACTAATTAATCTATTTTTCGTAACTAATAATTTTGGAACTGCAACCATTTTAATAGATAAGCTAAATTCAAGAAACTTAAAACAAAGTTTAGCTAAAATTAGAGATGAATTTGAAGATAAATATGAAGCGTTAAAAAAGAAAGAAGTAGAAGACTATATTAACAGGGGAGTGGAAATAATACGAAGTTTTGGCGAAGCTGAAATAGATATCATAGCAGAAATGAATAAGCAAAAAATAACAGAAGCAAATGAATTTGTTCAGAATAACAATTATTTAAAGGCAGCAAACCTCTTAAAAAACCAGGCAGTATATCTTAAAAATATTGGTAAAGAAGATATAAAGGATATGGTCCTCACAAAGGCTTTAGATGTATTATTAGAAGGTTTGGAATTTGAAGATTTTTTCGCTTTTTTTAACGAAATCTCAGTTGATATGAAAAAAAAATATTTAACAAGAATATTTCCAAAATATTTTCAGAAATTACAAGAACTTCGAAAAGTAGAAGATTTTACAAGAAATGAAAAGATTTTTGAAAATTCAATTAGAATTTATCGGAATCAAATGCTTTATGTTCAATCCAAGGAAATTAGTTTAATTTTTATTAAAGTAATTAAAAGTGAAGCTTTAAGAATTTTAGAACGCGAAGGAAATCTTTCAGCAATTAATAAAGCAGAAATGTCTGTAAAAAAAGTTTTAAATATAGCATCAGCATATTTAGAAAAAGAAGAAAACGTAAATATCACATTTAATAAGATCTACAAGAAAGTATCTGAGATTTATATTGAATTGAATGACTTACATTTAGCTCAAGTTTATAATGATAAAATTGAAAATAAAGAATATAAAACTGAAATACACAAGAAAATTGAAAAACTAGAAGCTGAGCAAAGTGCTGTTAGATCTAAAAAAGCCACCGAGACACGTAAAGGTGAAGTATTAAGAGAAAAAGGTTCTATTATTGAAAAAAGAGCACAAGAAGCGAAGTTAGATAAAGATAATCAAATGAGGGAAAGGAGGGGATTAAAAAGAGCTTATTTTAATGATGGTTTAACTCATTTGAAAAATCAACAATATAATAAAGCTTTTGAAGTGTATAAGAGTACAATTAATCGATTAAGTCTAATAAAAAAATACAATCTAGCAGGAGTATCATTAGTCGTTGCAATTCTAATACTTATGAAACAGAATAAATTTGAAGATATCAATGAGTTACAGAATGAGACAAAAACAAAATTATCGGGCTTAGGAAAATCTTTTTCTGAGACATTTCCAGTAACTCTCATAGAATACATAATTGATTTAAAAAATCTTCAAGAAGAGCAAAAATTCAAAGAATCCTTAAAGCTTTTAGAACGTATTCCATTATTTGAAGAGGAGTTGGCGTTATTAGAAGATTATTTAGGTGTAGATTATCAAAAAGAAGAAAAAATAGAAAAATTAAAAGATAATGATATTTCAAAAGAACCAGTAAAAGAAATATTATCACGAGCAGAAATTGGGGAATTATCTAAAAAACAAATGGAAATGGATCAGAGGTTTGGAAAAATCCAATCTAAAAAAGGAGATGCTAAAAAAGATAAAGAAAGGATATTTAAGAAAAGAAAACCAATGAGAAAAAGATACTATTCATCTATATTAGACTTGCTAGAATCACAAAATTATGAAAAAGCAGCAATTAAATACTTAGAATTAGCAAATACACTTTCAAAAAGAAAAAACCTTGAAGCTAGTTCTTTAATGGTGAATTTATATGGTTTAGCTCTTTTAAAGGTAGGAGAATCAATAAATGTAATTAAGAATAACATTAATGATTATTTAAATAGCTTAGGAGTTAACAAAAAATTAGTCAAAGACACATTTTATGTAATGCTAATCTTGTTTCTAATTGACAGTAAACTATATAATTTTGAGAAATATTTTCCCAAAATTAAAGAAATGTTGGAAATCCTTCCGTTATTTGAAGAGGAGAATCTTTTGATAGTTATTGAAGAATAAATTAATATTTACTTAAAATTTATATTTAAAGAAATTTTAGGAATCGTTTTGAACTCTAAATTAAATTAGCAAATCTTTTTATTCAACCATATTTGCATACTTTTGCAAATCCTTTACACGCATACGAAGTGTGACTTCTGTAACTCGAGCAAGTTTAGAAATTTCTTTCTGAGTTCTGTTTTCATTACAAATTTTTGAACCGATATAAATAGCGGCGGCGGCAATTCCCTTAGGATCCTTTCCAGCAGAATTAAATCCACTTTCTTTTGCTTTTTCGATTATTTTGACAGCGATATTCCGACATTTCATAGAAAGTTTTAGCTCTTCATTAAATTTATCTACATAGCGATCTGCTGAGAAATGCTGAACCTTAAGGTTTAATTTAGGTAAGATTTCCATTAAAATTAGTCTGTAGCTTTTTATAAGTTTCTTTTTAGGTATTTGTGCAACTTTAGTAATTTCTTCGGCAGTTCTAGGTATTCCATGAACTCTTAAAGCCGCAAAAATCGAAGCGGATAATAGCGTATCAATGCTACGACCCATAGTTAGCTTTTTCTTTACTGTTTGAGTATAAATTCGTAAAGCATCCTCCGCAACCGCATCAGGAATTCCTAACCTTTTTTGTAAACGTTGTAAATTTGGTAAAGCAATCCATAAATTTCTTTCATAGCTAGTTGTTAGTGATCTATGAATTTTCGCTAGTCTATTGAATTTTGATTTATACTTTGGGCTTAATAACGTGCCTCTGGCATCTCTAGATCCTCTAATAATGGTTCTAGGACCAATAGGGCTATATACTCTTTCGTTACTTTTTCTTTTTTGTATTTCTTCTTGAGTAAAGGCTCTTCGAGGGCTATCATCAAGAATCCGTGAATATACGAATCCACAATTTAAGCATACATAGAATCCATCCTCCTCACTAATTTTAGGACTGTCGCAACAAGAGGGACCCTCCTCTGTACTATCCTCAAAAAAATCATCGTCTTCAAAATGAGCTGGCATTATTAAAAAAAGTAAAAGGATGGTAATTGAATTTTAATATTTTTCCTTAGAATTAGATAACTTATTAAATATATAAGTTTGATCTATTTTT
The DNA here is from genome assembly GCA_964409945.1 of uncultured archaeon. Classification (GTDB taxonomy): domain Archaea; phylum Asgardarchaeota; class Lokiarchaeia; order Sigyniarchaeales; family SOKP01; genus Loki-b32. The sequence continues at coordinate 18,940 of CAYPFJ010000060.1, read as the reverse complement.
AAGATAGACTTGTGAAAATTTAAATCTTAATCTTTTAAATAGTATCTTAAAAGTTTAATAAATAAGAATAAAAATTAAATCAACCTATTAATAATAGTATGTCTTCAGAAGCTTCTAAAGATTTTATAAAAGTCTTTTCGAAATTCTTGGATTCAGAATCCGTGAAAATAAGTAAATTACACAATATCGATGATGTTATAAAATTACCGATTCTATCATACAAATTCATAGATAAAGAAGAATCGACAATAATGAAGCAGTTACTAGAAATTTCTACAATCGGAGATGCTTCTAAGTTAAATCAAGATAATCCATTTGATTCTTTAACTGAAATTGAAGAGACGGATGAGTCAATTGAATTAGCAGTAAGTCTACAAAAAAAACTTGAAGAATTAAAGGTCAAATACCCCACCCTTGAAGAAAAATTAAAGAAAGTAATAACCATCAGCTCACTTATTGTGAGTGTTAAAGAAGAAAAAGAGGTAATTGACGAAATAGGACAAAAAGTACTTGTTGCGGGACTAGATAATGCAGGAAAAACAGCAACGCTATCGAAATTTGGTGGACGTTTAGGAATAAGTGAAATGATCTCAACACGTCCAACGAAGGGAGTTGTTCGAATGAAATTTGGAAGCAGTCATTTAAACTTGTATATCTGGGATTTAGGTGGGCAAGAAGAATATAGGGAGAGGTATTTAAATAATCCAGAGCAATATTTTCTACAGCTTGATTTGTTAATTTATGTAATAGATGTACAAGATCCAGATAGATTTGATGATGCTCTTGAATATTTTGAGAAAATTATAGACTCATTAATTATATTGGAAGAAAATCCGTATATATTGATTTTTATTAATAAATATGACCCAGATTTAAAAAATAACCCAAAAATTCTCTTAAATATAGAACTTTTAAAGGATAATATCAATGAACTATTTAAAACCAAGGGTTATGATCTTCATTTGGAGATTTATTTAACATCAATATACTCATTAATCTCACGCGAACCACAATTCGCAAAATATATTAAAAATCTTATGAGTGCTAATTATTCTCTTAGTGATCCAACAGTTAGGAAAGTTGAAGGTCTTGGAAAAACATTGGAAGAAACTTTAAATGCAGTTATTCGACTATCAGAAAGTTTATCTACTCAGCTTAACGATCTTGACAACCGTCTCAGAGCTATAGAATCAGGAGCATTTCAAGTTGCTCAAAGTGGAATTCCTATTGAAATTGCCAATCCAAATCAGCCTTCAGCAAGGCCTCAAGAAAGTGCTAGATTACAAGTATTAAATGAATTAAAGGATTTGTTTGGTAAGAGACGTAGATTGGATCTCTAAACCTTTACTTTATTCTTTTTTAATAAAGCTTGAATAGTTTTATTAATAGCCAGTAAAAATATAATGAGAAATATAGAAAAAGAAAGCAAAAAATAACCAATATTATTCAATAACATTGGATTGATTTGGTGATATTGTTTTTCATTTACAACAAACTTCTCTAAATATGTCACTATTTTAAATATTAGTGGACCAGTTAAATAAAGAGCTATTAGAAATCCTATAATTCCAAAAATGGATCCAAATATAACATCTGAAGGGTAATGTACACCAAGCTGAATCCTAGAAAAAGAGACTATGACAGCAACTAATAATATTAAAATTGTTATCCAGGGTGATCTTAAAAAAACCAATCCAATCAACAATCCTTGGGACACAATGTTATATGAATGCCATGACGGAAAACTTCTTGAAGTCGGCTTTCGCTCAAGAACATTTATTTCACCTTCTTCAAATTTTTCATATGGTCTTTTTCTTTTTATTGTTTGCTTTATCGCTAATACTAGAATGAATCCCGTGAGAAATGTAGCAGAGATATAAGATAATAAAAAGGGATCATACCAAACAATTAAATAAAAAGTTATCAAAAAAAGCCATAAAGTTTCCCTACCAAAAAAAGAAAAAAACTTTAAGATAATTGTTATTGGTTTCCCACCAAAACCATTATATTTTATAATTATTCTTTGATCCCATTTATCAATTTTATTTGAAAATTCTTTAAATTCCATAATAATATGAATAAAGTGTTTTTTAAATTGGGTTTAGTAAATTATACGATTCTATTACTTTTGGGATTTTATCTTTAAAATAGTCTAAAGAATGTGAATCAGAACCAATAAAAAATTTTGCTCCTTCTTTCTTTAACAATTTCATTACATCCATAGATGGAAATGTTCTATTTATTGGAAATCTCAATCCAGATAAATTCAATTCTACTTTCATTTTATTTTTTATACATAAACGACCTAAATCTATTACGCGATCATCAGATACATCACAATCATCTGTAGGTATGAACTCATTATTATTAATATAACGAAAGATAGTATCAATATGACATATATTTTTGAAAATTTGTGAATTAATCATTTTTTTACTCAACTCAAAATAATAATCTATAATCTTTTTCATTGGAATTTTTTCTAAGAGTTTAGTTAATCCATCTTTCGTTGTAATGGGATAACCAATTATCCACTCGTGAATTGATCCTCCAATAAAGTCTAATTCCTTCCTATAATCATCCATAAATTCCATTAATTTAATTTCTTTATCCTCATAATATTCAACTTCTAGTCCACTTAAAATGAAATCATAAGTTTCTTTACATATATCTATCTCCTCAAGATAATCATCTATTCTACCATTATAAAATGGATTAGTCTTATCATTTTCCACATAATAGAGTTCATAATGGTCAAGAAAACAGACGTTAATTTGTTGTTCTTCAGCAATTTTTATATAATCTTCAAAAGTGGGACCATCTTCTGCTACATCTACACTCCAAGGTGTGGTATGAACATGAAAATCTGTAAATTTGAATCGCATAAACAAACAAAATAATTAATTAAGGAAGAAAAATAAAAATTTTGGATATTTATTCCATAGAGTCTTCTTTATCAAAAAAGACTTCATAAAATAATTCTTTTTCTTCAGGTGTTGAAGGAGGAGTTATTTTTGTAAATCCCCCAGTTTGAATAATACGAACAGCACTTTTATTTTGAATATGAATATTTCCATACAGCCCTTTCAAACCTCTCTCTTTTGCAATGATAATAATATGTTGATATAAAAAAGCTCCAATTCCTTTCCCTCTATAATCTTCTCTCACAATGAAGCTATACTCTCCCATATTTAATTTAGAGTTTAAATAATAGGTTGCATTTCCAATCATTTTTTGATGTCCAATTTCCCCAATAAAAGCACCAATCGAAAAAATGTTGTTATAATCAATATTTACCTCAAATTGAGTTTTCGAGTGAGTGAACTCTTTTTTTAATTCAAAGAATCTTAAATATCTGTCTCTGTCGCTTAATGAGTAATATAAATCTTTTAATAATGGCTCATCGGTTGTTTTCACAGGACGGATTCTTATTTTTTCCTTGCCTAATGTAGTATAAAAAGTCTCATATTCAGAAGGATAAATACAAATACGACCTTTCTCATCACAAGGTAATAATTGATCAGAATAAATATATTTCAAATGTTTGGCAGCATCTAATAGTGATTGCCTAAATTTCGGATGAGCTATACAAATTAGTTCGATTACTCTTTCACGAATACTTTTTCCATGCAAATAAGCAACACCCCATTCGGTCACTACATAATGCACATCTCCGCGTGGAAACATTATCCCTGCTCCTTCATCTAAATGAGGCACAATTCGTGATTTTTTCCCATCTCGTGAAGTAGAGGGGATAATTATGATTGGTTTACCTCCCTTAGAAAAAGCAGCTCCTCTCATAAAATCAATAGTTTCACCAAGTCCGGAATAGAAACTATAACCCTCTGTTGCAGCATTTACTTGTCCTGTTAAATCAATCTGTCGAGCAGAATTTATAGAAACCATATTGTTATTCATTCCAATATTTCGAGGGTTGCATACATAATCGGATGGATGAAACTCAATGAAAGGATTATTATCTACAAATTTATATAATTTTCTTGTTCCCAAAGCAAAACTAGTAATAATTTTTTCAGTATGGAAATTCTTTTTCCGACAAGTTAAAACACCGTCTTCTATAAGTGGTATTATATTATCTGTAATATAGTGAGAATGCATTCCTAAATGTTTTTTATCTCCTAGAAACTTTAATGCAACATTTGGAAGATCTCCAAACCCTACATGAATAGTAGATTTATTTTCTATTAGATTTGCTAAATTTTTACCTATTCTATCAGCAATTTCGTCTGGTTCATCAAAATGAAACTCTAACAATGGAGTATCATTATATACAAAATAATCAATTTCTTTCATGTGAATAAAACTATTTCCTAAAGTACGAGGCATTTGGGGATTAATTTCAGCAATAGTCATATAAGATGATTGTGCTATTGGTTTAGCAATATCTACATTAATTCCTAAAGAACAAAAACCGTACGGATCAGGAGGAGAAACTTGAATCAGAGCGACATCAATATGCTTCCGACCAGTTAAAAATAATGAAGGAATTTCACTAGCATATATTGGCGTATAATCTGCCTGTCCCTTGTTAATTTCCTCACGAAGAGTCTTCCCTATAAAAAATGCATTATGTCTAAAAAGATCCTCTGCTTTATCTTTAAAATATTTTTCAGGACCTATTGTTAAAAAATGGAGAATTTCAGTATCTATTAGCTTTTCTGAATTTTTTATTAATTCTGAGGTTAAGAGCTGAGGCTCAGAACATCCTGAGTCTATAAAAACTCTATTCCCTGAAATAATTTTTTCTATTGCTTGTTGGGCTGTAATTTCCTTATTCTTCCACTTTTCTTTCCAATTAAAATCCATTGTATTCATTCACTCCATTGAGAATGCTCACACTCAAATATAAATTTATTATTCATTAATTTTATATCTAATTAAACTAATATTTCTATTTTCATTCATTTAAAATTTTTGAAATTATAAATAAAATGTTTAAATTTCATTCATCTCTTTTTTGATTTAGAACATTTCATTTAAAAATTATATATTTTAAATGTTAACATTAAATAAAAATTAAAAGTATACTACATAAACTTCTAATTTAATATAATTTAAAAATGTGAAAAAAAAATGTCAAAAGAAGAAAGAATGGAAAGTATTCTGACAGAAAATCGAATTTTTAATCCCATTGATCTAAATCCTGAATTTGCAAAAACTGGAATATCAGTGGATGAATATAAAAAACTTTACAAACAATCCATAGAAGATATGGAAGGATTCTGGGATGAACAAGCAAAATCTTTAGATTGGTTCAAACCATATGATAAAGTTTGGGAAAAAACTGATTTATTTCCTGGTAAATGGTTTGTTGGTGGAAAACTTAATGTAAGCTATAATGCTTTAGATAGACATGTTAAAGCTGGAAAAGGAGATAAAATTGCTCTAATCTGGGAAGCAGACGAACCTGGAAATGTAAGAAAATTTACTTATAATGAACTTTTGAAAGAAGTCAGTAAAGTTGCTAATAGAATGAAAAAGTTAGGAATGAAAAAAGGAGATCGAGTCACAATATGGTTACCTATGGTTCCTGAACTTGCGATCATTATGTTAGCTTGCGCTCGAATAGGTGTGATTCATTCGATTGTATTTGGTGGATTTTCAAAAGAAGCTGTTAAAGATAGAATTGAAGATTCTAATTCTCGACTTCTATTCACAAGTGATGAAACCTTAAGAGCCGGGAAATTTTACCCAAAAATGGAAGATGTCGTTCAAATGATCAATGACGTTCCCACTATAGAACATGTCGTTGTTGTAGAGCGTTCTGGAAGAGATATACCACATACTAACAAGGATATCTGGTATCATGACTTTATTGAAGGTATGAGCGAGGAATGTGAGCCAGAAATTATGGATTCTGAAGATACATTGTTCATTTTATATACAAGCGGAACGACTGGAAAACCCAAAGGTGTAAATCATACTACTGCGGGATATATACTTTATACTTCATTTACTCATAAAATTGTTTTTAATTATCATGAAAGAGATATCTGGTATTGTACTGCTGATATTGGATGGATAACGGGACATTCTTATATAGTTTATGGACCATTAGTAAATGGTGCTACATCCTTAATGTTCGAAGGAGTTCCAACATATCCAGATGTTGATCGATTTTGGGATATTGTTGAACGTCATAAAGTAACTCATTTTTATACGGCACCTACTGCAATACGTGCTTTAATGAGATATGGTGATGATCCAGTAAAAAAACATAACTTAGGTTCATTAAAAGTGCTTGGAACTGTTGGTGAACCAATAAATCCAGAAGCTTGGACATGGTATCATCGAGTAATAGGTAAAGGACGCTGCCCTATTGTTGACACCTACTGGCAGACAGAAACTGGCGGATTTATTATAACTCCAATAGCTACAGCAACTCCAACAAAACCAGGCTCTTGCTGTGTGCCATTCTTGGGGATTAAACCAGTCATTTTTGACTTAGAGGGTGAAGTGATTACAGAACCAAACGAAGGAGGATACTTAGCAATTGGTCAAAGTTGGCCGGGTATGTTACGCGATGTTTGGGGTGATACTGAGAGATTTAAATCAACTTATCTCGAAAAATATCCTGGGCATTATTACACGGGTGATGGAGCTCGACGAGATGAAGATGGATATTATTGGATTTTAGGTAGACTTGATGATGTTATTAAAGTGTCTGGACATAGAATAGGTACTATGGAAGTCGAGTCTGCTCTAGTAAGCCACCCTAGTGTTGCAGAAGCTGCTGTTGCTCCTTTTCCTCATAAAATCAAGGGTCAAGCAATTTGGGCCTTCGTGACTTTAATTCAAGGAGTTCAAAAATCAGCTAAATTAGCCAATGAGATCAGGATGCATGTAAGAACAGAAATAGGACCTGTTTTCCAACCAGATGTAATTCAATTTGCTGATGAATTACCAAAAACTCGAAGTGGTAAGATAATGAGGCGAATTTTGAAAGCAATTGCCACCGGTACTGATATTGGAAATGTTACAACATTAGCTGATCCCTCTGTAGTTGATAACCTATTAGAAGAACGAAAGAAAATGGATGTAGAAGTAGGTTAAATTTCTAATTTTTTACATTTTTTTTATTTAAATTTCTATTTATATCTTAGATTTCGATAAATATAATCATAAATATGAACATAATAATTGAATTAGACATAGATTTAAATAAAAAAAAAGAATAAAAACGTTTTGAAAAGTCTTTAAGAATCAGTTTCTAAATTATAAAGTAAATTCCATTTCTTTATTATAACCTATGAGAGATAACATAATATTTTTAAATTAATGGATTGAACTAATATTATATTAATTATGAAAGAAGAAGAATCGTTAGAAAAATTAAAAAATGCTATTTTGAAAGGGGATCCACATAAAGCAATTGATCTGGTTAATAAATCTATTAAAATGGGAATACAAGCCAAAGAGATTTTGAATAGAGCAATTCTTAAAGGCGCCGAAGAAGCTGGGAATTTATATGAAGAGGGTGAATATTTTCTTCCTGATTTGCTAATGACTGGTGATGCCATTACAGCAGCTACTGAATCATTAAAGAATTCATTAAATGAAAAATCTGAAACAGAATCTAAAGGTACTATATTAATTGGAACCGTAGAAGGTGATATCCATGATATAGGCAAGAGTTTGGTTGTCTCACTATTAAAAGGGCAAGGTTTTGATGTTGTTGATTTAGGATCTGATGTTCCACCAGAAGAGTTTCTTCGAAAAGCAAAAGAAATAAATCCCAATTTGATAGGATTGAGTGGATTAATGACAATGAGCATCTCTAAAATGGTAGAAACAGTTAATTTGCTTAAGAATGAAAATATAAAGTCTCGAATTATCATTGGCGGTGGAATTATGTCAAAAGAATCGTGTGAAATGATAGGGGCAGATGACTTTGCCAAAGATGGCTGGGAAGGAGTTAAAAAAATAAATAATCTAATTTGAATCTAGGAGGTGTAAGAATAAATTGGCTAAAGATTGGACCGCTTCTGTAAATAGAATATTTAGAACAATATCAGGATCAAAAAGAGTTGATAAAGTTCCGTTTCTTGCATTCGCCGGGGAACAAATGATTTGTCGAATAACCGGAAAAACTGTGAAAGAATTATATAGTTCCCCAAAGGTTTATGCTAATGCTATTATAACCACTTTTGAGTTTTTGAATACCGATTCTATAAATGTTCCAAGTGCCTACGCAGGACCAAGTGAAGCTTTAGCATTTGCGGAAGCGAACAACAAATTAGATGCAATTAAATGGTTTGATTATCAACCTCCAATGTGTAAACAAGGAGTAATTTGTAAATCTGAAGAAGATATTGAAAAGCTAGAAATTCCAGATCATAGTAAGAATAATCTATGGAAAACTTCCTTACTAGCTGCAAAAATGATTAATGAAAAAATTAAATTTCCCCAAGTAATCAGCTTAAGTATTTGGTCTGTTGTCCAGGAGTTACGTGGCATAGAAGCCTATAAGGATATACGCCGAAATCCGGATTTGTTATTAAAACTGTGCGAAAAAATTTTTGAATCTCAAATGGACGTTTATGAGAATTGGCTTGAAATTGTAGGTATGCCTCCTAATGTGTTTATTGCAGGATACGCATTTAACCGTCATATGATGAGCTTTCAAGATTCTATGCGCTATGAAGGCCAGTTTATTAAGAGGATGATGAATAAAATTAAAGTTCCTTTTATGCTTCATAATTGTGGAACTTCACCATATTTCACAGAAGTTATTAAGGAAATTAATTTTATTGCCGTTAATGGGAGTCATCCTTTAGATATTGAATATTGGATTGATTTTAAAAAGAAAAATCCAAAAATTGTAATTATAGGTGCTAATATTGATGTTAGTCGAGAAATGCTCACAGGAACTCCTTCTGATGTTGAAAAAAAGGTAAAAGAAAACATCTTAAACTTAGCTCCGGGGGGGAGATATATTTGTTGCCCCGTTTGTAGCTTACCATGGGGAGTATCAATTCCAAATATTTTGGCGATTCCAAAAGCAATTGAGAAATATGGACATTACCCCATAAAAATAAATTAAAATTTAAAATTCATCTAAAAATATTTCTCTTCTATTGTTTTTTTTCTTAGATCTGATGTGGTAAGATAATGCGAAGAATATTAAAAGCTATTAACGCTGGCATTGATGTTGGAGATGTAATTACACTGGCAGATCTGTCTGTTGTAGATCCCCTATTAGAAGAACGGAAGAAAATGGAAATAGAGAGGGGTTAATTTTTTTTAATTTAATTTTTAAAAGATTTGCTTTTTCCTCAACCTTTTGCAAAAGTACCTATTGCGTATAATAAATCTAATTCCTCTTTAATTTCTTTTCCCAATATCATCTTGATACTGGCTCTATTTTCTAGTTCAGTTAAATTATATAATTCAAAGATTCTTTTTGGGAAGTATTGATGTTTAGCTATAATCATATGATCAGCTTCTAATGCAATACTCTTATTAATTATCTTTGATGCTGCCTCTAAATTCGTGGCAACCAATGGTCCTAACCGTTTATTTACTAATAATCCATATCCCTCATTTTCAATAATTATAATTTTAGCACCCAATTTAATTCTCATGTTTAAATAATTAGTTCTATCAAATCCCATTGCTTTCTTATCTAGAGCTAACACCCAATCTGGAACTGTCGTTAAAATCTTTATCTCTTTATCAGCAAATCCTAATTCTGAAGGTTGTATTGGTAACTGATACATTTCACCATAAAATCTTCTTTTAAAACCAAATTTTTTATAAATAGGTTCTCCTAACTTGGAAGCATAAAGAATCATTGTCTCACAATTCATTTTATTTGCAATTTCTATTAAATTCCTAAAAACTTCTGTTCCTATTCCTTTTCCTCTGTATTCTTGCAATACGGCCATGTACCCAAAACTACCAACTTTTTCAAATAGAAAAACCCCCCCTACACCGATAATTTTTCCATTCTCTTCAGAAATAAGGAATTTTCCAATTTCCCAGTCTATTAAAGCTTTCCATATTTTTTCTTCTTCTTTAATATTTTCTGGAGGAGTTCTACCAAAAGCAGAATACAAGATGTTTATACTTTTAGAAATTTCTTTATCAATGGGTTCTCTAATATTATATTTTGTCATATTAATTCTTACAAACCATATTTCTTAAAAGAATAAAAATAAATACATCATTTTTATATTAATATTTCAAAGATTTTCTTGTTTTCTATACTTTAGATTTAATTCTAATATCTTAAGGTTTTAAAATTGAGTTTTGACAGTGAACAATTGATAGAAAAGATAAGAACAATGGAAGAACATGAAGCTGTGGAAATACTTCTTTCAATATTAACTACGTCCAAAAATGTAGAAAATAAATTAAAAGTGGCCGATCTACTAACTTCTTATAATGATGTCGAAAAAAATCGTTTTAAAGATATAAAACGTGTTTTTTTAAATGATCAGCATCCTCAATTGAGATTAAAATTAATCGATTTATTAACAACCTGCTATAAAACAGAAGGAATTGACTTCTTAAAAGAACAATATAAAAATTGTAAAGATGGATCAGTAAGAAAGAAACTTCTTGAAAAGGTTGGAGAAGGAGATCTAAATGATTCAATACCATTTTTCATTGATGCGTTAAATGATCCCGATATTGAAGTAAAAAAAGAATCAATAACACTATTAGGAAAAACGGATGTTAGTGAGGTGATATCACCATTAATGGATGTCCTTCATTTTAGAAATACCGAGATTTATAATTCTTTAATAGATGCTATTGTAAAAATTGGGAAAAAAGGAAATCTACAACATATCAATGATTATGTCAATACAGAAGATTTTTACATCAAAAGAGAAATTCCAATAATTCTAGGGAAAATTAAAAATAAAGAGAGTGAAGATATTTTAATTAACTTTCTAAAAGATGAAAATTCAATAATAAGGAAAAATTCAGTAAAAGCATTAGAGGGAATAATTGAACTAAGGAATGTAAAGCATGTTATAGACCTTTTAAAAGATCAAGATATTGAAGTAAGGAAAGAAGTTATTCGAGTATTAGGTAATAGTAGAAGTAAGAGGTCAATCAAGCCATTAATAGAATTATTAAAGGAAAAGGATGTAAAAATCAGAAATCTTGCTAAAAATGCTCTTTATAAAATTCTTGATAAAATAAAATTATACGACCCTCTTTATGAGGTTTTAAAAGGAAGAAATAATAATGCAAGAAGAGAAGCAATTAAATTATTAGGGATGCTAAAAGATGTTAATGCTATTGATTTATTGATAACCATTTTGAACAGTAAAGTACCAAGTTTACGAAGTTCTGCTTATCGATCTCTCGTAAGGATTTTAGATAAAAAAATTGATAATAAGATTATCAATTCACTATCTGATAAATCTTGGCAGATTAGAATGTTTTGTATAAAAATCGTAGGTGAAATTGCTGATCCGAATACCATTAATCATGTGTTTAATTTAATTGAAGATGAAAATGGAAGTGTGAGGAGAGTAGCTGTGGAAGCATTAATTAAATATGAGAATAAAAAAGTTATAGAATTTGGAATTGAATCATTGAAGAGTGAAAATTGGAGGACTCGGAGAGCAGCAGTTAAAATATTGTTAAGAAAGTGTAGTAAAGAATCATTAAATTCTCTTATTTCTTGTTTAAATGATGAAGATGTATATATAAAAAGTTGGGCAGCTATGGCATTAGGGAAACTTAAAGATGTAGACTCAATTGACCCATTCATTCAATTGTTAAAAGAAGATGATAATAAAATACGAATATCTGCAGTTAAAGCTTTAGGTGAAATTGGAAATAAAGATGCGATTAAACCTTTAATTGAAGCATTAGGAGATGATAATTGGGATGTAAGAAAAGAAATCGAAAATGCTTTGAATCGTCTTGATCGAGATTGGATAAACTATTTATAAAAATTGAATCTTATAACTAAAGTGATTCTTTAAATATAAATAAGTTAAAATTTACATTTTATTAACTTTTTGGATTATTTCCTCTAATTTACTTATAATAAACGAGATATTAGAGTCTCGATTTATAATCAATATAAAAAAAGTTGAAATATCACATTCAAAAATTAGTATTGTTTTTTCTTCTAATTCAGCAATAACTTTTTTGAATTTTTGATTACCTAGTGTTTCTCCAATACCAACTGCGCTTTCTAAAACAGTGGCACACATAGAGGCAAACTTTTTTCTATTGAACTCAGTTTCTATATTTTCACTTATGAGTTCACCATCTCTGTAGGCAAAAATTATCTCGTCTAAATTTCCCTTATTCTTAATTTCATTAAGGAATGGAAATAATTCGTTAAATTTATTCGATTTAGAATGGTTAATATAGGTCATTATATTATTATTTCAGTTTCTATAAATATGGAAATTAAATAACACTATTTAATTATTATAATATATATGGAAAAAGCGAATTCTGAAATAAAATTAGTTGATATTATAAAAAAATCGAATGAGGAATTTATTGAAAATGAATTACGTACTTTTTTAAAAATTCCAAGTAATACACTTAATCGTGCAGGGATTATAAGAGCAAAAAATTATCTACTTTCTTATATCTTCGACATTTCTGAAGAAATAAATGAATATAAAGGTGAAATTAATCCTCTTATAATTGCTAAAGTACAAGGTAAAATTAAGGAATCTCTACTTATTTATATGATGTATGATACTCAACCTATTAATAAAGAAAATGAATGGATTAGCAACCCATTTGATGCAGAAATAAAAACACTTCCCCGTCCACTCAACAAGTTAGGTAATTGCATTATAGCAAGAGGTGCTTATAATTCGAAAACACCATTATTATGTTTTTTGAATATTGTGAAAATTTTAAAAAAAGAAAAAAAACTTCCAATCTCCTTAATCCTTTTATTTGATAGTGATGAGGAAAAAGGTTCACCTTCGCTATTAACATTCCTTGAAGAGAAGCATAATAAAGAAATATTTAATAATTGTCTTGATGCTTATTACCCCGCAACTAAACAAGATCTTAGTAAAAAATCCATTTTAAAATTAGGTTATAAAGGGATTTTATCAATAACAATTAAAATTTCATCCAGAAATACAGAACCACATTCTGCTTTTAGTGGAATGATCCCGAATCCCGCTCTAGATTTAGTTTCTTTGCTTAATACTATATATGCAAATAATAGATTTCAGATTAATAGTCTAAAAAGTCCATATAAAATTACACCTGACGAGGAATATATCATTGGAATTCTTATGAAAGAACTTGATATTGAAAAAATAAAGAAAAAGGCAGGCATTGAACAGACAATTGAAAAAAGTCCTGAAAAAGCATTTATTAACTACTTATATAAGCCTACCTTTAATATTTCTACTTTAAAGTCTGGATTTTTGGAAGAAGGGACAAAAAATTATGTTCCTAATCAAGCTATTTGCAATTTAGATATTAGATTTGCTCATGACGCTACAAATGAAGAAATCTTTAAAGAAATTAAAGAAAAAGTCGAAAAATTTTCCGAAAGGACTACGTCTCAAATTGAAATAATTAAAAATATAGGTTATAAGAGTTCTCGAGTACGAAAAGATTCAGTTCTTGTTAAAAGCCTTATAGAAAGTGCTAATATGTTAAAAGTTTCAACTGAACTGTGGCCATTAAGCGCTGCAGCAGCCCCCTTAAGTAAAATTCAAAGAGAATTAGGATTGAATTTTATTACTGGAGGTTTAGGTATTGGTGGATTTGCCCATTCTGCAAATGAGTTTATACAGTTAGACTCAATAATTAATACAAGATTATCATATTATTACTTTCTACGAGAATATTCTAAGTTGCAATTAGAAAAATTAAGATTTAATCAAATAAACCAGCAAAACCCCTAGAACTTGGTCTAATAGCACTTTCTGAACATAACTCTGCGCAACAGAAACAAGAAATGCATTTCTTTCTTAGAAATACTGGAAAACTATTTTCTTCAAATTCTATTGCCTCTGAAGCACAATTTTGAGCACATTGGCCACATTGTATACACCTAGATTTAATTAATTCAGGAACTTTTTTGATTATTTTATATCCTATATGCCCTGTAATATAAGCGATAAAATTTGTAAAAGTATTTCCCGGTACATTAAACTTCGGAGTTTGCTTTTTAGCCTTCTCAAGAGACATTCCCACAATATCAATATTTTCTAAATTTCCAATGCCAAGGTTACGCTCTATTGCATTTCTAACATGAGGAACGTTTTTAACTTTTAATTTCCCAATTTCTAGTGCTATTAAATCTAACGCTACTTCATCTGTCCCTGCAAGAATTAAATCCCATTTTTTCATTGTTCCTCCACCTGGTCCCATCCTGCCTTCCATAATTTCTTGTAGATCGTACACTATTAATCTATTTGGTTTGTTCTTTACTATCCATGAAAAATTATCTGCAAGAACTTTCCCAAATTGGTCAGCTGTTTTTCCAAATAGATGATAATGAGCTTTTAAACCTCCAGGGATAATTCCCCAATAATTTTTAATTGCTCCTGTCATTGTTGCTTCTAAATGAGATTTTAACCGTGGAAGGTTGATCAGTATGTCACAATCTTTAACCGCTTTGGCAACGTGAATTTCTTTTAGTCTTAGAGCATCATCAATTTCTTCAATTAAAGGTGTACTACTTTCAAAATCTATAAAATTTATGCCATATGTCTCACAAATTTCATAAATACCAATTTCTTTAGCAACATCAGAACCTAATTTTTGGGATTGACCTGGGGAGTCTCCTAAGTAAACATTATTCATTGACACTCCTTTGTTTTTTAGATAAGAAATAACACCTTCAACAAAACCTGGTTGAGTACATGCTTCCTTCTTTGTTGTAAGTAAATTCGGTTTTAAAAGAATATTTTTAGCGCTTGAGAAATCAAATTGTAAATTATCTTCAATTAATTTAATAGCTCCAACTACAGCTTTAGGTATAGATTCATAATCATTTACATTTACAATACTAACTCTAGTAGACATAATAAAAATTGATAAAAATTTTTTTTTATTGAAATATTTCTTCTTATAAATCGTGAAAAATATTTTAAATTTGAGTTTATTAGGTATCTAAAATAAATATTTTTAAGAATCTAATTTATTATAATTATTAAAAACAATATATAGATCAATTTTTTTCAATTAAAAAAAATTCTAGTGTTTGAATATATTTTTTACTTTTGTTGTAAAATTTATAATCAAACAGATAAAAAGAGTGGCTGGAGAAAATGGCTGACGCAATGTTTAAAATCGTGTTTTTTGGAGATGGTGGCGTTGGAAAAACCACATTAATAAACCGATATCTGACTGGTGTCTTTAAGAGCGATTCATTAATAACTATTGGTGTTGATTTTCATGTAAAAAAGGTCGAAATTGCAGATAAGCGAGTTAGTTTACAAATTTGGGATTTTGCAGGGGAGGATAGATTTAGATTTCTTATGCCAAGTTATGTTGCTGGCGCTTCTGGAGGAATCTTTATGTTTGATATAACAAGATATACTAGCCTTAGAAATTTTAATGATTGGATTGAAATCTTTAAAAAAGGCTATAGAGGGGATAGAGACCAAATGCCTGTCTTGATGGTAGGAAGTAAATTAGATCTTGAATATAAAAGGGCCGTCTCGAGAGAGGATGCATTTGAATTGGCTAAAGAGCACAATCTCTTTGGTTATCTCGAGTGTTCTGCAAAAGATGGCCAAAATGTAGGAGATATCTTTCAAGAAATCAGCCGTCTGATGATGATCAGGGCGGGATTGTTGTAAAAAACTTATAAGTAAGATTCTAATTTTTTTTAAATACATCATCTAATTTGCTTATTATAATATTAGGGAGTAAATTTCTATCAGACAAATTTGAATTTTTAGAATCATTCTTTAACTCCTCAATCATTTCCATACTTGTAACTCCAGTTAAAACCATTATAGTTTTAATACCGGCTCGATTGCCCGCTAAAATATCAGTATTCAATCGATCTCCAAAAATACATGTACGCTCGGCGGATATTTGAGTATCACTTAATATCATATTAATACCAAACTTTTCAGGTTTACCAAAAACTTTGATTGGTTCTTTACCTGTACAAGTCATCAAAGCGTTCACCATTACACCAGCTCCTGGTTTTAATCCTCGAGCAACAGGTAATGTAGAATCTGCATTTGTTGCATAAAATTTAGCATCACTTTCCAGAATACATTTTTGAGCAATTGCTAAATTACTATATTTAAAATCTCTATCAAGCCCCACAATTACAAAATCTATATCTTTATAGTCTTTTGGCCTAGTTACAATTGTATGACCTAAAGATTGTAGTTCCGTTCTTAATCCTTTTTCTCCAATCACAAAAATTTTAGCATTTTTCTTTATTTTTGTAATTTCAACCGAAGTGATTGAAGCACTAGTATAAAAATCAGAGATTTCACTTTTTATATTAAAATTTCTCAATTTCTCAACATAAGTTTGTCTTGTTGCAGTTGAATTATTAGAATTATATACTACTTTAATAGAATGGTCCTTAAACTCTTTTATAATATTATTAGCATTAGGAATTAATGTATCTCCCCGATAAATTACTCCATCTAGATCAAATATCGCTAATTTAATATCTTTAAGATCGTCGATTAACTCATGCAT
This sequence comes from uncultured archaeon, assembly GCA_964409945.1. Lineage (GTDB taxonomy): Archaea > Asgardarchaeota > Lokiarchaeia > Sigyniarchaeales > SOKP01 > Loki-b32. The sequence goes on along the minus strand of CAYPFJ010000060.1, from coordinate 2,284 downwards.
AGTATTATTACCAACCAATTGGTAATCCTAATAAAAGTATTAATATTTGAATTCCAATAGGAATAAAGATTGGATTCAAAATATTATCAGCTGTGTAAATTGGAAAATAATCCGTAAGAAAGAAAATTACAGCCCCAATAATCGCATATACAGGTCCCACAAGTATCAATCCAATTATATATGCGAGAATCGTTCCTGCTAGAAAACCTTCTACTGATTTTGTATCTCGACTCCTTACTATAACCTTATGTTTTCCATACCTTTTTCCAATTAATGCTGCTGCTGCATCGGAAAGACATGCAATAAGGACTCCTGCAAAAAATGATAAAATATGGAGAAATCCTACCATATAAAGCATATAAGAAAAGATAAAACCCGTAATAATGTAAATTTGTGGCCCCATCGCATTTATCTCTTTCCTTCTTAACATTGATTTTGTCAAAAAGTTAAACATTGAGTATTCTGGACTCCATACTATCCTAATTAAGTCAGAAATTATTGCAAAAATTAATGCTCCAATCAACGCCATCATTGTAAGATCAATTATAGCTTGAGATTCTCCATGAATATATGGAAATAAAGAAATTGGCCCCCAAATTAATTCATACGCAGGTTGAATTTGTCTTATTAACACAATTACACTATCACTTATTATACGAGTAACTGGATAAAGTGCAAAAAACCCAAAATATGCTATAAGAAGTAAAAAACCCATTAAATGAAAACCTTTCCTAACTAACTCCATTTTAAATGTGATATCTGTCTGATACGGATTTTCTTTTCTAATTCTGTCAATATATCTTCTTAGGACTGGTTTTTTTCCACTCTTTAAGACTCTTTCTTCACTTTCTGATTCAATTCTTCTTATTTCTCTTTTAATTAATGCAAAAAAAGAAAAACTGACTAATAAAACAATCCCAATCCACCACACCATAAATCCATTATATGGATAAGGGAAAAACCTAATAATAGAATTATAATATCCAAAAACTACGAAACAAAAACTACAGATAATTGTAGTAACTCCGCCATGCTTGTTATTTGCTTTAATTCCCCTTCGACCAATATAAAACATCAAAATCGCAAGAATGAAAAAGGAAAAGGATAATGATACATTATAAGTATTATCCACTAAGGTCCAATAGTCCATAAGCGATCCTGCAAAGAATTGTATTAATTATTGAAATAATTTATAATCTAATAATTAGTCTAGCTTTAATAATGTATACACATAAAAGTGATTTTTTTAAAACATTATCAAAAGAGCCAACAACCCATGTGCCACTATATTGTACTGGATATCCTGAATTAGAGTTTATAGATAATTACGTTAACAAATATAGATTAAAAATTAACAGAAACGACATGGAATTAAATCAAAAAAATTATGACATTATAGAACAAATGGGATTTGATGGGATATCATTGTGGGATTTTCGCCAAGGCGAAGGAGGGTATACTCTGAATGATCAAAGAAGAGTAGATGGATGGGGACGAATATATAAAGGAGACTGGTATTTATGGGATGGAATTTTTAAGAATGAAAAAATACTACAAGAATGGGAACATTTAACACTTCCCTCTAAAAAAAAAATAATGATTTTAAAAGATTTCTTAAGGAGGGCAAGTAAAAATTTAGATTATATAATCTCTTTACCTGGTTTATTTGAAAAGACTTGGCAATCCATGGGTTTTTATTATTTTGCTAAATGTTTAAGAAAGAATATTGAATTTGTGAAAACTATTATCTCATTTTTCTCAAAATATATTAAGAAATTAATTGATATTCTTCAAAACGTTGGAACTCAATTATTTCTTGTGGCAGATGACTATGGATACAGAAATAGAACATTTATTCCTAAAAATATATGGAAGGAATTATTCTTTAAAGAATATAGAAAGATTATAAATCTAATCCATAATAGAAATCACAAAATAATTATTCATTCTGATGGATATATCTCAGATATGATTGAAAATTTCATTGATTTAGAATTTGATGGTGTTCAAAGTTTAGAGCCTAATGCGGGAGTCGATATATTTTCCCTTTTTGAAAGATTCAAAAATAAAATTTGTTTTATAGGTAATTTAGATCTGTCTTTACTCACATTCGGTACACCAAACCAAGTAAAACACTATATTATTAAGATGATTACTATAGCAAAAAAATTCAATTGCTCATTAGTAGTATCACCTTCACATCAACTTACTTCAAAATGTAAAGTAGAGAATATTAATACAATGATAAAAACAACTAAAATATTTAAATAATAATTTTGATAAT
>CAYPFJ010000059.1:0-23479 GCA_964409945.1 uncultured archaeon | reverse complement strand
CCGTATATGGTTCGACCCATTATTAGTGTCTTGGAATCTTCCAATAGAGGTGTTGAGGAAGCTGCTCGTACTTTAGGTGCTTCAAATATGACTGTATTTAGAAAAATTACTCTTCCTAATATAAAACAAGGGATCATAGCGGGATGCATCATGACTTTTACACGTTCCCTAGGAGAGACAGGTGCAACTATTGTTGTAATGGGAGGTATACGGACAATTCCAGTACTAATTGTCGATTTTGTCGAAGCAAATGCTTACGCTTCAGGGATCTTTGCTAGTGTGATTGTTATCATTTTTAGTGCATTCTTAATTTTTGCTTTAAGAGCAGTAAAAAAAAAGGGAGGATAATATTGTGCCAACTATAGAGTTAGTGAACGTAACAAAAACATTTAATGAAGGAAAGGTTCTTGCTGTAGACAATATTTCTGTAAGAATTGAACACGGGGAATATGTTTTTTTGATAGGACCTACAGGTTGTGGAAAAACTACAACACTTAGAATGATTGCGGGACTTGAAGAACCAACGAAAGGAAAAGTATTGATAGACGGAAAAGATGTTAAAGGCATCCCTCCTGAAGATCGAGATATGGGTTTTATTTTTCAGCACTTTGAAATCTTTGATCATTTAACAGTTTGGGAAAATGTAACTTTCGGTTTAGAAATGCGAGGCTATGATGATGATCATATCGTTAAAGAAGCTGAGAAAGCTCTCAAGACTGTTGATTTATTGCAATATGCTGATGAGTATCCTTCAATTTTTGGCAACCCCGGGCTTCAAAAATTAGGTATAGCTAGAGCTATTGCAACTGGAGCTAAAATTTTAATTATGGATGAGCCATTAGGATCTTTAGATCCTAAAGTATCTAAAGTTTTCCGTCATGAATTGAGAAATTTAGTAAAAGATTTAGGTCTTACCGCTATACATGTCACTCACAATCAAGAAGAATCAATGGCTATAGCTGATAAAATAATTATTATGAGAGGAGGAAAACTTCTTCAAATGGGATCTCCTTATGAATTATATGAAAATCCTAATAATATTTTTGTAGCAAATTTTTTAGGAGAAACAAATTTTCTTCAAGGTTTTGTGCTTAAATTGTTTGAGAATGAAGATATGAAAATTAATATTCGCCTTGGTGGCCCAGAATTAAATATTTATAATTTTGGTAAAAAATTTAGCTTAAATGATAATATTATTATCGCATTTCGTTATGAAGATGTGTATTTATTTCCAGAGGATTATAATTTTAAAAGCAGTCAGTATGATTGGTCTAAAATGCAATTATTTGTAGCTATCTTAGAAGTATCTAGATTTGTCGGAGCAACAAAAAGATTTTATCTATTATTAGATAATGGTGATAAATTTGTATCTGTAAAGCCTGGGAATTTCGAGGAAAGCTTTACATCAGGACAGAAATTAGTGATTGGAATACACCAAGATGATATTCATGTATTTAAAGCCCCAAAAGACATTCTATATGAATTATCCCTTTCATAGGTGAGAAAAATATGGTTAATATTGAGTTGAAAAATGTAACAAAAACGTTTAGAAAATTCACTGCTTTAGAGGATATATCAATAGAAATTAGAGATAAAGAATATTTTATCATTTTAGGTCCAACTGGAGCAGGTAAAACTACTTTACTAAAACTAATAGCAGGGCTTCATAAACCTGATTCTGGGAATATATTTTTTGATGGTAAAGATGTGACAAATAAAACTGCAGGGGAGAGAAATATAGGTTTTATGTTTGAAAATTATGCTTTATTTCCTCACATGAATATTGTCGAAAATGTTTCATATAGTGGGAGAGTCCACGCTAGAGATCCTCAAACAACAGCAACATTAGTTAATCAAGTATTAATGATGACTTTACTAACAGGGAGAAATGACGCATATCCAGAAGAATTAAGTGGTGGGATGAAGCAAAGAGTTGCGTTATGTCGATCCTTGTTAAATCTAGAGCAAACAAAATTATTAATTTTAGACGAACCTTTAAAAGCTCTTGATGCGGGACTTAGAATGAGTCTAAGAAGAGAATTACGTCTGATGGCAAAATCAAAAGAATTGGAACTCACAATCATACATGTAACAAATGACGAGCAAGAAGCAATGATGGTTGCTGATAGAATAGCGGTTATTGATCAAGGTAGAATTGTTCAAGTAGGAACCCCTCATGAAATTTACTATCATCCTAAGAACCTTTTTGTAGCATACTTTATGAGTGAAATTAATCATTTTATCGGAATTTGCACTAAAAGTGAAAAACCTACATGGGATATTTTTAGCAAATCAAAACAAAGTGATAAGTTATATAGTGAGATTCAAGAAGATTCAGTTCCATTACCAATTAATATTGGGTTTGATGCAACTTTTGCAGGATACTTAAATAAATCTTTATATGATGAAATCGAGCACGGAGAGAAAGTCCTGTTAGTTGTACGTGCTAATCATATGAAAATTCGACTTGGTAATCGGGTATATGATAAGAAAAATGCAATATTAGGGAAAATACTCCGTCGTAAATTTATGGGAGTTTTCTATCGATTTGAAGTACTTATCAAAATCAAACAACAGGAGAAAGTGATTATAGTCACCATACCTGCAACCTATGAGATTCATAAAACGTTTTTTGAAAACTCAGAAGTAACAATTTATTTCCCAAAAGAATTAGGAATAATTTTCAAACATCCCGGGGAAGACGTAATAACGGAAGTATTAAAATTAGAATAATAATACATTTAATAATAAAATAAAAGCAAAAAAATAAAAAGAAGAGTGAAAATTAATGAGCGCTTTAATGGAATGGTTTAAATCTCGTAATGAAGAAAATGCAATGAATTTAACTTTAGTTCATACTCAGAAAGTACTTGAATGTACTGTTGAATTTGATAAGGGTTTATCATTTCTCCTTGAGGAAAAAAATATTGATCTTGCGTTAAAAGTTTTTTTCCGAGTTGATGAATTAGAACATCAAGCAGATGGAATTCGCAGAAATATTCTAAATATGCTATCACAAGCAGAACTTCCATCAAAAATTCGAGAGAATTTAATAAATCTTGTTAAAAGGATAGATGATATTGCAAATGCTGCGAATGCCTGTTCAAGAAGTCTTATCTCTATGAATCATAAGGATTTTATGAGTTTAGGGGAGAATATTCATAGTAACATTTTAAATATTTCAAAAATCTCAGTAGAGGCTGTTAAAAAAGTAAACCTAATGGTAAATGGCCTTTTAAAAGGAGAAGAGGCAAAAATCCAAGAATTAGGTGAAGAAGTTAATATTTTAGAGCATCAGTGTGATGAAAAACATTACGCAATCAACAGAAGTTTAGTTTCAAATAATAATGTGATAAATCCATTTAGTGCTATAGTAATTCATAACTGTATATCAACTATGGAAGCGATTAGTGATAACGCGGAGGATGTTGCTGATTATATTATAATGTTAACTGTAGCTAAGAAAACTTAGAAAAAAAAATAAGCAATTTATAAATTTCGTAAAATTTTCATCTAGATTTTTTAATAACTTTTTTTCCTTCAAATCTTAAATTTCCTATTATAAAATTTACTAAAGAAGGTTAAATTAAAATAGTAAAATTTTGAAAAAGATATAAAAATACAAATTCAAACATATTCCTAGCACTATTTAGAGATTAATAAAGTAACAATTAAATTAAACTATATATAGAAAATTTATTAAAAATTAATATCTATACAGAACTGAAATTTTGTTTATAATGAGAGAATTTGATGAAAAAGAACTAAATAAGCTAAGTATCGACGAACTCACAATTTTATTTATGGATAACATAAATGAACAGAACTTAAAAATGATAAAAGGTATTGAATTTCTTGTTCAAGAGAAGTTTGACAAATTTAAAGAAAATCTGAATTATGTAATAGATACTAATACTGAAGTCCAAATTAAAAAGAAATTTGAATCCAAAATATTCAAATCAAAATTAATGTTCTCTAAAGCCGATAGATTAAAATTATTCAATAAAATAAACAATATCAAAGATATTGGAGAATATTTAGCAAATAGAATGCTTTTATATAAAGTGGTCTTTCCTGATGAAAAATTTAAGCTTCAAATTCAACTTATCTTGAAATCATTAAGAAAGATCTCCAATGATTTATCAAATGCAGTAAAATTAATTGGCACAGATCTTAGCAAAGCTCATGATATATGTGAAGAGATAAAAGAAGAAAGAAGAATAATGAGAAAGGAAGAGTGGAAATTATTAAATCGTCTTTATAATTACGATATGGATTATCTTTCTCGAACATTTTTGTATCTGAAAAATTTAATTGAAGACATAATGATGCTGGCTGATCATATGAAAGATTTTTCTGAATATATTCAGTTCCTTGCAATCAAATATCTAATTTTTGATTAAATGTAAGAATCCATGAATAAATATGGCTGAAGAATTAACATTCATCTTAGTCATAGTATTAGTAGCTATGGCTGTTGGTTTAGCGTTTAGTATTGGTGCTAACGATGAAACTCTCGCCTCATTAGTTGGGGCTGGTGTGTTAAAGTTTAAACTAGCATTAATATTAGGTGGTTTCGCAATAGGTTTAGGGATGATACTTTTTAGTGGAGGATTTGTCCCAGAGACAGTAGGTAAAAACCTTTTAGGTGAAGGCTTAGGAGAAAAGTATACTAATTATATGCTCCTAACAGTGTTAATAAGTAGTATAATATGGTTAGTAGTAGGGAGTTTTGCTGGTATCCCTTTAAGTAGTACTCATTCATTGATTGGCAGTATCGTTGGAGTAATTATAGTCTATTCTATATTTCAAGGAGGGGTTGATCTTAATACAGCATTCAATTATGAGAAGTTAAGAGATGTCGTTTTAAGCTGGTTCATATCTCCTATATCTGGTTTATTAATAACCTATGTTCTATTTAAATTTAGTGCTAAATTTTTATTATCTCGGTTAAGGGGCTTAAATCAGATTGAAAAATCTGAAAAGAATTTTAAATGGCTTTTATTGATAGCTGTTTTATTTGCAGAAATTTGGGTTGGGGCTAATTCAGGTGAAGCTTTAGCTATTCTTTTAGGTCTTAGGGAAAATTATTCTATAACTGGCGGTCAATACATAACATTTGCAATAATCTGTGGGATTTTTTCCTTTCTCGGAATTTACTTTGCAGCGCGGTATGTAATCAGAAATCTTGCTTCTCATATGATAGATACTCGTCCTAGTGAAGGTTTTATTATTCAAATGAGTTCAGCAATTATATTAATGATTGCTACATTATTTGCCTTACCAATTTCCCATAGCCATGTAATAGTTTTCTGTATAATTGGTATGAATATTGCTCAAAGAAAAGAAGTAGATTATAAAGGATTAGGTAAAATGGGAATATTTTGGATATTAACATTTCCAATAGCAGGGATTTTAGCAGGTTTTATTTATTTTGGATTAAATATGTTTGGATTTACATGATGAAATATTAATAATAAAAAGAAATATATTTTTGTATTATCTATATAGACAAGAAAAATTAGAAAAAAAATTGGTTGAAATGGGTTCATTAATTGAGTATTTAAAAAGAGAAACTGCTTTAAATGCTTTAGAAAAGACAATAACGCATGCCCAGAAAGTACAAGAATGTGTAAGAGAGTTAGACATAGGACTGCAGATGCTCTTGAAAGAAAAAAATCTAGATAGATCATATAGCATTTTTCATAATGTTGATGTAATAGAAGGAGATGCAGATAAATTAAGAAGGAAAATACAACAAGATATTTCCAGAGGAGAATTAGATCCTAGTATAAGGCAGAATCTTTCTCATCTAGTTAAGAGAATGGATGATGTGGCTAACTGTTGTACTGGAGTTGCACGTAGAATTGTTACTATACCAGTTAAGTTCTGGGAACAAAGTAGTGAGGAAACCATAAATTTGGTTAGCCAAATAATGAAAACAACTGTCATGTGCGGTGAGTTATTGGATAAAATTGTTATGAATTTTGTTGAAGATAGGAAAAATGTTAAAGAGATAGCAAGACAAATAAATGAATATGAACATAAAGTTGATCTAATGAATATTCAATTAAGGAAGAGTCTTCAAGAAACCCATTATGATGTAAATTTCTTCACTATCTTTACAGCAGGAAATACATTTGATATTTTGGAAGCTATTTCTGACTCAATTGAAGGTGTCGCAGACTATATAATGGTTTTATTGACAAGTGAAAAAGGAATCTAAGACTATTTAGGTTCAATTATTAGCAAGACTAAATTAATAATTCTTTTATCCTTTCGAGAATTTCTCCTCTAAATACTTTTAGTATTTCTCCTATATTACTTTTATCAGTTGATGGATCCTTGGTTATCTATGAATCATAGCAATAAGAGGAATTCACTTATAATTTCTAGAAAATAATCTTTTATATTATTGCTAGGTAATATTATTAATTTATAATTGAATTTTCTAAAATATTCTAATGGATTCATATAACAAATTACCAGACGCTGAAATTACGTCAGTAGGGGAAATATCAAATCAATTTTTAAAGCTTGGAATTAGGACTTTCAAGGAGGCTTGTGATTATGTGCATAATATTGAATATGGGTATAATACGAATTATGATGATAAATTAATCTTTTTTAAAGAGAACAAAGGTTCTTGTACATCTAAACATGCCGTAATTGCAGGTCTCGCTAAAGAACTAAATATACCACTATACAAGCATGTAGGCATTTATAAACTTAATGAGACAATCTCGACTGGAATGAATAAAATTTTAAAAAAATATAACCTCCCCTATGTACCAATTGTACATTGCTTTTTAGTGTATCAAGACTATCGATTTGATCTTACAGAAGGTAATTGTAACGGAAAAAATACTACAATCGAAGATTTCATTCATGAAGAAAAAGTAGATCCATTTATCAGTAGAAAGGATGAATATTTACTATTTAAAAAAATATTAAAAGAAAAGATTTTACCTTCAAATGAAATGGTAGGAATTAAGGAAAGATCCATATTAAAGGCGAGAGAAGAATCTATTATTCTTATAAAAGAAAATGCAAAACAACAAAAAAAGCTAAAAAGCTCTTAAAGTTTCAATTAAAGTCTGATCTATATATTTAATATAGGTATTTTTTTATGAATACCTTCAAAAAATTAGCACAAGAGTATTAAAATATATAGAATATATAGATTAGAGTTTAAATATATTGTTTACTTGAATTATATAATTAAAATATTAGGAATAAAATATGTCATTTCATATAGAAACAAGAAAAGTCCAAAAAACTGGCGGGTCAAGTTATATTATTTCATTACCTAAAGTATGGATTGATAAGCATGGTGTTGATAACCATGATACTTTAGGTATTCTCAGTCAACCTGATGGAAATTTACTTATCACTCCTCAAATTAACACAGAAAAAATAATTAAAATAAAGGAGATTAACGTTGACGATTTCAAAGATGATAATTATCTATTCCGTATCCTAATTGGCGTATATATAATGGGTTTTTCCAAAATTATATTAAAATCTAGTAAAAAATTTGAGCCTTATATTAGAGAATGTATTACTAATTTCACTCAAATAGCAATAGGTCCCGAAGTTGTAGAAGAATCCAGTAATTTCATTATTATTAAAGATTTACTTAATCCAACAGAAATGCCTTTTGAAAAAACTATAAAAAGAATGTATATTCTCGTACATGATATGCATGATGATGCCATTAAAGCTTTTGAAACAGGTGACAAGATTTTAGCTGAAGACGTTATAAAACGAGATAACGATGTTGATAGGTTACTTTGGTTAATAGGACGTCAATCTCATATAGTACTGAGAGATATTATTCTCTGTCAAAAAATGGGGTTAACATTAGAACAAGCGAGTCAATATCATTCAATGAGTAAATTTCTGGAACGTATTGGGGACCATGCTGTCCGAATAGCAAAAAATGTCTTATTAATAGAGTATGACAAGATTGAAAAAGACTTAATTAAAAATATTTTAGAAGCCAGTAATTTATCATTAAATTTGTTGGATAAGAGCCTTGATGCATGGCTTCAAAAAAGTATTAACCTTGCAAATGAAAATATCGAAGACATAAATGAATTATTATCAATGACAGAAAAAATTTCCCTTAATACAACAAACAGTGCCGAATTATCAATAGCAGTAGGTTACATAATTGAAAGTATTAGAAGAACGGGGGAATATGCTGGAGATATCTCTGAAATTATTATAAATAATTTGGTATAAGAATAAATCCTATCTCTATAAATTTCAAACATCTTTCATACCATTTGGTTTGTAATATTATTAATTAACTCACTATTTTTATGAATTAGTATTAAGAAAAGTTAGTAATAATACTTAATTCAGAAATAATAATTTACAAATTTTGAAGTATTTATTAAAAGAGATTTTTTAAATGAGTGAGCAAAATGCGGAACAGACCATTAATGATTCATATGACGTCGTTATTATTGGAGCTGGAAATGGGGGATTAACTGCTGCCACAACTCTAGCCATGAATGGAGCAAAAGTTCTCCTGTTAGAGCAACATAATTTACCTGGGGGATTTGCTTCAAGTTTTGTTAGAGGCAGATTTGAGTTTGAGACTTCATTACACGAAATGGATGAATTTGGTCCAGAATCGAATCAAGGAGCAGTTAAGAGACTATTTGAAAAAAGATATAACTTAAATATTGACATGGTAAGAGTACCGGAAGCATATAGATTAATTATCACAGATCCAGAAAATAAGGTAGATGTTACTATGCCATTTGGTGTTGAAATTTTTCTGGATAAATTAGAAGAAGAAGTTCCAGGATGTAGGGAATCAGTGCAGAAATTTTTTGATATTGCTCTTGAAATTAGGAATGCATTTCAATACTTTATGAAAACACGAGGTCGACCCGATCAACAAGTACTTTTTAAAGAATATACTAATTTTCTTAAAACTGCTCCTTATACTACCCAAGAAGTTCAAGACACTCTCGGAATTCCTAAAAAAGCACAAGATATACTTAATGCTTATTGGTGTTATTTAGGGCTGCCTATGAATAGGGTAACCTTCACATTATTTGCTATGATGATCTTTACTTATTTAGATTTCGGAGGTTATATTCCAATAAATCGCTCTCATGGATTCACTACTGCATTAGATGCTAAAATCAGAGAATTTGGAGGAAGAATTGAATATAATACTAAGGTTGAAAAGATTATTGTAGAAAACGGAAAAATATTAGGCATTGAGACCTCAAAAGGAGATAAGATTAAAACCCATAATATAATTTCGAATGCTTCTCCAACATTGGTATATAACAATCTTATTTATCCAAAGTCAGAAGTACCAGAAATTGCAATTAAGGAAGTTAATGCTAGGATTCATGGTCTTGCAGGATTTGTTGTATATTTAGGCTTAGACGCATCCGCAGATGAATTAGGCCTCAAAGAATATAGTTATTTTATTATGGATGGTACTAGCGAAAAAATTTATGAATCTTGGAGTAAACTTCAAACTCCTGCTGGTCAAGCAACAGTATGCCTAAATAATGCTATACCTAATTGTTCTCTTCCAGGTACATCTATTCTCTTTATAACGACTTTATTCAAACCAGAAGTATGGTTTGACGTACAACCTGAAGATTATGTAGATTTAAAAAATAAAATTGCCAAGGGTTTAATTGAACAATTTGAAATTGCGATTGGAGTTTCAGTAAAAGAACACATAGAAGAAATTGAAATAGCTACACCTGTAACCTTCGCAAGGTTCACAAGAACCTATAATGGTGGTATATATGGATATGAAATGGAACCATGGGATTCCATTATAGCAAGATTCATGTCAATGGAAGGAGATAAGCACATAGAAGGTTTAGAATTTGCTGGTGGATATGGAAGTAGAGGGCATGGATATAATTCCTCAATAGGTTCTGGGAACGTAGCTGCTTTATATACTATAGCGAAATTAAAAAAAGAGGGTGTATTAAAATGAATGAAGAAAATAAGGAAAAATTTGTAATTACTGTAAAAAGTAATACGAAAGACTTATTTGCTTTTACAAAATTGGTTCCAAATAGAAGGAAAAGATTTGAAAAAGCTTCTAGTGAACCAATAAAATCTGATCCAATAAATGACCTTGCAAGAAAATTACATCCTGAAAGACAATATCTAAAAATAAGTGAAATAATAGATGAAACCGAATCAGCCAAAACTTTTAAATTAATACCCGATCCGGAGTTAGGAACAAAAGGATTAGCTTATTTCAGGGCTGGTCAATATTTAAGTTTAAAAGAAATAGTAAATGGCGTAGAAATTACGAGACCCTATTCAATATCCTCCTCACCTTCGGAGGCATTGGAAGGATTTTATAATTTAACAATCAGAAAAGAAGAACATGGATTTTTAACAAATTATATATGGGATAATTGGAAGGTTAGTACTAAAGTTGTAAGCTCTGGTCCAGAAGGATTCTTTTATTTTGACCCTCTAAGAGATTTAAAAAATGTTGTAGGTATTGCGGGGGGTTCTGGAATAACACCTTTTCGTTCATTGGCGAAAGCAATTATAGAAGGAAAAATTGATGCTAAGCTATCAATCTTGTATGGAAGTAGCGAAGAAGATGATATTATATTTTATGAAGAGTTTAAAAAACTAGAGAAAGAATATCCTGATAAACTGAAAATTATCCATGTATTAAGTTGTGATGTGGTTTCTTTAGATGGATGCGAAACTGGATTTATCACTGCAGAAATTATTGAAAAATATTGTGATGTAAAAAATAGTACATTTTTCATTTGTGGACCTCAAATAATGTATGATTTCGTGATAAAACAATTAGAAAGATTTGAACTTCCTCAAAAAAGAATTCGAAGGGAGGCATTTGGTGAAATAAAAGACATTATAAACTATCCCGGTTTTCCGAAAGAAGTTACTGAAAAAACATTTAAAATTAAAGTCCAAATAGGAAATGTTACAAAGGAAATTCCTGCTAGAGCTACTGAGTCTGTTCTTGTTGCCTTAGAAAGAGCGAATTTAGCACCTCCGTCAAAATGTCGATCTGGTGAATGTGGATTCTGTCGTTCCCTTCTCATCTCAGGAGATATATATGTAAGTCCAATAAGTGATTGGAGAAAAGCAGCAGATAAAAAGTTTAATTACTTTCACCCTTGTTACTCTTATCCAATATCTGATCTTGAGATAAAAGTCCCTAGGCATTTGTGATTACAAATTAACTACCTTTTTTTTCCCATTTAAGCAAGGAAAGAATAAGATTTTCTCGTGAAAGGTCACCTTGAGTGAATTGGCTTATGATACTTTCTCTTCCAAGAAGTTTTTTTATTATTTTTCTTATTAATTTTTTTCCAGAATATCCCTCTTTTTGAAGCAGTCTATGATATTCGTGAGCCTTTTTATGTAAATCTTCAATCTCTTCCATTTTTTTCATTATGATTTCTCTCCCCTGCAATACTCCATTCCCAGAAGAGAAGATTAATAACTGATCCATACTCTCTGTAAAATTATATAGCTTGGAAAGAGATTGGTATATTAATGATATATCCTCTTGTATATCACTATTCTTTCCAAAGATCATTTTGTACTTTGGCTGTACAGCATCAGCTACAAACGCCCATTGTTGTTTTTTTTCAATTAATGCCACTAATTCTGGAGCATGTCCACTCATTGGAAATAATTCAAATTTATACTTTTTTGATTTTGTTAATATTGGTTCATCTATAATCTCTGCATAAACAGGTAATAATTTTGGTCCCCATGCCGCTTGCCGATACTCAGGATATAGATTGCCTTTGCTTAAAAAATCTATGGCTTTTTCACTTGTAAATATTGGAATTGCAAATTCAGTGTTTAACATATGAGCTCCTCCTGCGTGATCTTCATGAGTATGTGTAATGAAGCATTTCTCAATCATTTGGTCACAATTAAGTGATTTTACAAATTCTCTAAGATCATTTTCCCCACCGGGTGCTCCAGAATCAATGAGAAATCCGTCTACTAAATAACAAGATGTAAAATAAGGATAAGGCATTAACTTGATATCTGATGCCCATTGCCATTCTAAAATTTCATTATTACAATGATAAGTTATATGGACAACCAATAAAAAAACTCCTATTAATAAAATGAAATTCCAAAAGATAGATTTTATTTTTCTATTTTAATTTTTTTAGGGGGGATAAAAACATGTCTAGGACCAATCCTTTCAAGATGAATAGCTTCTTCAGGACAGTGATGTGCACATACTCCACATCCAATACACTTATCTTCATTAATAAAGGCAATAGTATCATTCAATTCAATTGTTTCCATAGGACATTTTTCTACACAAGTCCCGCAACCTATGCAGGAATCCTCATCTACATGTGCTAAATAAGACGACATAGTATGTATTGGTGCAGCACCACGATAGTACATATTGATCATCCCACAGCAACATTTACAGCAATTACAAATAGCTTCAATCCCTCTATTCGTATCTGAATGAACATGAAATACTTTATGGATTAATCCTTCATTTTCAGCGTCTCTTAATATTTTAATTGCTTCTTCCTTTGAAACAGGTCTACCAAAACCTTGTTCAATACCAAATCTAGCAGTTTTATCAAAAAGGAAACAGTTATTTTTTGATGCTCCTAATTTACATGGATCATTAATAAGATCTTTTGCATGCCGACAATAACAATGAACTAAGGCGATATCATCGTATTCTTCAACATATTTTTTTATTTCCTCAAATGGCATCACAGTTTCAGTTCCGACTTCTACTTCTTTTTCAACTGGTAGGGTTCTGTCAGTTGGTGGCAAATCTTTAAACACATTTATTATACTATCATAATTTTTTTGAGTTCCTTTACTTATTTCCCCAAAAAGTTTTTCGAATAGCACAGCTAAGTTTTTTTCTCTTTCAGAACTCTCCCCTCGTAAGAAAGTATATTCAAAAATGCCTGGATATAAAACCATTAAACGATAAACCATAACTCCAATAGTTTTACTTCTCGTACCCACAATTATACCATTATGCATTAAGGTATCAAGTATTTCAATTATCTTCTGTTCTCCCATCTCGGTTTTTTGCTTAATTTCCTCAAGTGTCATTGAAGGTTTTTTATATATTAAAATAAATTTTGCTTGTTCTTCAGTTATTAGAGTTTGTAATAATTCTATCAGTATATCACTAATAGGTACGGGAAATACTCCTGCTTTTATAAAAGTCCTTGCTACATTATACCAGAACTTATCTGTCATTTTAGTTAAAACCTAATTAATAAAATTCGTAAAAAATTTTCTAATTGATAAAAAAATTCATGATTTAATTACATTATGAGTGTATTTAACTAAGAAATTGTGGTCGAATAAATAACCATTAATAGTAAAAATCCATAAAATTGTAGGACTCTCATAATTTTTTAATTAGGAGTTCTTAAGTCGATATTAACACTTAATATAGGATTTGAGTGAAAATTTTATCATGAGTGGTGTCCAAAAAAGAATAAATAGATTAGAGCTCTCGATTAATCTTTTGGAAGATCATTTATATAAAAACGGTCATCTCATACAACCAAGACCACTTAGGTTTATAAGAAACCAAATAAACCGTTATAAACGGGAACTCCAGATAAGGAAAGACTATCCTTCTTAATAACAAAATAAAATCTTATTTTTTATGTAACAGCGAAATTCTAACAATAAAGTTAGGATAAATCTATAATTTTACTATTTTATTTTTTTTATTTATTACACATTTCATTAAACCTTAAAAATATTAAATACGAATAATAATAATACCTTTTAAAAAACATTAAAATAAAACTAAAATGGCAAATAATTATGGAAATTCGCGATGTAGAATTAAAAAGATCATATATAGGCATTTTTTCGCTTAATTACTTTGTACAAGGAATTAACCAATCGATGTTTACAACTATAATTCCTATATTCCTGTTCTATTTATTGTCGCCTGCACCCGTAGATGCGGGACAAATCGCTTCAATGATGTCAATCATACTTCTTCCATTTGGGGTAAAATTTATTTATGGAATCTTATCAGATAAAATAGGATTTAAAAATTTGGGTAGGAGAAAACCATGGATAATTGGGGCATCTTTTTTGTCAGGTTTAATTTGGATAATATTTCCATTTATTTTGACACCTAACAATGCTATGAGTTTAGTGACGATTTTGGGGATTTTAATTGTAATTGGTGTTGCGATGGCAGATACTGCCATTGATGGACTAATTTTAGATTTATATCCTAAAGAAAGACTTGGTCGGGTACAAGGAATTTGTTGGGGATTTAGATCTGTAGGAATAATCTCTGGTGGACCATTATTAATAGTATTGATTATAATGACAGGAGGAACCACAGAAATGATCTTCATAGGATTAGGGATCGCAATGATGGCTTTTTCATTTACAACATTGATTATTAAAGAAAGAGTAAAGACTATCGAAGTAAATGCCATAGAGAATCTTAAGATAATTTTTGGCAAAAGAAAAAATTGGAAAGTTTATGCCTTCTCTTTATTTAATGCTTTCTGTGATGGAGTAGTGTTTGTACTTATCCCTCTTTTTATACTTATTCAATGGGGATTAGTTAGTGCTGTTGGTGCTTCAATGGATCTTATTGGTGATCCTACTCAACAAGAGTTATATGCTCCACAAGCTTTTATTGCCCTCATCATTGGTTTAGGAGTTATTGCGGGGGCTATTATTGGAGGAAGAATGGCAGATTTACAATCCAGAAAACGAAGTGTTTATATCTCATTGATTTTAACCTCCGTTTCTTTCTTGCTATTTATGATCCCCCTTGTGTGGCCAGTATTAATAATATTTGCGTTACTTCTTGGAACTTCTGCTGGTTGGAGAAATTCTGCTTTTTCTGCTGTCATAGGTCAAGAATCACAGCTATATCCTGAAATGGACAGTACTTATTACGCAACATGTAATTCATTCGTCAATCTAGGAACAACAATAGGATTGGAACTAACGAGTATATTAATTGGAGTGTTAGCAGGGTTACAAGCATTTTGGATTTATGCTATTGTTTTCTTGTTTATGGCTATTGTTATAAACATAGACTTAATTCCTTTCAAAACATTGGATCCTAATGAATATGAGATAAATACTGAAAGAAGTAAATAATAGACTCTTAATTTTTTCTTTTTTATATTCCTTTTACTTATTGAATTGTTTTAAACAGTTTTTTCGAAAAATTTTTAACATTTTATAATGATTTATTTCACATATTCTAAATCTATTTTTAAAAGTAGGGTGTTTTAAATTAAATTAGAATTTTCTGAGAGAGTAAAAAGACTCCCAAAATATATTTTTGTAGAAATTGAACAATTATTATCAGAAAAAAGAAAAGAAGGCATTGATTTAATTCCTCTTGGTATTGGAGATCCTGATTTATCTACTCCTGAACTAATTATTAGTGAATTAATAAGACAGGTGAAAATCCCTAAGAATCATAATTATCCCGCGAGTATGGGCGAAGAAGATTTTAGAGAAGCAGTAGCACGATGGTATAAGGTTAGATTTAATGTGGATTTGGATCCAAAGGACGAAATTTCAAATGTGATTGGAGGGAAAGAAGGTGTTGCAAACATTGCAAGAGCATTTATTAATCCAGGAGATATAGTTCTTTGTCCAAATCCAGGATATCCAGTTTACGAAAATGGCGCAACAAAATTGTGTGATGCAGAACCATTTTCAATGCCTTTGTTAAGAGAGAATCAGTTTTTGCCTGAGTTAGATACAATTGATAAAAAAGTTCTTAAAAAAGCTAAATTAATGTATTTGAATTACCCGAATAACCCTACTGGTGCAATTGCTTCGAAGGAATTCTTAAAAAAAGCAGTAGATTACGCTGAAGATTATAATTTTTTTATTGTTCATGATAATCCTTATTCAGAGTTTACTTTTGGGGATTACATTGCTCCATCGATATTACAAATAGATCAAAACCATGTTGAGATTAATAGTGCATCTAAAATGTTTAATATGACAGGATTTAGATGTGGTTGGGTTGCTGGTAATAGAGAGATTATTAAAGGATTAAGAAATATTAAATCGCAAATTGATTCTGGCTGCCCAAAGTTTATACAGAGAGCGGTAAGTAAAGGATTAGATGAATATCTTTCAAATAAAAAACCAGATATTGTGCAAAAAACAGTTGATATATATGAAAAACGCAGAGATATCCTTATTAAGGGTTTGAATGATATTGGCTGGAAAACAGACAAACCCCAGGCAACATTTTATGTCTGGACTCAAATTCCTGAAAAGTATAGAGATTTCGGATGTATGGAATTTGTAAAAAAATTAATTAATAATGGAGTAGTAATTACTCCAGGAATAGGTTTTGGTCAATATGGAGAAGGATTTGTTAGATTTGCTTTAACCCAACCAAAAGACCGAATATATGAAGCAATAGAAAGAATTAAACTAATAATCTAGTAATAATTTTAAAAAAAAAGAGTTATAAATATAGAGAAGATTGTTGTTAATTCTACCCCAGTTTTTTACTCATTTTTACCCTCAATGCCTTCAATCTTTTCTCATCTTCAGCCTCAAGGCTTTCTGAGAATTCATTTGGGACTTTTAATGACATCATAACAGGAGCAGTATAAGAATCCCAATCTTTATAATAATCTAATATCAGATCCATTTTATCTGATTCTTCTTCCAGCTTTTTTCACCTCCTATATTATTTGAATCCTTCACTGGGAGACTTAAATCTGATATTGACCTATTTCAAATAAGATTCAATGAGATGTAAAGTTAAAAGAGAACAAATCAAAAAAAATTATAAGAAAAAGGTCAAGAATTTTGATTTATTCTCTCTTAATACCACGGATTAAAGGGAATACTGTAGTATGTATCCTATACCAATCCATAGTATATTGTGAAAAACTCATTATTTAAATTAAGTTAGGATCACCTTATAAATCTTCCCATTCTATTCCCATTTGTTAGGATTATTAAGTCGCTTTAATTGACAAGTAAGTATAATCTTGAAGGAACCCCATAATAACTTATTAAATCGATAATACGTTTATTAAAGATAATAAATCATCTATTAACAACGTGGATTTTGAGAAAGATGAATAAAAAGATTGTTCTAATTGGAGCGGGCTCAACATCATTTGGGCCTCCAATGTTTAATGACATCTATTTAAGTGATGTTTTAGAAGGTTCAACAATTGTTCTTAATGATATTAATAAAGAAAAGTTAGAAATAATTTATGACCTTTTACTAGCTGAAAATGAAAAGCATAATAATAAATTCAGTATTGAACGGACAACTGATCGGTCTAAAGCTCTAAAGGGTGCTGATTTTATAATTAATTCAATAGAAGTTGGAGATCGAATGAAATTATGGCGCCAAGATTATGAGATACCAAGAAAACACGGTTCAACACAGATTTTAGGGGAGTGTGGAGGACCAGGTGGTACTTTTCATGCATGGAGGATAATTCCTCCAATTGTAGAGATAGTCAAGGATGCTGAGAGAATTTGTCCTAATGCGTTTTTGATTAATTTTTCAAATCCAATGTCTCGTGTTTGCTTGGCAATTAAAAGAAGTGTAAAAAAACTGAAATTTATTGGCTTATGCCATCAAATAGAGTTTATGATAAAGCATTTACCTAAATTATTTAATAAGCCTATTAATGAGTTAAAAATGAAAGTTGCGGGGCTTAATCATTTTGCATTTTTATTAGGTTTAGAGGATCTATCTACAGGGAACGATTTAATTCCTTTTTTTAATGGAAATGCTTTGAGCTATTTTACCGAAAATGAAGAAAGATTTGAGTTTTCAACACTTACATTTGAAGTTTTTAAGAAATTTAGATATTTTCCTTATGTAGGGGATAATCATCTAGGAGAATACCTTCAGTTTGGCGAAGAATTTACAGAAACTCAGGATATGATAGATTGGATAAATTTTATTGATAAAGAAGGGCAATTTCGTTATAAAAGATATCTGAATAAGCACAAAAGACTTAAAAGAGGTAAATATCCGAAGAAAGGAATGTTATCTACAGCACCATCAGTAGAAAGAGCTGTTCCAATAATTGAAGCAATAATTAATGATGCTAATTCATATGAAACTGCTGTGAATATTCCTAACAATAATATAGTTGATAATTTACCACAAGATTTAATCTTAGAGTGTTCAGCTACGGTTAATAAAAATGGAGTTCATGGTGAGAAAGTAGGATTTTTACCCAGAAATATTGCAGCAATACTTCGTATAGAAGCCACAATCCAAGATTTATGTGTTGAAGCAGTTCTTAATAAATCTAAGGATATTGCGATCGCATGTTTAGCCATCGATCCAAATGTAGGGAGTTTTAAAATGGCAGAAAACATCTTTAATGAGATGATTGAAGTACAGAAAAGCTTTTTACCGAACTTCAAATGATGTTTGGTTTTTAAAATACATAAAAATTAAAAACTTATCAAAATTGGAGAAAACTGTCTGTTTTTTTCTTACTTTCTAAATTTTTGTGTTGAATATGTTTGAATTTGATAAAACCTTATAAATATTCTTTACACATTAGTTAATATGCTGTTGATATATTTATAAACTAATATTTTCATTATTCTAACGATACAATAATAATTGTGTTGGGCGATGTCATCAGAAAATAGCAATAATTCACAAGAAAGGATTAGAAAAGCTACAGAAGTACTTCAGAAATTCTGGTGGTTTTCATTTTTTTTAATTATTGCTCCCCTCATAGTAGGGATTGTTTTTTTTGCTATTTTAAATTTTGCTGGAGTAGGCTTATTCATTGCATTATCTTTATCAGTCGTAAGCTTCATGTTTGCCTTACTTTTTTTTTATAAAGCTTTTGATAAATATAGAGATAATCCATTTTTTCTAAATAAAAAGAATAATCTCATTGCACGAATTCATATCCTTTTTCTGATTTCTATATTATCATTTATTTCAACTCCTATTTTTATACTTATTTCCCCATTTGACTCATTTTATCATCTTCCAGTTATAAGTTACGCAATCCTTTATAATATTGTCTATTATTATTATTACTTCCAACCAATAGACTTTTTTGACTTATCTGAAGAGGAATTCAAACATGCAAGTAGTTTTAAGTTAATCGCTAAGCAACCTTACAATTTCTTTGTTGTTATTAATCACATCGTTCAAATCATTTTTTTAATTTTTACTGCTTATACTAACTTTTCTTGGCTTTTTGCTCTTATAACAAACTTAATCTTTTATTTCATCACATTAACAAGAACTAAAAACCAAATTAAAGTAATCAATGAATCAATAGTTAAAAAAAGCGCAATTTTGAAAGAATTAACGTCTTTTAAACGACGTTTTGTAGTTTCTATAATTAGTCTAATTTTTGTTTTATTAATTCAAATACCCTTTGTTATTATTATCATATTCAGTCTATCAGGATTTCAGTATTCGAGCTTAGATCTGATAAACAATTCCTTTTTAACAATAATATTCATCGTGTTCTATTTTAAATCTAAGTTTTATGTAGATTACTACTATGGTTCAAAACTCGATCTTTATGATAAGCCTAGCAAAATTGAAAAATCAGAGGAAACTTACTCATTGTTAAGTACTAAATATCAAAAGTACAATTCTTATTTATCTATATTTTTAATTCTATTAATTACATCATTCTCTTTTCTGATTCAAATACCCTTATTGATCTTAATTATTCTTCCATTCATATATATACTTCTTCATTATGAGCAGAAGTATGACCTCTGTTCAAAAAAATATAATAAAATCGTAATTTTATTAAATTCTATTGCTCTTTTAACATACATCTCTTTTGGGATAATCCCACCTATAATAGAGACCGTATTATTAAATTTTATGGTGTTTTGTATTTCTTTATATGGTGTTTTGCAGGTATTTGTTAAATTGGAATATTTTACTAAAGAAAATGTTATTATAATTCAAAATTTACTTGCTGTTGCTAGTTTTGCTTTATTAGTATATACATTCTTTCCTATTATTATTGTTGAATATACCGCTTATACAACAGATCCTTTTTTAATTCTCATTTCAAATATCCTCTTGCATTCATTAATTATTTCAGTGATCCTTTTAATCTCTCAATATGTTTTAGGAGTAAGATACTTTTACAGTAAATCCCCGAAACTATTCAGAATCGTTGTTTTAATAAATAGTTTTTTAGTCGAATTATTTATTTTTACTTTTATATTATTCAGTAACTATTTCTTAATCGACCTAATTCCTTTTCTACAAGGAATAATAATAACGTTTGTATTATTTCCCATTTTTTTCATTTTTTTTCTTTACATAAATTATAGCTTAAATGTGTTTCCCTTAGAATACTTCTTGAAATTATGCTATTTCACGCTCTGGATAGTTTTAATTGATTTTTTTATATCTATATTCATAATATCTCTATTTACTACCTACTATATTATAATACCAATAGATTGCATTATTACTTCTATTTTTTATTACTTTTTATCAAAGTTCGAGTTAACATTGGAAAGAGTAGATGGACTCAAATTTAAAAAACACGTTAAAATCAATTCTTATTTAATAACAGTTGAACTATTTTCTCTATTTAATTTAATGTTTTTTGGCGCTTTTCAAGCGCTATCGTTATTTGAGAATATAATGTATTCAACATATTTATCATTAGCTTTAGTCTGTATAATAATTAATCTATTTTCGAAAAAAGAGATTTTTTCTGAAGATCTTTATATAAAATTAAACACGTTTATTCTGCTATATACTTCAGTAATAGGTTTTTACTATTTTTTGTTGCTAACACTTGATAATTTTTATGTTTTTATAATTCCTCTCATGGTTTTTAACATAATCATTTTCATACCAATTTTATATTTAAGAAAGAAAAAACTATACCCTCAACTTATCTCTAAATCTATAAGAATAAATAGTATTTTATTAGCAATTACAATATCTTTAATTCCAACTATCACAGGTTTAGAATTATATTTTTTAGGTTTATATTTTGATTTAATATTTTTATTAATGACAACAATTAATTTTACTTTGTATATTTTATTACTAATTTTTACAATCAGCTTTCAGATATTAAAAAAAGTCAATAGTGATGGAAACCAAACAAATTATTCTCTGAAATTACAGGTACTCATAACAGTTTGTATTAGCTTTACAACAATATTTTATTATTCATTTTTCTTACTAATCGGCACCTTATATTATTATATTATCTTTCCTCCAATTTTTACTTCTTGCTTCCTATACATCCCTCTCTTTTTGTCTTATAAAAAAACGATTTTCAATATTGAACATATAAAAAGAGCAATCATTTTAAATACAATAATTCTTGCAGGGTTATTCACTTCAATTCCAGTAGTAATTGGTCTGAATTTATTCTGGTTAGGTTTTATTTTTGATTTCAATATTTTTGTATTTAATATTTTAAATTCTTCCACATATATTTTCTATGCTTATTTGTTGATTCTTATAAATTTATCAAGAACGCTTAAGATCAAGGAAAAATATATTTCAAATTTAAATCAACTTAAAATTGTTGTCTTATTTAGTGTTTCTATTACAACTGTCTTCTTTTATCCCTTCTTCTTATTAATCAATACTTTATATTATATTGTCATACCTTCAATTCTTACTTCCTGCTTCCTATATATACTTTTATATTATTCATATAAAACTGCAATTTTCAAAATTGAACATATAAAAAGAGCAATCATTATAAATACGATAATTCTTACAGGATTATTTACTTCGATTCCTGTACTAATTGGTTTGAATTTATTTTTACTAGGTTTGGTTTTTGATTTCAATATTTTTGTATTGAATATTGTAAATTCGTCTATATATATTTTCTATGTTTTTTTATTGATTCTAATTAATTTATCACAAAAGCTTAAGATAAAGGATAAATATATTTCAAGTTTAAATCAACTTAAAATTATTATTTTATTTACTATTTCTATTACAACCATTTTCTGTTATCCATTTTTCCTATTAATCAATACTTTTTATGGAATATTCATACCAATAATTGCATTACTCTTTTCTTGGTTCTTCCTTTTTTATTATTCTTACAAGCAAGAATATTTCAATTTAGAATTTGTTAAAAAATTAACAATATTTAATTTTATTATCTTCTCCTGTTTGATTATTTCTTTACCAACGATTATAGGGTTAGAATTGACGAGAATTGGATTAAGAGCAAACATAATTCTAATAATTACTGTAACCTTATTCTTATTTTTTAGTTTTGTAAAGATTTCTGAAGTCATAAGTGTTAAAATTATATTAAAAGAGAAATACATTAAACAATTCAAATTGTCAGAGCTAATTTCGTGGTTTTTATTTACACTGTTTATCTCTTATTATATAACATCGATTTTTATTGTAGAATTAGTTTTTACCCCAATAACATCTCTTATTTTAGCTTGTAGTTTCTTAACTTTCTTTATTTTGAACATATATACAGTAGAATTGATGTCTAATTATCTCCCCGATTATCCAAATATTAAATATTTTAAAGATCTAGGACTCTATGGGATAATAATATCAATCTCATTCGTTTTTACATTTTTAGGACTTACAACAGGGCTTTTTTCTTTTCTTATCTGGTGGCCCACAATATTAGGCATTTCATTCTTAATTGGCTTTTTTCTTGTGATTTTTATTATATTCCTAAACGTATGTGATAAACAATTTCAACTGACACAAATAAAAATTGTTTCCAAGTTATTATCATGGTTAACTGTAAAGATAATCATTAGTCTTTCGATCATATCACTTATTGAATTTTTCGGATTTCTCTTATCTATTATTAATAAAGTCTTCTTGTTTTCATTAACGTTCACGTTTTTAACACCTATAAGCCTTTATATATTGGAGAATTTGAGGTTTATTGCATCTAAAAAGCAAATGCTATTGAAAAAAATCACTTTAACAATATTTATTGTATCGATATTGAGTTTATACATAGAATTTCTTTATTCATTAATATCTGTAATTCCTATCTTTTATTTTATTCCTTTTATTCAGATAAGCGCTATCATTGCCAATTTATTATTGTTTTTATATTATTATAGTATAAGATTTAACAAAATAATACAAATAAAATCTGTTTTTGAATTTTATAAAATTTATTTCTTATCCTTTTTATTATTTTTAAGTTTACTTTATTTTAACTCAGAGTCTTCAATTTTCCTTATATTAATATCCTATTTGCTCATCCTTTCTAAGAGGAGTACCATCCCCTTTTTTCGGTTTCTTTCATACTTTTTACTGAGTTATTTTACCCTCCTCGAAATTATTGTTATTCTCAGTTTTTATAACGTTATAATAGGCTTTGATATAGCATTAACAGGTATTTTCATTATTATTTATCTCTTATCTTTATGTGGGGTATTAGTATTCACCATTTTGCTAAATATAAAGAAAAATAATACTTTAGAAAAATTT
>CAYPFJ010000058.1:0-23613 GCA_964409945.1 uncultured archaeon | reverse complement strand
CCTACTTTAAGAATGGATGTTATAAAAGAAGCGATTAAAATTTTTCCCTCAGTTCAGGTTGTATCAAATGGAGTGATTAAAATACCCCGATTTAGTGGGTATAAACAACCGAAATACTGGGTAAGTATAGATGGTACCAAGGAAACTCATGATATGATAAGAGGAGCAAAGATTTTTGATAAAGTCATACAGAACATTCGGGAGAATAATCCGGTTGTTACATCAGCCATCATGACATTAAATTACAAAGAAATTGAAGATATTGCTAAAATTGCTTATGATAATGGTGCTTCTGGATTAATCTTTCAATTATATACCGACTATCCTGACAGTCCGCTTTTATTAAAAGGTAATATATTAAAAAAGACAATAAAAGACATTTTAAAAGTAATGCGTGAATATGGAAATTTTATTTTCTATTCCAAAAAAATGTTAGAAGTATACCTATCAAAAGAATTTGTGCCATATTGCATATTCAAAACTGGGCAAATAAAAAGTTTCTATCCTGATGGAACACAAAAGTTTTGCGTCATGGGAAATTCACCACTTTTATGTGAAAATTGTGGATGTGTCGTGCCAATTGCTGCTTATGCTTTATTTAGGAAATTTGATTCCGGTACAGTTGATAAAGCTAGAAAATTGTTTAATTTCACGTAAGTTTTGCTATTTTGCAAAATCATTTTTTATTTATGAGAGTAAAAACTCAAACCTGAATGATTAAACTGAATAGCTAAACTTTGTTATTAGGAACGAGAAATAATAAAATCGACGAGCTTTCCATAATCTTTAACGTTATCATAACTTTTTGGAGCTCTTTCCTTAAAATAGTCTTTGAAAACCTCCCAATTTTCCTTTTTACCAGAAGGTGCTTCAGTTAATACTTTCTTAACTTCTTGAAAGTCATAACTAAAGATTAAACCATTATTAATTCTATTAGCATTCTCAGTCAAGAGAAATATATAATAATCATTTAGATCCCAAGGATTTAATACATGTTCTGGTTTGCTCCCATCTCCCGCTTTCTTTCCTCTCAAGAGACTCGTATCTACTTGCGTTGGTAGAACCATTGAAAAATTAATGTTCTCTCTTTTATATTCTGCTGCCATTGCTTTTTGCATTCCTACGACCGCATATTTAGTTGCAACATATGCTGTAAGTTTCGATGGAGCATTTGGATACGCTTCGCTTCCAGTAATTATAAACCTTGCTTTATCCTTCTTATCATCTTTTTTCATGTATGGGTAAGCCGCTTTAAATGTATAGAAGACTCCGAGCACATTTATGTTCAAGATTTCAGCAAACTTTTCGTTTATAAACTCATGAGTGGTCCACATGCGAGAATATCCAGCGTTAGCAATAACACCGTTAAGTAAACCTAATTCATTATTAAATTCTTTAAATGCTTTCTCAACTTCTTCAAATTTAGTAATATCTGCTGGTTTTACAACTATTTTTACTCTATTTCCCAATTCTTCAATTTCTTTTTTAGTGTTATTTAATTCTCCAAGAGTTCTTGAAGTTAATCCTACATTAGCTCCCTCTTTTGCACAAGCTATTGCTAATGCTTTTCCAATACCTCTACCTGAACCAGTAATAACAACATTTTTTCCTTTTAACAACATGATATTAGTATATAATTTGAAATATGATATTAATTTTATAAAAAAGCAATACCTATTTTAAAGTTTAAGTTGCTTTATAAGCTTCTTTAATTGCAGAGCATCCCCCGCATCTCACACAGCCCGCTCGGTTCTCTAAAGGATTAACACCATATTGTTTCATTAATACGGCACTTTCCCTATATATTTTTATTAAATCATTAAAATCTGTAATGGGTAAATTTTTTTTCCCCGGAATGGATCTTACGGGTGTAATGTATGGAATAACTCCAATTGAGATTATTTTTTCTATATCTCCTAAAAAATCGGATGTAGATTCTCCAAATCCCGTTAAAATATAACTACTAACCTGATTTTTTCCGAATAAGTTTATTGCGTGCTTCCAATTTCTCTCAAATGTGTTATAGGATAAGTGATATTTTCCAGGTGTAATTTCTCTTCTGATTTTCTCATTTAGTACTTCAATATGGATACCAATTGTATCAGCTCCAGCTTCCTTTAATTTATTGATATATTCTAAATCTTCTAAAGCTTCAATTTGAACATGTATAGGTATATCTGGGTGATTCCTTTTTACGCCTTTTAGTAATTCAATATATCTATTTGCCCCTTTATCAATAGTTTCATCCGTTCCACTAGTTAAAGTCATATGAGCACACCTTCCCTCTTTTTTAGCAGCAGTAATAACTTCTGACATCTGGTCAGCAGTTTTCTCTTCAATAGTTGCATCATTTTGCAAACTTATTTCAATACCGCAGAAAGTACATGCCTCTCCACAAGCCCAATATACACATTTCTGATATATTGTGCTTGCTAAACAGTCTATTCCATGTACTAGAGCTATCTTTTTCATTGGAATTCCGTCTGAAGTTTTAAATTCGGGTTTGTAGAATTGTGGATTTTGAATTAACTTTAACTTTCCAATACTATTTTTATTTTTATTATTATAAATTTCGAAGAAACTTCCATTATTCTCTTTTAAAAATAATTCGGTTTTGTTAGGATTATTCCAGAGTGCGACATTTACTAACGTGACATCATCATCTAATAGAAAATATCTTCCTCCAGAGGGTCCAGCTCCACCTTTTCTTCCGAAATCAATTTCAATTCCTTGTTCTCTATACTGAGGGATTAATTTACTATCTAAATATAATCCCTTACATAAGAGTTCGGTTTTCTGATTCAATGCTGTTTCAATATCGATCATAGATCTCTCTCTAGTAATCAAATAATTTTTAGATTTTTATTGAGCTAGCCATCATTAATTATTCTTTATGAGACTTAAATGTGGAGCTTATTTAATTTTGAGTATTATTGAAAAAAAATTTGAATCAAAAATTTTATTAATAACCCGAAACAATCTCTCTTTACATTAAATTAAAAGAAATATTTTTAGTGATTGATTAATGCCTAAAGTTGAAAGAAAAATAGATATTAAAGCACCCCAAAAAACAATTTTCAAAATTATAGACGACGATGATGATTATGCAAGATGGAATATTGTGGTAAATGAGGTAAAAAAACTTGGTAAAGGCCATTACTTTTTCAAAACCAATGTCGGAGATGTGACTTCTACCCGTATGAAAACAGACCCTCCTAATAGTCTCTCCGCAACTCAAGAAGGAAGTCCTATGACAAGTTTAGGATACATTTTAAACCCTAAAGGAGAGATCGTAGAAGCTACAATTTGGTCGGAATTTGATGATGCAAACCAAGAACCTATTTTAGGAATAGCCGGAGAAATGCTTTTAAAAAGTTTGAAAAAATATGCTGAATTCCTTGCATCTGGTGGAAAACCAAATGAATTCAAGAAAAAATAAATTATTTTAATAATAATCTTTATTTTTTTTATTATTCTTTTTCTCTTACAATAGCTAAAATAATTTTTACTGTTATTGTTTTATACATTTCTCATTGTTTTGCTCTCGGGTCGTTGTTTTCTTTAATACCATGTATGTTTATAGTCATAATTATAATTCTCCGCACAATTCGAGAGGACAAAATGCTAAATGAGCGACTTGAAGGCTATAAGGAATATACTCAAAAAACTCGCTATAAATTAATTCCAGGTATATGGTTAAAAAATTGTGATCTCAGATGTCCAATAAATGAGTAAAAATGATAATGTCTCACCTTAATCATAATAAAACTTATTAGAAATAAGATATTTTAAACAATTATAATAAAAAAATTTAGTTTGACTAAATTTACCGATCTTTAATAATATTAGAAATAATTAGCTAAAAAGGTGATTAGACATCGCACATAAGAGACCCTGGCACTGTTATAGCAAATGGAGTAGAAGACCTTTTCAATATAAAAGATCTTCAAATCGCAGACGCGAATATGCACGTGGTGGGGCACAGAGCAAGATAGTAAGGTATTGGGGCGGAAACAAAGAAATGCCTTGGGAAAATTTTGAACTTGTCGTAGGTTTGAAAGTCAATTCTCAAATACAAATCTCTTCAAATGCTCTGGAGGCGATTAGAATCACTATCAATGGTGTTCTTCAAAGAAAGCTCGGACGACAAAATTATCGACTTCGAGTACGGCCAAAACCATTTCAAAAGTACAGAGAGAATAGAATGTTAGCATTTGCCGGAGCAGATCGTGTACAATCCGGAATGAGAAACTCTTTTGGAAGGTCTACTGGAGTATGCGCGAGAGTTAGAGCAGGACAAATTGTTGTTGATGTAGGAACATATATAAGAAACCTTCCATTAATTAGAGATCGATTAAGAGTGGCATCAATGAAAATAGCTAGTTCTTGTCAGATTGTAATTCTGAAATATAAAACTCCAGAATTATTAAAACAAGCAGGCTTGCCATTATATGATGATAAAAGAAGAAAAGAAATACCAATTTATGAATTAGAATTAGCTGAAGCTTAGGATATATAACTTTTTGAATCTACTCCAGAATTATCTTTTTTTGTGGGTTATTTTCTGTTTTCTTAAAAATATTCATCATAAAAACTCCAATAATTATAATTATAATTGAAAATGTTATTCCCATCGATACTATTGCTCCATTTATAATTACTAATTCAAAAAGAACTGGTGCTACTATATACAATGAATTATACATGGGTACTAATCTTGATGCATCCGCACCCTTAGCAAATCCTATTTGGGTTAATATCATTCCAAAAAAACCAGCAAGGAAGCTAAATAGAAAAATGAAACTATCAAGTTCTAACTGAAAAACTCCCGCAAAAGCTTCAATAAAATTGCTGGAGGTCAATCCAATTCTTTTTAACACATTATCCATTCCACCCAGAGTTCCTGCTACCGCACCAAAAATAAATGCAATAGCAATTTTGGTTTTCCATGAAAACCCTATAAGAACTGAAAATAGTACAATCATTATTAATATAAGCATAAAGAAATTCACATAGTTGATAGTCCCTGTTATTTGTGGTTCCATTATATAAAAAAATCCAACCATTGTTGTTCCAATAATGATCAATATGGCTCCTATTAATTCGGTTATGTCAATCTCTTCATGTAATATATAATGAGAATAAAGCATTAATAAAATTAATCCTAAACCAAAAACACTAGAAAATACGGCAGCTGAAGCAAAGGTTGTGCCTATAATCTGCCAAATCACTACTGTGTTATTTAATACAAAGCCAATTATGTAGATTAGAGGTTTTTTCCCTTTTTCTTTAAAAGATTTCTTTCTGGAAAAAATTTCAATACCATGACGTTCCATAGCCTTAGCAAGATGCAAAACTAAAGTATTGACAATTCCGAATATTAGACCCAAAACAACTGTCATTTTAAAGAATTATTGAAGTGATTATTTATAGATTATGTGAAACACTTAAATAAATCTAGTTAAATTATAAAATATTATAAAGTGTTAATATTCCAAAATTCTATAAATATAAAAATCATCTGAATATTTATTTTGAAAGATCTCGAACCTTTCTTTAACCCGAAAAGTATATTAATAGTTGGTGTATCAAGAAAAGCTTATACCTTTAGTTACACCATTCTAAAGAATCTTTTAGAAATTTTTTATAGAGGGAATTTATATATACTGAATCCTAACGCTGATGAGATTTTAGGAATAAAATCATATCATTCTTTAGATGAGTTACCTGAAATTCCAGAGCTGGCAGTAATCGTTGTAGGGAAACAGATTGAACAAATCTTCGAAAAAGTAGCGAAATTTGGAGTCAAAAATATTGCTATTGAATCAGAGTTGAGAATTGAAACAGAGGATCCCATATTAATACAAAATTTAAACGAAATTAGTAAAAAATATGGTGTATCCTATATGGGACCTTCAATGATAGGGATTATTAATTTTAATCATAATTTTACTACCTCAATAATCCCCGTAAGACAGTATCTTATGCGAAAACATCGAAAAATTAAAGAAGGGGTTAGTTTTATTGCCCAATCGGGAGGATTAGCTGGTGCTATGGGTTGGTGGGCACCATCTCAAGAGTTACCCATTTCAAAGGTGATTCATTTAGGATATGGATTTGATATTAATGATGCAGATGTATTAGAGTATTTTAAAGAAGATGAAACGACTAAAGTAATTTCAGTTTTTTTAAGAGAAATCACAAACGATATCATCAGAGTAGTAAAAGATATTGCACCAATAAAACCAGTACTATTTTTTTATGTAGGAAAGGATGAATCAAAAGAAACTGAGTTAATTAACGCTGGTGGAATTAGTGTATTAAATTATATTGAGCTTTTTGATTTTGCGAAAATATTTTTATGGTGTCCAGAACCTAAAGGTGTTAATTTAGGGATAATCGGACCAAGCTCGGGAGCGATTTATTTAATTGTTAAAGAAATGAGAAAACAAGGATTATCACTGGCTAAAGTGAGTCAAGAACATAAAAAGATTATTCTTGATAAAGTAGGAGGTTCTACATGTAAATTAGGAAATCCTGTTGATTATTGGCCTCCAGAAAAGTTTGTAGGTACAAAAATCTGTGAAATCTACAATATATCCTCAAAAGCTCTGTTAAAAGATGAAGCTGTTGATGGATTAATTTTAGCTTTAGAATTCTTCATTGAAATCGAATTTGACTTTAATATTTTTGCTAATATTAAAAAATCATTTCCAAATAAACCATTAATTACTGTTTTGATTCAAGCAGAACATGATGGCGCTAAAAGAGTTATCAAAACTGCTTCAGAATTAAAAATACCTGCTTTTGAAAATGAGATTGAACGAGCTGTTCGGGGATATAAATTACTTTTTGAGTGGTATTCAAAAATAAAAAAGAAATAAAAATCTAATTTAAGAAAATATCTTTGAGTTCTTCAGGAATTTCATCAGATTCGTCCATTAGAGAGAGTGCATATACTGATTCTCCACAATTACATTCCTTTCCTTCAAATAGGTAAAATTTGAATTGATTTTTCCAATTGCAAATTTGGACATTACTAATTTCAGCAATTTCTCCACATATACAATAAATTGCCATATTTTCTGAATAATCGGATAAAATTTCTTTAAATTTTTTTGGAGATTTACTAAATTCAGAGTTATTTAACATATCATTAATCTTTTCAGCGAATTTATCTTTGAGCGCTGGTACAAAATAATTAATAACTCCATCTCTGCCTTTCATATCTGTAAGTACAATAAAATTTTTCTCCATTTTTTCTGCTTTCTTTTTTTCAGAGATTATAGGTCCTTGATATTCTAGAAGCTGCTGTGGTATTGGAAATGGTTCCACATCTGGGGGGTATTCAAAAGTATAAAAATATTGCATCGTTCCTCTTATATCTTTTTGATTAATTAGGTTTAGATTATCATAATCTCTACTATGGAGCACAAATTTTATTAACTGAAGAGGTACTCTTAATTCTATAAGTCTTGATCTAATGTTATCCAATAATTCCCCTGCAAAATTCTTTAAAATCATTATTTCTTCTCGATTTTCAGAATAAATCTCATTCTTATTCTGCTCTTTAAATGCAAACCATTTCTTAACGACATTACCTTTAATTAATTGAGGTAACATACAAAAGACACATAAGACCGGAAAGAGAACGAAAATAGGAAAAGCCAGGATAAATGATATTACCAAGATGGCAGCAAATAATGGTAATGTAATTAACAGAGTTAACTTCCGCAATCGTTTATCCATTGAACTATTCATGCCTTTACTAAGAGCAAGCTCTTCTGCTTTTTGTTTTAGCGTGTTTACAATATCCAAAATTCCTTTTGATTCGAAACTTTGTTTTAAAATTCTATCTTCTTCCCTTCCTTCACTAAACTCATTTATATGTGTTGTAATTTGTTTTACATATTGGTTTAAAGTGCTATCCTTAAAGATGAAATCAAAGGTTTCTTCAGAGAAATAATCTACAAATCGAACAATAAAGAGCTTCTTCTCAACATCTTGGATATCTGTAGGCCCCAAACCTAGAGCTTCTTGAATAATTTGGCCTTGCGTTTTTTTTGGTTGTTTCCTAGGTTTTTTCGTTTTTTCTCCTTGATTCTCCGAGCTCTCAGATCCTATCTTTTCATTATTTTCAGTGCTTTTCATAATGCGTTCAAAAACTAATGTTTTAAAATTTAAACTAAGTAATTATTGACACATAATTAACTTTTGTAAAATTGTTTTTTAGTCTCTTAAACAAGGTAAATATCAGTAATCTAAAGAAAATACTAAAATTTTCAGAAATCTAAAAAAATTTAATTCAATGATTAAAATGGTAGTAGAACATGCCCCACCAAAAAAAAATTTCCCTAAAATTGAAGAAATTAAGAACCACACAAGCCATCAAAAATAGTAAAAAATAAAAAAGTACATAAGTAAAATAAACTATTAGAGAGGAAAAGAAAATGATATTTATGATTTTTTCTGTTTTAGGTGATTTATATTTTTTGGTAGCGTTGTTACTCTTAATATTTTTAGTAATACCTTATTCTATATTGACATTTTTGGCATTATGGGTATATAGGGATGCTAAAAGAAAACAAATTAATGCTGCGACATGGGTCTTAATAGTATGGATAATTCCGTTCTTTATTGGGTTTATAATTTATTTATCAATTAGAAATAAATCAGATTCAAGTAATACAAACCGAGATAGCTCTGAATAAGATGGAAAAAATCAAATTATAAAAAATAAAAATTAAAAACAACAAAAATAATATTTACTATATAAAAATAAAATTGAAGGTGCGAAAAAAAATGAGAATTTCAGTTGAAGATTCAAGAACAGGTAAATTAATTAAATTAGATGTTAAAAATCATCATCAGATTGAAAGAATCGTAGATATTATTATAAAACACATGGGTATTATAAGCGCAGAACAACGTTCATATACCCTTGTCCTTAAAGATCAAGAATTACCGAATACTATAACTATTGAGGATGCTGTTCACAAATTTGGTCTACAAGAAAATGATAAATTAATTCTATGGGCTAAAGTTATCGGTGGGTCGTAATTTAACAACCAACTTAAAAATTCTTACTTAATCATCTAAAATTATAACATCCTCATCTTCTTCCTCTTTTTCCTCAATTTTTTCCTCAGTAATATTAAGTTCTTCCTTAATATTAGCCATTGATTTATGTTTAAATAATTCAGCAGCCTCTAAGCATGGTGGATAATTAAGAGGATCATCAGGGTTAGGATTTTCTACTAAACTTTTAAGAGCTTTAGCAGTTGTTTCTAAATCAGATAATCGTGACCATTTTTTTAAGACATTAAGACAAATATATCCCGTACCAGAACCTCCCGGAGGAATTTGAACAGGATGAATGTTAGGGTGAAAAATATTTGTTAACCACGAAAAATCGATACCACCTGGATATGGGAATGATCGATTTATTTTTAAGAAAATTCGATGAGATCTTTGTGGCATTAATTCTTCTTTATTTTTGATGAGTCCTAATGCTTTGATGTTTAATGTGAGTTCAACACTACTCTCTCCTTTAATTATTGAATTTTCTTCCAACACATGTAATTTTTTTATATTGTTGAGTTCATTTTCGATGCGATCTTTCCAAATCTCAAAAGGCAACTCAGGCAATTCTTTTACCCCTCATTTTTAATTTTTAAAAATTAAACCATAATTATTATTGATTTTTTATTTATTATTTTTTATGCATTTTTAAAATTTCTAATTTCGATCTTTAATTTGTATAATCATCTTCAATTTTTCCTATTGTATGAACACGTCCAACAATCAGGATTCTTCAATTTCTCCACAACTCTAAATTTATTTAATAATCCATTATAATTTAGCTGCTTACCAATCAGTGGTTTACCTATAGAAGAATTCCAATTACCATATTCTTTAAAATGATCAATTCCTAAGATAAATTTTAGTACTTGCTGTGATTGTAGACCACCAATAATTGAAGTTGTTGTTATAATTGTTGCTATCTTTGCAATTGTCTCACCATCTTCACCTTGAATTTCTTGACCTGTACATGAGAATTTTTTCCACATTAAATCGAGATCAGCATTAGATATACTACATTGTAGACATGCTGCATCTTTTTCTTCGGAGTATACTGATTGAACACTTCCAAAGAATTCTTCAATTCCCGAATCTACAAAAGGAATTCCATAAAAGTATGCATAATTATTTGCTTGTAATCTCGCTTCGACATTATCGAGGCATGAGCATATAACATCGGATTTTTGGTAGAGATTTTTATCAATATCATTTAAATCTTTTTTAATGGCTATAATTTCTGTATCGGGATTTAATTGTTCACATGAATTTTTTACCACATCCACCTTATAATCTTTATTTTGAGCACCCTGGCGATTAAATAGCACACAACGATTTAGATTAGAGAAATCTATGAAATCATAATCGATCAATATCAATTTTCCAATACCGGTTAACACTAAATTTTTCACAACTTCATTTCCCGTAGCCCCCACACCAATAATCATAACCGTTGCATTTGAAATTTTGTTTTGATCCCATCCACTAATACGTTTTTGACGATCAAATTTATCCGTGTCTATGGATTCAAGACCATAGACTTTTAATTCCTCATTTCTTTTTTCTCTACTTGGCATTTATATGATATTTATAAGGTTATTTCGAATTTATGTCAAGAATTGCATAACTCACTTCTTTATAACCCTTTTCGGTATTTTTATCTAGAGTAAAAAATTGTAAATCATCTCTTATTGGATCAACGACTAAAGCTACTTGATAGGATTCAGGAAAAAAATAAACTTGAGTTTTTAAATCGGTTTTTGATAAAAAACATCCAAAATCTGGATGAGAATGCCACCAACCAACAACTCTTAAACTATCATCTGCACTTCTTTTTTTCAATCTTCGAAATTTTCTCTCATATTTTCCGGCAGCTCCCTCTATTTGAGCTGTTGAATATTTATCACTATGGATTGCACCTAAAAGAAAAAGAAGCTTCTTAATTTTAACATAAATCTTTTCATTCCATTTCAAGATATTACCAATTAGATATCCAAAAATTTCATTTTGAAAATTCTTACATAAGAATTTGATTTTAATCAAGACATCTTCATTAATATATACAGGAAATACAAAATTTTCATCAAATTTCATCATAATCTTTACTTCTTAATTTCTTTTAAAGTATTTATATTAAGATTTTGCTTGTTAAATTTATTCAATATAGATGTTTCTAAAATTTCCTTGATAATTTGATTAATAAGTTCTTTA
Organism: uncultured archaeon; assembly: GCA_964409945.1. Lineage (GTDB taxonomy): Archaea > Asgardarchaeota > Lokiarchaeia > Sigyniarchaeales > SOKP01 > Loki-b32. Next base: position 12,324 of record CAYPFJ010000058.1, on the reverse strand, counting down.
GAGTCATCTTGAATAGCAGAAAATCCGAAGGTTTGTAATCCAAAAGATTCACTGATCTTGTTAGGCTCAAATGCAGAATTTATAGAATCTTGAAAATTAGCTAATATATAAAAATCTGCGTTTTTTACTCTCTCTTTTAAGCGAGAATATAAATTCTTAGTCCGGCTTAAATTACCCGCCCCTGAGTTTGTAACCATGCAAATGATATCTACTGTTTCTATTAGGGGTTTGAACTTACTAAAATTCTCTAATAAATCATGGAAATTAACTTCTCTTAACACAAACTTATTTATCCCTTTTATATTAGAACTTTTAACGGTTTTTTCAACCACTTCAGTCATATCATCATCTAATTCCAAGATTGTATCTCCAGGGAATAAATCCATAATTGTTTTTTTTCCAACACCTTCCTCACCTACTAATAAAAGTTTGGGAGAAAGGAATATTTGCTTTTCAATAAAATCGGTGAATTCTTCAAGTGTTTCATTTTCAACTTTCCCTTTTTCTAATCCTTTCTTAAATAATTTTAAATATTCCTCTTTTAGCAATTCTAACTTAGCTCTCGCCATTTCTTCCGGATTATGACTATCTGTAATGATAATAAATACATAATCTTGATTTCCGTAAGCATAGACGAAATTAAAATTCTCAAAATTTAATGATCTTATATAGCCTCCACCAATCTTTTTGCTTACACGAGTAATAAGAGTTAAAAAGCTTATGATATCACTATTTTCATAGGTGGAACCAAAAAATGATTTAGAATAGCGCACAACTCCATCCATTGTAATAATATAAATATGCGATATCATACCAGAATTTTAATTTTCTCTAACAATAAATAAATTCTTATTTTTGACTTTAATTTTCCTTATGTTTTTTATAAATATATGTAATATATTTTCATAAACATTAAACATGAGATCTTCTGATTCTTTTACACAAACTCCTCTAAACTTGTTTACTTTCTATCTTTTCTATAATTGAAATCCTTAGCATTTCATTTATTATTTCAAAAATCTCTTCTTTAGCATCTCTTTTAATACCACAGAAGCCATATGTCGGAATTCCAAAAATTTCTTCTACTTTTTCTGGTTCATATGATGTATTCTGTAAATCTTGGAAATTGGCTATTATATAAAAATCAGCTTTCTTTACTTTATTTACTAATTGAAAGAATAATCTTTGGGTTCTGCCTAAATTACTTGCCCCAGAATTGGTAACTATGCAAATTATATCGACTGAATCTAATAATGGGCGATAAATTTTTGAATTTTTAATTAAATCTTCTAAATCGAGTTCTCGTAATACAACCTCATTTATTCTTGTAAAATCTGTTAACGGGATAGTTTTTTGTATGATTTCGTTCAGATCTTCATCTAACTCTAAAACTGTTTCTCCTTCAAAAAGATTGATAATAGTTGTTTTGCCTACACCTAGTTCCCCTACCAATAAAATTTTTGGTGGTATAAAAATATACTTTTCCGCAAATTCATCAAATACTTCAAATTTTCCTGTTTCACATTTCCAATTTTTTAAATCATCGTAAAATTGTTTAATAAATTGATTTTTCATTAATTCTAGTTTTTCTTGTGCTTCTTCTTCAGGATCATCAATATCTGTAACAATAATGAACATACATAACTTTTCTTCATCATAAGTATACACAAAATTGAAATTTCTGAAATTTAAGGCTCTTATTTCGCCGCCACCAATTTCCTTAGCAATACTACTAATAGCAGTGAGGAATCCACTTACTAAATCATAATCCATGTCGTCACTCCCCACAAAGGTTTTTGAATAACACAGTACACCATTAGCCATTATGATGAGTATTTTAGATATCATTTTAGATTTCTAATTTTATTCTATTAATAATTAATTTAATAATACATTGGTTGATTATTTAAAATAACTGTGCGGAATTAACATAGTGATTATACGTTTTATATTTATATAATGGTGAAATTATATGAACGAGGAAAAAAACGATTCAGAATCAAATGATCATGATCATCCAACAATAATATCTTCTGAAGATCGAGAAATTAAGCAACAGAAACCCCCGAATGATAAAATTATTAATTACAAAATTGTAGAAGAGAAAAATAATTCAAATACTTAAAGGATTAAACAGTTTATTGAATATTATTGGTTCATTTTATAGATCTCAGAAAATCTACAAAGTTAGTCGACGAAAATTATAATATCATCATCTTCTTCCTTTTTAGAATCATCAATTACTTTTTGGTGTGTATTTTGTTTTTTTAGAATTGACTTATTTACTATTTCAAGTAAAATTTCATACATTTTTTTCTCAGCTTTTCTTGATATCGCTGAAATACCATAGGTCTTTACTCTAAAAAATTCTTCAACTTTTTCAGGTACTTTTTTACTATCACCAATCATAAAAAACTTAAAAAGCTCGAAAGTTTGAGAGATTTTCATCTTTTTAAAAATAACATTGTTGGACAAATTTGGCTTCTATATAAACTAGATTCTTTGTTTTTTATTTAAACCCTCTGAGAGTATCTTTATTACTACTCTGAAAACAATTAAATCATTCACTTTGCTTAGTGAAATTTTGCTATTTAAGTGCTAAGAGAAAATTGAATTTTAAAGATTAATTAATTTTAAAAAGAAATTATTGCATGAAGACATGAAATTGTTTTCATATCTCTACCAGAAAACTTATATATTAAAGAAACTAAATCTTTTCCTATAACTAAAGACAAAAATGTTAAGATATTATGTTAAAAAATTCATCTATGCCTATTAGGACACCTATTAAGACAGATATTCTTAAGTATGTATGGATTTTCCCTTATTTTGGAGCTGTTATAGCCTTTATAGCATTTCTAACTCCTGCTGCTTACATGGAAGATATGGTTGGAAATTCATTTTACATATGGTTATGGGGTTTTGTGAGAATTGATGTCTATGATCCTTACACTTATACAGATTTAGAGGGTGCTGCTTTTTCGACTAATCCAGATATTTTAATTCCTTCAATGACTTGTTCTGTTATCATTTTTATAAGTATCATTATATCCTTTGCCTCACCCTTTATCTATCGAAAACATTTGAAAGAGGGTAAAGAAAGATCCAATTTCTGGTTAGGAACATCATTAATCATCCTAATATTTTCAATAGTCTGGATGATAGCCATGGATATAGCATTTGATATTGGTATTGGGGTAGGTTTCTGGAGCTATTTAGATCCCGGATTTGGAGTAATTGGCATGTTTTTGGGAAGTGGTTTGATGATAATTGGTTTTGGAATCTCTAAATATTATAAAAAACGACAACTAGAGGTAACTATGCCAAAGAAAAGGATTGACGTTGAAATTACCCCCTCAGATATTCCTTTGGGTATAGTTAAATTTTGTCCTGAATGTGGCCAGAAAGTTGTAACTTCAGAGCAGAAATTTTGCATTGGTTGCGGATACGAGTTACAACAACTTCATAGAGGGCAATTAGAGGAGGAAGATGATTAACTATGACTATAAGATTTGAGTTTTTTTATGCTCTTATGTGGTATAACAATTATGGATGGTTTTTGTTTTCATTATCTCTAATTGGAAGCAGTTTAATTATGATTGAAGGTCTTACATTGAGGGATCGAGATAGTGAAATTAAATATACAACTTCATTTGTGGTTATAGGGGCAATTATGTCAGTTTGGAGTGTTATAGGAATAACTCTTCCAGCAATATATAGTTCATCTCTAACGGAAGCAGAGTCAATAATTTTATTTAGCTATTTTACTTCTGTTGCTGTTATTGGGAATATGATCTATATCTTACTCGGAGTTACTTTTATTGCTTTTAGCTATAAGAATAAATTTTCTTGGTGGAAGATCTTAGGAATCTCTGGAATAATATTAGTGGTTTCATATATTCTTGATTTAGTAGGCTACATTATTTCATGGCATCTTTATTTGTTCAATTATAGTCAATATGCTAACTATATTGGCATTCAAAACACGATGAGGATTTCTATTCTTATTTTTAGCATTATCTCAGTGCTTATGTTTTTTGTCTATACTCTCAAAAATAAACGTTTCTTCTTAAGTTCCTTTAGTGTAATACGAATTATTGTAATTATTTTTGGTTTTATTAGAATTCCCATAATAAATTAAAAACTTTACATACTTAAAGACTTAATAAGAAAGGACTTAAAATATTACATAATAAAAAAAAAGAGAAAAATTCCAAGGACCTCAATCACCGTTTATGGCGGAAATGATACCATCGATGGCAATAAAATCTATGTTGAGGAGAATAGGAAAGGACTTTTTCTTGATTTTGGGGCCAATTTACAAAATTACGATAAATTCTACAAGTTTCCCAGCTATTTTGGTTAATTTTTAAATTTTACTTTAGCTCTTTTTTTTTTTCGTGTTTCATTTTTTCTTTGTGCGTCCAAGATTTTCTTATTTTTCAGCATTCTCTGATATATTAATAGTTTACCTTTCATTTTGCTAATTTTTTTGCGTATATATCGTTTATTTTTCACATTCATAAGTTTCATGTATAAATCTAATACTTTTTCAGCAGTATGAGTATATTGTCGCTCTCTTGTGTGCCACAGCCAAGGCATTAGCTCTTCCCACATCTCAGGCTCAGACTCAATACAGTATGACCGTTTGTCGTCTGGTAATCGGTAAATAGTAAACGAATAACCATTTTCGGTTTTAAATTCTTTCCCAAGCAAAGGTTCAAGCTCCTTCTCTGCTTCTTTTTTTTTTTTTCATTCATGATTTTGTTATATATATCTAATATAAAACCTGCATAGTTAAACATCTTATTTCTTCCCTTCGAGAGAATCGAATGTTCAAATTCTATACAGTATAGCCACCGGTCGTCTGGTAATCGGTAGATAGTAAATGATTCACCATCCGCTGTTTTAATTTTTTTACCGAGCAATGACTCAAGCTCTTTCCCAGCTTCAGCATCATTAGAATATTTAGTTGGATATAATGGTCTTTCAAAAGGGACTCCATTTTTTATTCCTATGTATACGTAACCATAATCTGCTAAATTAACACCCCAGAAATCAGATACGGGAACCTTTTTTAAGGCAAATTCAAGGGCATCAAGAAAGAGATTCAATTCCTCGTCTGAAGACTCGAATGGAGTGAAATTTATCAGATTCACGAAATCCTCAGGAAAAAATCTTTCTTTTAAAAAATAGCTCATCCCATATGAAGCCCATGCGCCAAATGAGAGTCCTGATTGACGCCAATAAAGCGTAGCGGGAAACATATGCCCTTCAGGAGTTACTGCAAACATCCACACATCAAAGACACGCTCATATCCACCAAACCAGAGGTCTGGCACAAGAGTTTTCACAGATCCTGCCAGACGCAAATCAAAATTACGTTCATACCTAAACAAATCTACTTGGCTGATTTTGCCATGACTTATGTTTCGAATTGTCTCAAATTTTTGCGATAAGCTATTTCCCTCTACCCTTTCTAAAAAATCTCGTTGAGCTCCCGCCCCACAGAGCTTTTGGCTACTAACAGAAAAAATATATGGGTTGCTTGGACTTGGGTTTACATCAGCAGCTCTAAACACAAATCCGTAGCCATTAGACCCAACCGCTCCTTCTTTAAAATTATCCTTCCCGTTCGCAGCTTCTTTTGCGAGTTCAATGATTTTAGTAATCTGTTCGATTCCCATCTTTCAAGTTAAAAGAGTAAATCTACTTATTTAAATCTATAGGAGCTGTAAATTTTTAATTTAATTTAGATAATTATAATAATCCATTTTTTTATCAATATTTTTAATCTACGTAAATAATAATATCATCATCTTCTTCTTTTTCTTCTCTTTCATTTTTGCATATTACTTTTTGAGAACTATTAATCTTTTTTAGAATCGATCTATTTACTATTTCGATTAAAATCTCATAGATTTCTTTTTCTGCCTTTTTCGATATCGCCGATAAACCATAAGTTTTAACTCTAAAAAATTCTTCGACTTTTTCTGGTACGTGAGAAGTGCTAACATCCTGAAAGTTAGCGATAACATAAAAATCTGCTTTTTTTATTTTTGGCTCCAACAATAAGAGAAGTTTATGGGTTTTGCGTACGTTCATTCCTCCTGAATTCGTTAAGAAACAAATGATATCAACAGAATCAACGAAATGTTTATAATTCTTTAAATTTTCAACCAAGTCCTCTAGATCCATTTCTCTAACAATGATCTCAAGAATACCTTCTAAATTTGGCAATTGAATTGATTTTTCTAAAATATCATTCATATCTTCGTCAATTTTTATGACAGTTTCACCAGGAAACAATTCTAAAATAGTGGATTTCCCTGTTCCAGGAGTTCCAACTAATAGAATTTTGGGGGGAATAAATATATTTTTTATGACAAATTCATCAAAGCTTTCAAATTTCACGATATCATAATCCCAATTTTTCAGATCATCGCGATATCTCTTAAAAAATTCTAATTTAAGGTATTCTAATTTATGTCTTACTTCTTCTTCTGAATCGTCAATATCAGTTACAATTATAAATATCCAATTTTTCTCATAATCGAAAGTATACACAATATTGAAATTTCTAAAATGAATTGATCTTATTTCTCCTCCTCCAATCTCTTTTGCTATATTATTGATTGCAGTTAGAAATCCACTTACAAAATCTTTATCTATATCTTCATCATTAACAAATGATTTAGAATAACATAGAACTCCACTAGATTTTATAATTAATATTTTCTGTATCATTATAGATTTTTGATTATAGTCTTGATATTATTAATTACTAAAAGATTGATTTTTAATTTAAAAAAATATTATGATTCCTCCATCTCACTAAGGAATATATCTGCAATTTTATTCCATTTTTGATTAATATCCATTTCACTGGGGGTAGATTCTGTAATTTTTTTTCCTTTTCTAATGAATTCAACAGCTAATTTATAATTTCCCAGCTCTTTATAACATACACCTAATTTTATATAAGTTTGGTTAATAAACCATTCATTCATAGATAGTTCAATTGCTTTTTGAAATTGTACAACGGCTTCTTGATATTCTTCGAAATACATTAAAATTTCTCCATATGTATCATGATATAAGCCATTAGCAGGATTAATTTTGATAAGGTTACTAATTATTTTCATTGATTCTTCTTTTTGATTTAAATATTGTAACCAATATACCTTATAAATGAGCAATTCCTCATCTTTAGGATATTTTTGCAATAATTCATTAATAATTTCTAATCCCGGCTTAATACGTTTCATTCTTTTAAGCATAGAAGCTTTTTTTATTTTAATCTCCTTTTCATTATTTGGAAAAACTTCAAGCATTCCATCTAAAACTTTTAACACTTCATTAAACTGGTTGAAATAAATCAAGATCCTAATTTTAGAATAATATAATTCTAAACTTACAGGATTATTTTCAATCGCTTTATTAATCTCTTTAAGTTCTTCTTTGTATTGATTTTCTAAGTTTTCCGTACTGTTTGTTTGAAAAATATTTGACATATTTTGCCAAATAATTCCTTCTAATTTATCATAAATTTCAATTAATTCCTTTTCAGATTCGATTTTATATGCTAAATAATTAATATATTTGGGTAAAAACTCTTTTAATGCTTCCTTTAATTTTCCATTAAGTAAAATATCGCAGATTTCTTCGGAAATTTCATTTATTATAACACCGATACTTAACGATCGATCGAACAATTTGTTTAAATACGTAAATTCTGTTATGCGCTCTTCCGTAATCGCCCGCATCATCGTTTCTAATTTTTCATCTTCCTGAAAATAATAATCCAAAACTGAATTTACTGTTATTTTAAAGAATTTTATTGGGTACATGTTATTTTCCACGATTTCATACACATAATAAGTTAACATATCCTCCTTAATATCATATTTTTTAGAAAATTCTTCAGACGAAATATGATTCGGGTATTGGTTTGGGTGGTTTATTGAAAGATAGAGTAAAATTTTGTGAAAATCTTCCTCATTTTTTAAAACAGACTTTACACTATTGTAATCTAATTTTAACGTATTATTGAGAAATCTGAACTGTATTTTTTTATCCGTAATTTTATATTTCTTAAAAAAATTAATAGTTTTTTTAGTGATTTCTTCAATTCGTTTACTTTCTTCTTCCAAAATTGTTTGTCTATCAAGATCATAGAATTGGAGTATTCTAGCATATTCGGATTTTCCTGATTGGGTAATTCTATATTCCCTATTTTCCTCATCTTTTTGGATAAATCCGTCATTCATCAAAGATCTTATTGTTTTAGATAGCGAAGATTGATTAATTGAAAGAGGATCTTCTAAAAAATCTGACCACTTGCAATAGTTATTATTATACACCATCCATAGTATCCAGTGATCATAGTTTCTATTTTTTAGAATTATCTCTGGAGGAAAATTTAAAATCCTTTTATCTTCTTTAACTTTAGATAGATCATAAAACCTTCTTTTTCCTTCAGAGGTGATTTTATAATGCCCTTTTGATACTTTTGTTATGAATTCTTCACGAATTAATGTTTTAAGATGCCTGGATAATGTTGATGTAGATAATTCCAGCGGACTCTGAAGAAAATCTGACCATTCACATTCCTCATTATTAGATAACATCCAAAGGATAATATGTTCATAATTCTTTTTATCCATTACTGGAGGGTTAATAATTTCTTGAGGAGGATAAATCCGTGTCGACATTGTGAATTATAGTAATATTAAAAGCTTTATATGAAGATAATTCTAAGTTCTATTTATATTTACTCCATGGTACTACCATGATAATTCGGAACTACCACGAAACTATGATAGTGAAAACTATATATGAAAATCTGGTTTTTCTTATTATTAAACATTTCCATATTGATCACATTGAAACTTTGACAAGAAAAAACGTAGGAGAAAAGATATTTGGGTGTAGAACAGTAGAAATAACACTAATGAGAGAGAAGTAATTAGAGGGTTGAAATTACCAGATAACGATATAGAATTGGAGGAGTAAATGAAAATATGTAGCTTCTTTGGTAAAAATTCCTCCATTCTATATTTTCTTTTCCTTTTCTGCTTAATCTAATTATAATGCAAATATTCCTTAAGATGTTCAATAACTAATTTTAGATGTATAAATAACATTAATTTTAAATGACTTAATCTTCATATTTTCTCGCACCATATATCTCAATATTATTATGGCAGTTCGGAACTGTTATAGAACTGCGATAATAAAAACTATAAAAGAAATTAATAACCAGATTAAATCAATCATCTTTAAAAAGATGATTCCAAAATTTAAAAAAAAGTGGAAAAGAATGAAAAAATTATTAACAACACAATTAATTGTTTTAGCATTTGTAGGAATCTGCGTATTTAGCTTTTTACCAGCGGTTCAAGTTCAAGGTTGTAAAAGAAAAGAGCATGTAAATATCAGACCTATTGATGATTGGGTAATAAATAATCCTTTTGGAGTAGGAGTACCATGGGAAACGGCATATGTTGGTGGTGATGGAAAAGGCAAAGATTATTGGATGTGGCTTGATTCTTTAGACGGAGCCTTTACAGGAAATCAATATGAATATAGTGGTCATGTTAAGGAAAAAGTCTTGCTTGATGGTTCTATAGAAATTACGGTATATCTCTTCGTAAAAGATATCTATGTAGAGTTGTATAATGCCGCATATGACGACAATGGTGATCCCGTCTGGACTATGGAATATTTTGGAGATTGTGGAGATCTACATTCTTTTGGTTATGCAGATTATTTCTTTCGATTAGAATTTACACTTGACGCAGAATATGAAGGTTATGAACAATGGGGGATTCCAGCAGGGACAAGGGAAGCAGGTTGTATGCTTCCATACTTCGATGCAATTTCATATATCCCAGAAGAAATAGGTGCCCATTTAAAATCTTTGATGCTTCTGGGTGCGGGAGATTTATACACTTTTGAACCTGGTTGGAGATGGCCTGCACCAGACGAACCATGGCCAGACGACGCAACTCTTGATGGGGGTACAGCAAAAATATTCTTTCTGGAATGTGCTGAATTTGATAATCCACTAGGAGGGGGCTATCCCGGCTGGGGATATTGGCCTTTTGGTTCATCATCAGATTTTTTCGTTAATACAATTCGTGTATTTAACCTCAAATACTAAAACGATATTGGATGGAATAGAAGTTAAAAAGGAGTAAATCTCTAAATCTAATATAGAAAATGGAGGAAAAAGTTAAGATAAATGGCATCTTGAATGACCTCACTTAAACCACTATTCCCCTATTCTCTATATCTTTTTTTTTATTTTAATTAAAATGATGAATAATAGTTACCTTTATGTAGATTTTTGCCAAATCTTTTTATAATTGAAAATCTAATCATACTTTAAATATAAAACTCTTTTAATCATTCTTTTTGATGAGTGAATCCGGGAAGAAATTAAAATTTAAAATTACAGTTATAGGGGATGGGAAAGTAGGGAAAACATCCCTAATTAGAAAATACACGCTTGGTAATTTTGATACAGATTATATTGAAACAATAGGAGCCCAATTCTCTAAATTTGATAAAGAAGTAAGTGGAGATAATATTAGATTATTATTCTGGGATATTGCAGGACAGGATGATTTTAAAATGTTTCGTCCTTCGTTCTATAGAGAAAGTGTAGCTGGAATTATCGTCTATAGTCTTGAAGAGAATGAACTTGGGAAACTGAGTTTTGAACATATTCAAAATTGGCATGAGGATATAAAACGGTTTTGTGGAGATCTCCCAATTGTTATATTTGCCAACAAATGTGATTTGATTAATGAAGATAATTTAGATTTCTCTGAAATCCAAAAAATTGTAAATGAACGAAAATTTCTTGGATATTATATTACTTCAGCAAAAACAGGGCAAGGTGTTTATAAGGCGTTCAACGATATCATCGATAAATTATATTATGACCTTATAAAAGCAAATTAGCCCGCTAACTTACTGTGTTAAAAAAATCAAGGATAATTCATCAAAATTCAAAAATTGAAATTTTTTTTGAAAAAAAAATTAAATAGAAAAAAGATTTCTAGGCAACATTTATTACATGTGTGACTTCTGGAATGAATTGTTTGAGAGCTCTTTCCACTCCAAAAGTTAATGTTTGTTGAGCATGCATACATCCAGCACAGTGTCCTATTAATCTTACTTTAACTGTTCCATCATCCTCTACACTAATGAGTTCGATATCACCGCCATCCATTTGTAATTGAGGCCTTATTTTCGCAATAACTTGTTTTACTTTTTCTACATCCATTAAATTCACTTAATATTATTTGTATTATTCTTTAATATAGAAAATAAAATCAACCTTTTAAAGGGTTCTTTTTATATTTTATTAATGTTTACAAAATACAGTTATTTTAATCATGCTTTTTACATTTAAATCTTATAAGAAAAAAGCTTAATGAGTAAGTTTAATTTGAATACAACAATCATTAAATTTTAATTAAAAATGAACACTGAACAATTTATAAAGCAATTGAACGATATTCAAGAATTATTGCAAAAAGAGAAATATAAGGAAGCAATCATTTTGATCGAAAAACTTAAAGAACTAGAGAAAAATGCTAATTTTAACTATGGTCTCACTCACAGATTGTACCAATTAGATTCTAATTCTCGTTCACTCTATAATCAACAAATTATCTTAAAAACTGTTAAAGATCTTTCAAGCAAGAATGATTCTATCAGTTTTCAAGAATTGAATCAAACGTTAAAAAAAAAAGATGAACTAGATCTTAGTGAAGATGTGTTAAAAAGAGAAATTGAAATTTTGATATTACGGAACCTTTTATCTTGTAGAATTGATAAAGAAAAAATTATTATAAAAACCAGATAGAAAAATCATCTCTAAAGTAATTATTTTCTCTAGTATTGAGTATAAGAATGTGAAGATATATATTCTTATACTATCTCTATTTCATTATCTTAAATGGAAGGAATTATCTTTCTATCAATAATATACCATTAGTAAAATTTTGAAATGATTCAAGAAAATGAATTAATTACTTTTATACTTTGCCTAGGAGCATTATTTTTTATCATTATTAATTATGTTAAATTGAAATCATTACCTGGTTTAAGGATATTTATAATTTCTTTTACTCTATTTACAATGGGTTGGTTTTTTACGGTTATTGAAGGAGTAATTTTTGAGGAGACATTTAATCTGATTGAACATATGTGTTATATTTGCAGTTCAATAATGATGATTATTTGGACGTTAATATTTTTTAAAAAGAGGAGTGTTAATGAATTTAATAGGGATAATTGATTTCTTTG
>CAYPFJ010000057.1:0-23812 GCA_964409945.1 uncultured archaeon | reverse complement strand
TTATAAAGACGAACGATTTGGTGTCGTATTATTCGAAAAATCTTTAATATAAAAAAGAAAAAGAATAAAAAAAATTATTGACTTTCAATACTCATTTCATATGCTTGAGTTTTTTTATTTCCACAATGAATACAATAGGCAACTCCACTTTCTTGTAGAGTTTGAAGCATTGAACCTGTAAATTTATTACCACATTCACTGCAATAAGCAACTTCAGGTCGAACTATTTGTACGCTCTGTTGAGTGGGTACAATTGGTTCTTGTTCCTGTTTAACTTGACGTATTATTTGTTGTTGAGGTGGTGCTTGTTGTTCTGGTGCTGGATTCTTTACAGGTTTGGTCTTTCCTGAAATCGCATAATATAGACCCTCGAATATCTTATAAAAAAGTAGACCAATTCCTTTCAGAAGATAATAGACTCCTTTTAGTATATAGTAAACTAAATAAGCAACACCTTTTAGAATGTAATAAACTAAAATTACAGCAAGAGTTAATACAGCAAAGACTCCTATCAAGACAAGAACTTGTGCGTAGATAGGTTGAACTAAAAACCAATTGACAATTTCTTGCCATGCGATATTAAAAATATATACTTCACTCATTATTCTATCACTTTAAATTTAATATTTTTACTTAATTAAAAGGAGATCATAATGTAATTAAAAAAATTTGGAGTCCAATTTTTGAAATAAACAAATAAAAAAGGATATGAAAAACTTAAAATTTAAAACAAAATTGAAAGCATTGAAATTATTTAAAATTCATTTACATCCTCAATGATTCTTACGTCTTTTTTTTGATCTAACAAGAAATTTCTCTTCCAAATTTTTTAATTACCAGCATAGATTAAAAAAGGGAAAATACGTTTAAGTTAATCTAACTTCTTTATTTTGCCGAACTCATACATCATCTTAAAGGCTTTTACAGCATGTTTTATTCTACTCATTATTGGGATCTTAATTTCTGAATTCGAAGAAGATTCTGCTTTTCTAAGAAAATCAAAGGTCCATCTAGAGCCAAAGCATACGCATGCGCATGGCTTATTAAATTTTTGTATCAATTCTTTAATGAGTTCAAATTGTTGTTCTGCCCAGTTTTTCGCCATTGAACCCATCATTTGAAGTGGCCATCGAGGAACTGAAAAAATATATAAGACACAATCTACACTTGTATCTTCGAAAATTGCTTTTGCAGATGGCTCAAATGTCTGAAATATAGAAGGTCCTAAATCTATTGTACCTCTAATTGAAACCCAATTGGGAATTACTGATTTAATAAGAGTAATGGTATCTTCGCTTAAATGCGCAAGAGATAATCCTTGTTTCTCTATCTCATCACACGCTAGCGCTCCTAAGCTTCCAGAACCCGTAATAATAGCGACATTTTTACCATTAGGTAAAGGCTGAGTGGCAAATACATTTGCTATATTAAACATTTCATAAAAATTATTAACTCTAAAAGTTTTATGATTCTGTTTAATGAGAGCGTCATAAATTTTGTTGTCCCCCGCCATTGATCCTGTATGACTACTAACTGCTTTTGAACCAATATTACTTTTTCCGTTTTTAAGAATTATAACAGGTTTATCCATATTTTTTAAAGTTTCATTTAATTCCTTCCCTCGTTTCGTGCCTTCTAGGTAAAGAGTTATGACTTCTGTTTCAGGATCTTGATTTAAATATTTGAGTAAGTCCACCTCATCAACATCCACTTTGTTTCCTATCGTAATAGTTTTGGAAAAGCTAATCCCTTTATCAGTCGCCCAATCTATAAATATATTTCCAAGGACTCCTGATTGTGCTATAACTGCCACTTTACCGCTAGGTGCTTGATCAAAACTCATGTCTGCGGTAGTGAATTGATTATTAAAATCAGTTACTCCTACACAATTTGGTCCTATAATTCGAACTTTAGACTCTTTGGCAATTCTTTCAATTTCTTTTTGGATTGTTATATATTTTTCTACACCTGTCTCTGCAAAACCAGCTGATTCTATTATTATCCCCTTTACACCTTTTTCTACACAATCCTTTACCGCTTGAAGGACAAATTGATTTCCAATAAGAATTATTGCTAAATCTATTTCTTCAGCAATATCTTTTATATTTTTATACGTTCTATGACCGTGAATTTTTGGTTTCTTGATATTAACGGCAAATGTTTTAAATTTTGATTCCAATAAGTATTTTGTGGTAGAATATCCGAATTTAATACTGTCTGATGCTCCAATTATCGCAATTGATTTTGGGTGGAAGAAAATTTCCATTTCTGACATGATTTCAAATTATATTAAAATAGAATTAGAATTAGTTTAATAGTTGGAAAAATTATTTATTGAACTTAAAGCTTCGGTCATAATCAACAAAAGTGCTAAGTTTAAATATTTTCTTGTAGAGATTTTAATAAGATTTGGATTTGATTTAAAAATGTGAGAATACTAATGTTAATCCCTACCAGAACAAACAAGATTCGATTAGTATGCCCGATATGTAAAACAAGTAATTTGATTGGCATACCAAGATCGAGATTAAACAAAACCTCTAATTTAAATACAATTTCAATTCATAAAGGATTAATTTGTCCCCATCATTTTCAAGTTTTTATTGACAATAATTTTCAAGTGAGAGGATACCAAAAAGTAGATTTGGAATTAAATGATGAGAATTCCAAGAATTTAAGAAATGGTGTAAAAGCATATAATCAAAATGAGAAGTTTAATCAACCTGCATTTGAGAGCTTGATTCTTGATGATAAGAATGTGAAGCATATCCCTCTAAATAGTAAAAATGATAAAAAAAATGATACTTTAGTGAAGCAAATTAAACAACAAAAGAAAAATATGACTTCGAAAGAAATTTATGAAGAATTCTGGGAATTTATTGATGAAGATAATGAAATCTTCCTCGAATATATTATGAAAGATAATAGGAGGCAAAAATCTTCAATTAACTCTAAAATATCTGAATTTATAACTATATAAGACTACACTCAATAAATATCGTTAAAAATTTTTCATTATTTTACTGTTTTTTATTCCTTTTCTCGGATATTTTTTTTATACTTTAAAAAGAAACATAATTTCTATAAGAAAAAATCGTAGTTTGTATGAAAATGATATAACAAAATTTAAAATTCAGTACTTAATTTTCCAAAATAATACATTCAATTATAAAAAATCAAAAATTTAAAGATTAAATAAAAGGTTGGAAAATATGAGCTATAAATTACCAGATGAAAAAGATTTAGAAGCTATGATCGGTATTGTTGGTAAAGAGTATGCTACAAATAATAAAGCTATTACTGCATCTTACTTGGCGAAATCAGTGATGGGTTTAGAAATCTATTATCCCAAAGCGGATAATGACTAAATAGCCAAATCCCTGATATCGTCATTCGACCTAAATATGTTGAAGAAATTCGAAAAATTCTTGTATATTGTACTCAAGAAAAAATAGCGGTAAGTCCTGTTTCTGGGGGATTATCTGGTGGATTTTCGTGCCCAACAATTAAACCTGGTGGAGTTCTTCTTGATTTAGGAAGAATGAAAAGAATAATTGAAATCGATGAGGAAAATCGATTCGCAATTGTAGAACCTGGAGTAACCATAGGAGAACTCTGGGCATATATGCATAAAAATACTCCTGAATGGGCACCACCAATACCAGATGGAGCTCCACCAGCCTCTACAGTTATGGGAGATGCCATTGATAGAGGATTTTCATTATATACTTCAAGTGTGGGACCACAAGGAGACAATTTTATGGGTGCTGAAGTTGTGTTTGCAAATGGTGATGTTTTAAGGACTGGTTCCTGGGCATTACCTACTGCGAAACCATTCTACAAATATGGACTTGGTCCTGATATATGGTCCCTTTTGATGGGTAGTCAAGGGACTATGGGAGTAATCACCAAAGTAGCAGTAAAGATTTATCCACATCCCGAATTTAAAACTATTGTAGTATGGGGCATGTCAAATCCTTATGATATGCAGAATTTAACTTTGGAAATCCAAAAACAAGAATTTGGAATTGCACATAATACAGTTATGGTCCAAGGTGGAAATTACCCTCTTGTGATGACTCGATGGCCAAAGGATAAAGTACCGCATGATTACAAATTCTTTGAAGAAATGGGTTTTTCGCAGTGGTGGATGAATTTTGAATGCTGGGCTCAAACACAGGAAGAATTAGACTATGTTACAAATAGAATTGATAAGATGGCAAAGGATTATAAAGCGAATAGAGCTAAAGACCCTGATTCAATAAAAGCCCAGGAATTACATCCAAAACAAATCGCAAGTAGATTGAAAAAACCAAATAAAATTGCTGTTCCGTATGGTTTATGGGATGCGGGTTTCTTATTTATAACTTGGTATACACCTTGGCCAGAATGTGCCCATTTCTGTGAAATATACTGTAACGCAATGGAAAAATATGGTTTTCCCCCTACGATGTGGGTTGCTTCAATTGAACGCGGTCGACAAGCAATTTGTATGCCTATAATTTGCTTTGACAGCACAAAGAAAGAGGAATTAGAAAGAGTTCAAGAATTGAATAGAGAAACTACTGAATATGGTCTGAAGCAAGGCTGGCTTAACTATAGACCAGATCCATATATTCATATCCAAGCTTATTACCAAGCAGGAATGTACTGGAAATATCTGAGGGCTTTCAAGAAGCTCGTAGATCCAAATATGATAATGCATCCAGGAAGACTTGCTCTTCCATAAACAAAGGAGGTTGATAAAAAATGGCTAAAACAGGAATGGAAAGATTAGAAGAATTAAAAAAAGATATTTATAAATGTATTCATTGTAAAGCATGTAAATTTGCCTATTCTAATGAACCTGACAGGGAAGGAATTGGAGAATTTTCTGGAAAACAGGGTAAAGTTCTATATGAAGGAATGGTAGACGCTTGTCCAGCGGGTATAGAATATGGATGGGAAGCCTTCTGGAATGCAGGTAAGATGTGGATTGCTCGATCAATTTTAAGTGGAGACTTAGAATTTAGCGAAGAAGTTAGGGATGTAATTTTACCGTGTATTACATGTGGTCAGTGTTCTGCTCAATGTGAAAACAAGATTCGTACTGTTGATATTATTGAGTCTTTAAGAGCCGCCTGTATTGAATCTGGAATACCTATGATTGATAAACATGAGTTAGTAGATAAATTAGTAAAGGAGCGAAATAATCCATATGGTGGAGCGGCAGCTGAAAGATTAAAATGGGCTAAGGATGCTGGTTTAGAGAAATTTATCAATAATAAAGACGCTAAAATTGCTTATTATGTTGGATGTACCGCAAGTTATCGACAAGTAGAGGTTGCCATAGCAACTGCAAAACTATTTGAGCAATTGGGTATGAATTTCACGTTAGTTGCTGATGAGGTATGCTGTGGAAGCCCATTCTTTAGGATTGGCGCAGTTGATACAGCTCAAGGATTAATGAGAAAAAATCTTGAAGCTTTTAAAAATGTAAAAATGGTCTATTTCAGCTGTGCTGGATGTTATAGAACGTTTACTATTGATT
This sequence comes from uncultured archaeon, assembly GCA_964409945.1. Taxonomy (GTDB): domain Archaea; phylum Asgardarchaeota; class Lokiarchaeia; order Sigyniarchaeales; family SOKP01; genus Loki-b32. The sequence continues at coordinate 18,282 of CAYPFJ010000057.1, read as the reverse complement.
ATCCAAAATGGATGGCTGCAGATGAAAAACTTCCATTCAAAACTCAACATGCATTTGAACTTGTTGCACGATTAGTCCAACAAGGAAAAATTAAATTCAAACCTAACAAGGAATTGAAGGGCAAAGTGGTTACATACCATGATCCTTGTCACACTGGAAGACATTTTGCAATTGATATGGAACAAGAGATGATTGAGAAATCAAATAATCTTATGATGGATAGTCGAAAAATTAAGAATGCAATCGATGCGTGGTATGAAGTTCCACGGGTTATTCTTAGAAAACTTGAAGAAGATGTTGGAATTAAATTTAAAGAAATGTACCGTATAAAACTTGATAGTATGTGTTGTGGCGCTGGCGGAGGAGTGAGGGCAGGATATCCTGAATTTTCTCTTAGAACAGCAAGTCTTCGATGTGATGAAGCGAATGCAATAGGTGCGGACATTTTAACAACCGAATGTCCATTTTGTTGGAGGAATCTCTATGATGCTAATGAAATGTACAATCATGGCATGGTTGTTATGGGTGTTCTTCAAATGATTACAGAATATAATCTTTTGGATATTTTGGAGAAGCCAAAAGAAGGTGATTTCGTAACACCATCCATCAGAGAGTCAATGGAAGAAAAACCTAAAAAATGAGCAATTAGCTCGTTTAAATTTATTTTTTTTAATTTTTGTTATTTTTGGTTTATAAAATGAAATTAATTAAATTTCATTAAGTTAGAGAAGTAAGATTTATATTAAAGATACGTGTTATTCAACTTTAAAGTTACAAATAATATTAAATTTATATTACACGTAAAATTAAATTAATATTAAGTGAAGTTATATGAATTTAAAGAAGAAAGGAATGAAATATCTTCCTTTAGTTGTATTTATTATACTTTTAGGACTCCTTCTTTCGGCGTGGATATTATATCTTCCGAATATTCCAGTAAGAGAACCTAAACTTGCTCAAAGAAAAGCACTCATCGTATGTAGTGCAAATGATTTTCATGGTAGTGAATCTGAAGATGAATTTAATGATGGAAATGATGCCACATTTATGGATAATCAAGGTAATTGGACATTTTATGGAACACCAAATAGTATAGGTGTCCATTCCTTATTTGGTAATGAAACTCCAGGTTCTATATTCATTGAACCAACTGATTACACTCCAATAAATGGTGAATTCTCCTTGAATTATTCACAATTCTATGGGTTACATGAATATGCTCTTTATAACTTTACAGCTAATTTATTTATACAAAGTCCTGCTCCAGTTGATGGTATAGGTGCTCAAATAGCCTTACGGTGGTTAAATTCGAATGGTGACGTCGTAAGAACAGACAAATCGAATAGTATTAACTCCACGATAAATAAATGGATGTCTCTTAACATCGTAAGTGTATGCAATAATGAAACGGGCAATGAAATTAAAGATTTAGAATTGAATTTTTCATTTGAAGGTGCCTTTGCAGGAGGGCCTTCAGATCATGTATACCTTGATGATTTAATACTCGATCGGTTAATTCAGATTAATTTAACTGATCCGACCGATCCACATCCCCCGCCTCCTGATGGAAAAATAAATTCAGATGGCTTTCCCGCTCAAGCTCTTCAAGTCTATTGGATTTTAAAAAACCATGGATATTCAGATGAGAATATTTTTTTAATGCTCTATCACACTGGAGATGATTCAATAGATATCGATGCAACTGACATTTACACTAATGATCTAAATAGATCTGGAGTAGTCGCTGATGTAGATGTTGAAAATGATGATGTGAATGCAAGTAGATTTAAAAAAGAATTGGATATATCTAATCCAGAATCATTTGCCTCAACTATTCGTAGTATAGATCAACTGATAATATTTATGACTGATCATGGTTCTAACGCAGTTCTTAAGGACAAAAATGCTACATTTCATTTCGAGGCAGATAATAGCTATATTAACGAGACAGAATTTTATGACTTAGTGAAAGAAATACCTTGCGAGAGAATGTTGATTTGCTTGGATTGTTGTTTTAGTGGTAATTTTCTTAATGAAAATAAAAACATAGGACAGAGTTGGTATTACTTACCTAATTGTATTTTAATCAGCGCAGCATCAAATGTTTTATCATGGTATTGGATTAACAATAAAAATCCAGATGGTTTCGCTGGATCATGGTTCTTTCATCAATTTTGGAAACAATTAGATCAAAATAATACTATCATTTCAGCGTATAATTTTGCATTAGGATTTATTCCGAGTATTAATTTTCCAAGACCTATTGCAGTTATTCAAAATCCTTTGATGAGAGACTTTTTAGGAATAAATAATACATGGAGTTTTGATAGCGACCCTCAATTATAAATCTATTTTTTTTAAATCCTTTTTTATTATTCTACTGAATTCTTTGATTTTATTGAGTTTTTAAAACGCTTACAATTTTCTTCACTTAAATTTAAATTAGGTAGAATTTATTCTAATTTAATATAAAAGCTATGAAAGATTACAATGAAAATTGTGTATAAGGAGTTTAAAAAAACTGTTACTCCTAAATTAATTATTTTTATAACTCTATTTTTAACAATATCAATTGCTTCTTTTTACAATAGTCTATGTAATCTGACAGAAATTGAAAACAATCTGGACAATTATGAAGGATTATTATTTACTCAAGCTCCTGATAATGATACAACAGTACCAACTATTACTTTTATTCAACCATCTGAGAATTTTACAACAATAAAGCAAAAAAGTTATATATTCATCGTTAATATTAGTGATGATAATCTTCCTTCCTATGGAAATGTTACTATTCAAATCTCAAATAATACAAACATCTTATTTAATGCCATAATGAACTATAAAGGAGGAAATCAATGGAGTTTTAATTGGGATAATATTAGTTTATATCCAAATTATAATGTATATAAAATTAAAGTTTGGGCGAAAGATTCCTCTCCAAATGAAAATTATGGTTGGTCTGTATATTTTTATATTATTATAAGTATCTCTACTGGTCCACCGCTATTAAATGTAGCTCTTTATATAATAGCAGTATCGTTCATTTTTGCTGCAGTAATGGTATATCTAAACAAAAAATTGAGATATAGAGCATCATGAGAAAAAAAGAAAAACTCAATGGAGATTTTTAATATATAGAGATTTTATTCTCGTGGATCTCATTTACACTAAACTCCAATAATTTGAAGCAATGAACATCAAATTAGTTTTTATAACTTCTTCGTGTAGAAGTTTCCCAAATTCTTACAATTTTGTTTCCAAAAAAATAAATGTATATATTTTCATTAATCACAAAAAACAAAATAATCATTAACGGGAATTGTTTAATATTGCTTAATGTGGAAGAGAAATCTGCATATCCATACATAACAACATTTAAAAAAGCACCATTTAAATCCTTTATAAGAGTAAAAAGAAGAGAGATTGGGAATTTTTATTATAGTGAACATAATAGAATAGTTGAATTCTATCAATATTATAATCAAAACTTGCTAAAAGACCCTAATTTAAATTTGGAGTCTGTTTTTTGGTTTCTTTTACTTAGGAAATATCTTAAACAAGAAAAGAGATTTAATAGAGATGAAATTTTTAATTATATAAAGAAATGTGAAATTCAACAATATGGACAGTTAGGATTTAAACTTTCTCCACATTCGGAAAAAGTTCCTGATATCCACTCCACATATTTAGCCTTGTCTTGTCTTAAGAATTTAGGATTATTAAAACAATATCTATTTTCTAAAGAACCTGACCAAATTAAAGGAGAAATCAAAAATTTTGTATTATCGCTCAAAAAGGGTAACAAATTCTTACATTGTCAAGATAAAGAGTGTAACATTGATAAGAATATCAGCTCAGCTCAAACGTTATATTATGTTCTAGAGATCTTCTCTCTTCTTGACATTGATGTTCGCGTTAATAGAGACCAATTTGGCTTATATCTCGGGGATAAAAAAAGAACCCCTTCGCTAATTTTCAGATTTCTTTGTCTTAAATATTTGGATCTCGACTTAGAAGTAAAAGAAAAAGAAATTCAATTCCTTCAACAATTGCAAAAAGAAAGTGGTGGTTTTAGCTTTAATCAAATAGATAATGTTGAAATAACTTTTTGGCTTGTTTATACTCTTGAATTATATTCTTGGATTTTAGATTATAATCCAGCAGGGATCTTTTCTTTTATAAATGAAAAATTAAATTTAATATTAAATGATCAAACTATCTGGAATTCTGATAAATTAAGTGAAGTTTCAAAGTTAATAATTCTTTTATCCTTGGTTTGGAAGAAATTTATTGATGAAATTGAGAGGTTGCTTTTTAAACAATTAGAAAAGGAAAAATTTATTGATATAAACCAATTTAAAACCACTTTTGGTTTAGAAGAATATACTGATGAACTTATTTCATATATTAATCTTAACTATAATTTTAATTTACACATTCTAAATAATGAGATTAAATTCAAGAATTATATTAATAATTTTAGTGATGGAAAAAAAGAATTTTTTCAAAATTTCTATGATAAACTCTTAATTAATAGCATTGTTTCTCTTTCTGATCTTTTTAAGAGATATAGAACTCTCCATAATGAACCACTGAAATTAAAGGAAGAGGTCTTTCCTATAATTAGAGATATGGTTGAGAAAAGATTTTTTAATGGAAATATAATAACAAAAAAAGTCTTTTTAGGAATTAAAACAAAATTCTTGTTTTATTTGAATTATATTTTTAAAAAAATAATCGTATCTGATATGGAATTAAATGTGGAAAGAATATTTGAAGAAAAAGAGAAATTAGCGGATATAAGGAATGACATTTATAATATGACTTTGAAATTAGAGGGTGTTACTTCTCAGATACGAGAAGAAATAGAAAGTTATCTTCTAATTAATGAGATTGATTATGCTAAAGAGAGATTGAAATTTGTTATAAGGAATGCTTTAATGGAAGCGGATTTTTTAAATGAAAATATTGAAAACTCATTCTATGAAGAACTTAATTACATAAACATACAGGCTAGTTTAGGTTCAGAAATCTCCAATTGGAATAAATTATACTCAGTTTTGCAAAAAAGGTTAACTGAAGTAGAGTCATATCTAAAAAGTAAAATTCAAGAAAAAGAAGAAGTAAGAAATTTAAATAATCTATTAGAAAATCTTGGGGAAAAAATAAGTATCATAGAAGAAGATTTAAATAAAAAAATAGACACGTTTAGAAAGATTTTTTGTGAAACTCTAGAAAAGGAATATGATAGTGAAAAAATCAACCTTATAATGTATGATTTGGATAAAATAGCTCAAAATGTAAGGAAATATGATATAATTATTTATAACGTCTCTCAACAGGTTACAACTAAAGAAAGAAAAATAGTTAAGAAACATAAGAAAGTAATAGACGATTGGATAAGAATTAAAGAAAAATTCGATGAAAATTTCAATTATTACACCGATGGTTTCCAATTTTTTAACATTAACCTACAAAAAATTGAAGAGATCAAGAGTAGAATAGACGCTGATATTATAGAAATTGGAGAAAACGCTAAAAGTAAACTTTTGGAAAATAAGTTTCAGGATGCTTTCAATATTACCAAGAAAGAATCAGATTTACTAATGGATGAGAGGCTAAATGAAATTAAAGAACTTCAATCAACAATAAAACAAGAAATCAAAAGAAAACAAAAGCTCTATTCACTTTATCATCACCTTCAAGAAAAATTAGAAAATTTAGAAACTAATGTAATTGAATTAATCGCAAACCAAGTAAAAATTCTAAAGAATAAGATTACTGAAGAAAGAAATCGAGCAAGATTAGAAGATTTTAATAATTTCATCTCTCAAGAAAGTGTTAAATTTAAATCTCAACTAAATGCTATTAAAAGCAGTTTAAAAAATTCAAGCAATTTAAAGATTGAAGTTGTTATGAAAGAATTTGACACACTTGAATTCAATTTTAATAAAATGAATAAGAGATATCAAAAAAAATTAAGTGAGTGTGTTAAATTTATAGATAATTTTAAAGAGGAGTCAGAATTAAGAACAATCCAATGGGAAAAATTCAATAACTATTTTGTAAATGAAATTTCACTCTTGAAAGATGAACTCATAAATAATATCATTTCAAATAAAATAACTGCAATTACTATCGAGAAAAAAACGGATAACATTAAATTAATTGATTTGAAGAAAGAAGTTAACTTATCATGTAAAGTTCTTATAAATAAATTAAAAGATATGATTGATATATCTAAGATTAATGCGGAGCTTGACGAAAAGGAAAAAACTATTTTAGTGTACACAGAGTATTATTATTTAAATAAAGAACTTAAGAATTATATTGAAAATAATTTATTAAAACTAAATAGGGAAAGAATTGGAAAAATTCTTGCCTTATATGATTCGAGTATTAGGAATAGAACATTGAACATAAATATGTTGGAACTTCAAAATAGAATCAATGATTTAAGAATTTTTAAAGATGTTCTACCGAAACAATTCTATGAAAAGGTTAGAGAACTTCAAATAAATCAAGAACGAGTAGAATTCCATGAAACAAAAAAATATTTTGAATCTATTTTAGAAAATGAAAGAAACGCTATAAATAATATTAAAAGTAGCTTAAATCAATTTAATAAAAAACACATCTTCATCGAACAGCAATTCAATTCTCTCAATATCGAATTAAAGGAATATGCTGCTAAAGTTTTTAAAAAAACTGAAGGATATGAGAATTATATCAAAATTCAAGAAATTTTTGAAAGTAAAAAGCGAATTTTTAAGGAGAATCTAAAACAATCTCAAGATGAAATTGAACATAAAATAAATGACTTATTACACAAATCAGGCGATTTAGCTAAATTAGTACCCGAAATTAGAGAGTTATATGTGAAAGTAAAAAATAATTTTTCTAATGAATATAACAATAAGATACAGAAAATTAGTGATCAGATAATTGCAATGAAGAATGAATCATACCGTGAACAATTATTAAATCTTATTAATAAAAATAAGATATATTTAAGCCAATTACTTGGAAATCTAGAAAGAAAAGTAGAAGATAATATAGAAATTAAAGAATTTAAGAAGAGTAATATTTTGATTCAAAGGAGAGCAAAGACCATTGATTCGGAGATAAAAGAGATTAAACGACATGTAGAAGTGAAGTTCAAAGAATTTTCCAAGCAATCTAAAAATTTTAATCAAATATCGAAATTTATTCTGGAAGACTTTAATAACTTTATAGATGAATATTCTGAAATTTTAAACGAAAAAGTTAAAGCCTTAGAACGCTTAATATTAAAATTATACATCGATATGACTATAAAGGCTGTTGCAAACGAATATTTGACAATAGGATTTTTGAATAATGAACTAAAAATAAAAAAACAAAATATTCAAGACCATTTGCTATTTTTAATTAGTGCTGGAAAATTGAATGGTAAATATAATCCAGTATTATCCATTTATTATGAAAATCCAGAAGTTTTGGATGAAATTGATATAACTGAATTAGAAGTAATCAAAAGCACAAATTATAAAGTCAATATGATGTTACGACATCTAAAAAATTTTGCGAGCCAATATGGGAGTATTATAGCTTTTTTTGCTTCAATTGTAACAATTTCATATTATCTATTCTTATTCAGTGGAGGCAATCCCGCAATATTTGCAATTCCTGCTATTATTACTACCATTATTTTGGTTTTATACTTTTTTAGAAAAAGAAAAGAAGAGAAAATAAAATGATGGTTGGTTTTTTCTTGTTTTAGACTTATGATATATTTCATATATAAGTATTTAATCATAATCCATGATAAAATGGACACCGTTATTTGATTTTCTGAGATATCCCAGAAAACATGCTTGATTGAAATGAACATTAAACTTTCGGTCAAAGATATCTTCATCTCGAGCGAGTTTTTGAAAGTTTTTGTAATCTAATGTTCCATTCATACCATAAGTTTTAACTATATTTATCAAGGATTTTACATGTTTATTTAAATAAACCCTTTGCTCAGAAGGTTTCTTGGTTCTTCTCTTTTTCAATTTGGTTATTTTCTCTTGTAAGAATGGTTTATTAAATTTTATTAAATCTAAGTAAAATGTTATCCCGCAATCTTTAAGATCTCTATATTCTTCACTATTACAAAAATTATCGATTTGAGTAATAATTTCTTCGATAGATCGATTTGCTAAATAGGTCTGTTCTAAATCTTTTCTTTCTCTAAAATTTTTAGTAAGTTGTGAGTCGATAACTTGATCATTTTGGTTAGAGAAATCAATTTTTTTGCGTTCTAAAGAGTCTTTTAATGTTAATTTCTCAGAATCAGATAAAACTGAGTTCATTGAATGTTCTTTTCGTCTAGCAACAATATGAAATGGAACATCAACAGTTTCTTCAGTAACTAGTATATAACATCTTCCTGGGGCATATCTCCCAGTTCTTCCTCGTCTTTGGATTAATCTGATTTCTGAGGGGACAGGTTCAAAAAAGATAATAGCATCCACATTTGGGATATCTAATCCTTCTTCAGCGACACTTGTGGCGATTAATATGTTTATATTTCCTTCTCTAAATTTTTGTAATATTTCTATTTGTAAACTCTGGGGAAATCCGTAATCTTCTTTTTTGGTTGCTTGACCAATGAATTTTTCAATTTTCAGTTGTTCGTTAAATTCTCTTTGTAGCTTATTCTTAAGAAATTCTGCCATTTCCCGGTATTGCGTAAAGATCAGAATCTTTTTGTTGCTAAATTCTTCAATTTCTTCTTTAATAATGGAAGTAATCTTTTTTAATTTAGGATGAGATAGATGAATTTGTTCTTCATTTTCAATTACAGAATTGATGTGAATAAAATGCTCTGAATTTACAATTCTTTTAGCAGATAAGATATCTTTGTTTGCTTTATATTTAATTTTATCTAAGAAAGATTTAAAGAGAGATATATCTTGTGTTTCTAATAAATCTTTAGCATGAAGTATGGATATGCAACTTGAACAATATGAGTATACAGAAGGGATATCAAGTTGATTTTCTTTAACAATATCTATAATTTTTGGAGATTTATAATATAAACATTCTAAATATTCATCTTCAGATAATTCAAACTCATTTCCTTTTTCATAATGTAAAGAAAATGTTAAATCACGAGAGATTCCTAAAAAATCTAATTTTGAATAAAATGGCTTATTTGGGGGAATTAAGTTATTTTTAATAAAAAATCTTAAATAATTTTCGAATAAATTGTACCAAACAGCACTTAATTCCCTCAATTTAATAGGTAAATCAATTAAATTGATAAATGTATCGATGTCATAAATATAATCTTTTACATCTTCGTCCAGATAAGTTTTAAAAACAATATTCTCTATGTATAAATTGTTGCATATCTGCTGAATACGTTCATAATCCTTCCCTGGTGAAGCGGTTAATCCTAGGATTAAAGGATCTGTACAAGTATTAATATATTCTTCTGAAATAAAATGATACGCATAATTGCCTTTAGTTTTATGAGCTTCATCGAATATTATTAATGATACTTGACTTAATTCGTATCTACCCCTCATTAAATCATTTTTGATTACTTGAGGTGTAGATACTATAATTCTTGAGCTTTTAAAGGATAAAACTCTTTTTTCTGGAGATGTTTTTCCGGTAAATAAGGCAATTTTTTCTAACTCAATGTCAAGGAACTTCTCACATGAAGCTCTATGTTGTGAAACTAACGGTCGTGTAGGAGCAAGAACAATGATTTTTGCTCTTGGATATTTTTTCAGACAATTAGACACTAATAAAATACCAATTATTGTTTTTCCTAAACCAGTTGGTAAAACCACTAAAGAATTTTTATTTTTACAGCTATTAACAATATTATTTTGATAATCTCTCCAAATAATTTGATTTTTTTTTATGAATGGTCCATTCAAATATTGCTTAAGCTCTTTATGCATATTAAGAATAACTGCAGATTAATTACTTTTAAAAATAATATCACTGAAAGATTTTTATAATATTATATTCACTTTTGATTAATAGAATCTATTTATTAATTTAGAAATAAGGATAAAAATACCATATCAATTAAGGTTGAGACCATTTTATTCCTTTTCAGCGGGGAAAAACAATATCTTTTTTTTTTTATCTTGTCGTTTTATTAAGTTCTTTCCTTCCAGCATTTTTAAAGTCAACACAATCCAGCCACGAGCAACTTGATGGAGAAATCTACTATCCTTAGGATAAATAGCTTTAATTATCTCTTTTGGAGAAATTCCATTGTCTGAATTATCATAAATTATATTTAATACCTGCTTTTCTCTCGCTTTTCTATGTGATAATATCTCTGCTATCCTTTCTTTAGGATTTTCTATAAGACTTCCATGGGCAGCAAGTATTAATTTAAGATTTGGCAATTTCTGAATCGTCTCAATAGAGTTTATATAATCTGCTACATCACAATTTGGAGGTCCAAGCCAAGTAGTTATAGACCTTAGAATGTTATCTCCAGAAAATAAAATACCTTTTTCCTCACTATAAAGAGATATATGGTCAATTGCATGTCCTGGGGATGGAAAAATTTTCCAAACATCCTCATTTATATTAATTTCTGTGTTCTCATCAAGAATTGCTTCTGGATCATCTATGTAAGAAACACCATATATACGTTGATAAAATAATCTCGAGCCAACGTTTCTTAGTACATTTATTATTCTTCGTGTTATTTTTTTCCTCACTCTTAGATAATCTTTGTATGCATCTGTTTCATAACTTTTAATGAAACTTTTTTTATCCTTTATAATTTCTGCACTTTTTTTTGTGAGATAGACTTTTATTCTTAAAGCCTCTCTAATTCTTTTTAAACCACTAAAATGATCAGGATGACAATGAGATACGATGATTCTTGTAAGCTTAAACTCCTTATTTTGTACTTTATATAATTCTTCTATTTTTTTTATTTCTGTAATTAAGTGTTTAACAGCCTTTTTTGTACCATATCCAGCATCAAAAATGATACCATCTGAACCAGCTAACACATATATATTTTCCGGAGGTTTTATTGCTCCAGAAGTCCCTTTTTCCTTTATTAGAAAAATACCGGGGTAAACTTCTTTCATTCAATTTGTATAATTTTTCAAAATATTTATTACTTGGTCTTATAAAGATTATAATTATGCCGTATGCAATTGTTCTTATTTTTGATGAGGAAAGCAGTCTTACAATAACTCAAGTTTTTAAACGGTTTAAAGACAAAAAGATTAGTCCAATGCTTTATGAGGAAAAAATGAAACCTCATATAACTTTGACGAATTTTGACAATATTAGTCCGGACATAGTTAAAGAAAGACTTATCCTTTTTGGTATTGAAAATAAACCATTTAAAATTCAAATAAGTAGTATTGGATATTTTCCTTCGGAAGAAAGTGTACTTTTTTTAAATCCTAAAACATCAATAGAGTTATTCAATTTTCAACAAAAAGTTTTTAGACTCTTTAAAGAGTTTGAAACTGAAACTACTCCAACAACATGGATTCCGCATTGTACATTAGGAAAGTATATTCAAAAGAAAAATCTTGCTAGAGCAATTGATATAATCAAAGAAGAGATCGTAATGACAAGAGAAAAGCCTTTTTACATCACTGGTGAAGCAATTTCTTTTGTTAAATTTGAAAGAGATCCTCCGAAGATTGATTGGTGGCTAGATTATAAGCTTACAGAATGAAGTGATACACAATACAGAAAAATTTTATTGGATTAACCCTAATTCGTGTATATTTAAATTATAGAGTTTCTTTTTTTACTTTATAAATAATTCGATAAAATAAATGATAAACTATAATGTATTGTACTAATTGTGGTTCAGAAATACCTGACGAGGCAATGTTTTGTCCTTTTTGTGCAAAACCAATTGGTAGTTCCAGCAGTCCTCCTATTCAACCAATACCACCAACACAAGCACCATATCAAGCAACCCCTTATACCCCTTCAAAACCAAAAAAAACTACAGGTGGAGCTGCAGTTGCAGTTCTTCTTGTTGTAGTAGTGGGAATTATATTAATTTTTTTTGGAACACGGATAATGTTTGGAACACCCACTACAGGAATAAGCTTACTTATCATAGGTGCTGTTATGATTTGTTGCATAAGTTCTACTGTATGTGGATCTGGAAAACACCGAGGAGGATCATGTGGTGGTGGTGGGGGAGGATGTGATTGTAGTGGTTGCGATTGTGGCGATTGTGATTGTTCATAATTATATTTTTCCCAGTAATTAAGAAAAACCAATCTCTATTTTGCAGTTAAATTATCATTCGATTATTCACGATTAAAATTAGAAAGAAAGATGCATAACCAAAAAAAAGAGATTCAAGAGGAAAAGAAGATAATAATCAGTTGGTTAGCACATCATAATCCAAATCGTCTAGATTTCAATGATCATGTATTTTATTTATTTAACCATGCAATTTGTATAGGATGTTTTTCTTTTGGCTTAGGTGCCATAGTCGCTTTAATATTTTGCAATATATTTTATTTTTACATAATAAATTTTATTAGTTTGCCGATAGTTTTCATGATTTTTTTGTTTTGCTGGATCCCTTCAATTTTGCAATATTCAATTCAAATTGCTCAAAACAAACCTTTTAAAAATCGAAAAATCAAATTTCTGTGTCGTTTTCTTTATCCGATTGGGAGTATCATACTTATATTTAAAACTCCATTTTGGGGGCTAGGTATTTCAATTGCAACTGGTTATATGATTATAGTTGTTAGAAAGATATTTTATAAAAATAAAACATTACTCTCAAAACGTAATCTTAGAAATAAAGAAATAAATTCTGCTCAGGAAATCTAAATATATCTTAAAGAGCTAAGAGAAGGAACTATAAAAAAAAAGAAAAGATAGATTTAATAAATTTTTCTATTACCTTTAGAAGTATTTAATTGCTAAAAGAATGTCGTCCCGAGTTATTTTCTTGCGTTTGGCGTGTTTTGTTAAGGATAAAGCAGTTTTTGTAATTTTAGTAGCAGATGTACCCATCCAATCAACTAATTCATTAACTGCATCACGAGCAACGATAATGGCACCATTGTGTTTCATTAATCTTCTAATAGGACTCCAACTAATATATTCTGACATAATAATTTTCCTCCACGTTTTTTTATTTTTGGTTGATTTAATTAACCAATTCTTATTTTTGGTTTTAAGTTTAAGTTTAAGTTTTTGATTAAATTAAATTAACTATATATACAAAGATCTTTTATATATTTAAAGATTTTTATTCATATCTAGTGTAATAGGAAAAAAAATTAAAAAAGATCAAACGACAAAATTCGAAATTATAAAAATAATCAATCTCGTGTAAGTTAGAACATTTTTATGGAATTTCGATTTTTGTTGAAATTTGAGAACATATAACATTATTTCCTATCTGGAGTTTGTTAAAAAATTAATAAAGATGAAATTGGAAAGGATAGGGGAAATTTATTCAAATTGTGAAACGCTATACTAATAAATTTTTGAAGATTTGCTATATGATATTTTTTAAAAATTGAGAGCAAATTAACTATTAAAATTAAATTTTTTAATAATATTTATAATAAAAAAGACTTAACTCAATTTAAACCATGACAACTTAATTGATTTTAAATTGAAAAGAAAAATCCAATTACCTATTTCCAATTTGCAGTTAAAATAATATCAATATCTTGGTAATTCTTTGGTCTCTTGATAATAGGATTCAATACCTATTTTTTTTATTCGATTATTGATTTGTGTCCATCTTCGCTTAAGATGGGAATCAAAATTAGTTTTCTCACACGGAAACTCATCACATTGAAAACAATAATCAATTCCTTTATTTTTATAGCAATCCCTTACTCCACAGTCAGGATATAAGCATGAACCTTTCCTACACCCCAGGCAGTTCTCTTTTGTTAAATATGTAAGTAACGCCTTGAAAGAAGAGTATTCTTTAAATATGGGAAGAAATGAGGAGAATCTTTCAGCGTATATATCGAATGACCCTAAAAAATTTTGAAGCTTTATACTAGTTTTTCTTATTCCTCCTTCAGAGTTGGCAAAGCATTTAGAACAATTAAGACCACATGGAGCAATTTTATTTAATATATCTTCATATTCCATTTTTATACCTTATTTCATGTTTTTTCTTATTTTATACCGTTCTTTTTTACTTAAAACAAGACTTCTTAATCTGCTAGCAGTATAATCCTTTAAATCATTGATCATCCGAATAACTGCTCGAGTGAGAGGTTGATAACTTTCTTGGTGGATTTGATCTAAGGTATCGGCAGTATCAAATAAATATGGAGGAGCTGTTAAAAATGATATGAAAGGAATTCCTTCTAGATGATAAAAGCACCCATCTGTAGGAGGATTGTCTCTTCCAGGAGGAAATCCATCAGGGGGTAGTAAAATAGAGCGTTGCAAATTTTCATGTATTATAGCGTCTTCAACAATTTCTTCGAGAGGTAATATTCGACTTACAAACCACCAACGTACAGTAGGATCATCTAATGGAACTAATTTTCCGTATTCACTTTTTACGTCGCGAGCAACGTGTTCTAAATGAATCCCAGCAACCACCTTGTTCAAAAATTCTTTACTTTTTTCTACAAAAGTTAATGCCCCTTTTCCTCCAGCCATATGTGCACAATTCATTAGAAATAATAAATTGAATGGACGTTGTTCTTTAGGAATTTGAGACCAATATTTTGCTTGAGCCAGTACTAATGCCATTCCTGATGCATCCTCTACTGCGGAGTTCCAGGGGCCATCATGGTGAGTACCTATAATAATCCATTCGTCAGACATTCCTTCTAAAGAGCCTGTAATGTTATGGGAAGTAACCTCAGATATTGTAGCTTTATATGACAATCTAGCTCTCACTGTGCCTTTTTTAATTAATTCTAATATTATATTTCCGTTATTTCGACTAACATAAACCCCTGGGATATCTCTTTCAACAGCATCATAAGGAACATAGTACTTATCTGTTTCCCAAGGGTAACCTGAGAGTATCCCAATAAACCCAGCTAGATTGTCTCTCAATTTAGGTTCTAAGAATGCACGCATTTTATAATCAAAAGGAACTGTTTGGTCTAAATTATCAAATTCATTCTTAGGATCATAAAATCGATCTATCCCAGATAAAGATTTTAATGTCTTGACGGGAAACGTAAGTAAATTTAATTCTGAAACCGCAATCTTACCTGATATTAACATATTGTCTGAAATCATGCATAATTCTGCTTCGAGATCGTGTACTGGTGTAGTATAAGGTATAGGGAAACAAGGTATATCATACATATCGTTAGGACTATCAACCAGCCAAACTTTAAGTTTGGTTTCATTAGCTTCCCATTTTTTTACTTCTACAGGATCAAGGGTAACGTCTTGTAAACCCATTCTTTCAAATTGCTTTTTCACCCAATTTTCTGCCCAATAATCAGCAGGGTAACCTGGGCGTCGAATACCTTGTTTGAATATTTCTGAAGTCCAACTCATCATTTCTGCCGTTGAAGGCACTAATTCCTTTTTCAGTAAACTCATGATTTTTACTTTTATTAAGAAGAAGTCAAATATACAAATTTAGAATAATATAAATTAAATAAATTTGAGTGTTTATTTTAATAATTTTACCAAACGATTTGTTCGTTATTACATTTACTACATACAATTGAATTTCCTTGATTTGGAAAATATGGGAGAATTGCTCCACAATACCGGCACTCTAAATCAAAAATTTGATCTTTTGATTTTATTATCCCTTTCGATAAAATTGCTTCTTTAAACTCATTTGAGAGCAAAGTTAAAAAAGAGACTAAGAAATAATGATTAAAAGAACTAGCTATTATTTCAACTTTATTCGAAGTAATTTGCCCAATCGCGAGGATATCTTCTTTTATAATAGATTCAGTTCCAAAATACCACAAAATTTTTTTCTCTACATCCTTAGCGACTAATTGAAAATTATTAAGCAAAAAGATTTGTTCTAAAAGATTAAAATAAATTTCAGAATCAATTTTGTGATCAATCGCTACACCCAAACTTTTAATTGCTTTTTTAATTCCAGGAGTTTGAGAGAAATCTCTAATGAAACTAGAGGGGACCAGCTTAGGTTCAATAGATATATTATCAATCGTTATTTCTGTAGGTCTACTATCAAGAACTCGTATAGTATCCTTATTATTAACATATGTAATAATTGTTCTTATTTCTCCTTTCCTATCTAAAGCATTTGGTATAAAGTGTAAATGGACTTGTTTATTACTTTTCTCATTTAATTCATCGAGCTCTAGAGTTAATTGATTAGAATCTTTATCAGGAATCAAGCTAGGAAGACTTATCATAGGTGGGTAGCACCTTGAAAGTGTTAAGAAATGAGGAATTTTTACTTTAATTTTTAATTCTGTTATGGGAGCTAAACTTTGGTTATCTACAAGTATCGAGTATTGAAAATGACTTCCAAATGGTTGAAAATTGTTAGCAAGTTTGATTTTGTCTTCTTGGTCAATCTTTTCAAATGAATAGCTATGGATCGCCTTTCTAATATCATCCGTTTTAGTTTTAAAGTAAACTAAATCATGAGGTTCATAAGGGCTTTTAGTATTCTCTTTTTTAGCCATTTTATTTTACAAAAATTTCAATTTATGGATATCTTATTCGAATTTTCGGGATTTAGATAATTAATAAAATTACATTCTGATTTATATTTTTTTTTTTCTTATATTAATTAATTATACTTGAGTGTAACAATGTTTGAAGAATTAGAAACATTATTTGAGAGCCCTACGATTAAACCTTCATTTGAGATAGTCCATGTTATTTTAGCTTTATTCATATTTGAGAATAATAAGGACGGAATTGGTAGATATCGCTTACAAAAAGAATTGTTAATCGGTTCTGGTACGGCAAGATCTCTTATCAAAAAATTGAATCAGGTTACAAAATTCATTAGGGTCCTAACTGATGAAAATAAAAGAAAAGGTCATATTCTCACTAAAAGTGGTTTTGAATTTTTGAAAAAGTTAAAACAAAAAATCCTACTCATAGAGGAGGGGGAACCATCGATACTTAAAGATATAATTATCAAACCAGAAGGAAATCATATTTTTTTTTGTATAGTACGGGAGGCAATTGAAAAAATATCAAACGGTATTGAACAAAGAGATGCGGCTATAAAAATTGGAGGTGTCGGAGCAACATGTTTACTCTTTAACGGTAAAAATTTGATTTTTCCTTCTCTTAGTCATGATCATGATGAAAAAGGACAAGAAAGAGTTGATGAGGAGATATTTAAGTACATTTACACCCTTATTAAAAAGAATAATTACAATATAAAAGAAAATGATGTTATCATAATTGGATTAGGTAACAATCCAGAAAAAGCACGCTTAGCTGCATTAAATGCTGCTTTAACAATACTATAATATTGGGGGTTAGATAAATATCACGTGAAATTTGAGAAAGATATAATCCTATTTATTAATAAAAACCTTTTTGAGGAAATAAAACATTGTGTTGAGAAAGCTTCCCCTAATGAAGCTTGTGGATTAATTTTTGGTAAAATTCAAGAACAGCAAAAACCAAATAGTGAAGATGAATATTCTTATTATTATTATGGTTATAAATTTGAGTGTATTGAATCTTCATATAAAAGTCCAATCGCATTTTTAATGGATGATTATATGAAATTAATAGGTATTTCTAAAAAATATTCTAAAAATTTTCAACTCCTAAGTATTTTTCATTCTCATCCTGGAAGTGCTTATCCAAGTGGTGTAGATATACCATATATGAAAAAATATTATGAAAGTGGTATTATTAAGTTTAAACATTTAATTTGGACTATTATTAATGCTAAAAGCAAAGAACTAAATGGATATATATTTATTTTAGATGAACTTAAACAAATTTCAGTTCAATTTAAAGAAAATTGATATTAAAAAAAGCAATTTACTGGATTTGGTTGAAACCATTCTTATCAATAGTACAAATTTGAAGTTCGTGTCCAGAACCAGCATCCCTCTCTTTTGAGCTAGTTATAGCTGTTTTTAAAAGTTCAATGCCTTTAGTTTTAGCCAAGTTTGCTTTCCAATCAGATTCTAAAACACCAAGACTAAAAGGACTACCACTTCCAAAAGAGATATATTCATTTTCTTCATAAAGCGTACCAAGTAAGTCAATCCCATAGAGTTTCCCCGTTTTTTCTGTCAGAGAGTAACCACCTACGATCATCATAGCAATGAAATAACTTCTACCACTGAATAA
>CAYPFJ010000056.1:0-23859 GCA_964409945.1 uncultured archaeon | reverse complement strand
ATTCTTAGAAGAAACTTATTTGAATCGTCTATTAATTTCTTAATCTGCTTATCCGATAAATTATGTTCCCTAATATAATCGACCAAAATTCTATTATTGTCTATTAATTCTTGATATTGGCTTTCATTCTCATTCATCTTTTTTACATCACATCTTTTTTTTAAAAAAAATTTAAATTAAATTTAGCGTATTAATCCCAGCGTTCTGGAAAAATTGCGATTTTGTTAAACTTTTCTTGGATATATTCCTTAATGTCTTGAAGGGAGCTAAAAATCTTGGTTTCACCATAACAGTTTTTATGTTCATAGGTTTCAATGTCTAAATACCATTTGTTTGTATGAAGTCGCTGACTCTCTCCATGATGGTATCCAATTGCTAAATGAACTTCTTTCTCGATTGGCTTAGAGTTCTGAATTTCGGTGATCTTGAATCTTTCGGGGTCTTTCATGTGAAGGCGAGGGTATTCGGCTTTTTCCCATGCTCTATTTTCAAACACTAAAGTTTCCATACTTTTAGTTTCCATATTTTTATTTCACACTCTTTTATTTTTGCTAATATTGTGAAGTCTTGGGTAATAGCTTTTTTCAATCTGAGCATTGATCTCAAAGACTAAGGCGTTAAGTGATTCCAATGCTCTTATTTCTTCATTTAACTGATATGTCTCCGATCTTCTGTTGTTTTTCTTATAGATCCTTAAATCTTGAAGGGAATCCAAAATAAAATTGTGGACTTCTTCAAGTAAGGCTGTATTTCTTTTTATCTTTGCCGTCTTTAACAGTTCGGTTAATCTCTCTGTCATATTCAAGTTTGCTATCACTTAGGACTTTTATTTTTGGTGTCTTTAGTAGTTATAATTTACTTATAAATAAGAAGGGGTTAAAGAGATAATGAATCCTCATTAGAGAGCTACTAACATTAAAGATTAGGTAATATAAAGGGTGTATTTTGAACTATTTCAATATATTTTCGGGCTTTGTGTAGGATGGGGATAAAAGTGAAAGTTATACTTCTTACTCTATGCTAAACAACAACTTCCTATGATCATTAGCATATTTTTCAAGTATGGATGGGATTGACTAAAAATAATCCTATTTCCCATTATTCTTGAGTTGTCTAAAAATATCGTAAGGTAGCGAATTCTACATTTAAATTCTCAAAATAGTGGAAAAAAGAGTTAGATTATAATAAAGTGGGAGTGATTTTATATTAATAATTAAAAAAAAGTTTAAGCAATTAAATTTTCAATAGATTTTTCATTCTTTATCTCCAATTTAAACCATTTCTTATAGGTCTTGTTTAATTGCTTGGCTTTTCTGGAGATTCCGTTAATATTCTGGAGTGTAAATAATTTTTGCTTAATTGGAAAGATATAAACAAAACAGGATAAGAAATGAAAAAAAGAAAAAAATTATTGTTTAAATATAAAATATTGCTTAAACTCTTCGTTCTTATTCTTCATCGTATTCCACGTCTCAACGTCTATAGGATGATCACATCCTAATTCCCAAGTCCAGCCCTCGAAAGTATATCCATTCACACTTTTTCCAATAAAAACTTCCTCTCCGTTAGAATCCTCAGCTAAAAGCTCGTCATTCTCTAAATGACGTGTAACTCTATAACCTTGATCTTTAAGGATTTGAAATACAGTATTTCTGTCAAAAAAAGGAACAGCCCACCCATTCCATCTAAAAAATGTGTTAGCTCTGCATTTGTAAACCTCGTTATGGTCCAGAAAATCATTAAGAGAAGTAATTTGCTCAATAAAGTTATTTTCAAATTCCTGTACCACTTTAAAATACTTTGAGAACTCAATTAAAGGTATAGACTTAACCCAACCACCTCCACGAGGGTAAATACTTATTATGTCTTTCTCTATCTTGGAAACAAGAAATTGATTGCCTTTCTTATCAATTATTTTGGTTCCTTTCTCAAAATTCGTCATAAATTCTTATCACTTTCTAAATATTATTATAAAATTATTGTCTTTAAATCTTAATACTAATGGAAGGTTTTAATTGAAATCAGTAAGTGAGTTTTCTGATTTTCGCAATAGAGAGGAAATCAGTTATGAAAGAGAAAAAGCAGGATGTGAAATTGATGTTTGAGAAAGTCTCTTAACAAGGCGGGGGAATAATTCAGAAAATTTACATTTCTCATTCTTATAATAGTGGCAAAAATGACAACAATGAGGTCCATTTGAGATGGTTGGATCAGATTCGGCACATTCAATAAATTGGAATTTCGCAAGTTCTTGGAGTAACTGGCTGGTGGATAATTTTAAGTAGTGAGCAACAAGGGATTTGTATCCTCCAATTCCTCTCACGTCATAAACAAGTTTCTGCCATTTCTGCTGTGGAAGTAAGCTTATCATATAAGTCTGATCCATGAGTGCTTAAATTACTGGCAATAATCTGAATAAAATGGTATAATTAAACGATAATAATTAAACGATAATAAAAGGAAAGTCCTTGAGTTAAGATTAAGTGAAGAAGAAGTTAAGCAAGGTTGGAGAATTGGAGTATGTAAACAATACAAGAATTTCTTTGAGTACTACGAGCAAGCATTGATTGCGGTAGACGGAATAAAACTATTTGGGAGATTTGATTTCGATTTTTCTGAGAATACTGTAATAGATCGAGAAATACAGTGGTATGAGGATTCAATGAAATGGGAATATGAGTATGTAAACAACAAAAAAGTAGGTATTAGTATTTGCACTCCTTTGTCCCTAACTTACGGAGGTGTTTCTACTTTTGTTTACAGTCAGACGGATGTTTCTTCACAGTATTTAAAGCATGGAATCGAATATGATTGGGCAGAGTCCTATTTTAAAGACTCATCTTGGGTAATCGCCCGTGCAAAGACAAAGGAGTTAGTAAAAAACGTGTTAATTAAAGGAATTGACAAAGCTCAAGAATTATTTACTGCAGAAGAGTTTTTTGAAGCTTATTTATATTTATGCGATTATAGAAATGTTTTTGCACAAGGAAAAACTGAAAGTGCCGTAAGGGTTAAGTTGGGTGAATTACTTGGAAAACTGAATCTTAGACAAAATGTGTTAACAGGTCAAATATTTCACGGTCGGACCGATGAATCCTTAGGACGAACAAAAATAGAGTTCGAAGTCGTATTAGATACGATATTAAATACCGAAAGCGATATCTCTACCTTCTTTATTGAAAAAGATGATCATTCGATTAATAGAGACCTTACGTTTAAACAATGGCTCAATTTCATTTCTTCAAAGATAAAAAGTGCTGATATTAGTAAGTGTAAAAATTCTGGTATTAAAAATGTTCTCTCATGGGCTCAAACGGAGTTGGATAAAATTGCTGATCTTGCTATATCTGATAAGAAATATTTTGATACCGACGGTCCTAATTCGGAGCTCAAGAGAGGTATGGAAATGTTTGAAATAATTCTTGAGGTAATTGGGCATTCTACATTTCGATATGTTGCTACCCATGGGATCAGTCATAACAACATTGTTAAAGGTATTAAAATAGGTATTATGGATGTTCATGGAAGTTCACAATTAGCGCCTTTTTGTGATCAATTTGCATTTTATCCTTCTGTGATGTCTACTGCAGGTACTGGTAGCTATAGATGTAATAAAGGAACTCTTTATAATCACAGATTTTCTTTATTTTTTGGTGATTCACTTGTATATTTTCCTATAAAAGATGGAAAAGGTATAGACATTAGATCTTCCAAAAATGCATATTATTTAGATTACGTTCTTGTATCATATCTTGAAGATAATCATAGAGTAACACAAGATATTATGATTGATTTAGAGAATGATTTTAATAATATATATAAAATTTATAGAGATTCTAATTTGCAAACCTCTATGTACGATAAAGCTTTAATGTTTGTTAAGTCCAACTCTTACGAAGTAATAGATAGCGCACTGATTAGTGTTTCAGAAAGTATGTTTAAAAGCGGAGACTTTGATAGTATTTCAGAACAACTTCATAATGTTAGGCGTGCTGAGTTATACTTACGAAAAGGTCTAATTGATAATGCTAAATCTACAACTTCCATAAGATATTTGTTAGAACAAGCAGTAACACAATGTAAAAGTTATTTGGAATTAAAAATAAACGGTATATCAGTATCTATTCCTTTATCTAAATTTATCAATACTCCAATTTACGGTGTTAGTTCTTTTGATATTTCCTACGAAGCGCAACACTTGGCGAATAAAAAAGCTATTGACGACAGAGAAGCTATTTTTAGAAAGACCATAGAAGAAAATCCAGAATTGAATGGTAAGGCAAGGTTCTTTATAACGCTTGATAATAATAATGATGGTATACAATATGTACACATAACTGCTTCTGATACTTTAAGTAAATTCTTTAACCCTAATGGTGCTACTGAGTATAGTTTACCTATTTATGTCGACATAGATATAAATAATGATCCCAATCATTATCTTGAAAAGTTAGCTATGATTTCAATGATGCATCAACAAGGTCCTAATATGTATCGCTTCGGATTAATTATGAAACAAGTTGGTGCTCATATTAGTGATCCCGCTTATTTTGTACTTAATGGTGATAGTTTCATTTCTGCTGAACATATATATTCCGAGAGTTCTATATTACCTTCGGGGACTCGAAGATATACTTCAGTAAGAGATTTAGAATTTGTTGGGGTTGTTGATTTTAAACATTATAATACTATTATAAATAAGAACTATTTTATATATAATTTATATATTAAATATGTCCAGAATTTAGGATGGTTTGTATAGTACAGATTATTAAAATTTAAGCGCGTGCAAATTTAAATAATAATAGTTGTTATTAATATTGGTGATAATGATGAATGAAGTTCTTATCTTAGTTGATGATGGGATATTAAGTAAAGGCCATATTAACAATCTTATTGATTGGGGTTTAGATTTGGATAGTAAATATAATTCATTGTTATTTAGAGGCGGTATAAGTGTTTTTAATTATTTTAAAGAATCTCACATGGAGTATTTTGACGAGAAACAGGTTTTGGGGCGTATTTTTATATTTCTAGTTAATAACCCTCCTAACTCTTTACAAGTAGAAAAAATTGCGAAATTTCCTTTATTCAGTCATGGTTATTGGAGTGTTTATGAAATACCAGCATATATATTATTAATTCATAGGGGTCTGTATACTACTAAAATTTCTGTAATTTTAGAAGAAAATAAGGCGATCCCTATGATTAATTCTTCTTTCTTTCTTCCTAAGAGCGCGTTGGGGTTAATACAAAATATATTTATGAGAGAACAGATTTCTTCTGAAGAGTTTTCTATATTTAAAGTCTATTATGTTGGTTCAAGAGGTTCTATTGATGTCTGGAAATCTACATATTATATTGTTTTTTAGTCTTAGAGGATTGTGGTCAATAAGAAATGGAAATTAAAAGAAGAATATAATACTTTTAAAATTTAAATTATTTTCATTATCATTATTTTTAGCAATTCCCATTCGAAAGTATAATAAGATGATTGGAGCTTTTGATAGGCATCGATTCTATAATCTTAAAGAAATTAAAAAACTTTAATATTTTTTCAAACTTCTAATTAGTATTATTAAGTTTTTATTTGATTTTAAATTACTAAATTAGTCACAAGAATGGTGATATAATGAAAGAATTGAAAGATGTATGGTTAATAGATTATGCTAGAACTGCATTTTCTCGTTCAAGACCAAAACAACCAGAAAGAGATGTTTTTGGTGAAATTCGTGGCGATGAGCTCTTAGCTACACTGATCATGAAATTTTTTGATGAAAAACTTGCTAACAAAGGAATAAAGAAAGAAGAAATTGATGAGTTCACAGTAGGAACCGCTATGGGTGTATATGAAGCCTGGACATATGGAGGACGATTACCATTATTTCTAGCAGATTTCCCTGCGCATGTTCCTGCTTTATTCGTAGATCGTCAATGTGGTTCTGCTGGTTCTGGAACGCATGTGGGTATTATGGAAATTATGACGGGTCATAGTAAAATTTGTTTAGCAGGAGGCGTAGAACACATGACTAGAATTCCCATGCAGAATGATTGGATTCGTCCAAACCTAGCGATGATTAACAAAAAGAGTGACTGGTATAGGCCTCAATATGACTTGATGACTACAATTAATATGATTCAAACTGCACAAAAACTCTATGAGGAAGAAATACCTGCTTTCACAAAGGAAGATCTGGATAAATTTGGAGTCAGAGCCCATAATCTAACGGTTGAAAATCAAGAAAAGGGCTGGTTTAAGGGTGAAATCATCCCTATTGAGGGTCATGTTGAAGGGAATGTTGAAGAACCACTAATGGTAGATAAAGATATGGCCGCAAGAAAATCTACATTAGAGAGAGTTGCTCAATTACCTAGATTATCAAAACCCTTTTATTTAAAAAAGAATGGTGGTAGAGAGGGATACGTTGAACGTGAAGGAACAAAAGATGGAGTAATTACTCCTGGAAATTCTTCACCCCTAAATGCTGGAGCTACTACATGCTTAATGATGGAAGCAGAAGAAGCGAAAAAGAGAGGACTTGAACCATTAGCTAGAATTGTATCAATTGGTTGGGCGGCTGTAGATCCGTCAGTTATGGGAAGAGGTCCAGTTCCTGCCACTCAAAAAGCATTAGAATATGCGGGATTAACTGCAGATGACATAGATTTTTGGGAAATTAATGAAGCATTCACAATAGTAACTCTTAATTGTATGAAAGCATTCAATATTCCGGAAGAAAAAGTTAATGTAATGGGGGGATCTACTGCAATTGGACATCCTTTAGGAGCAACAATGATAAGACTGCCAGGTACTGTTGCTCGCATCTTAAAAGACAAGAAAGCTAAATATGGTGTTGCAAATGCTTGTTGTGGTGGTGGGCAAGGTGTTGCAACTATATTAGAAAATTTAGATGCCTAAAATCTCAAAAACATTAATTTTAAAAAACTTTTTTTCTATTTTTTTTGTTTTTCTCTATTATTATTCAATATTGATTTTATTAGGGCTTTAATTGTGTAGTCATTTCTATTTTTATGTTTTCTGCGAAATATTTAAATATTAACATATATCAAATTATCTTACAAGATAATTAAAATGTAAGTGAAATCATTATGACCGTATATAAATCAATTCAACTCGTTGCAACGAGTGATAAAAATTGGGCTGATGCTGTAAAAAACGCATATGATGAAGCAAAGAAATCTCTTCGAGGAATTAGAAACATTCAAATTGTTGAATCTGATGTTAAGGTAAAAGAAGATATTGACAAGCTGATTTACAGGGTCAGAGTCCAAGTAAATTTCCAACTAGAAAGATAAAATTTCAATATATTTTTTATTTTTTTCTTTTTTGTTTATTTTTTAATAAAAACACAAATCTTTCTTTAGATTATAATAATTATATTATACTTTAATTTTATGAAGATAAAAGTCTTAATCAAAACACCATTTTAAGAATGAATTTTGTGTAACATCAAATTTCTATAAAAAAGGAATAAATATAAAAAACCATATATTATCTAATAATATTTTTAGGAGATATATTTTGAAATTAAATCAAAAAAGAATAGTTAGCTTTATAGTTTTATTTGCTTCCTTTATAATTCTAAATATTAATTACCATTACGAGAACGATAATCAATTATATTCCTATGAGATTTTAGGAGTTGATAATGAATGTGTATTATTAGTTTCAGGATTTTGGATTGAAACTCCAATTTCTATTGATGGAGATGCTACGGGGATTAATGCTCATAATTGGACATGGGTTAGTAATCAGTTATGGTTTGGAGGGGGTAACGGAAGTATAAATTCTCCTTATACTATAGCAAATATTACTATCAATAGTAATAATTCAACTAGTGGTATTCAAATTAGAGATTCAAATGTTTATTTTGCTATAGTAAATTGTACATTATTTAATTCTGATTCAGGTATATATAGTGGAGGTATCGATTTGATTAATGTTATCAATGGGCAATTAATAAATAATAATTGCTCAAATAATAACGGTTGTGGAATAATTCTATCAAATAGCCATAATAATACTATTTCAGGAAACACCATCAAAAACAATGATGAATTTGGCATATTTCTTGAAGTGAGCAATAATAACACAGTTGTGGGGAACATTTTAAATGAGAATTCTAATGGGGTCTATTTAGGCTTAAGTGTTCATAATAAAATTTCTAAAAATACCGCTAATAATAACGAATTAAGAGGTATATATCTTTCAACATCAAGCAACAATAATACTATTTTATATAATGATGCTTCTTACAATAACGATACGGGTATTAGTTTAGCAATGAGTAATAATAATAGGATTAGAGGTAATATAGCTAATAATAATAATTGGCATGGTATTCACCTTATGTCTAGCAATAACAACACAATTATAGGAAATACAGCCAATTATAATAATTATGCTGGAATAAATTTATTTAAGAGTAATATTACCGAAGTCATAGGAAATTTATTGATCGGAAATTTTTGGTGTATTCACGAAAGCGAGAGTGAAAGTAATAATTTTATTTGGAATAATTGCAATGGTATTGTTCCTCCAGTTCTTATTGATAATGATGGGGGAGGAGACTTTACTTGGAGTGAAGCTGCTAAAAGATTGGGGTGGTGTACAGGATCTGGGACTTATTCTGATCCCTATATAATTCAAGATTTAATAATTGACGGTCAGAATTCAAGTAGTTGCATCGAGATTAGAGATTCTATAGCTCATTTTAAGATTGAAGGTTGTAGATTCTTTAATTCTTCTTCAGAATTAGAAAATGGAGGAATTGAATTGCATACTGTTAATAATGGACAGTTGTTAAATAACAATTGTACAAATAATAATGGTCATGGAATCAGTTTAACAACAAGTGATAACAATATTATAATGGGAAATACTTTAGTTAATAATGCTGAATTTGGACTCTTGTTATTAGGAAGTCATAATAACACTGTTTTGAACAATATTGCATATGATAATTATCATGGAATATTATTAGGATTAAGTAATGATAATACTATGGCAGAAAATATAGCTAATCATAATATTTGGCGTGGAATTTATTTAACTTCCTCTAGTAATGACAATACAATCCAAAATAACATTGTTGTAGATAATAATGATGATGGAATATTTATATCATCAAGTCATAATAATACAATTGAGAGAAATCAAGTCGAAAGCAATGGTTGGAACGGGATAAATGTATGGGACAGTGATAATAATTATATATTGGAAAATGATATGAGGTTTAATGATTTCGCTGGAATATATTTATATAACAGCGATGATAATATGATAAGAAACAACAGCATATATAGCAATGATTATGGTTTGTATATAATACATTCAGCACAGAATAACTTAATATTTCTAAATAATCTAAGTATGAATAATATAAATGCAAAAGATGATGGTATTAATAATATGTGGGATAGCTCTATACTTTCTGCTTTCACACCTATTGGTAATTATTGGGATGATTATTCTGGAACAGATGAAAATGATGATGGCATCGGAGATATACCATATTATATCACCGGTACAGCAGGAAGTCAGGACAATTTTCCAATTTGGGATGATGGCCCGGAACAACAAGGAATTGATATAATCCCTGGGTATAATATCTTTATCCTAATTAGCATAATTAATTCAATATTAGCATTACTAATTATTCAAAGATATAAAATTCAAATCAAACTTAGAAATGAATAATTTTTTAACTTAAATTAGTTATTCATTTTTTTTGATTTTATTGCTAAAATTTTAAATATTACGAGTTCTATTTAGATTTTAATAAATTAAAGGAAGGGTAATTATGTTTCAGTCAAACATCATTGGGGATTTATTTTCTGATCCTCGTGTACTGCAATATATAATTGGGGGAGTAATTTTAATAATAGTCTTTATACTTTGTTATGCTTTGCATAGAAAATTAACATCTTAAAATTTAAAAACATTTCGTGTCATTTCAATTAACTTTCATTCTTTTTACCTGATCTAGCTTTTGTCTTATTTGAGATTGTGCCGCTAACGCATAAGAAAAACTAGGATCAATTTCTAAGGCTTTTTCATAATAAATTAAAGCTTCCTCATACATTTCTGTCGCTTCATATATTAAACCTAAATTATATAAACAATACTTATAATCTGGTTTAATTTTTAATGCGGTTTCGAAAGAATTTTTAGCATTTTCTATTTGATTCAGATTGAAATAGGCAATACCTAAATTATAATGAGCTCTATAACTTTTTGGACTCAGTTCAGTTATCCTCTTAAATGATTCTCTAGCTTTATCAAATTCTAGAATATAGGAATCATTGAGATACCCTCCATAATCAAATAAAGTTTCAATTAAAATATTTTTAACTTCTTCAGAATTAGGATTGATTTTATATAATTCGCCTAAAATTTCTAAAGCTTCTTCAAAATTTTCTTGACTTTTTAAAATTTTAGCTTTTTCAATAAGATCTTTAGTTTTATTACGTTTTTCCATAGGAATATTCACAGTATTTATAATTAATTAGAAGAGATTAATCTATAATCTAGATCTCATTTTCGTACCAGATATATTTTGATTTCTTTATTCCTAATTTTAAAAATAAGCTTCTTAAAGCCCCATCTTCGTCTGGACAAATCAAATGAACTTTATCAATTTTTAAGGATCTCTTAATATATAATTGAAGCTCTCGCACTATTTTTTCTTCGATTCCTTTCTTGAATGAATCTTCTTTTCTTGTTAAGACTTGATGGATTAAAACTCTGTCATTACCTAAATAATCTCGAAATAATGTATAGGTTCCAAAACCTATGATTTTTCCATCTTCTTTTGCTATAATCATCGAATTTCTATATTGAAGGTCAAGACTCCTCCGATTCAACTCTTCCTCAAATTTGTTCCAATGTGAGAAGAAATAAGATTTATTTTCAATAAAATCTTTAAAAATTTCCTTTAAAGCCTCTTTATCTACTCTTGGGTCATATCTATCAATTATAATCAAATTTTTCACCGTAGGAAATATTGTAATTATTAATATCTATTCTTTAATAAAAATTATTTTTTAAAACTTAGAATTATTCTCAATGATATAATATGAATCAAAAAAATGATGAAAAAATCGTTTTAATTCCTTTAAAAAAGTTGAGAAAGAATACAATTATTCCAAAACCATCAAAACTCGGAGATGCAGGTGCTGATGCTCGAATTATGGGTTTTAAAAAAATAATTAATACAAAAGATAAAAAAGAGTTAATTGAAGTTGACGAAGATAATTATACATTAAAACCTCTTGAAAGAATTGGATGCCCGTTAGGTTTTTCAACAGCTATACCTGAAGGGTATTACTTTAAAGTCGTTCCTAGAAGTGGTTTAGCCTTGTGGGAGGGTTTGTCTATAGTAAATTCTCCTGGTACAATTGATTCAGGATATCGAAATGAGTGGATGGCTATAATTGTCAATCTTTCGAATAAAGAAGTCATGTTAAAAAAAGGCGAAAGAATTTGTCAAATAATTCTTGGAAAATTATTCGAGTATGAGTTTATTGAAACTGATGACTTAGCGGAAACTGAACGGGGATTAGGCGGCTTTGGATCAACTGGCAAGGCATAAATATATAATTTCATGATTTATCACATTCTCAATTATACGTTAAGGTATTGATTATTTTGGAACTTTCTCATGAAGAAAAATTCATTGTTGAAAAACTCAAAGAAAATGAAGGAAAGTTAAAATACAAAGAATTACAAACACTTTGTGAAGAGGAATTCGAAGGAGTAAGATTAATTTTAAAAAAACTTAAAGAAAAAGGAATTGTAGATTATGAAGGGATGATTCCTGAATTTTCTGCTGAAATTGAGTTAATAGAAGAAAAATAGTCTTGAAAATTATAATTCTGTGACCCTTTTTTCCTAAATGTATTTCAAACTTTTAAAATGAACTAAAAAAAAAAGGAGTTAGTATTTTATTTAGACCGTTTTTTTACCCAAATTACTGAAACCATGCAAATTATACCGATTAAAATACTGATTTCAAATCCTCCAATCTGATTAGAGGATATTTCTTTTGTAACTGAGACTTCTTGAACCCCAATATTTCCTCCAAGATCCCTGGCATAAAACTTAATAATAACATTTCCATTTCCAAAACTTTCCCATATAGATTGATCAATAGTCCCTGTTAGGCTCGTAGTTGTAATATTATTTATCCCTCCATCTAAAGTGTACCATATAACATCTAAATTGTCTTCATTAATACTAATTGAATAAGAGGGAGCATCAAATCCAAAAATTTCGTTTTGAGATGGGGAATTTATTGTAATGATAGGAGCGATACTATCTTTATATACTGGTATAATTTCGAACCCTATTTTTCCAAAAGTGTCATTTGCATAAAATGTAATATCAATAAGCCCATCTCCCATAACATCCCATCTAGATTGATTTATTGGTCCCATCAGTTCCGTAATCGTTATATTAGTTAATCCCCCATCTAAAGTGTACCAGATATCATCTAAATTGTCTTCATTAATACTAATTGAATAAGAGGGAGCATTAACTCCAATAACTTCGTCTGTAGAAGGTGAAATGATTGTTATAATTGGAGCAGCAGTATCTTTTATTACATCTACAGAAATATATCCTAAATTTCCATAAGTATCGTTTGCATAAAATGTTATAGTAACAACTCCATCTTGCATAGCATCCCATAAAGCTTGATTAATCATGCCTATAACAGAGCTGAAAGGATACAATACAGTAGTTATCCCATCGTCTAAAATGTACCAACTAGCATTTAAATTGTCTTCAACAATCGTGATATTAAATGTTGGGGCAATATCACCAAATGGATCAAAATCTTGAGGCGAATTTATTATAAGAAAAGGATCTACATCATCAAATATTACACAAGTATTATTTTCAAAAAAATTATTTATGCAATTAACTTCTTGGATGCAGCCTACATTGTCTAAGAGGTTATTGTTTATAATAATTGAGTTATTACTACTTTCTAAATAAATTCCTTCTTGACCGTTCCAAGTTATATTATTAGCAGATATAGTATTATTATTTCCAGAAGAGAGGGATATTCCATAAATTGTATTATAATTTAAAGTATTTTCAATAATATCTGTGAAATAGCTTAAAACTATATTTATCCCATCGACTTTGTTGTGTTCACATGCATTTTGAGAGATAATTGTATTATTACTTTGTGTCATCCCTATTCCCGATGCAGTACAATTTGTCACCTTATTTTTAAATAAGGTATTATAGTGTCCCTCCATCACATAGATCCCATACCAACTACAATCATTTACAACGTTTTCTATAACGCGATTATTGTAACTACGATCTAAACCTATACCAAAACCATTATAATTTACTTTGTTGTTCATAACAGTGTTATTATAACTAAGCCGAAGTTTTAATCCCTGGTCAAAATTATCGTTCAGAGTATTATTTAAAATAGTGTTATTATAACTACGTATTATATGTATTCCACTAAAACCGTTATTAGAGCAATTATTCTTAAATAATCTTCCATGAGTTACGTTATATAATCTAATACCCGCATCATTATCTGGAGGAGAGCCATAACCGGAATTGTAAAATGTACAATTATGTATTTCAAAATAAACATCTGAATCTCTAATATCAATACAAGATGCGATACCACCGCCATCAATAGTAACATTTTCGATAATATAGGGAGATGAAAATGTACCTAGACCACTACACCATGGTTGATTTTCTGCCCACGTCCAGTTATGAGCTCCAACACCAGTTGCATCTCCATCAATTATAATATTCGAGAGTTCCCAATATCCTGAATTATTTATATTGAATTTATCTTGTTTATTTGAATTTACTAATGTAAATGCAGTAATATCAGATTTTACGATTAAAACAGCATTCAATATAAGAAGTATTCCTAAGGTAAATATTGATAATTTTATAGAGACATTATTTTTTTTCAATTGGATTCACTTTTTTTTAAAAATTACATATTTTTAATTTAATATATTATAAATTATTCATAAAATATAAAATTAGGAATTCTTAAATTAAAAAAGAAAATTTTTATTTAGTTGGATAAAATCTTTATTATTTCATCGGTCCTTTCTTCTTTTTAAGTATTGAGAAGCTTGGATCTTTCTCCTTTTTTATTATTAAGAAACCACCTGCTGCTATACCAATAATGCTTCCGAGAGTTATAAGTGTGTTTGGGGGAAGAAATAGGAATCCAAAAAAATCTGCTACTGGATTAATTTTCCTATAGCCTGGTAGAGTACCAAGTTTTATCACATTAACATCTCGGTAAAAAATATTATCCGAAGTATCTTCTACATAAAATCTTATAGTAACTGTGCCGTTTGGAGTTGTTAACCATAAGGATTCAGAGATTTCTCCTTGAAAACCTGTAAAATTAACAACAATGTTTCCCTTATCGAGTGAATACGTTGTTCTACTTATATCAAGAATACTTATATATAGGCGAAATGATGGGGCTTCAATTCCATATTGGGTATTTGTTGCAGGATAAAATATTTCGAAAATCAAATCTGTATAAATATCTTTTTTAACAACCACATCCTTAAATCCTATATTTCCAGAAGTATCATTTGCGTAGAATCTAATTGTAAGTGTCTCATTCCCAAATAGATCCCATCCTGATTGATCTATAGTCTCCAATAAATCTGCTGTTACATCACCCATAAAAGTAAAATTTAAGGATTCTCCGATTATCTTATACCAGATATCATCTAAAAATAGTTCTTCTACCGAGATCTTAAAATCTGGAGCTCTATCTCCAAATAAAAAATTTGGATAGGGTTCGTGAATTGAAACAATTGGGTCTATAATGTCTTTTCTAATAGTAACTTCTGTAAATCCGATATTATCTGCCATATCTGAGGTGTAGAATCTTATTGTAACGTTTCCATTTCCAAAAGCATTCCATGCCGACTGGGATATACTTCCTGTTAATCCTGGTAAAGGAATGTCAAATCCAAGACCAATAATAGTATACCAAGATATATTAATATTTGGTTCATCTATTGTAATATCGAATGTAGGGGGAGTATGTCCAAAAAGCTCATTTGGGAGTGGATCATTAATCAATATTAGAGGTGCAATAATATCTTTTCTAATAGTAACTTCAGCAAAACCAATATTACCTACCGCATCTATTGCGTAGAAAATAATCTTTACAGTTCCATTTCCAAAAAAATTCCATGCCGACGGGGATATACTTCCTGTTAATCCTGTAAACGTATAATTGATTGTATCACCAAATAAATTATAACAAGTAGTCCCGGGATTGGGCTCGTCTATTGTAATACTGAATGTAGGGGGAGTAAGTCCAAAAAGTTCATTTGGGAGGGGATTATTAATCAATACTAAAGGTGCAATAATATCTTTTCGAACAGATACTTCTGCATAGTTTTCACGATCAAGAATGTCAATTGCATAGAATCTAATCGTAACAGTTCCATTTCCACGACCAATCCATTCAGTTTGATTAAATGTGCCTATTGTTTCTGTAATGGTTATATTAGTTGAACCCCCATCTAAAGTATACCAAATACTAACCAGTGTTGGTTCAATGATGCTAATTGAATAAGAGGGTGCATCAACTCTGAAAATATCATTCTGAGAGGGTGAATTTATCGTTATTAAAGGTGCAGTAGTATCTTTTCTAACTGATACTTGATCATATTTTAAATTACCAGTGGTAGTGTTTGCGTAGAATCTGATAACAATGATGCCATCAGGTCGTGAATCCCACGCAGTTTGATTGATGTGATCGGTAAATAATGTGAACGTAAAATTCGTTAAACCACCATCTATAGTATACCAAAAAGTATCTAATAAGACTCCTTCTATATTGACATTATAGATTGGAGCAATGCTTCCAAAAACCCCAAAGGGGCTAGGAGAAATGATTGTAACAACTGGTCCATCGATATCCTTTCTCACTATCACTTCTGAAAAACCTACTTGATTCATTGAATTATTAGCATAAAACCTAATAGTAACTGTTCCATTTCCTTCTCCATTCCATAAAGTTTGATCTATTGTTCCACTTATTCCTGTAAAAGTGGCTGGTGACCCTCCATTTAGAGTATACCATGTTGTATTAGGATCGAGAATACTTAATGATAAATCAAAATCTGGGGCATCGGTTCCTGTAAGTTGATTTGGGGTGGGTGCATTTATAGTAATGATAATGTCTATATTACAAAAATTATTTACAATGATATTATTGACGCAATGTGTTTGATAGACACAATGAGCATTTCCAGTTATCACGTTTAGTGAGATTTTATTTCGATCACTATATTCTAAATAAATTGCATAATTACTATCAGAGTCTATATTATTTCCTGTAATATTATTATCGGAGCTATATTCTAACCAAATCTCACCATTAACACTATTTTCTATCGTGTTTCCCATAACATTTGAATTATTTGAAAGCTCTAAATAAATACCTCTCGTGTTATTATCAATAGTATTACTTGAAATACCACCATTGGTTACATTTTTCAATTTGAAACCCACTAAACCATTGTAAACCTTACTATCATTGATAGCAAAATAAACATTGGAGTTTCTAATCTCAATACAAGTATCCAAATAATGGCCTTTCACAGTGAGATCTTTTATAACATATGGATCATCAATAGTTCCGTTGCCACTACACCAATACATATCATTAACAGCTTCCGCCCACGTAAAATCTCCACCACCCGTTTCATCAATAATAAATGGATTTTCAATCCAAAAATTATTGGTAATAAGATTACCTGAACAATTATCTATTTCAAAGATTCCAGATATACCATTACCTTCTGCAGTATTTCCACTTACTACATTATTATCACTATTATTCAAATATATACCATAAAGATTATTATAATTTATGAAATTATCTTCGATATTATAATGGGTACAACCTATCAGATGAATTCCGTGATCTTGGTTCGAATTTACAGTATTTCCAGTAACTTCAGCATAATTACACTCGACAATCATTATCCCGTCCTTATTATTGTCATTTGCAGTATTATTTATTATTTCAAGGTAATCACTATCAAATGCAAATATACCCATTTCAATAGTAGTGAAAGAACTTCCTGAAGTTTCTGTGACTGTGTTACCAATAACTGTAGAGTAGGAACTTGATTCTATTACTATACCTTGGTTTATACTTCTTAGTACAATATTATCCACAACCTGAGCATTTGGACTATTTTCTATACTTATACCCCAACCACAATCATGTATATCATTATTGTAGATATAAGAATATTGACTATTAGAATCCACAACTATTCCCAAATCGCAATCTTCAAAAATAGAATTTATTATATCTCCATTTTGAGCACCCCATAAAAGAATACCTGAATTAGAAGTTCCTGATTCAATGAACTTTGAATTTTGAATCGTAAAGTGAGTGCTAGAATAGGTGTACCCAATAGTAAGGCAAGTACTAGAAAACCCCCCTGCTATTAATATATTATCGATAACATAAGGATCTGCTTCAGTACCCGTACCAGTACACCATGGATAATGA
This sequence comes from uncultured archaeon, assembly GCA_964409945.1. GTDB lineage: Archaea > Asgardarchaeota > Lokiarchaeia > Sigyniarchaeales > SOKP01 > Loki-b32. The sequence goes on along the minus strand of CAYPFJ010000056.1, from coordinate 6,274 downwards.
TCTCGGTAATAGATAAAACTAATAGTAGGATCTCTTTCATCAATTAAAAAGGGTGTTAACGTATAGTAAGAGTTTTTCAATTGTTCAATATTATCATTTCCATAGATAGTAGTTGACGGCATCTTATCTACTAAGAAATCGATAAAAATAAAATTCAAAAGAGTACAGGAAACAAGGCAAAAACTTAGAATAATTATATTATATTTTCGTTTCATAACATATCACTTTTTTATATTTATAATTCTGGGTAATGATTTGCCCAGTAAAGGGCAATTAAAGAAACTAAAATTAAGAGAGGAGGAAGAGTTGCCTCCAGAGCATATGATCCAATGGCATTGAATATTCCTTGAGCTATTCTACCAGCCATGTACAAAATAAATCCGATGAAGTTGAAGAGATATGATTTCCTTTTGATTCCCATATTTTTTTTCGCTAAGTACAGAAAATAAAATGGAATAATTGCGATACATATCGGTAAAAGTACAAAATTCAACAGAAATCTACCAACGGGATATCGCCATGCTCCGATCACTATAGCATTTTCAAATTGTAAATCTACGCTATAGACCTTAAGTAAGGCAGGATCCAATAATTGAGTCATATTTTTATCATTAAAAATAGGTCCGATAAGAACGGGTAATACAACAACTAAAATACCTATTATTATCAATAGCCTAAGAGCAATTACAAACATATCTTTACCTTGTTCTAGGTCAACTTTTTTTAGATCTAATGGCTTTTTTTTCTTCAAATCAGATAATATCTTTGTTTCTATCAATTTAGCCTCTTCTTTCTTCCTATCAAGATCTTCACTTGACTTTTCCTTTTCTAAAGCCTCAGCTCCTTTTAGTAATAATTGTTCTTTTAAGGCTTTCTTTTTTCGTCGGTTCAAAAAAAAATCGCCATTATAACGAAATGCTAGAATTCCTACCCAACCCATTAAATTTGTAATCCCAATCCAGGTGAAAAGAGTTGCTAAAATATAAAACCAAAGAAAAGTTTGAATAAGTGCTAAATCACTCATAGTACCTTCAAGTGTAGGGACGTAAAAATAATGGATTTGAAAAAAAATTCTTGAAATGCCTAATGCGAGGAATAATAGTGAGATAAATAGCCATTGGTATTGTTTCCTATTATGTCTAAATTTTACGTACATAAAGTAAAAGGATAAGAGAAAGTAAACGACAATTACGAGAGAGTATAAGCTATACTCAGTCATTTCTAATGTATTCATTTTAATCATCCATTTAAAAAATTCCTTATTAATTGTTTTTAGATTTCTATTAATAATATTGATGACTAATATTTATTTAAACTTTTTTGTATGAAGTAAGCGCTGTAATTTTTCCATTAATGTCTGGATCAGTGTTAACTAAGAGGATGCCGAGTTTTCTATTTTTCTCAAGGAGATAGCTCATAATATAGGTGATGAGAATAGTTTTTTGATATCAATCTTACCAGAAAATGAAATAATCACGAAAAAACTCACGATTTATGTTTGGTGGAATCTAATCATTCTGCATGGGAATTCTGGTCTTAAGTTTTACATAAATCAAACATTTTGCTATGATAAATTCGAAGGAATGAGAATAATTTTAAAAAAGTAAAAGAAATATGGATAAATGAAAATTAGGGAATGATTCCTGGATTTTCTGTTGAAATTGAGTGATTGTGAGATAATAGAGTTTCATAAATTTTTCAATCGTAACCCTTATGTTCTTTTTTTAATTTTCTTTAATAGTATTTTGGTTCAAAATATACTATGATTGAAAATAATTCAAAATCCGTTAAAGATAATTTTATTGAACAAATTCTAAACCCTAGGAGTATTTGTGTTTTTGGTGCAAATAATAATCTCATGACGACAATGGGCTCAATGCAGCTACGGAATATTATTACTGGAGGGGGATTTAATGGAAATATTTTCCCTGTGCATCCACGATTGGGACAAGTCCAAGGAATTCAAGCTTATCAATCTATATTCGATATCCCAATAATACCGGATCTTGCATTTATCATATTACCAACTAGAAATGTACCGCAGGTAATGGAAGAATGTGGTCAAAAGGGTGTAAAAAGTTTAATTATTACCTCAGGTGGCTTTCGAGAGATTGGATCTGATGGAATACAATTATCTAAACAAATTGATGAAATAGCTAATAAATATAATATGAGATTTATTGGTCCGAACTGTTTAGGCATATACAATGGCTGGTATGGATATCCTGATAAAGAAAATGCTTATTTTAACACTTTTTGGATTTATCTTCCACATAAGCGAGGAAATATTTCGATTATTAGTCAATCTGGTACTGTTGCGGCTCAAACTGCTTTTCATACCAATGATTTAGGAATAAAAATTGGGAAATCAATTTCTGTTGGAAATGAAAGAAATATAGATTTAGTTGATGTATTAAAATATTTAAAAGATGATCCTCAAACAGATGTAATTGGGCTTTATATTGAGGAAATCAAAAAGGGAAAAGATTTTATTAAATTAGCGAAATCTATTACCCCCAAAAAGCCGATTATTGCAATTTATGCTGGAGGTACAAAAGCAGCGGCAAGATCTATTATGAGTCATACGGGATCAATTGGTGCTGATAGTAAAATCTATGAAGCTGTATTTAAAGAAACAGGCATAATTTCTACTAATTCCATTATGGATTTCTTGTATTATCTTAGAACTTTATCCCAAGCACAATCATATAATCTCTTTCCAAAAGGAAATCGAATAGGGATTATAACTGATTCTGGAGGCCCCGGTGCTATGATGACGAAAACTGCCGAATTGTATGGTATGGAAGTACCAGAATTTTCCCAAGAATTACAATCAGAACTTAAAAAGTATATTCCTAAAACAGCTAGCTCAGTGAATCCCGTTGACATTACTTTTCACGAGAATTTTATGAACATGTTTATAAAATTCCCAAAATTATTGATGAAATCTCACGAAGTCGATGCAGTTATCGTGTTTGGTGTTTATGATTTTGATGATATAATGAATGTTATTGAAAAATCTGGAATGAAACTTGATGAAAACATGAAAAATATGAGAGAAGTATTTGAAACTATGGTTCCAAAGTCTATAAAAAGTTTAATGAAGAAACATTCAATACCCGTGTTTTTTGCTGGACCATATCCTTATAGATATCCTTGGATGCAAAAATTCATAGAATATGATATCCCTATTTTTACTATGTGGGATGATATAACTAAATGCCTTCACATTTTATGGCTTTATGCAGACTATCGGAACAAGATTTCAGGTTAATTTATTTTAACCGCCTTTTCTAATAATTCAATATTAAAAACTAATTATATTCAAATTTTTAATTAAATTAACTTAAATAATCTAGAAAATAGATATATAGTATTTTGACTGAACTCGATAGAAACATTTCAAGGAATCATTTTCTTCATCGTTTTTTGAATCCAGAGAGTATTGCTGTTTTTGGAGCATCTAATTCCTTTTTAGATAATATGGGTGCTATGATGCTTCGAAATATTATGTTTGGCGGATTTCCAAAAGAAAAAATTTATCCCATACATCCAAAATTAGAAAATATTCAAGGTTTAAAGGCTTATATATCAATACTAGATCTTCCAGAAACTCCAGAATTGGCTTTTATCATTTTAAGACCCATCCATGTTCCAAATGTATTAGAAGAATGTGGAAAAAAAGGAGTAAAACGAGTAATAATAGTATCAGGAGGGTTTCGAGAATTTGGTTCTGATGGGATTCAACTTTCTAATAAAATTCTCGAGATATCTAAAAAATATGATATTAAATTTATTGGTCCAAATTGTTTGGGGGTTTATAACGCATTTTATAAATATCCTGAATTTAAAGATACATGTTTGAATACAATGTGGATATATAAAACTCCTGAGCGAGGCAATATTTCCATTATTGCTCATTCCGGAACAGTTGCATCCCATGTATTTTGGTATTGTAATAGGATTGGAGTAAAAATAGGAAAATCACTTTCTATTGGCAATGAAGAAAACATAGATTTAGTTGATTTTTTAGAGTATCTTAAAGATGATCCCGAGACAGATGTTATTGGTTTATATATTGAAGAAATAAAGAGAGGAAAAGAATTTATTAATATAGCAAAGAAAATTACCCCTAAAAAACCAATCGTAGCCATTTATGCTGGAGGAACAGAAGCAGCTTCACGTTCAATCATGGGGCACACAGGCTCAATTGCGGGAGATAATAAAATTTTTGAAGCGGTGTTTAAAGAAATAGGTATAATATCTACAGACTCAATTAAAGAGTTTTTTTATTACTTAAGAGTATTTTCACATAATATTATTCCAAAAGGCAATAGATTAGGAATAATAACAGATTCAGGAGGATGTGGTGCGATGATGGCAAAGGTTGCTGAGAAAATAGGGTTGATGGTACCTGAATTTACAGATGATCTAAAAACTAAATTAAAACAATACGTTCCTCCTGTGGCAAATATAGATAATCCCCTAGATTTAACTTTTCAATTCAATCAATACAATCTCTATATAAAAATTCCAAAAGCTATGATAAATTCTGGTGAAGTTGACGGAATAATTATCTATGCTGCATTTGGTTTTGAAGAAGTTTTAGATATAATTAAAGCCTCAGGTGGTAAAAGTTATGAAGAATTTGAGATATCTAATGATATGATGGCAAGTCTTTATTTAAAACCAATTCAGAGGTTAGTGAAGAAGAAAGGAGTTCCTGTTTTTTATATTGGTCCACAAGGGTATTCAAATTCATGGGTTAGAGAATTTATTAATTCAAATATTCCTATTTTTGATTTATGGGATATGCCAGTGAAATGTTTCTCAGTTTTAGTTAATTATTCTGAATATCGCAAAAAACTCAAACCTAAATTTGAAAATTGAAATCTTAATTAGTTAAATTTCTACTCATTTCACTAATTATATATATGTTTTTTATCTATAATTATTAGAATTACTTCAAAAAGTTATTTCACATATAAGAAAATTTAATTATAATAAATTATACGAGCGTAGCTTTAGTTTTGCCAATAGAACTTTATAATCCTCCTTTAGCAATTTTAGCCTCCGGATCAAAATTAGGAGTTGAACTTGGAGGCAGTAAAACAATTTTAAGTATGGATGCTCGTCATAATTTATATTCTGAGGGAGTAATTTTTAGTGAGTTAAGTTGGGGTGCATTTTATCAAGAAGAGGGTTTGGAAGATCAAATTGATACTTTTGAGACTAAAGAATATGACTCCGTTCGCGAAGACCCGGAAGCTTTAGTTAAAACTATCGTCAAAAGTATTTATAATATCATTAATAACAAAAAACTTTTCTATGGTATTGCTGATTTTGAAGTGGATGCTTTTCTTAATCAAAACACTATTATTCCAGGGCTTAAATTAGATTATAAAATAATCAATAAATTATTAGATGCTCATAAAAATATTAGGGATAAAGATTTATTTCCTCAAATTTTATCGGATGCAAAAGGCACAAAAAGAATTAAGATTGAATTTCAAGGAACTAGAAAAAAGAGCCTCCATTTAATAGGAGGTAGATTAGAGGACTTTGCAAATATGTTAAGATTAGCAAAGGGATTTGCTACTGGTATTGTCTGTACTTCCCGGGGAGCAGCGAACCTTTATATTATGAGCGATAATATTGTTTTTCAGAAAGATATATTACCAGATCTCTATATTGATGATGATAATTTAGCTATTATTGAGATGGGTATCCAAAGAGAACTGCTATTTCCAATTAGTTGGTTCAGAATAGATCTTGGAATTAAATCATTAGAGACCTTAGAACTTTGGGACAAAATTAAAGATCACCCTAAATTGAATAAAGCTTTTGAGCACTATGAGAAATATATTAGCAGTTTAGTCTATAAAAAGTTTCAAGTTATGGCTTCTACTGAAAAAATAGGGAAGAACGGAGAAGAAGATTTTTATGAAATGAATCCCGCAGAAAGAAGGCAAGCACTAAGAGATATGGCTGAAACTATAAGAAAACTAACTGATGAATATAAAAAGTAGCGCTTTATCTTTCTTTTAGAATTCTTGGAGCTTTAAAATAACCATCTTTTTTATGTTTTGCATTCTTTAATGCATCTTTAGTAGAAAGCGATTCCCATGGTATATCTTCTCTAAAAACATTCTTTAAGCCATCTATCGGATGGGTCATGGGTTTAATATTGCTAGTATCTAATTTATCCAATTTTTTAAAGTAATTTAGGATATCACCTACTTCTTTTGCAAGTTTTACTTTTTCTTCCTCAGAT
>CAYPFJ010000055.1:0-24166 GCA_964409945.1 uncultured archaeon | reverse complement strand
CTTTTAATTAATATCTAATATTTGGTGACTTCATAATGTCGCTGTCTTATTAACTTTCTTTTAGGTACACATTTTACAGAACCCGATAAAATACTCATATAACAAGAGTTGCAGCTATTACAAAGTGGAAAAGTAAGATTATTGAAGCGTTAATCAGACTTGGTAGACAAATTAAACAATATTTCGCATGATGAGATTGAGAATTATAATTAATTTATGCCCTTGATTCTATAATTTTACGAGTAAAATTACGAACTACCCCTTCAAGAACATCTGTATTGGTCGGAGATGTTTCAATATAGATCCCTCCCTCATTTTTAGCAAATTCTCGAGCATTTTTGCTGATAATTGCTTTATCTTTCAAATTATTTAAATGAATATTATTTCCGATTAAAACAAAAGGAATAGAACCTACCAATTTTTTAATTTCTGTAAACCATTTTCTTATTTCAATTAATGTCTGTTCTCGTGTTAAATCAAAAATTAATAATGCGCCAGCTGATCCTTTATAAAATGCACGACGGATAAATTTAAAACGTTCTTGGCTTCCTATATCCCAAATACTTAACGTCGCGGTTTCTCCCTGTTTAAATTCAACATCTTTCGTAAGAATATCAACCCCTACGGTTAGTTTATAATTCGTTTGAAATCTATTTTTAGTGATTTTCTGAATTAAATGTGTCTTACTTGCTGTTTCCGCACCTGTGAGTAATACTTTTAATTTAAAATTTGACATCTTTTCACAATAAAGAAATATTTACATTGGATATTTTAGCTTTCCCAATTATTGACAAAAAAATCTAACTATATATATTTCACATTCAATTCAATATTATACTTTTATAAGAATTTATAGATAATTTCTATTTTATTAAGATGACATATAACTCATTAGTTTTTTCTAGATGATATTAATTCAGACAATATAATATTTCCATAAAAAAAAAACCAAAGTTCATTTTTATATAGAAATTGCTGAACTCAAGGCTAAAATAAACAAGATTACACCCAGAACAAAAATAGGCAAATTCTAAATTATAATTTATCTAAGTGTTTTTAAATTTAAAATTTCAACACAATTCTTCAAGTTCTATTATTTCTCTTTCGTTGATTAAAGCGTTATTTACCATTAATTGCATTAATGTTTCGAATAGCAGCTCTATATTCTCACCAGTTTTACTAGAACATTCAATAAATCCGTTTAAACCCAACGATTTAGCAACCCTCACTCCAACTTCATGAGGAATTTCTCTAAAAACATCTAAATCCAACTTAGTACCAAGTAATATAATTGGAAATTTTTGATTATTTTCTTGTATTAGTGATAACCACTTGCCAATATGATAAAAGGAAGAGTAATTTGTGATATCATACATCAAAATGCCTCCCAAAGCACCATTTAAGTATTCAGGAAACATATAACTAAATCTTTGTTGCCCGGCGAAATCCCAAATCATTAACTTTAATTCCTTTCCATCAAGATTAAAGTCCTTAGTTTGGAAGTCAACTCCAATTGTCCTCATACAATTTGAATCAAATACATTATTAATAAATCTCTTTAATAATGTTGTCTTACCAGTACCTACATCACCCAAAATGACGGTTTTTAAAATTGCCTCATACATTTTAATCCTATCCAGTCTCTTCTAAGCTTTTTATTATGTTTCTCTTTAAAGTATAATATCGCCTAACATACCTTTTTTAACAAAATATTAAGCAATGCTACCCATAAAAAGTCGGATATTTAAATATATTGTAAATGATTAATTAGTTTTTCATTTTTTTCTTGGAAATTAATGGAAAATAATATTAATATGAAGCATTTCAACTTTTTTCTATTTTGTCCTATGAATTAAAAGAAAAAATCTTCGTTTTAAAAGAAATAAATTTACCTCATCTTTTCGGGGGAATTTTTATTAAAGGTACATTCTTTTATACATATACTACACCCATAATTTAGGAACCCTTGTGCACATTTTTCCACATCGATATGGGTTAACCTTCCATGAGCCTTTTGAATGGGTGTATCGTAAATTGCTTTTGTAGGGCAAGCTTCCATACATCTCACGCATTTTTTGCAAAACTCAGGAATCCACCCATAAGAATTAGACTTGGCGATGGGAAGATTAGTAATGTTTGTATATATCACTGCGATACGCTGTCTAGGCCCAAATTCGGGGGTAATTAATAACCCATGTCGTCCGATCGCCCCTAAATCTGCTCTTTGAGCAAGTACAGGATATAAAGATAACCCTCCAAGAGCAGGACCCGCATGGCAACTATACCCTTTTTTACGTAAAAATTTAGCGATCTTATTAGCTTGCTTACCCATCTGATAATATGTTTTCATAATCATTACCATGGTTTTTTTATGAGGTGCAAGCGCTATGAGATTTTTATCCATCTCCTTTATCAATACAATCATATTATCATACAAAAGTTCTTGGCTTTCAAGAATAAGCTCGGGAGTAAGCTTCGTATATCCTACTTTATCCACGCCGATAGACTTCGCATATTCTTCTAAATCATGTAAATCTTCTGTAGTAATTGAAGTTAAAGCATTTTTTGGATTTTTCCTAAGGCTTTTAAAGGATTTTCGGATACCTAATATCGCTCTTAGGGCAAAGGGTAAAGCCCGAACCGATATCTTAAGTTTGATTTTAATATTCTTCTCCCGAAAAATTCTAAACCATGTAAAAAATCCAAATTCTGGCGATTCTGGTAAGGGTTTAATCGTTTCTTGAAAATTTTTTCTATAATCTTGCATAGCTCTGAATACCCGTTTACGCATCTGTTTTTCTAAAAATTCAGTCTTCATAAAAAAACACTCTAATACCCGTTTGTCGTAATCTTTTCTTATAGATTAAATGAAGAAACACTTCATTTTGTAAAAACATTAGGAAAAATATCTATCGTTTAACTCAGTCGTACAATATGCTAAGCAGCGTTCAAACCATCACTTACTAATTTAAAAAAGATTTTAACCATCTATCATTTAATTCATTAAATATTAAAATGTTATGAAAATGATTGATAAATCAACTCTATTAGACCTAGTGAATGCAAATGGCACTCCCTTGATTGTTATTGATCATAACTTAATAAAAGCGAACTACAATAAATTCTGCAAGTATCTCCCTGATGTAAAACCATTTTATGCTATAAAAGCTAATCCCGAATCAAAAATAGTGGAAACTCTATATCATGAAGGTTGTGGATTTGATGTTGCTTCATGGGAAGAATTTATGGTTGTTTATGATACGATTGAGGGATCTCATGAGGATAAAAAAGCATTTATGAATGAGAAAGTAATTTATGCTAACCCTGTAAAAAGAATCGATTCATTAAAAAAACTCAATGAATATTCTATCCGAATGACTTTTGATAATTATATAGAAGTTGATAAGATTGCTCAATACTGTAAAAATAGCCGTTTAGTATTAAGAGTAGATGTTCCTAACACTGGCTCAGTTGTGGAACTCTCTACAAAATTTGGAGCAAATCCTAAGATTTGTCTGGATTTAATTAAATATGCGAAAAATGCAGGATTTAACGTAGAAGGATTGAGTTTTCATGTTGGTAGTCAATGTAGTAATTTCGATAACTATGTCCAAGCATTTCAAATCGCTCATAATATTTTTGAACAAGCTAAAGACATTGGACAAGAATTAACTTTCTTAGATATAGGTGGGGGTTTTCCCGTTCCCTATGATGAAGATGTCCCTTCTTTTGAAACCTTAGCTGAGGTGATTAATAATAGTATCTCCCAATATTTTGATACACCTGAAATAAGAATAATAGCAGAACCGGGACGCTTTATTGTTGCAACTACAGCCGTTGCTATAGTCGAAATTAACGGTAAAGCGATTAGAAACGATAAAGTATATTATTATGTTAATGATGGAGTATATAATACATTTTCAGGAACTATTTTCGACCATATCCAATATCATTTTAAAGCTTTTGAGGAAGGTGCGCTAAAAGAATCTGCAGTAGTAGGCCCAACATGTGATGCTTTAGACAAAATATCTCTCAATGAACAATTACCTGATTTAAATATTGAAGAATTACTCTATTCCGAAAATATTGGTGCTTATACTAATGCTTCCGCTACTCATTTTAATGGATTTCCTCCAGCAAAAGTCATACATATAAATACATGATATCTCGTTTAACGACTGACACAATATAAAAATCCTAAATGATGCTCTCAAAAATTTAATGAATTTGAGAATAATTTATTTTTTACTTTTAACTTTTTTAAAAATAAACAACGTGATAGTAATTATGGAAATGCTATTATTAGATCAGCTTGATAAAAATCAATTAAAAGAACTCCTTGTTAAATGTTGGATGACTCACGATGGTTCATGGTTTTATAACTGTGCCCGTGAATTAGGGATTGAAGCTGCTAACAAACTTAATAAAGCTGCTATTAAATCTCTTTCAGTAATTGAAATGCAAAGAATAAAAAAGGCAATGGGATGGGAAAATGTAAAAATAAGAACATTTGAGCAATTAAAAGATTTCATTAATAATGCTTTTAGCATATTAAAAGGGGATTTCATGGACTTTAAGTATACCTTCCCTGAAAAAGATCGAATGCATTGGGAAATGAACCGATGCTTTGCTTATAACGGTATGAAAATGATTGGAGTTAACAAAGAATATGAATGCGGTGTCATATATCGTGTGAGTTGCTGGTTGGAAGCTTTGGGAATTGATCATAAAATTGAGCCTAAAATCGATAATTGCTTATTAAATTCTTGCGAAAAATGTTCAGGAGATATTATTTTGAATCTTTAAGGCTCAATTAGGATTCCTCTTTTATTCCTTTCCTTAGTCTGAAAATCTTGAAATAACCCACTCCGGAAATTACTATTATACTTTAATTCTATGTTTTGATAAAAATTCTCTACTCTTTAAACTTGAAGGGTATGACGCCTTGAAACGGGGTCTTTAACTATTTTATGTAGGTTTATTTTTATAGACCTAGAGCCTTAAAAAAAAAATAAATAAAAATAAATCATTACTCGATAAGTTAGAAAATAAGGTTTTGGTTATAACCAAAACTTATAAAAGATAGAATTAATTATTTTCTATGCTTTCTATAACACTCTCGACAATAAACAGGTCTACCTTCGGTAGGCTGAAATGGAACTTCACACTCAGCACCACAATCGGCACATGTGGCTTTGTGCATCGTTCTATTGCCATAATTTCTATTAGACATACTTTCACCAAATTTTAATTTTATACTTGAAACTTTGAAATATCTCTATTCAAGCATGTAACATATATTTTTAAATTTAATAAACCTTGGTATTATGAAAAATACACATCAAAATTTTGTTAGAAAATATCTTGGCTATTTTTTTTGTTATAGGGTTAAATTTAGGTATTTTAAGAGAAAAAAGTGAAGGGGTTTAAAATTTTAGGGAGATAGGGCTTTTTTCCCATATGTTACATGATGTTTATTATACTTTCTTAGGCATAAATCTTTACTTATTTTTGCGAATATTTCTAAACAAATTATTGAAATAAAAATCTTGATAAATATGAAAGATTTTATCTAAACAATAATCTTTAACTAAAAAGTTTAAATGTCCGTATATACCATCTTTTTTAATTACTGTAAAATGTTTAATAAAAATTTGACATTCGTGTTAAGAAAAACCTGTCCTAATACAAAATAGAAGGTAGATTATCTTTAAAAAAGGTGAAAAAATGCAAGTAAAATGTAGCGTATGTGAACATAATAAACCAAAAAGAAGGGTTATAAAAAGAATGCCCTTAGTGGAGAACGAATTACCAGAGAAATACAGTGAATACAGGGAATTTATGTGCATGAATATTATTCAGGAACTTCGTAAAGATAAGAAATGGTATGATAATGTATGCGAGAATCGTATGCTCGTATTAAAAAAGAAGTTAAAAAATTAAATAATGCCGATTGGACCCTTAATGAAAGAACATAGGCTTATTGAAAAAATGATTCTACTTCTGGAAAAAGAAATTAAAAAATTGAAAAACTACAATAAAGCGAATCCTCTTTTTATTGATATTCCTGCTGATTTCATTAGAATGTACGCTCATGGAACTCATCATAGCAAAGAAGAAAACATCCTTTTTAGAGATCTATAAAAGAAATCACTCTCTATTAATAAAATTAAAGCGGATAATAGGCATTATTTTCTTTACTTTAATGATATTCATAAATCAAATATTTGTGCTGCATTTCCTCCAAGAATTTTGTTTTTTTCCTCTTCATTAAATTCAGGTAACCCCATTAATTTAAGCGGTTGCGGTAATTCCATTTCTTTTATCCCTTTTACCCATTGTTCTAGCGATAATATTGGAGAAAATAGAGGCCAGTCTGTACCAAATAAAATTTTGTTTATTCCACATGTCATCTTTGCATGAACCAGCGTTTGGTAAAAATCATATGGAGCAAATTTGAAAACTGGTTCCCATGCCGAAATATCAATATACACATTAGGATTTTTTGCTGCCACTGTTATAGCCTCATTTGTCCAGGGATCACCCATATGTGCCATCATAATTTTGATTTTGAGAAAATCTACGGCGACAGTATCTACGTATGCAGGTCTACAATATTTAAGATATGTCTTTTGTGGACTAGAACCAGTATGACATAAAATTACAGCTCCAAGCTCTTCTACGCGCTCGTAAAAGGGGTAAAATTTGGGATCATCGGGATAAAATCCCGTTAAAGGCCAGAGCTTGACTCCTGCGAATCCGAGTTCTCCTATACTCCTCTCAAGCTCTTGAATGGCTTCTTTTCATCTTCTTGGATCAATACCAGCAAGACCAATTAATCTATCGGGAAAATTTTTTACATAACCTGCAACTTTATCATTATATTCCTTGTAACTCAGATGTCCTCGGAAAAGATACTCATAATCTAAAGCCAGTATTACTGCTTTGTCTATTCCCGCCTCATCCATTTCCTTTATTAATCTTTCTGGAGTCGCATTCAAAATTAGACTCAAATCAAACTTATGTTTGTCTGCTGTCGCAGCAAGAATACCTCGAAGCTCATCAGATATGGATTTTTCATCCCAAACATGACAATGCGTATCAATTATCATTTTCCTCATCATATAACGTTTTTAATATTCGATTTCTTCCTCTTGTACAATTATTCTTTTATTCTACCATATTTAAAAGGATTTACAAATTAAAACACAATAATCTTGAATTTAACTAATTTAAATTATTATGTTTTGTCTACAACGGCATGGAAATGATTGGAGTCAACAAACAATATGAATGTGGGATCATACATCGTGTCAGTTGTTGGTTAGATGCTCTGGGAATTAACCATACAATCGAGCCTGAAATCGATACGTGCCTACTAAATTCTCGTGAAACGTGTTCTGGAGATATAATTTTGAATTTTTATGGCTCAATTAGGTTCCCTCTTTTATTCCTTTGTTTGGTCTGAAAATCTTGAAATAAACCACACTTGAAATTGCTGCTATTACTGCAACTACTATCAAAATTATTATTAAATACAATAAGAACTCTAAGCTGCTACTTTCAGGTGTTGTGCTTACTTCAAGAATTAGTAATCCGTCCACTTGAGCTACGTAAATATATTCATCATCAACATCTATATCATGTGCGGCACTCACATCGATCGTACGCTCAGTTATTTAAACAATTGCTATATTCTATTTACTTACATAAAAAAGGAATAGATAGTTTTTTTTACTACTTAAATTTATTATTTCAATAAATTCAGGGCTATTAATTTGGATTTGATTTTTCTAGACAACCATCGTGGAATAAGTTTGGAATCTTTAAACCATTTTGATAAATTTTTTTGAAATTTTGGATTTTCAAAAATTGTATTCAATTCTTCTTGAGTTAAATAATCCAAATATCTTTCCTTTATCAGATACAAAACCACAGAAGGATAACCACTTTCAAGTCTCTCTGCAATCTCTTCTTTTAATACTCTTTTTGCCAGAGGATCCCCGGAATTTATAAGAGCTTTCAACAATGGAAATGCTAAATTTCTATGTAGTAGACGAGTGTCATATTTGTTTTCATACCAAGCTTGGATATTTGAACAATGCCCCCAAAATTCTGTTTCAGGAGATACATGATACTTTTGAAATCCCACTCCGTGCATTGAATCACCAAGCTTTTCTGCTGCTTCATCGATAGATTCAAGCTCATCATACGCTTTAAATTCATTATAATCAATATTTAATAATAAATACTTACAATGACTGAACAATCTCCCTCCGACATATATATTAGTCCTATTATTTTCTAACTTAAGAACTAAATGATCATTGACTCTTAATTCGGGCCATTTTTCAGTGTATGGTCTTCTTTTTAATTCTAAAGGTTTAGTTACAACTATTATATTAGGGAAAACACCTTCGACTAAGGTTTCAGCTAAATTTTCAAAAATCTTTTCTGCTTCTTGTATATTATCTGATTGATCTTTTTGCATTTCTTGATCTCTTGAATCTTTTTGATCATCTTCTTCACATTTAGTTCCAATTATAATTATTGGAATGTCTCCAGCTTCTCGTCTTATTATCTGCACATTTTCAAGAATATGTGCTAAAGAATTAGCATTTTTTACATCATATACTATTATGCCACCATTAGCGCCTCTACAATAAGTTGGAACCAAAAATCTAAATCTTTCCTCGGCCCCTAGATCCCATATTTGAAATTTAATATTTTGTCCAAGTAGATTTAGACTTCTTATAAAAAAATCTACTCCAATTGTAATTCTTGTATCACTATTAAAGAGATCATAACAAAAATTCCTCGCAAAATATGATTTTCCCTCTGATGCATCTCCAACAAGTACTATTTTAAACGTAAAATCATATTCATCCATTTATTACAAAAACCCACTTTTGAAAAGTTATTTTTTCTAAATTCCGATCCGAATCTACATTCTTTTTTATAAAAAGTTAACTAATTAATCTAAACCTCTTAACCCTACATAAAAAAAAGCATTACACCCTTATAAATCTCACAGTTCACCGTTCTTTTCACATGAAATAAAGGAATTTAAATCAAATGATAAAATTTCAGCTATTTCCTAAATGGAATAAAAATATTCTTCTCTAATCTCAAAACTATTAAATAAAGGTTTAAAATCATATTGGAATAATAAGTTTCAAAATTGTCATTTAAAAATCATTATATCTACGAAACATGTTCGAAATTACCTTTATATGCATTTTATAATTAATTTTATTAAATTTAAAATAAATCACTAAAAACGTAAAAATAAAATGATGCCTATTGGACCCTTAATGAAAGAGCATAGATTAATTGAAAGAATGATTCACCTTATGGAAAAAGAGATTGAAAAAATGAAGAAATTTTTTAAAGTAAATCCTCTGTTCATTGATATTACTGTTGACTTTATTAGAATGTATGCTGATAGAACTCATCATGGCAAGGAAGAAGATATTCTTTTTAGAGATTTAGAAAAGAAAGAACTTTCTCCTAATCACACAAAGATAATGGAAGAACTAGTAAAAGAACATAAATGGGCAAGAAATACGGTAGGGATGTTGGTTGATGCTAAAAATCAATATGAAAAAGGTAATGTAAAAGTCCTAAATGACATTATAAAATATCTAAGTGAATTGACTGAATTTTACCCAAAGCATATTGAAAAGGAAGATAAACATTTTTTCATCTCTGTAATGAAGTATTTTACTAAAGAGGAACAAAATAAAATGCTCCAAGAATTTTGGGATTTTGACAAAACTTTAATTCATGAAAAATATGAAAAAGTTATTGAAAACCTTCAAAATAAATAACAATTTTTTAGTTCTCTCTTAATGACTCTGAAAGAAAACAAAAATGAAGAATTAAAAATGCCTGTGCTTTTTATAGGGCATGGGTCTCCAATGAATATTATTTCTGATAACAAATTTACCCAACATTTGAAAAAATTGGGTAAAGTTTTGCCAAAACCAAAAGCAATTTTAGTAATCTCTGCTCACTGGTTAACTTCTGGAACAAGAGTATTATGTTCCAAGAAACCTAGTTTAATATATGATTTTTATGGATTTCCAAAAGAACTCTACGAAATTGACTATCCTAGTCCTGGAATGCCGGAATTAGCCACGTTGATTAGTAAGAAACTTGAATCCTACAATGTTATATGTGATCATGAATGGGGTTATGATCATGCATCCTGGGCAATCCTTAAACATATCTACCCTAATGCAGATATCCCTGTTTTAGAACTTAGTTTAGATTATGGCTTTAACAGATGGAACGTGAAGCCCATGGAATATCATTATCAATTGGCAAAAAATCTGACATTCCTCCGTGAACAGGGAGTTTTAATAATCGGAAGTGGAAATATCGTACATAATCTTGGGATTATCGACTTTAACGTTGATGCACCTATAATGGATTGGGCAAAACAACTTGATGAGACTGTAAAAAAAAACTTGTTGAATTATAATCATCAAAATTTAATAAATTTTAAAGAAATGGGACATGTAGCCAATTTGGGAATTCCAACATGGGATCATTACCTTCCACTGATCTACACAATTGCTTTACAAGAAAAAGATGAGCCAGTAATATTCATCCATGAAGGATTCCAACATGGCTCCGTTTCAATGAGATGCATACAAATCGGAAAAATTTAATAATTAACATAATCTTAACTTAAACTTAAGTTATAGTCTTATTATTACAATTCCAAACACTGATTCGGTAATAATATGAAAATCATATTTTTAGGAACTAATGGCTGGTATGCAACAGATTTAGGAAATACTACTTCTACATTAATTAGCTCTGATGAATTTTATATTTTATTAGATGCGGGTGATGGAATTTATAAATTTGATCAATATATTGATGAAGAAAAACCAATCATTTTACTACTTAGTCATGTTCATTTGGATCACATAATAGGACTTCATACGTTTGCAAAATTCCATTTTAAGCAGAAAATTAATATTTATGGCTATAAAGGAACAATAATGGGGTTAAACTTGATCATAAACCATCCCTATTCATCCCCATTTGCTGAATTACCACTAAATGTCCAAGTTCATGATCTAGATGAAGGGAAACATAACATTGGGTTTCCAGTTACATGTAGGTTTCTTGTTCATGCAGATCCATGTTTAGGATATAGATTAGAACTAGAAAATAAAATCATTACATATTGTACTGATACTGGTTTATGCCCAAATTTATTTAAACTTGCTAAAGATGCAGACATATTTATTACAGAATGCTCATATAAGCCTGGTCAAGAAGAATGGGGATGGCCTCATCTTAAACCCGAAGAAGCTGCTGAAGTAGCTGTTAAATCCCAAGTAAAAAAATTGGTCTTAACTCATTTTGATGCAAGTACTTATAAAACTATACAGGAGAGAAAAAAAGCAGAAAAAAAAGCTAAAACACTATTTCCAGATGTACTGGCAGCTTTCGATGGTTTAGAACTAGCCATAGATTAAATCTTTTTTTATAATTTAGAAGCGTTAAACGGGAACATAATATTATATTAACAACATCTTCTTTTAGAACGATTTGAAGTTTTCATGGATAAAATCATGGAAAACCATATACTAGTGATGGAACTGTCATTTTTGAAATCACACAGATTTTATAAATAAAATTAAAAATTTTAAATCTTAAGTGTTTTAAAGAATTACATCAAGTAATATAATAAAAATTAAAAGGTATTAAAATGGAATTTGAAACAATAATTTATGAGACTATTAAAAAAATTGGGTATATAACGTTAAATAGACCCGAAAAACATAATGCTTTGAATTATCAAATGCTTGATGATTTAGATGCAGTACTTGATTATGCTGAAGCAGATGAGAAAGCAAAAGTAATTGTGTTAAAAGCTAATGGAAAAAGTTTTTGCTCTGGTTTTGATCTTAAGGAATCATATTATATGACAGTACCAGAAGGAGGATGGCAATATAAAAACTCGTACGAAATCCTAAATAAAAAGATTTACGCAAAATATCCACGCATTTTTAATTTTCCAAAACCTACGATTGCGCAAATTCACGGCTATTGTACTGATGCGGGATGTTATCTTCAACTTTTGTGTGATATATCGGTGGCAGCAGATGACTCTATTTTCGGACACCCCGCCCAGAAATGGGGTGGAGCTCCTAGTATGCCTCTCTGGCAATTTTATTTAGGTGTTAAAAAGGCACGATATCTTTTAATGACTGGTCGGAAAATTACAGGAAAAGAAGCAGAACAAATGGGTCTAGTTAGTTTAAGTGTTCCACGAGAAAAATTAGAAGAAGAAGTTAACAATATTGCTGCTGAAATTGCTCAAATACCGCCTGATGGTGTTTTGCATAATAAAATATGTATGAATACTGATTTGCGGATAAGAGGTATTGATGCATTATTCGATTATTATGGTCAAATGAATCGTTTTAGTCGATTTGTATTTAGAAAATAAGTTCGAGAAAAAATGCAGAGGATATAAGACGAATTTAAATATGTAAAAAATTTGTTTCAATTCTACTTTTTACTAACGAAAGATCTTAGTTTTCGTTCATAATTATTTCAAGGATTCAAGATTTACTGTTTTAATAAATTATTACTCCAATTTTCTCATTTTCTATCAATTTTAAGTGAATCTGAGACCTATTCTTATTTTTAAATTTTCTAATTTTTGGAAAATATTTGTTCATATCATCGAAAATATTAAAATTAATAGATTTCTGCTGGAGCTTTCTTACCCGATAAGATTTCTTCTACAGATTTAATCCACAGAAAATAAATTTTTTATTTTTTTAGAAGTATTTTTAACTCGCCTTATAATGAAAAAATCATAAATTATTAGGAAGTAAATATAATATGTATAGATCATTATTTTTTTAAACTGAAAAATTATATATAACGTCTAAATTATGGGAATAGAGAAGATGAACGAAGAGCAATCGGAAAAGGAAAGGTTAGAGAAAGAACAACTTGAAAAAGAACAGCTTGAGAAAGAAAGAATTGAAAAACAGAAAATTAAGAATAAATTATTTCCCAATAACTCACTTTTTATAATCCCCAGTTGGGGTGATTTATTAGGTTATCCTACATTAGGAACATATGTCCATCATCCAGTATCAAATATAGTCTCAGATATAGTTATATTTTTAAGTGGTTATGATTATTCAATTGAGACTGCAAAAGGAACACTTCACTACCTCTTTGGCTTGGGATATTATTACCTGAAATTTGAATTAGAATCTGGTAAATATATTACCGATAATAGAATATTAACTGGATTAGTGCTATCAGACTTTGTTTATGACCATATGGCTACTTCAACAAATATCACGTTAGAAGAAGATCGTGACGTAATTATAGCAGAGAAAGTGATAAAAGTTCCTATTGATTTGTCTAATAAATCAGAGGATCATCTAACATTCATAAAGGGGGCATTGATGCGAAATGTGTTCATACCTAATAAAGATATCTTTTTAGAGATGATGGAAACAATACGGAAGGAGGATTCCTATCAGATATCAAACGAGGGTCATATGATTTTAAGTGCACATTGGGATTTTTTTAACCAGATTTTAGTATCTAATATAATGTATAAATTAACTGACAATCACGATTTTACTTACCTCGATTCAACAGCAGGATTGGATGCGATTAATTTTGCGGCAGATCAACTTTTACAAGAAACAATTTCTGACGAAAATCTTAGCATTATAGAAGGAAATATCGATTATTTGAAAAGTATTTATTCTAATCTTGAGTTTGATCCGATGTATCTATTTTCAATAATAGAAAACGCATCAACAATGTTAATTTCTGGTATCCCTCAAATTTCTTCCAAACAGAGTGATGCAATCACTAGAAAGACTTCTAAACAATCGATTTTTGCTTCCGCAGAAGATCGCCTGTATGCATATATTAGTTGGCCAATACAATTTAAGAGAAAAGCAAAAAAAGAACCACCGGTTATTCCTAAAATAGTAGAACAACCTACATTTACTCACCAAGATGATATTCAAAGGGTTGATATTGGAACCGTGGAAATACCAGACTATAAACAAGAAATGTTTGAGTTAGAAACATTAAAATCTGAAAAAGTTGATTTTAAACCGTTACCTAATCCACCTAAAGCGGACATTCAACAAATTCTAATATATTTAAAAAAGGTTATTCAAGAAAATTATGAAATGATATCCATAGGACAAGCTTTTGAAACCGCTAGGGAAATTATGAGGCAAATTGGTATTAGCTCAACAACTATACACCAGAAAAAAATGTGGGAAATGAGTAAATATGCTAATATTTACGTCAAAAAAGAACCAAGCTTTGGATTACCCGTAAAAGAAAAACAGGAATTAATTCAAAAAATTGACAATTGGATTTTTGAAATCGAAGAAAATGCCAGAAAGGAAAGAGAAAGATTAGAAAGAGCTCGTTTGGAGAAAGAAAGATTAGAAAGGTTAGAACAGGAGAGAATAGCAAGAGAAAGGCAAGAAAAAGAAAGGCAGGAAAGAGAATGTCTAGAAAGAATTCGCATAGAAAAAGAAAGATTAAAGCTAGAACAGATTGAAAAAGAACGATTAGAAAAAATTGAAAGAGAAAAGCAGGAGATAATTAGATTAGAAAGGGAACGTTTAGAAAGTAAGAGAAAAGAGCAAGAAGCCATTGAAAAAGAAAAACAAGAACTTGAAAGATTGAAACAAGAAAGAAAACAAAAAGAAAAAGAAGCAAAACAAGAGGTAAAAAAGCGAAAAAAGCTAGAAAAACAAAAGAAAAAAATAGAAAAAAAGAAGAAAAAAGAACAAGAAAGATTGGAAAAACTCTAATCGAAATCTTTGATAAAGAGAAGCATATCTTTTTAACCCTAAATTTTTTTATAATGCTATATTTAATTTACAAAATTATTTAATGAAATTTATTAGATCAACACTGTGGTTTTCATGAAACGTAATCAAAAATTAATAATTGGAATAGTCCTTATCATTATTGTCGCGGTTGCAGGTAGTTTAGTCTCATGGTTCATTTTCTTTAGAGACTTTCCACATGACAAAGTTATATACGGTCCAGATTTAACAATACCCGATTACTCTCTCGAAGATGATAATTTTACAGTAAGCGTTTCAAACATAGGGGAAGCAAACTCAACTGCGGTTATTATTCTTGCTGAAATTCATTCTTTATCTCTTATACTTTATAATAACACCCTTACTCCCGTAGATCTTGACATTTATGAAGTTTTTATCTTTTCCATTAACCTTAGTGATTACAAACCCTACTTCACTTCCGGAAATACTTATATTATCAATGTTCAAGTCGATCCTAATGATGATATTACTGAAGAATCAGAAAATAACAATGAGATCAATGTAGATTATTATTATGAAGCAACACCTCCTCCACTTAGCCTATTCTCTCCAAATACTTATTCCTTGAATTGTTCAATAGATACATTTGGCTATGCAGTGGTATTTAATGCAAGCCAAATAATACTAAATGATTCTTTAATAATCACAAATGGAACTATTAACGGTTACAAGGTAGCAAATTCAACAATATTGAAGAATACAACCATTATTAATAATGATATCTCAATTTCCATAGCTCTTTATGGAGAGCAAAACTTGACTATTCGAAATATATGGAATTCTCGACTTAGTGTTGTATTGTGCGATATGAGCACACTCTCGCTTATTAACTGTAGTATCCTACAAGTTATTATTACGGCTTCCAATACCATATTTGTTTCGAATAGCTCTATAGAAATAATTAACACCGCACAATCTCCAATGAATGTTTCCTCTCTAAAATTTACAAATTATTCATCAATTAATTATTGTATTATTTCAGGTCCTACATCACTAGAAATTGAATATACTTCTATACACAATTTATTGCTTTTTGCCTCAACTAATCCTTATGCTCAACAAAAAGATTATCTTGTAATAGGAAGCATTATAAATTGCTCTATCTATAGAGTTCAAGGTTATGGTCAAACAAATTTGAATATCTATAACACCGATATATACCAAGTTAATCTCATGGGTAACTCTAAACTAAATCTGGTTGAATGTATCATTACTGAAGCGTATGTCTATCAAAATGCCTTATGCACATTAATTAATTCTAAAGTCCTTTCTGAATTAAATTATGGAATTATTGTATCCTCAGATTCGGTCAATATAACGAATGGGGTAATTCAAGGCACAAATTACATTAATAACACTCTTCTCATTAACACAAATGTATCTAAAACAACTTTAATGACTGTTGTTGTTAATAATACAGGACAAGTTTTAATATCCAATTTCTCATGTATTTCCTTCTTGTATGATAATGCTAATCTAATTATTACTGATACTAATCCCGCCTCATCAGATTCATATGGAATATATCTCGAAGGATCATCTAAATTTACTGGAATAAATTCAAGTTTTGGGTTTATTATATGTCAAGAAAATAGCTCTATAGATCTTTCCGAAGATTGCTATATCCAGAATGTATTTATCGATAGTATTAACGATATTAAAATAAAGAATTGCACAATCAACTCAATTGCATGGTATTCTGAACCAATAGGTGGTTATAATGCAGAAATAATTAATTCTGCTGTTGAAATTTTCCAAGCACCTCCTTCAAGTAAAGTCGATATTATAAACTGTTCAATAGATTACTTATATGAAGGGATTAAATTTCAATCGGGAGCAAACATTTATAATTCCTCAGGAATTTTTGGAGGAGGTTCGACTTCAGACTATTTAAATATTAGTGGATCAGATATTTCTCAGAGAACTTATAAGTATATTGAGATCACGGGAGATGCTACTGTAGTAATTGAAGATCTGTATAATCTCTTTAGCATTTCTATTGACGCAGGAGCTTTATCGGTATATAATAGCACTATTGGTTCATTACAGATGCAAAATGACGCAATAGTATATTTAGATAATTGTACATCTCCAGATCAAGGTTCTACCCATATAATATTCTCTAGTATATATGCTCCTCAAACATTTGCTTGCTTTGGAGATTCTCACCTTTATATCAATAACACAAAAATTTTAGATATGAACCAATTGATCCTTTATAATACTGCCCAATTGACTATAACCCATTCTATAATATTCATAGTTAATATTTTCCAAGAAGCAAGGGCGAATATCACAAATTCAGACCTATTTATTATATCTGTGGCAGCTACCTCTTTAGTAGATTATTCTTTGAGCCTCATAAACAGTACAACTCAGAATCTAATAACAAGCTCATGGAACTTCTTATAATATTTTCCTTTTGAATAATAGTCTGACTAGAACCAATCTTAGGTAAAATTTTAACAAAAACTTTTTTTCCTTATTTTTTTAACTGCATCAAAGGACAATTAAAATTCGCCAAATTCTCTTTTTTTCCCACCTGCTATAATGAAAACGGATTCTGATTGGATGTATTATTTTTCGTAAACTTTTCTAAAAATTATTCTGCTTATGGAAAAAGAAATGTAAAAATGAAATAATTAAATAATGATAAAAAAAAATATTTGTGAAACCTATTAATTCTCTTAATTTTCTGGTACTTATTCCTTACTTTTTTCGCTTTCTAAGAGTTCAGGATTTGAGTTTGAAGATTCAGCAAAATTATCCGGTTCTTTTTGAGCCTCTTCAGCATTTTCTTTTTTTGTATTAATTTCTCTGATATAATTTACATAAATCGGATTTAAAAAATTAAATGCTAGCGTTTCATTATCACTGCTTAATCTAATTTCCAAAAATTTCTCTAATTTAATTTTAACACTGGTTTTTTTTCTATAGTTCAAATAGGGAATAATTATAGATACTGCAAATATACTAATGCTTAAAAAAATAGAATAGGTTAAATTGTAAAATGTAATTGCTAAGATTAATCCAATTATACAGGATACTAATACTAATTGACCACTTTTACTAGAAATACCAGTTTTCATTTTAACCTTATCTACGCATTCATTACACACGGGCAAATCACATACGTAATCTTTTTTATATTCTTTGTTTGATACAAAAGAGCCATAAATAGTTTGCTTATAGTGATTTTCTGTATTAATGCCACATATAACACATATCTTTGGAAATAAAATCTCTTCCGTGTCTTCAAATTTAATTATTTTATCTTCTACTTTTTGAGTGATATTCTTCTTTATCGTGTTAGCTGATGACAATTATAATAACCTCCCACAATTATAGCAATATTTATTTGTACTTTTAACTGGGCTTCCACACCATTTACACTTTCTATAACCATTTAGATTACCTTGCGAATTATTATTTGAAGAACCACTACTTCGGTTCAATGAATCAAGAATAAAGCTTTTAATACGACTATTCGTTGGTTCAGGTACGCCTAAAATTAAAGAATTTATCATATAATCAAATGACTTTTTAATATCACCTAAGGTAATAGCTTCGAATGCCATATTGGCAATTCTAAGCGCTCTTTGGCCTTCAACAGAATTAATTGGTTTAGGTGGTGGCATGCCAAAAAGAATTAAATCCCTAATTTTATTAAGATCGATTTGTCTTGGAATGGTACTTGGTTTAGCATAAGTAGAATATACTGGTTTATATCCATATGATGTCGGTTTTGGTTTTGGCTTAGGTTTGTATTTTTTTTCTATTTTGAGAATATTATAGAGATCTTGGTCCTTATTGATTGAAAACTTCTCTTTTATTGGCTTTTGATCTTTATTGCGTTTCTTTTTAACAGTTTGTGTATATACAGAATAAGAGCCCACGCATGAGAGTATTACAATACCAGCGATGTTTAGAAAAGCTGTTATTAAAGTAATTTTGGGATTAAGGGGATCTGTACCCCATGCCACTTCAATACCATCTGAATATCCATCTCCATCAGTGTCACGATTCGTTGGATCAGTGTTATATTTAGAAACTTCGATTCCATCAGTTAAACCATCATTATCAGTATCTGGATCTTGTGGGTTCGTGTCTAGAATAAATTCATTAAGATTATTTAAACCATCAGCATCATTGTCACCTGTTGCATCATTTAAATTTAGATCTAACTCATTTAAATATTCCCAACCATCCGGCATACTATCATTATCAGAATCTGGATCGTTTGCTAATGACCCTAATTGATATTCTAATAGATTTGTCAGTCCGTCTCCATCATAATCTAATTCAGTATCATCTTGTAAAAGGTTTAAATCATTATTATATTCATAATAATCCGACATATTATCATTATCAGAATCGGAATCGTTTGCAAAGGAACCTGATTGGTATTCTATCAAATTGGTTAATCCATCACTATCATAATCTAAGTTTGAATCATCTATCAATGGATCCAAATCATTAAATATCTCATAATAATCATCCATTCCATCATATTCCGAATCTATATTTGTTGCATTGGTTAAATATACGAGTACTTCATCTCCATCAATTAATCCATCTCCATCAGTGTCAGGATTTGTTCCATTCGTAAAATATATCAAAACTTCTAATCCATCTAACAAACCATCATTATCGGTATCATTCAAAAGGGGATCAGTATCCCCGTTAAATTCGAAAAAATCGCTTAATCCATCTGAATCAGTATCATTATTTAAGGGATCTAACCCTGCAAAAATCTCAAAAACATCCTCAAGCGAATCATTATCAGTGTCATCTGAGACAGTATTATTTAGGGTAATTGCCCTATTTCCCTGAATTGTAGCAAAAATTCCATAACCTGTAACTCCTGAAGCTCCATCTAATTGGATTATCCCCGAATATGAACCAAAACCAGTGTTTGTAGATGAATTTGTAGTCAGATCTTCAATTTCATATACTACATCTAGAGCAACACCACAAGCAATGATATATAATTCTTCAATCAAACCTGTACCATAAAGAATAAATGAATATGATAAAGAATTTCCAAGAGGAGCAAATGAAACTGAACCAAATGTTGTATATAATACCGCCGGACCCGTTATCCCATCATATTGTTGCGGATGATGCGTATATCCTAAGGATCCAGAATAAGATACTGTATTGGAGTACACATATGAATAGCATTCCTCCATTGAAATAACACCGTCTCCATTTGTATCAGTGGCGAATTCTTTTGAGTGAAGGAAATAATAACTGAAAACACCATGATGCAAATTTGAGGTTTCTAAACTAGATTCATCATCCGCACAAGCAGTCATAATATACCTGCCAATTTGTTGTACTTCTGGAATTATACCACCACTATAACAAGAATCAACTACTACATATTTCTCATTAGAATTTATAATATCTAATTTTGAGTCAATTAATGAGTCTATATAATAATTGCATGGAGAATCTGGAATTGAATCATATGAACAAAGATAATGTGTCCCATCATCTAAAATGGCTTCATATTTATCTATTCTAAATCCATAATCCGTAATAGAATAATCTGATATAAAACGAATATAAT
Source organism: uncultured archaeon (assembly GCA_964409945.1). GTDB lineage: Archaea > Asgardarchaeota > Lokiarchaeia > Sigyniarchaeales > SOKP01 > Loki-b32. Next base: position 3,709 of record CAYPFJ010000055.1, on the reverse strand, counting down.
ATCTAGATACTGGTATATAGGCTGACCAAAAATTATATCCATAATTTCCACTATATGCTTCATAATACCAACCAGATGCAACGTCCGAATCACCACATAAAGCATAATCATAACCATATTCACAATCAAATCGAAAAAAGTGAACCCTCATATAAGCAGCACCTGTTCTCGAAACGCTCCATATATTATCATAATCGTTTGGGTATGGATGAGGTGTCTCTGCAACCCATGTAATAGGCCCAACTTCAGTTCCAAAACCTCCATGTCCAGAATAATAAAAGAAAAAGACGTCATCTTCATTGATCTGTGACGCAACTTGATCAAAAGCATTACTGATCGCATTTTTTGTAGCACTAGAATCTTGAAGATATATGATATTTTCAGGCTTAAAATTATATTCGTTGATCAGCATGGAATATACCGCTTGGGCATCATCATCACAATAATTTAAGTCCGCTGTAGTTCCTGGATAATCTGAAATACCAACAATAATCGCATAGGCTTCTTTTGGTGTTAAAGGAGATGATGTCTTGGGGCTAATATCGAAAATCTCCTCGGGCTTATTTTTCGGCTGTTTAATATATTCATTTTCCAGCTCAAGATTTTTATTTTTGAAATTATTTACCTCAGATATAGTAAAATGAACTGAAAAAAGATAAACTCCTATACAAAATAAACATACCAATATCAGAAATCTTTTACTTTTAATGATCTTCCCTCCTCATTTATTTGATTGCAGTTTGCAAATATGATTTTTGAAAAATATATGAATATTCATCAAAAACGAAATTTTTGTCAAAGCTTAATTATTTTATAATTATTTAAATATTTGGGTCTGAAAGAATTTTCTAATTAACATTCGAGTAGGGGATTCTCTCAATCAATTATACTTAAAATTAAGAAAAAATTGCTCCAATTCCTCCAAAAATCCCCGTTCTTCCTCTATTATAAGCGGAATAATAAAATTATTAAAAATCTTTTAGATATTTTCTGTTATCAATTTCTCTTTTATCTCTTCATCTAAAAAATCCAGACCCGTAATCATTCTTAATCATAAATAACCTTCCATTCTAACATGATTAAGATAATAACATAATTAGTGGAAATTACGTACTTCAATTTAAAAAATATGGTAATTAGGTATAGATAAATACTTTTGATTTAGTATACCATAGTTATTAATATAGATTTGAATTCCAATAACCACAGTTTTTACATATTTATTTTACTCAAGATAACATCAATATAATGGATATTTCCCTTCTAGTCTCAAAGAAATTGATAAGAAAAATGAGTTTGATTTGGTCTAGAGATTATATTTATTTTGTAATCATCTTTAAATATTACATTTTATATTATAATAATAGTCATGAGCACTGAAAAAATCAAAGACCAAATCATATCTTTTATAAAATCTCTTCCAGATAATGTAACATTAGAAGATATCATGTATCATTTATATGTTCGGGAAAAAATTTTTAGAGGTTTAAAGGATGCTGATGAAGGTAAAAAAGTATCAAATGAAAAAGCTAAAGAAATCATCGAAAAATGGTTCGAATAGAATGGACTGAACGCTCTTTAGAAGATCTAAATGAGGTACATGATTATATAGCTCGTGATTCTAAAAATTATGCACATCTATTTGTTAAGAAGATATATGAAACAGTCCAAAGATTAAAGGATTTTCCAAATATCGGTAGAGTTGTTCCGGAAGTTAATAACCCCTCTGTAAGAGAAATTATTTTTCATAATTATCGGATTGTATATAGAAATATGGATAAATATGTTGAGATTATTACAGTAATTCATGGAAGTCGGTTATTAAGAATATAAACCTATTAAAATATTTTATTCCGTTAATGATGGAGTAATTGAAGGTAGATGTAATAATCATGTGGGTGAGATTAAAGTTCGTAAATCTACAACCAGATAAACCAGATAAATTGAGGAAAATTGCTATAACAAAATCGTGCCAACCTTGAAGACATATAAAGTTAAAAACTAAAAGTTTAGTTTTACTTATAACCGCAAATCTTTCTTACACTTTTTTTTTCAATGCGCATAAACCCTATTTCTTTCAAAATTGGGCTTAACTTTATAAAGAATAATTTTTTTCTTGGTTTCTAACTTAATTATAAAATAAAGTAAATTAAAATGCGTAAAAAAGTTGTATTCCTAATTGTTATCATGTTTATCTTAGGAGGCTCAATAGGCGCTATTTACTTAATTTCCACTCTCTTTAATAATGATGAGTATCTACCTAGAGTTGAATTTAATATGAATGGCGTAGTAATTGATGATTTTGCTTATTTGCTTCAAAATATCAATAAGGAGACCATTAGAAATTCTAAATATGATCTAATAATTATGGATTACTCATCAGACGGAAATGAAACAGGGGAATTTTCTTCTTCAGAAGTGAATTATATGAAATCAACAGGAGATAAAGAGAAATTTCTGATTTCTTATGTAAGTATCGGTGAAGCGGAAAATTATAGGTTTTATTGGGAGGAATCATGGGATGCAAATCATGATGGGATACCTGATCCAGGTGCACCAAATTGGTTGGATATCGAGAATCCTGAATGGGAAGGGAATTATAAAGTAAAATTTTGGATGATTGAATGGCAACAAATTATCTTTGATTATTTAGATAGGATTATAATCGCTGGATTTAACGGTATTTACATGGATATTATCGATGCATATGAATTTTATCAAGGTGTAATTCCAAATGTCGACTGGAAAATGATTGATTTTGTAGGAAATATATCAAGCTACGTAAAAAATGAAGCTAGTGGTAACTTTTCAGTCTTCGTTCAAAATGCTGACGAACTGTTATTAAACTCAACTTACTTAGAGCACATTGATGGAATTGGAAGAGAAGATTTATTTTATTTTGATAATACCCCCACAAATGATAGTTGGCGTAATCAAGGCATATCTAATTTAAATAACGCAATTGACAATAATAAAATGGTATTGATAACAGACTATCCTCAATCCTCATCATTAAAATATGATTTTTATAGTAATTGTATAACTAATGGATTTTTAGGTTATGCCGCTGACCGAGAATTAGATAGTTTAAAAGAATTTGACCTTTATCCCTCAACTTAACAGAATCACTTATCACTTATAAGCTATATTCTTCTGGAAATCACTTATAAATTTCTTCCGCGGGTACCTCATCACCATTAGGATAGAAAAACCAACCAAATTCTCTCTCTAAAAACCATTCCATAGGCTTGCAACTCGAACTCATTTGTTTTGTGCATTGGTCCCACAAATCCATGAATCAAGTCTAGTACTGTAAACCAAAGATCCAGCCTCCTCTCATCTTTATCATCGATAAACAGCTCCACAGCTAATTATTGTATAAATCAGTTAACCAAGATCTTTTTTTGAAATAAAGTATGAAGGAAATATCCAGTACCAATATAATTGATTTCGACGGATTTCTCTTTCTTATCAAACAGATTAGAATTTATATTAAGTGCGGAAATTAGAGTTAATTTTTGAATAAATCCATTTAAGGAACCCCTGGAAATTGAAGTTTTTCTTACCTTTTCCATAGCGGCTTTCAATCCTTCTAAAGATTGATATGTTATCCTATGATTCAATAACGGATTTTCGTTAAAAGATAACTCTGGGTCAAAAAATTGGCTGTAATTATTATACTCTTTAAAAAATAGTTCTAAAAACTCAA
>CAYPFJ010000054.1:0-24206 GCA_964409945.1 uncultured archaeon | reverse complement strand
TCGAATATTGCTATAATGACTCATGGAATACTCCAATTGTCATGCAATATGAAAACATCCTTTCTGAATCCATTGATTTGGTATATAATTGGGAGTATTTGCTTACGCCTCGATATGAAATGTGGTATGGAGAAATTTATGATAATACTAATAATGGGTATGATTATGAAGTAGAACAGTATTATTCCGAAGCATTTACGGTATATGATGATTCTCCATACTTTTCATATACGTTTGAAGCTGATTATAATTTTACCACCGACTTCCTTAATATGTCACTGTTTAAAGTAATCGGAATGTACGCCAACTTCACGGAAACCGAGCTTGTAGACGATGATACTAACTATGATATTTCCTTTGATGTTAACACCAAAGAATTCACAATTGCAGAACTTATCTCTGGCGGTGGTCATCTCAATCAATTTGATCTGATCACTGTTATTGTAAACTTCACTTTAGGTCCAATTTCCCAGAGAACCCTTATAACCTTTTCAGAGTATTTCAATGAAACATATCTTTCTGATATGGAATCAACGTTTTATGACTATATTAGCTGCTCATTTGACTATGTGTTTAATCAGCCAACCTTTTTGCTAGCAGAAACCGAACGATTACTGGTGTCTAGTTCTACCTCGTTTGTCCCGATTAATTATTCGAAAAATACTGATATAAGTATTAATTTCGGAATTGAAGATTATGAGACAAATACTATATATGAAAAGTTTGAAATCCATGAGGATAAATACAATACGATCTATGTAGCTGATCTGGATTTTGATGGTGAAGTGGATTATAAGCAAGAAATTGATATCGATAAAGATGATAGAATAGATATCGTACGTTATGGAATTGACGACTCTGAAAATGTAGGAGAGGTTATTTGGTATCGCATCATACAAGAGTTTGAGGCTGACGAAAGAACTTTCAATAAACAACAGGATGAAGAACAAAGAACCAATTGGTTTTATATCAACGATCTTGGAGTCTGGGCACAACGTTCTGTACAAGAACAGTCAAATGTTGTTCAAATGACGAACACTAAATTCTATAGTGTTAAATTAGATACTGATCTTGATGGTTACGCTGACAGCCAGATGACTTATCAAAGAACTACCGATACAATTATTCATGAAAATATAGTAAATGAATGGACAGCTTTAGCTAAAATTAGCAATGATGTATTTATGGCAATCGGTCATCATCTAACCGTAGAAATCATTGAGTCAGACGACATTTCCAAGCTAAATATAGATTTAGAACTTCTTTCCAAGTTAGGTATAGCTTTAGAATTTATTGAAGAAGTTATCACAGGAATAAAGGAATCTTATACTAAATTTAGTGAAATTACCACCCTTTCACATACAGAACAGAGTATCCAAGAAGTACTTACATATACAGATTGGGAAGAAGGAGAAGTCACGAGTACCCGAACATATATAAATATGTTTTCAGAAGGGCTTTCAGAACTCTCATATAGAAACTTGAAATCAGATGTATTTAGTACATTATCAGTGTATAACGAAGAAACAGACCAAACACAAGAAATTAGTGGGCTTCCTTTTTTCATTGCTAACTTCTCCCAGATAGATTGGCATACTGAAGTATGGGGTCTTGATGCTGTACCAATCCAATTTGATACTCTTTATAGCAGCTATGGGGAAGACGATTATACAGTTGAAAACTATTACGAAGGTACTTACTGTATAAACCTTCGCAATCGTTTCAGTCTTTATCACGATTATCAAAAAGACTTTTCTGATGATGTTATTGGATCAACATTATTTAATGTGAAAGGCATTTTCATAACTCCCATAGATGGAAGAGTATATTACACCTCAGACAAATATGCTTATCAATCATTTAATCAAGAAATGGCTAAAACAGACGGACATTATCTCTATTATGATAGTGATGAAAATGGCTTCTACGAAACCGTGTATGTATTAGCTCCTAATGAAAATGAAGATGAAGTATATGAAGTAATTTCAATTATCTATAATTATGACGGAAAGCATGAAATCACGCCCTATGAGATAATAGATTCAGAAAGATCGTTTACCGGCAATTATATTTCGCGAAAGATTATTGGATTAGATATTGAAGGTACTATAATTAACAAGTTTGGAGGATCAGTCAATGAACTTAAGAAGAGGTTAGATGAATGGTATGGACAGATAACTGATGGATACATTACTAAAGATCACGTTTTTGAAATTTATAGGCTTTTGCCTTTAGATGATATAAATAAATTTGCTCCTGCTCTATTTTATGATACGTATTTAGGAGAGTACGGTAGAGCATGGAATATGTATAATAAACAATTCTGGGATGATGTATGGGAACAAGTTGGTATGATGACAAAAGCAGGGTATATCTCAGCAGCAACTTCAATTCTTATATCAACTCTGTTTACAAATTTAGCCACAGCATGGGTCGGACTTATTGCTGCGGGAATTTTTGCTCTTGTATATTGGATCGATTCAATGAACGCCCAGGAAGCCAAACGTCGTGAACAGCAAAATCTTATCTCTTCTCAGACATTTCACTCACTTGATTCAGAGAAAGATCAACCCAATAATATGAACCAGAAGGCTTTAAATGGTGGCTTGTGGGAGCACTATGGGGGACATCCAAGTGCGAAATACACACTTGTAACTACAGGTGAAGTAAACCCTCAATTTACGGGTAAAATAATAGTATCCCCTCCTAATAACTTAAGGATCGCAACTGATGCTGATTTAGCAGATGAGTTCAACCTTGAATTCTTTGGTCTTCAAGAGACCTATGATACAATAATCGAAGAAGGTATGACAGAGGAAGAGATTCAAGATATGATGCCTGAATTCAAAATGTTCAATTATATTCGACAATCATATTCAAATCTGGATTTCTTACTCATATCGAGCGAACTTCCATCATATAATAGTATTGAGCATTATTCTTTTGAATATGGAACCGAAGATTATCGTACCGATACATATAATAAACATCAAGGGTTTACATTAGGATTTTTAGAACAATCCATTATTTCAGCTTCAAGAGGAGAATATGATGCAGTAAGACCTATGTGTATTAACGGACGACCGGCGTACATATATATTAATACCAATGATGACTTATCCCAGCTTACTCAACCACTCTCACCATTATATCAACCCGTTGTTATTAGTAATGAGCGATATGGAGAACTTTTTCTAGATTCTATTATCCCAGATTCTACCATTTCAGTTGATGTCCAGAGCACGTTATTAGAGGAACCCTATACTTTTGGTATTAATGCAAGTGATCTTATATACTATGAATTGGAACGAGGGTATAAAGCAAAGATTCCACTTTATAGCGACGAATTTAACTATCCCATTAGTATGATCACTGTTGAGGTTATAGCCTCAGATACAAGTTCAGATTTGTTATCTAGTACTTATTTTGCTACCTATGTTTCTGAGATTGAACTTACTTCCAGTCAATATACCCTTGAAGGAGGCAATTTATACTTTTACAGCTCTTTTGATGAGATAGTTCTTTCAACGTTTAATTATAAAGTATTGAAAGATGAGTTTATCGAATTAACTCAGAATTGGGAAGAGGGAACCCTCTCGTATAGAGTTAATATCTACTTTCCACAAGTGATTGCAGATACTTCAACAACCTTAGGAGTTATTGACACGGTATCAAATGATGTAGGCAGAAATGCTTTAGCTCAAACCACCCAATTCCTAATCAGTGACTATTTTAATGCCTTTACCTTAGCAGAATCGTTCGCATTGGCCCAAGCAGAAGTAGACTATATTGCTAAAATTACTACCGTTTCTACTTTAATCTCTTCTCTATTTCTAGCACCATCGATAATTGCATCAGCAGGAGCTTCTGTCCTTTCTAAAGGTATAGAAAAAGTAGCTCAAAATACCCTTACAACAACTTTATCAAAGGAGGTTTTGAAAAATGTGGGTGTGAACATTATTAAATATATTGCCTCCTTGCCGATTCAAGTATTAACTGAAGTATTTGAAGAACTCTATATAGATTCACTTATAGAAGAAACATTTGCTAAATGGGGTGATTCTAACGGATTCTGGGCTTCGCTTGTCTGCTCCGTTAGGGAAGTAGTTTTCGGCGCTCCAAGTGCTTTTATAAGCGGTTTAAAATCAAACTCTCAAAGTAATACCCAGACCAGTACATCATCTTTGTTACACGGATATGATATGATCCAAGATCATTCACTAGATTTTGGGTTATCTCAAAGTCAACAGCAAGCTTTTATGGATACACAAACCAGTAAGATAAATTATGAATCACTAGCCGAACATGCTCCCACGATCTTTCAGGGTATTATGTCCCTTCCGGGCTTTTTCTTTGGCGGGTTTGGTTTAGGCTTTATAGGTATAGCTTTTGACCTTACAATTGATAATATGTTTGATGTTCAATTAGCTCGTTATTTAGGTGAAAAAGAAGTTCAAAGATTAATTCAACAACAAGCTCCCTTAGATCTTAATAACAAATTTTCTGCATTGGAATTAAATGCAGAGCCTATTTCCAATTTCCCTCAGATCAAGAACGTGCTTGCCATGGCAAAAGGAATTGCCGCCATCAATCCAAGCCAGTACAGTTCTTCCGAATTTACAGCTCAAGTACAACTTCGCATGAACACACTCGAAAAATTAGGCACATATATACAGACTATGAAAGGAAAGCAAGAAAATATCGAGAAAGTAACCCATCAAGTGAAAGCTATTGAACATACAGCTCCTCTTGACTCTGACGAAGCAAGTGTTACTAAGATTGTTGTAAGGGAAGATATGGAAGCTTTAGCAACTGAGGTTGATCCTGTTATTAAAATTGGAAATATACTCAGATGGATTCAACCTCTTCCAGCGGATGAATATGGATTAGACCATGATATGACTTTGAATGAGTTATTGGAAAAATTAGGGCTTTTAAACCATCAATATAAATGGTTAGGGTTTACAGACCAATATGGTAATCATTATGTTTTAAAAGATAAAATCGTTGTGGTGACTGATGAAGGATTCAGAGAAATTAGGGGAGATATGTCCTTAAAAGAAGTTTTTGAAATTATCGGGTATGATACGACAAATCTAAAGCAACAGATGCACGGTATGGCTCCTTCGTTAGTAGTGGAGGCAAGCTTCGATAATTTACTGGAGGATTTAGTGAGTATCCCCTTTTGGATGTCAGAAGTTGTTGAATACAAAGAAGGTAAATCCTTTTTAGTAGAATCCTATCCCGATGTCGTGAATTTTCTCTTAGAATTTGATTATCGAACAGGCAGGAATATGATTGAGAGCATTAGAACTGAAGAACATGCTCAAGTAATACAGGATTTCCTTGATAATGTGTTTAACCCCTCAATTACCTCTTTTACCACCAAGTATTATAAAAACATTAAGAATATTCGATCTATTATGGAGTCCGGAATCCAAAACGCTTTAAAACAGACACTCCTTTCAAAGAACACAATTAATGATTTTAAAAGCAAATTTACTGGATTTGATCAAAAGAAATATGAAGACTTTGTTAAAAATCAATTATATGACTTTAAATTTGGAGATATTATTACCGCATCTTTAGAGAAAGATCTACATTCCGCTTTCTCAAGGGCAATATCAAAAATGGTCTTTAATTATATAGCTCAGAAGGAGTTAGATTTACAATCTCTTACTGATGATAATTTTATTGAAGAATTGCAGAATTTTATTAATAGATTTTCCGATAAAAGCTTTAAAAAGCAATTTAATAAAGAGATTCTTCATTCTAACAGGATTACTGATTTGTTTTTGACTCTTGCAGAGAATTTCATGACAACAGAATACGACAGCGAATTAGGTGAGATGATAGGTACTATTGCGAAGAATCCTTCGACATTCCATGGTTGGATTGGTGAGGTAATGTATTTATTCAATCAATATATGGATCGTATCGTTCCTGCTTTGATTGAGGTAAATTGGAATTTAGATCATATCAAGATCTTCCAGTGGACAGAAAGAAACCCTCAATACCAGAGTAGACTTAAAGCGAGTTCATTTGTTGAGGGAATATTAGCGAAATTATTAGGAGGAGATCTGAAAAAAGCTCGTGAGCTCATTAATGGCTTTAGTACTGCAAAATATCTTAAATTGTTACCAAATGGTAGGGAAGCAGATATATTAGCTCTGTTACTTCCGGGATCTGATGTAAATGACCTTAGTACCTACATTCTACATACAACCGAGCTAAAGACCATAAGAAGTACTACCACAAATCTAAAGGAGAAACCTGAGGATATCTCTTTAGACGTGATAAGCTTGATAATAGATGCATTGGAGATATGGGCATTAACCCCTCAATCACAAAGCGGTCAGATACAAGGATTTAGGCAGATTTCGGATTTTGCATCTGGAATGTATGGATTATCCGATGGAGAACAGTATGCAAAGATGACATTAAAGTATGTTTTAGAAAACATTCAGAGCTCTGATAATTTACTCGTTCTTAATACAAAAGGAGATGGAAAAAAGAACAAAGGCGCGTTTGATCTACAATTATGCCATCAGGTAGCATCCTTACTCAGTACAAAGATTCAAGGCAAAACCTTTGCCACTCAGAGGCAAGTAGAAGCGGAGATTGGTAGATTGTTAAGTGATCAGACCGTTAAAGGAGAAATTAAGAATATTGCAAAAAGAATATATGAAGCATCTATGATGTATTATGGCGTATCTAAATGGAATATTCTAGAATCGCAATGGGATACAGAGTTTATACGTCTTGAGACGATGTTTAAGAGCGAATTGAAGAACATAATTGTTTCATTGTCGAATAATCAATACAAACTTGTATGGCAGGATAGTATTATTCATTCCTTCTTACGATTTGAGTTAGGAGCCAATGGAAAACTATATCCCGTTATCCTTGAAGGACATATGCTTACTTCAGATTCTAATTTCTTTGGTATTATGGAGTATGATTCAAGCTCTGGTCAATGGAGGACGCAACCTCGAATCCCCGGTCAATTCGAAACCTTTAATGTTCCTATGGCTGTGATTTATGATACAGGCTCTAATAAATGGGGTCTAGTGCGTTCGGATCAATTACAATATTTTGCAAAATTGGATAAAAGATATGGATTAGGCTTTAAATCTCCCTCTGGAGAAATCTTCACCGACGTTATTCTAAACACAAAAGAAGGGTATATTTTAGATGGTAGAATTGCTCTTGAAGGTAATCAACTAAAAGATCGCGCGGACAGTTGGTTTGAAAAGTATCTTAATGATCCTCGGTACTTTTCTCAGAAAGACGGCGTATTTACCTTTAATAATTTCTATCGCAATATTATGCACATTACCGGAGCTCATATTGTCGCTTTATTACAAGACATTACCTATAACTTCGTCCCTACTCCTACTTATGAACCTTATTTCAAGGATAATGGAATACAAAGGGCAAACAAATTAAAACAACTTATACAACAGTATGCTGTAAGTATAAATCTTAATAGGTATAACGTTCCAGGAATGGAAAGGAAAATTAATATGCTAGTAAACTTCCTTTATCAAATTGGAGGAGAACATACAATGCAAATGGTAAGGACAGGTGTTCCGATGATTTTTATTAATGAAGATTATTTAAACGCCTTTTCTTCTGAAAAGCGCTATAGCATTCCCCTTTATAAAGATCTCCTCAAAGCCCTTAAACCGAAATCTGGGGACCCTCTATATTCCGATTCTAACTATGATTCAAATTTTGATCCATCGCATGACTCTAATGACGACCTTTACTGGTTAAATCTCATATCGCGAAGCTTCATTGAGAATGATGAGAGAAAAATAAGGCCCAACCTTGACCAAAAGCAATTCTATAATGCATGGTTAAAATTGCTTCAAAATGATTTCGCGCGACAGAACTCAAAGCTGCAATTAGTAATTGGAGGTGATAAATTAGCTTACTATGCGAGTTTATTACAAGGTGAATCATTCACATCCGGTTCCGATTTAATCATTGATGAGACAAAAAACAAGAATGATTTTAAACTAATCGAAAAGATTGATAATATTTTACAGGATTTATTCGGATATAACGCCTATACGGATCTGATTTCTGGTTTCTTGTCATTTTCCGAGGATTCGATAGGTTGCTTTGATATTGATTGGATTTTGCACACAAAAATAGATCAAAGTAAATTAATAAGTAAGTATGACCTTCGCACTCTTTCATATACTAGATCTGATCTTTTAAGACAAGATTATCTTTATGGATATGATAAAGAATATTCTCAAAGCGCTTGGTATTTTTCGAACATTAAAATCAACGGATTCTGGAGATCATTTTCAGGTATTCAAATTACTTCAAGTGGAATTCATAATATAGAAAATTATCGATTAGAGACAAGACCAAATGATCACAGTTTCTTAGACAATTATTTCTCGAGTTATCAGCATTTAGAGGATCGCCTTTATGCTAAGGCAAATAATCTATTCTTAGGTAGGGAATTCTCAAAAACTTTCGACCAAGAGTGGATAAATAAGATGAATTTTAAAGGGAGACTCAAAGTGCAAGAATTTTTCTATAAAATAATTAAAGAAACTCTTGAAAATCTTAAAATGAAAGGAATTCTTAAGGATGGTTTTGAGGCAGAGAATACAGAGAAAATGGCACAAAGTTTTGCTAGAACTTTTATTGATGACCCTACTAATTCGTTTGATTTTGTAAGGGATCTTCGGAATATCATTTTTAATGGTAAGGATGATTATATCACTCTTAAAGCTGAAAAGAAAGGACGTTCTAAAATTGTATCTCAAGCAGCTTTTTTTGGCAATGATCTGATTGAAAAGGGATTAAGACTATTCATTCCATATAAAGAAGCTATGAGATATATTGATGATATATGGTTCACTTTAAATTTCTACGCCTCTAGAGATGGATCTATGCATCCCAAATACCAATTAGACATCGATTTTGCATTGAGAGATTTGAGTCCTAAAATCTTGGAAATGTACAGAAAGTTTTATGATCTCTTTAAAGGAGGAGATAATGATGTATATAAGATAATCTTTACAACAGAAAAGGGGAAAGGTCTGAGCAGGACTAACTATTTCCATATCACATTTGATAAATTAGGTTTTAAGGCACCAGATTCGATTATATTAGATCGTAGGTCCCAAAAAGATTTCCAGCAGAAAGTCGCCACTCTTGTATTTTATTTAATTTTTATTCCTAATTCATTTGCCGTTATAACATCAGGAACTGCTGATATTTCGCCTAAATTTGCTTATGCTGATGCACTTGGTTTATATACTCATGATTATGTGCAATCCAGTAAATATAAAAGTACAAATTATGGTGGTTCCTTCATTTGGGTTAGCGATTCAGGGCAGTACACTCCTGAAAATTACAAGGTGTGGATGAAGACCTTTCAAGGGGTTATAAAACCGTCAGACCTTCGCCTATTTCTAGCATTCTCTAATCAGCAAGACGAGGATATACTCGATTACCTTATGAATTTCTTCAATCAATTTATGAAAGATTTCGGAGAGACAGTTAACGAGAGACAAGGTATAGAAAGATTTAATGTACATGATTTTAAAGACATCGTGGATTTTAGAGAACCTGAAGGTAGAAGATAATTAAAAATAGATTTTAACTTTTTTCTTTTTCAATTTATCTATAACTTTATTCCGTTCTGTTATATTTGTTCCTCTAATAATAATCTCTTTTAGTAAAGGTAGATTGCATAACGAAGAGGGTAAGTTTTTTATTGGGTTTTCCCCTACCCTTAAATCCTGCAGCTTATCAAGGCTTCCAATCGATTCTGGAATTGAGTTAATTGAATTCATAGCAATGTATATTATTTCTAAAGTTTTAAGCTTACCAATCGATTCTGGAATTTTTTTTATATGATTATGATTTAAAGATATTTCTTTTATAGATGATAAATCTCCAATGGATTCTGGTAATTCTATAATTTCATTTTGGGCTAGGTCAAGAACTTCAAGAGATTTTAATTTACCTATTGATTCTGGAATCTTAATGATAGAGTTACTTACTGCTATTAGTTTCTTGAGAGATTGCAATTCTTCAATCCATTCTGGTATTTCTGTTAATTTGTTTCCAACGAGATTTAATATTTCTAGATGTATTAATTTTTGAATACAGTCTGGCAATTTCGCTAGACCAAAACCAGATAAGTCTAAACCTATTACTTCTCCATCCCTTATTAATACGTCTGTAAAGTATTCGGGCAGAGTTGTTAAATGAAACTGTTCCTCAGAATATTCCTTGGATTTGGTGTACCGTTCGAGAAGTTCTTTTTTGAGAATTTCTTCTAATTCATGAATCACATTCACTCCACTATGGATAAAGCATGATATCTCTTCTCTCTTTAGATATCTTAAATAACCCTCTTCTTCCAAGAATCTCCGGACATTTTCCGTTCCATAAAAATACCGTTTTGCGATCTCTTCTTTGAACTTTTTTCTTGCAAGTAGATCTCCCTCCTCCGTTAATTTTCTTAGCAATGGAAATGCCAAGCTACTGTGTAGAAAACGAGTATCATAATTATGTTCTACCCATCCTTGAATATTACTGCAATGTCCCCAGAACTCAGTTTCTGGTTTAATCTCGTCAATTATTTCCTGCGTACTCTCTTCTGCTTCAGGTTCTAATGAGAAATTTAAGTATGCAGAAACTTCATCAATAGATTCAATTTTTTCCATACCCTTCAGATTTTCTTTAGTTAGTGATAAGAGCAAAAACTTGCATTGTTTGAACAGCTTATTATTTATATATATGTTTGTAGCATTTTTCTCAAGTTTTAGCGTTATAAAATTGTTTATTGTAAATATAGATGTATTCCGAGGCAATTTAAAATTCTCTTATTTTCATGATTTTAATTATCGATTATCTATTTAAATATATGGTATTAAATAAATTTCTAATTCTTAAGGTTTTTGAAGCTTATAATAAGTTAAAAGTTTAATAACTGGTGAATCTTATAATACTTACCATGGCAGAGATTAGAAATCTCTTTCCACAATGAGACATTATCTTGATGTCAAACCGAACAATTCCCCTCGAATTAATAATTTTAACGGTTTCTACAGTTAGCCAAAAAAGAAAGAAAAGAAGAAAGAAAAAATAATTAATATTCTTGTTAATTCTTTAAGTTATAAAGGTTAATTAATAACCTTTTACTTTCTAAAAGGCTCATAAATTTGATTGTTGGTTTTACGATTATTCTTGAAGATGAAATTCTATATTGTTCAGATGAAAATAAATACAAAGCATTCGAAATAGTGTTATTTGTAGAAAAACTCATGAAATTTTTTAGATGGCGACTAAAAAACATATGTTTGAAAAGTAGAAAAAAAAAAAAAGAACGCATTATCGTTGAGCACGTTATTACAAATGCTGGTCAGAATTTATTCTTTTGTTGTGTAGGTAATTTTAGCGTAGGATCACAAGAATCTTTTAAAATGTTAAAAGAATTTCGCAATCAAGTAAAAACGCAATACAAGGATCTTGCTCGATTAAAGTTTGCTTCAGGAGAACCTACATTTAAACAAGTTATCAATTTAATAATAGAGTATTTAAAAGACAAGTATGTAGATCCTTTAGAGGAAGAAATTATTTATGATAAAGATAATAATGTAGGAAATGCGATATTATATGCGGGTATTTCTGCTCAAGGATTACCAATTATTTCTCAACTATATGATAATAATCTATTGAGTACTTTACAAAGAGAAAAAACTTTTGAAAATATAGAATTATTTAGTTCAGATCTTTCAGCGAAACTAGCAACTATTTCAATGAACACCCAAATCCGCGCTAAAACAAAAATAAAAGAGATCCATTTAGATGATACTGCTAACCATGAAACTCATAATAGTAAAAAAGTTATATTATTTGGAAATATTAAAGGTTATTCAATAGATTTCATAGCTACTGGTAATTTTTATAAAATAAAATCGGTTTTTAAACAACTTAAGTCAAAAATGGCTTTAGATTCGGCTTTTAAAAATGAATTTTCAGGAGATTTAAGACCATTTAAACATTTAAAATATTATCTTGATGAAGTTGTAAAAGAATTTGACCAAATAAGTTAACCACCTAAAATATTACTAATACTCTTTTTTTATAAATAATCATGAAAGCTGTTATTCTTGCTGCGGGAGAAGGAAATAGGTTAAGACCTATAACATCGACTCGTCCTAAGCCTTTAATACCTATTGTTGGAAAACCATTACTTGAACATACCATTATAGGTTTAAAGGATGCTGGAATAGAAGAAATCTTACTAATTGTAGTGTATAAAGAAGAATTAATTAAAGAATATTTCGACAATGGAATTGATAAATATAATGTTAAAATAGAATATTTGACCCAGGAAGAATATCTCGGTACAGCTCATGCAGCTGGATATGCGAAAGAATTTGTTGGAGACGAAAAATTCTTATTAATGTATGGCGATTTATTAGTCGATCCGAATTTATTTAAAGAAGCATTGAATAAATTTGAAGACTCTAAAGCTGAAGGGTTAATCTCACTGCTGGAAGTGAATAATTCGCAGGAATATGGAATCATTTCAATAAACCCTGAAGGTTTCGTTGAAAGAATAATGGAAAAACCTCCTCCTGAATTAAACATGGGTAACCTCGCAAACGCAGGAATTTATATATTTGATTCCATGATTTTTAAAGCCATTGATAAGACTAATAAATCGATTAGGAATGAATTTGAGTTCACAGATTCAATGGAAATTTTAATTAAACAACTAAATGGAAAAATAGTAGGATATATAATAAAAGACTACTTTTGGAGTGACATTGGTCTACCTTGGCAATTATTAGATGCTAATAATTATCTCTTAGATAAATTAAAAGGAAGTATTTTAGGTGATATTGAAGAAAATGTTTTTATCTCTGGAGATGTTTTTATAGGAAAAGGTACAAAAGTCAGATCTGGCAGTTATATTCAGGGTCCTTGTTATATAGGAGAAAATAATTTAATAGGCCCATATGCGTTTATACGCCCTTATACGTCAATTGAAAATAATTGCCATATTGGAATGTCTGAAATAAAAAATTCTTTGATTTTTTCAGATACAACTATCCCACATTTTAATTATATTGGTGATTCGATTTTATGCGAGAATATTCACCTTGGTGCGGGTACTAAAATATCAAACTTGAGATTTGATAACAAAACTATAAAAATGAAAATTAAGGAAAAATTAGTAGATTCTGGTCAACGAACACTGGGAGCAATAATCGGTCCTAATTCTCAAACGGGAATTAATACCAGTATAATGTGTGGGAAAAAGATAGGTGAAAATTCGATTATTGGGGCAAATACATTAGTTGATGAGGATGTACCATCAAACTCACTATATTATCAGGATTCTAACGGAAAAATAAAAAGAGTAAACAATCCTTTCTAATTTTTTTTTATATATCTCTATTTCTTATTGAATCTTTATTTTTTCTAGCATTTTTGGTAGTTCTCTTTTTCTAAGTTTTCGTAATAATTTCGAAAATTTTAATGGTTTACCAGTATAATTAAGCTCACTCAACGCTTGTTTTTGATATGCAATGAAGAGTTTGTTTGAAAATTCCTCCCAATCTCGACAAATTTTTAAAGTTTCTTCATCATTTCTTAGAAGACTGTCATGAGACATTAATCTGGCAAACTCTGATGCATAATCTTCAATAAGATCTGAATCTCTCCCCACAAGTAAATCTCTACAAAAATCATTAGCAGGATACCAATCTTTTACTCTTGAGAAATCTCGATGAATTTGAGTGAGAAGTACATTTCTAGGCCCCTCCCACAATTCCATAATCATAGAATCGCGATGCAATCGAGGTGTTGATAAGAAATCTTCCATTATGCCGTGTCCCCCATAAAAAGAAATTGCTTTTCTTATCATTTTCGGTGCCTCATCAGCTACAACGATTTTTTGAAGCATAATTAATTCACGTAATCTAAATCGGCGTTTGCGATCCTCAAGATTTTCAATCTTTTCCAAATCTCTAATTCCACTGATTAAGTGTTCTTCAAAATGAATGTATTCAGAATAGATTTTGAAAGTACCAGCAACAGTTCTTTTTGCATAATAATCTAACTCATTTATTTGATTTATCATAATTGGAAAGGATGATATAGGTACATCAAAGGCAGTTCTAAATTGTGAATATAATATCGCTTCTCTTGCTACTCGCAACGCCCCTGAGGCCATTCCAAAAGCAACATGGAGTCTCGATAAAGAAAGAACAATCCCAACTATATCAGCGAGACCCATTTCAAGTGGACCCACAGGATATGCTATAGTACCATTATAAGTAATTTCTGCTGTTGGTAGTTCAGCAGTGCCTAATTTCTGTTTAAGTCTATCAATTGTGTAGGAATTTCTTATTTCTTTTTCTTTATTTCCTGGAAGCCAAGCAGGAACAGCAAATGCCGCTACTCTCGTTGATGATTGAGTTCCTTTGGGTTTTGCAGTTACTATTTGATAATCTGCTTGTGTTGCAGAACAAAAAAACTTCTGACCATATAGACGCCACACATTTGAATAACCATCTGGACCTTGTTCTTCTTCAAATACAGCTTCAACTAAGTTTGCGGGCACATCGCTTCCTCCCTGAATTTCACTAACAAATTGGGATCCTAAACTGTATTCACCATTTGCACCATCTCTAATGGAAGTAAGGATATTTTTTGCTTCAGAACTCAAAGTATCTTCATACTTTTGCATCAGTTCAACAGCTCCATGGGTACATGCCACAGGACACATAACACCTGCTTCTCCGTTTTCATATAACAAAAACATTTTAAAAAATCTACTCCATGCTGTATTTCTCGCGGGATCAAAAAGTCCAAGACTGAAAACTTCACGTTCTAAAATTTCAGTCTCTAAACATCGTTCAATGCGGTCTATCCTATGATTATAAGCATCATAATGTTTCAGCTTTGTAACTTTTACCCTATTTTCAAGTTCATTCGCTTTATCAGCAAGATTTCGAAATCTAAAGGAAACATAATCTGAAAGAGCCCGAAGATCTCTATCAATTTTAGCATACTCATCTAGAGGGGCAAACTTTTTAACAAGAGCTTGTAGAAACTCATCATCTTCATAATAATTAAACTGATTCCTAACAAATAAAAAATCATCAAAAGTGTATGGGTTATTCCGATTTCCTTCTTGAGCAGACAAATTTACCACTTATTAGAGTTAATTATAAGACACTTATTATTTGAATTTTAAAAAATATTTTTAATATATGTAATTAATGGATTAATCTTCATAAATTAAACCTTCTTTCTCAAAAATTAATAAGCTTCTAATGCTTAAATATTAAAAAGTTATTATTCAAGGCTAGGTTCTTCTGATTCTTCGTCATCATTTTCTTCTGTAGGGGATTCCAGCTCTTGTGAACTATCGCTTCGAGTTCTATTTGAAGATTGTGCCAGCTTTTTTACGTTAATTCTTTCAGATCTTTTAATTTCTGACTTTCTGGATCTTTTAACATCAACTTCTACAATCTCGAATTGGTCATCGGGAATTTCCTTATCCTCCCCTCCTTCAGGCATTGAGACTAATTTGCTCTTAATTATAACAGCGTTAGATAATGGATATATTGTTTTAGCAACACGTTGAATTTGAGTTTGAAACTCACCGAAAACGATTCCAGCAATAAATTTCTCATGGTTTAAACTTTTTGCGAACTCTGTTAATATCTCTCTCATTATTTTTCGAATTAATACCTGTTGACTATTTCTAGCTCTCTTAATAGTAGTACATAACATCGTGATCCGAAAAATATATCCATCCTTTGTTGTTAAATTTTTAATCGTCTGGATTTTTGTGCTCCCCCTTCCAATAAGGGATCTAATAAAATCGTTTGTGTAACTATGACCTTGGAATACGGTATTACATTTTTTCGCCTCTTCATGGATATCTATAATTTGAAATTTTAACTTCAAGCTTATATCAGAATATTTTCCCGTAAAATCATATAATAAAGTCTCTAGAGTTCTTCCAATCAAATTATCCTCTAATCCAATTATCTCTCCAATCTCCTTGTTATTGAAGACCTTGGGGGCATAACATTTTATCCAGTTTTTATCTTTGAAAGTAACTTTCTTTGTTTTTATTTTTTTTTTCCTTGCTTTTGAACTCACTTTAAATCCTCCATTTATCTTGCTACTAATGTTCTTATCTTTTCAACGTCGTATTTGAAATCTTGAGGCAGTATCTTTTTCTTTTTGTAGTATTTTATTAATCGGTAGATTTTCGCTTCTGTTCTATTAAGACCTTTTTTCGCTTCTAAGTCTTTATGATTTAACTCGAGATGTTTTCTTATAGCTAAGGCTTTTCGTACTAAATTTGCTAATTGTTCTGGTAAAGGTGCCTCAATCTCATTTTCTTTGAGAATCTGGCTAATTTTTTTACCAGCTACAACTTTAACTAACGGTACACCCCGAGAATCTCTCATTATAGTACCGATCATAGATTTTGAATGTCCTTTTCTTGCGAGTCTAACTACTTCGCTTTCAACTTCCTCTGGTGCGAGTTCTATCCATTCTGGTTTTTCCAATCTGGCAGGTCTAGTTGACCCACTACTCCCCTTTTTTCTGCTGTGCATCCGGGCCATTTCTTATTTAATTCTCCTGTGTTTTACAGATTAATATTGAGATTAAAAATATAACGATTTAAAATAATTAAAGAAATATACAAAATAAAATTTTGTAATTTTGTTGTTGTAAAAGACAAATCCAATATAATCTTGCTTGCTCAATTAGTTTTGATTATTAATTATTTAAAACTATAATAATTATGAAACGAGAAGAAAATATGATCTATTTTGTAACTGGAAATATGCATAAATTTAACGAAATTTTGGATCTTTTCTCAAAAGAACATATAAAATATAATTTAAAACAAAAGAATATTAAAACAATAGAAATCCAGGCAATCAATATAAATGAAGTGGCTTCATTTAAATTAAACAGCATAAAAGGACAAATAGATGGAACGTATTTCGTAGAAGATGCTGGATTTTTTGTTGATACACCCCTTAATGGTTTCCCGGGAGTTTATTCTTCCTACATTATAAAAACTATTGGTAATAAAGGATTATTGAGATTGATAGATGATTTTGAGAATACTGAAGCTCATTTTACTTCAGTTATAGCCCTTTATTTTAAACCCCATGACAAAAACTACTTTTTTGAAGGGAAGATTCAAGGGAAAATCTCAGGAACAATAAGAGGTTCAGGTGGTTTTGGTTTTGATCCTATTTTTTTACCTAATGTTATGCCAAGTATGACATTTGCGGAATTAACCACTGAAGAAAAAAATAGCATATCTCATAGAGGAATGGCTTGGATTAAATTCATTCGATTCCTAAAAGAAAATATGAATTAATATTTCTTTTTTATTCAATTTAGTTATTAGAATGTTTGACGGAATATGTCCATTATGGTTTTCTTATAGAAATATTTGATTAAGATCACATAAGTTCCTAGAAATGCAAATGAGATTGATAAAATGAAAACTCTGAGTAATGTATCCATAGGAATTGCAAAGATCACAGGCATCTCTGTCATTAAGCTTATAGTTGTTTGAAGTAGATATGCACTATATGATCCAATAATGGTCCCCATAATTCCTGCGGCGAGCAAAATAGTCATACTTTCAATTAAAAACATATTTCTAACGTTTCTAACTTTCATACCCATTGACCGAAGGATGCCAATTTCAAACTTTCTCTCCAATATAATTGCATACATGCTACTAACTAACCCAAAAATGCTTATTATTATCGTGAACATTAGGATCAATTCCATAAGAAAACTTTGTCTTTCTGTCATTGCTTCCATGAAATTTATTTTAGAAATTGCATCATCAATAAGTATATCTTTATCTTGATACATTATACGAATATCATCTTTAGTTTCTTCAATATTTTCCTCAGTATTATCAATCAAATTTATGAATATTTTATCTAAAATCATGTTACTCTCTCCAGGGTTCTCTATTTTCATTAAACGCATATAATTGTCTAATGAGACCATTACACCTCCTCCACTAGCTGACATCTCATTAGTTCGGAAATTATAAAATCCAGGAATGCCTCCCGAGATTCCTACAACCCTAAATAAGGTAACATTCCCAGGATGATCTTCTATTTTTGGATCATAGAACGTTATCCGTACATATTCTCCAACATCCTGGATACCGAGTCTACTCGCAATAGATTTTGCTATAATACATGTATTATTATAAGTAAATAATTCATTAAAAGAATATGAAGTACTACTTCCAGCACTTTTCCATATTAATAAGTTCTTATCAATTAAATCAACAAAATCTTCATTAATACCTATAAATCCAGCATCCACAACATCAAAATCCATCATATCTCCTGCCGTGGTTCTGAATTTTATCTCTTCTTGAGCTGTATAGAATTGAAACATACCCATCATCATTTCTTCTGATGATCCACCCGAAAAACCTACTTGTCCTTCACTAATTTCAAACATCGCCGCTAGAGTGGCCTGAAGATCGAAAGTATTATGAAGTGAAATCGCTAATTTATCCACTCCCGCTAATTCTTTTAATTCATCAGCCATCTCAAGAGTAAGAGCACTCTCAGGACTATATAATTCTTGATTCATTAAAACTAAATCTGACCCGTATTGAAATTTTAAATTTAGAGCTGTATTAGCTGATTGCATTTTAGTAACACTCGTAAGGAAAAAAATAAATGAAAAACTAATAGCAAACATAACAACAGTGCTAGTATTACGTCTTCTATAACGCTTTAAGGAAATGCCAATAATACTACTATACTTTTTTATAGCCGGTGAAATTACTCCTAAGAAAATTCTCTGAATTAGTGGTATTATTCCAACTGAAGCAAATACTAACCCGATTACTATAGCAGCAAGTAAACCGATAAAAAGTCCATTTGTTAACATATAATCACCAGTGACAAAGATATTTGGTAGTAAAACAAAAACTATCATCCCTATAGTAGCGATCGAAATTCCAGCAAGAAAACTTTTAACATTCATACTCCCTTCTTTTTTAATTTCCCAACCTTCTTCTTTAGTTTGAAAAGGAGTAATGGATTTAATTAGATCAACCCTTGCAGTCCTAAGAGCTGGTATTAGAGCTACTCCTAAGGACACTAATATACCTATTGTAAAAGTTAAAATGAGTGTATCAGGTTGAATGACCCATTCTACTTGAGCAAAATCAAATTTAAAATGATACATAGGAAATATAGATTGTGCTATCGGCCTCATCAATGTAAATCCAAGTATCATTCCGATAATCGATCCAAACAATCCTAATATAACCCCTTCAAATAAAACCATTTTCATCGGATATATTTTTTTACTCCCAACCACTCGTACAATTCCAAATTCGCGCACGCGCTCTTCGGCCGAAGTAGAAAGTATACTATTTATTAAAATACCCGTTATAAGCATTGAAAGAATTATGATAAACCAAAATATTATTGTTACCATCATTAACATAAATTGACCACTTTCAAGTTCCTCTAATTTTGGTAAACTTATGGAAAACTCGTTTAGATCCAACCTTTCTTGTACCCTTGTACCGATTATTCGAAGTCTCCTTGTTGTTAACGTTAAATCACTAGCATCATAGACAATTTTAGGATTTTTAATAGTTCCGACTATAAAATTTATTTGATTTTCTCTTTGTAAAAATTCTTGAGCTTGTTGTAAATTAACAAGAATTAAGGAAGTTTCGAATTGCATGAATCTAAGATTTTGAATACATATTTCAGCAACAGTTAAATTTAATTCATAATTTTGATATTCTAAGTGTATTATATCGTCCCTGGTAACATTAAGGATCTCTGCTACATTTAATAATATTACACATTCACCATCATCTGGTTCATCATCATAGACTTCACTCGTTTTTTTTCCATCATCATCAACTATAAGTAAATCTCCCAACTTACCATTTTCAGCTTCCTTTATAAAATCAAGACCATAAAATTGTAAGGTACCGCTTGTGTTAATATTTTCGGAAGTACATGTTACTAACATCATAATTCGGGGAAATAATTCATCAACGCCCTCAATATCCTTTAATTCATTATTAATAATGTCTTCATCATAGAAAGGATCAAACGTTAAATCTGTCTGTATTGTACGTGTAATCATAATATCAGATGTTCCTGTTGTTGAAGTAACATATAAAAGATAATTATAATTCACTGTATCATTTAACATCCCAATAACGGTCAATAAAAATAATGAAATTGCGATGCCACTTATCCCGAATATAACCTTAGTTTTATCTCGCTTGAGATCAAGCCAAGAATGTTTGATAAATTGTAGATTTATTCGCTTTCTTAACTTATATAGAAAATTTCTTATATCCATGCTTTTTTTATTATGAATTTTTAATTTTTATTTTAAACATCTAAAATACTAAATTTTTTCTCCTTACTCTTAAATTTTTTCAGAACCTTTCCCTCTTTAGCTAAAAGTTCTTGAATTTCTTCTTTTTCCCGCCTAATTAATCTTACTCCTTCACAAGTTTTATTTTTACAATAATAATTTTCGCTGGGTTCATCCTTGAAATACCATTTTTTGCAGTTCTCACATAAATATGCTGCGTAAATTTGATCATGTTCACAAACTGGGCATATTATATCAAATTTCGATGAGGAGAACCAAGATTTACATGATTTACAGTACAATGTTAAAGGTCTTGCTACTTCTACTTCATGTTCAATTAATTCTATCCGTTCTATTACTTGATCTTTATCAATATCTTTTATTCTTATTTTTTCAGCACGACTGTCTTTTATTCTACCAATCCAAAGTTTACCCTTTTTTTCTGAGATAATGTAAATGATAATTCCAATAACAATAACAGACGCAATTATGATAATATATGGACCCCATGTACTCCACCACTTCATATTATTGACTTTAACTACTACGATTTCTTCTCCAATATTCCCTTCTACATCATAAGCTACTACTTTAATTTCATATGTTCCATCATTATATTTCTTGGTGTCCCAATTAAACTTTAAATTATGAGTAGTACCATTAAATGTGAGTTTATTTCTGTCAATACTCTTACCATTAAGATATATATAAATTCTTGATTCATCTAGCTTAACATTATCAGAAATATTTGCTTCTATTATAATTAATGAATTAATTGCACTATCAGATTTTGGATTTATAATTTTAATTTCTGGAGCTATAAAATCTGTTGATTTATCGTACCCTATATAGATATTTGATAATAACCATCCATAACCTAAACCAATTACATTATCATTTGAATGTAATGTGAACATTATCATTATATCTTCATCAGAATATTTGGAAATATCAATTTTGCTACTACCAAAAAGGTCTTCACTATCATATGTAAATTCTTTTAATACGATCCAAGTTTTACCAAAATCTTTTGATAATGATATATTACATTTATCTAACTGATCTTCAGGTTGATAATATTCATTCTGCAAAGAAATTTCATAATCAAATTCTAAATAAACCTTATATTCACCTTCCAAATGTAGTGGATGAGTGATTAAATTTAGATCCCAATTAGGGCCATATCCCTGCTCAGAACCCCCAAAACTTTGGCCAATCCCTCCATAAAGTTGAGGATTTCCATATCGAATTATCGGATGCCAAGTATTATCTCCTCTAAACCATGCCGTTGTTTCTTTTGGAGCTGGAGTACCAGACACATAGTAATCAGATAGATCTGTATTTGAAAAATTGTATCCTATGTATTTATTATCCATAAAAACATTAAATTGTAAAGGATTTGGATTAATGAATTCGAAAAGAGAATTATTTTTATTATACCATGAAGTTGTAATTATATTAAATCCATCTGAAACATGGAACCTAAATGATTGATTTGAGATTTCTTGCAATATTAAGGATTTTATAAAATATATACCATAGTTTCCCAAAGTATTAGAGCTTGCATTCCAATCACCAAAAATATTATACATAGTGTAATTTGTATCACCCATCTCTAAATATATAAAAGCGGGATAATTATTATCCAAATCAAAATATTCACATGAAAATGTATACTTCTGATATTTTGAATCTTGAGTTGAGGAAATATCCATATATGGATTGAAGAATATTGATGGCGAATTTCTATTAGTATAATTTTCAATAGCAAAATAATCTATAATAAATCCTTTATAATTTCTTGAATCAGACGTATCATCCAGATTAGATTCGAACCTAAATTGAATAAAATTTCCAATATATTGAGTTAAATTTATTTCTTCCAAAAACCATTCATCCTCTACATCAGTATATGTTTTTAAAATTATCCAACCAGTCCAATTTAGATTGATTTGTAAATAAATAAAGTCTCCAGCATTTATACTCGTTCTTAATCCAAATTTAGCATACGGATTTGTAGTGTTCTCATTAATATTTGTTAAGTTAAATAAAGGGCTTATTAAAGAACCATTTGGGAAAGGATCTTCAATCAGGTTAATGGGTTGATATGTATAGTTCCTTGGATAATTATGGTATATTCCAAAATATAAAGATTTCCATGAATTCTCATATATCTTAGATCTATTATCAATATCATTACTTTGGTTAAGTAATTCCCATCCAGTACCCTTATAGCTCCAATTACCAATTCCTTCATTAAAACTATATTGATGCGGGAATTGGATACTATCCGTAGGAAATTCAATTGTAATGTTAAGGGAACCTGTTTCTGGATAGAGTGATTTAAATTTACCATCGCTAGCAACGAAAAAATATTGATATATTCTTGGTTTAGAAAATTGAACATAATCACTTATAAATAAGGCTCCATCAGTATAATTGTTATCAGTAGGGTAGTATTGAGTTAAAGTGTAGTTTTCAGAAGTTTCTATAATGGAGACATAAACTTCTTGTGGAGGAACATTGGAAGTATCATTATCATAATATTCAATATAAAACCTATAGCTATCAATACTATAGTTCTTTTTTGGTTCATTTCCCATAAATTCTTGGAGACTCATTACAGTTGTATTTTTGGAACCTCCTAAATAATTTATTTCGGGTATTTTCAATTCTGGTGCAAGATAATTTTCTACAATAGATATATTCAAGGTAAAATCACTGTTTCCCCCAATTGCTTTAACAACGATTACACAATTGGTTTGATTATTCTTTGGAATAAAATAGAAGTTATCAAAATTACCATACCATTTTCTCGAAGACCCTAATAAAATCGGTTCTCCATACTGATTTGATTCATTTGAAAACAGAAACATATTAAAATTAGCATGTGAATCTGCTGTTGATAAACTAAAATTATATTGGACATCCTCAATCAGCTCAACTTGTCGAGCAAATACATGTGTTCCTAAAGGATCCTCTTGTGAACTTAATAAATTTCCATTAATTGAGTTATTTACCTTAATAATTTTTGTTAGAGCATCAATGGCAGCTTGAATGTTTAATCTACCATAACCTTCATGAATATCTTTTAAACCACTTGTCAAAGGCGCAAGAGATAAAGATGGAGAGTAGTAACTTTCATCAAACGTGGTAGCCGGGTCGTCCTCTCTTTCAAGGTTAGTTTCTGAAGCAGTCATTAAGAGAAATGCCTTTATGTGTTTAACCCATTCTGTTAAATTTAGATTATTCCATTGATCCCATGTATTCCATCTTGCTTCTATCAAAAGATTAATCGAAGCAGAGACTATAGCTGTAGCAATTGAAGTTCCATAAGAAGATGTAGCTTTATCTATTTCTTTATCAGCAGCAATTACTGAACGATGATTAGGTATCTTGCTACCACCAGGAGCAACAATATCAGGTTTAATGATACTATTGATTTCTTTTCCCATACTACTATAAGAGGTAACTTGATCTTTATCATTTGTAGCACCAACAACAATAGCGTTTTTGTTTTCAGCTAATTTATTCAATGAATCTGAGACTTCTATGCCTGTATTTCCAGCTGCAATTACCACTAAGATACCCTTCTCTATTACTTCATTTATTACAGAATTTACTGCTTCTATATCTTCTCCTAAAGTGCCAACACTTAAACAAACACTTACTATATGATATTTACTTCTGTTTTGTATAACACTTGCGAATGCGGATATTAAATCAGAAGTGCATCCCATTCCAGATTGATTTAAAACCCTCTTTAA
>CAYPFJ010000053.1:0-25121 GCA_964409945.1 uncultured archaeon | reverse complement strand
GGCCTCTAAAAAACGATTGATAAGTAATTTTAGTCTCTCACCACCCTCTTTAATTTTTTCTAAGAACGCAATCGTCTGTTTATCTAGATTGTTCCTATACTCTTCTAATAAAAGATCAGTAAATCCCTTGATTGATATAAGAGGTGTCTTGATTTCATGTGAAACTCTTGTTAACAGATTAGATTTTATTTCTTCAAGCTCTTTCGCTGTTGTAATATCTTGTAACCATAATCTTAAATAAATTAGTTCTCCTTGCTCATTAAAATGATGTAATGTTCTTCCCGATAGCCATTTAACTTTTCCTTTCTTGTTAATTATTCTGAACTCAATGTCCTTATCTCCGTCTGATTCTTTAACTTTTATATAATCATCTGGATAAATAGCTTTATAAAACATTCCATTGTTTATTAATTCATCTTCGGTATAACCAACAATTTCTAATAATCTAGGATTAATATATATAATTCCTCCTTCCTTGATATCAATCTCCATTAATCCCATTGAAGAGGTCTCAACTAAATTTCTATATTTTTGCTCAGATTCTTTTAAATGTTGTTCTGTGATTTTTCTATCAGTAATATCAGTAATGTAGGCAAATGAACCCTTAAACTCTCTATTTTCTCCCAAAATTGCAGTTGCTCTAATATTTGTATATATCTTGCCACCATCTTTTTTTATAAATTCAAGATTATAAGTATCTTTCAAACCTCTCTCCCTTCGTTCTCGATAACTATTGATCAATTCTATCATTGGGTCATCTAAAAATTCATATAAACTTTTACCTATCATCTCATTCTTGGTATAACCAAGCATCTTAGATATTCTTTTATTAACAAAGATAGTATTGTCATTTTCATCTACAGCCCAAACACCATCGTGAGCATTTTCTACTAACATCCTGTACTTTTCTTCAGATTCTTTTAATTTTTGCTCACCTTTCTTCCGTTCTGTGATATCTCGTACAACACTGACCCATCCATATCGTGTTCCAAGATCGTCTACTAAAGGGAAGACACTATGTTCAGAAAAAAAAACAACCCCCGTCTTTCTCTTCATCTTAAACACAAAATCATGCAAATATCCAACATCTTCAACTATATTGTAGAGATGATCTTGAAATTTTTGTAATTCATCTTCATTAACATGCAAGAATTCTGTCTCTTGTCCTATCATTTCATCATACGAATATTTAAATATTTTTACTGCTGCTGAATTACAATTTATAATTTTAGGAGGCATTTCAGCGTTTAATATAAAAATCGCATCGTTTAAACTATCAAATGTACTTTGCAATAATTGTTTACTTTCTTTTAATTTTCGTTCAGCGAGTTTCCTTTCAGTTATATCTATTGAGAATCCTATAATACCCACAATTTCATTATTCTCATTATAGAACGGTATCTTACTTGTACTAATCCATCTTAAACCTTCTATTGTCTCCCAAGGCTCTTCAATATTTAACTTTGGTTCTTTATTCTTTATTACTTCTAAATCATCGTTCCAATAATTTTGTGCTTGTTCTTTAGGATATAAATCAAACATACTTTTGCCTTCAAGTTCTTTTTTTGTCATTTTATGAGCATCAGCAACATATTTATTTACTCGAATAAAATTATTTTTTGTATCTTTATAAAAAATTGATCCAGGCACTAAATCTATTATCATTTCTAATTCTTCACTTATATTTCTGTATCTTTCCTTAGACGCTTTTAATTTTTGTTCAGCTTGTTTACGTTCAGTGATATCAGTATGTACTGCGATATTGACTCTGCCATACTCAGGATGATCGAAAAGTGAAACATTCGCATAACACCAAAATGGTGTTCCATCCTTTTTGATATTTAACACTTCTCCATGCCATTTCTCTGTGTCTTTTAAGATTCTCATGATTGTATTTTTTGTTTCCTCAGGAGTCTTATCAGTTGGAGCATTTAGAATAGCGACATCTTTCCCAATCATTTCACCGGGATTATACCCAAACATTTTTTCGAATGCGGGATTATTAAAGACAATTGTTCCATCATTGAATTTTATAAGAGTTACTCCTTCAGACATATTTTCAATGATTTCCATTTGCAATCGTATCTCCCCTTCTCTCTTCTTGCGTTCTGTGATATCCGTTCCATAAATATTTGCATAATTAGTTTCTTTTATTGGTGTAATAAATAATGAATAGAAATGGCTGTTATGTGTTATTTCTAGATTCTGAGTCACCTTTTCTTCAAAAGTTTTATTAATGGCATCTCGTACTAAAATTGGATTTCTATTGCCAATTTTTATGGTAAATAAATCTTGTCCCATTTGATTTGCATATAGGACAGACTCTTTACTCACTCGCAATACTGGATTTGGATTCTCTTCAGGAAATTTTGCTAAATCCGCAATTTCCTCTTCGGTCTTTCTACGGTCTGTGATATCTTGAAATACATTGATTAGGGTGGTATGATCACCAATTCTGTCGGTTATAGAGTTTAGAGATCCCCAAAATAGAGTCCCATCTCTCCGCTTTAATTGAACTTCAAAATCTTTAACTGAACCCGAATCAAGTAATTCAACATATTTTTCTCTATCTTTAGGGTTGTAATAGTGAGCAATGCTAGGTAATTTTAAGAACTCTTCTTTTGAACTGTAACCAAAAATTTTATATGCTTTAGTATTACATTCTAAGATTGCTCCTTTAGGAGTACTAATGTAAATTCCAATTGGCGCTGCTTCCATCAGATCCTTAAGTTTTTGTTCAGATGTTAAGATGTCTTGTTCTGCTTTTATACGTTCCATAGTTGTTTTAAATATCTCACCAATCGTATTGATTAACTCTCGTTCTTCTTTAAGAAAAGGACCCTCATCTGATTCTGGCATCTCTTTTAAATAATAAACTTCTAAAGAACCCATTTTTTTACCATATATTGTGATATCTACTTTCTGGCTCCATTTGGATTCCATAAAATTTTTTGTTTTGAATTCTTGACCATTAAATAGAATTCTTACACATGTTATTTCAGGGAACTGCCAAGCTGGAGAAATAGCCTGTAACGCGTTAATAAAAAACTGTTCTATTGGAGTTTTATGTATTTGAGCTAATTTTAAAATGTTATTTAAACATTGTAATTCTTTAACACGTTCATTAAGACTATGTGCTAACGTTCTTAAAGAGTCCTCATTTTCCTTACGTTCTGAAATATCTATAACCATTGAACGTGATTCTATTATGTTTTCTTTATTATCCAAAATAGGATTAATTGTTAAACTTATCCATACAAGATCGCCATTTTTTTTTTTCATTAGAAGTTCTTGGTCACGAAGTTTTTGACCTTTTAGGAAGTCTTTAAAAATTTTTTTAGCTTTTATTATCCCCTCTTCATTATCTGCATACAAATCAAAAACTTTCATATCCAAAAGCTCGTCCCTTGAATACCCTAAAAGTTTCTCTGCTTCTTTATTACAATTCTTGATTGTCTGATCTGGTTTTATTGAGAAATACGCATTTGGTGCGTTCTCATATAATTCTCGATACTTTTCTTCAGAATCTTTAATTTTTTGTTCTGTTAATTTTCGCTCAGTTATTTCAGTTGATCGCACGACCAGTCCATTTATTTCAGTAGCATCCCATACAGGTGCAACATGTGATTCAAAATAATGGATTTTTCCACATTTTTCTATATATATGCTTTCAAAATAGTCGACATTGCCAGTTTTTAAAACTTTTTCAAAACACTCCCTTGTTAGTTGTTCATAATCTTTTAAAGCATAGTTGTAAAAGGAGGTATCAATAACATCATCAACTTTTAGATCTGAAATTGTGTGGTTTATAAATTTGATGTTTGCATTACAATCCAACAACATTATATAATCAGGTGTAGATTTAGCAATTACACTTAATCTCTCTTCAGATTCTTTTAATTGTGTTACTGCGTTTTTCCTATCTGTAATATCAGTAATGTAAGCAAAAGAACCTTTATATCTTTGATTTTCATACATGATAGGAGCTGCTTTTACTTCAGTCCAGATGATGTTTCCATCCTTTTTTACCAACTGGAGTTCATAAGTCTCTTTAATACCTTTTTTGCGTTTAGATCGATTTTCCTTTATTAAAGCTTCCATTGAATCGGGAATAAAAGAGTGAAGATTATTACCCATCATCTCATTCTTAGAATAGCCAAGCATCTCACATATTCTTGGATTAACAAAGATAGTGTTTTCATTTTCATCTAAAGCCCAAACACCCTCCTGCGCGTCTTCAACTAAACTTCGGTATTTTTCTTCAGAATCCCTTAATTTCTTTTCTGCTTTTTTCCGTTCTCTAATATCTCTTGAAATCAATAATGCTTTTTTTATTCCATCTTTATCTATAAATGTTTTACCTTTAATTTCAAGCCATAAATATGACCCATTTTTATGTCTAATTCTAGCTTCTCCCACACCTTCCCCTGCTTCAAAACCTTCTTTTAATGCTTTAGAGGCTTCTTTAAAATCATCAGGATGAATAAAAGCTAACGCAGATTTACCTAATAAATCTTCATATGAATACCCCATCATTTTTATGTGAACTTGTTCATTGATATATTCATATTTAAAGTCATTATCTATGATAGCAATTAGATCATTCGCATTTTCTGAAATAAGGCGATAATTTTCTTCAGATTCTATTAATTTCTGCTCTAAGTTCCTCCTTTTAGTAATTTCACGAGTTGCTAGTTGAAGAGATATAATCTTGTCTTCCTTATCATATTCAATAGGAGATACCTTGGTTTCATAGAATGAATATGATCCATCCGGAGCTGTTTGCGAATATTCGTAACTGGTTGTTTTTCTGTTTGTTATTGAATCATTAATAGCTTTTTGGGCAGATTTGCACTGGTCCTTGGTTTCATAAAAACTTTCATTAAAAACATTCTGACCAACAACCGTTTCTCTGGAAAATCCCCTTTCCACACGGTTAATATCAAATATAGTCCCATCTTTTTTGATAAACACCATAAAATCTGGATTGTTTTCAATAGCGATGCGGAATTTTTCTTCAGATTCTATTAATTTTTGCTCTGCTTGTTTACGCTCTGTGATATCTTCTATTATTATTTGTATGAACATTTCATTTTTTATTTCAACTAAAAAAGCTTGAAGGTTTACCCAAGTTTTACGTTGATTCTTATCTTGAAGTTGAAGTTCAAATGCTTCAATAGATCCATTTTTCAATATTTCCTTATTCTTTTTTATGATGATTGGTAAATTGCCCGCAAAGAAATTGTCAAAATCTTGAAAATTTCTTCCTATTATATTATTTCGCTCGTTTCCAGTAAATTTAAGTACTGCTTCATTAACATCGACAAGTTTTCCATTTAAATTAATTAAAGCTATCATATTAGGAGAATTATTGAATAAGTTCCGATATCTTTCTTCAGATGTGTTTAATTCTTGTTCGAGTTTCTTACGTTTAGAAATGTCAATAGCTAATCCAATGATTCCTTGAATTTCTTCTTTTTCATTATAATAGGGCAATTTACTTATTATACTTGTCACTTTACTACCAAGAAAATTTACGTTTTCTTCCATATTTAATTTAGGTATGCCACTATTAATGACTTCTAAATCATCTTTACTGAAATTTGTAGCGAGGTTTTGAGGAAACAAATCAGAAGTAGATTTTCCTACTATTTCTTCTTTAGTAAGTTGAAGATAGTCTGCAAAAACCTGATTTACCTTCGTATACATATCATTTTTATTTTTTATAAAAATCATTCCAGGAATTACATCCAATATCGTTTCTAACTCATTACTTAAATTTTTATATTTTTCTTCTGATTTATGTAAATTTTCTTCGACAAGTTTACGATTAGTGATCTCCTCAAATGAAATTAAAAACCCAATTATTTTTTCGTCTAAATCGAAAATTGGTACTTTATTTGAGTCTAGCCAAATTTTTTTCCCCTCGAGAGTAATCCAAGTTTCATGTATATGATACACTGGTTTACCAGATTTTAAAATACTTTTCTCATATTCCTTAATTTGTTGAAGCATTTCGACATTAGAGAATAATTCTTCATTTGTCTTCCCTATTATATCTTCGGGACGATCCATCCCTATAAATTCAATAAAATTGCGGTTACAACCTATATATTTAAACGCTGTATCTTTCCAATAAACACATTGAGGAATATTTTCAATAATTGCTTTTAACATCTCAGAACTGGTACGAATGGCACTTTTATATTTTTTCGGAATTAATACATTCCAAAATTGCATTTCTGGGAATGATTTCGTTAAATTTTGATAATCTTCTTCCTTCTCCTGTAATTTTTTTTCTAATAACTTGCATTTTGAGACGTTTATTAAATCAATAATTATCTTAATCTCACTTTCATAATCTTTTATCCTTGTAGTTTTTATGTCAAACCATATGAATTGATTATTCTTATTTTTTAATCTAACTTCTGGCACAATTCCACGAGATTTAATTCCTCTATGCAACATTTTAATTATTTTCTTAACATCATCTGGATGAATCAATTCAAAAATTGATCTTCCAATTATTTCCTCAGGTTGATAACCTAATTCATCATAAATATAAGGATTAATATATGTAAAAACCCCTTTTGAGTCTACTTCAGCTACAACATTTAAAATATTATCTATTAAGAACTGAAATCTATTCTCATACAATTCTGATGATTTTTTTTTTCCTAACATTGTTCTTATCCACCTATGAATTTTGTTAAGCAATAATCTAATAAATAGAAATTACTTATGGGTATAATACCTAATTAGTGTTTAACCCTAAACCTTTTACTAATAGTGTTTTAAGTAAAAAAAATATTTAAATTATTGTGTCATAGTAAAAAAAATACCTAAGAAATATAAGTTATACACTAATCCAATAGAGTTTAGTGATTAAAGTGGAGGAATATACACTAATTTAAGCAATCATATTGATTTTAGTAGATTCTATAAGTAATTCATTTTAAACATTAAAGAACTTTAACGCTATAAAAAGTGAGAAATAATCTTTTTCTTTTAAGTAAAATATTAAATATAAATTCTTTCTTATAGTGTTTAAAGTGAAGAAGTAACAACTAAAATTAAAAAGTTTGCACTTAATTAAAGAAATTAACAGATCTAATAAATTATTTTCAAGGATTTAATTAAAATGATAATATTCTCTCAAAAACATGCTAAAATCATAGGAAGAATAATTGTAACTTTCTTTATTCCAAATTTTACAAAAATAAAAAATAATATTTTCAAATAAATAAATGAAGGGGATGCGAAATATTTCAGAGCATAAAAAAAATTTAATGAAATATACTGCAATTATTCAAACTGCTCTTGATGGGTTCTATATTACTGATTTGAAAGGTCAATTTCTCGATATTAATGATTCTTATTGTAAAATGATAGGTTATACCCGTGAAGAACTACTTAAGATGTCAATTCCAGATGTCGAAATAATAAAGGAACCAGAAGAGACTGCTCACTACGTAAAAAAAGTTATGGAACAAGGATATGATCGATTCGAAACTTGCCATAGACATAAAGATGGACATCATATCGATGTTGAAGTTAGTGTAAATTATCTTGATGTAGAAGGAGGTCAATTGCTTGTATCCCTTCGCGATATCACAGAGCGAAAATTAGCAGAAAAAGTGTTAAAGAAGGCTCAAGAAAATATAAATTCAATATTTTCTAATTTAAAAGACGCTGTTTTCGTTATTTCAGAAGATTTTGAAATTTTATTTAAAAATAAAACTGCTCACGAGATATTTAGTGAAAATCTTTTAGGAAAAAAATGTTATAATGTAATTAAAGGTCTAAAAAATCCATGTGAAAGATGCCCAATTAACGAATTTAAAAAAAATGATATATGTGAGTATAGATATGAACAGATCGTAAAATTACCAGAATTTAATGAACCTAAATTTTTTGATGTTTTAGCTATCCCTATTAAAAATTATTCGGGAAAACCTGCAATCGTTGAATTATTCAGAGACCGTACAGAAAATAGAAAACTTAGAAATAATTTAAAAGAACAAAATAAGAGATATTCGCAATTATTAAAAGAACTAGAAATAATTATTGACAGTATCCCAGGATTGGTTTTTTCTAAGGATGATAAGAATAATTATATCAGGGTGAATAAATATGTTGCCGATGCGTATAAATTAAAAAAATCGGAATTAGAAGAAAAAAATCTATTTGATTTACTCAAGAAGGAACAAGCACAAGCACAATGGGATGATGATTTAGAAGTAATAAAGAGTAACGAACCAAAGTTAAATATTGAAGAGCCTTGGGAAACTGAAAAAGGCCTCAGGTGGGTAAAAACCAGTAAAATTCCTTACATTGACGAAGATAAAAATGTTAAAGGAATTATTGGGATATCATTAGATATAACAGACTTAAAAGATACTGAATTAAAAGAGAAAAGACAAAGGGAGATTACTTCTACAATTACTGAAATATTACGGGCGACTTTAACTACTGAAAATATTGGTGAATTAACAGATTTTTGTTTAGAAGTCTCTGGAAAACTTGTTGGTGCAAAGTTTGGTTATTTTGGGGAAGTTAATGAACAAGGTACATTTGATATATTAGCCATAAGTAATGCTGGTTGGATGTCTTGCGACTTACCAAAAGATAAAGTTGAATTACTAATAAAAAATATGGAAATTCGAGGTATGCAATTTTTACCTTTAAAAGACGGAATTTCACGGATTTTTAATAATCCAAGATCACATCCTCAAAGTATAGGGATTCCTGATGGTCATCCAGAGATTACATCGTTACTTGCGGTACCTATGAAATATGATGATAAAATTATTGGTCAAATTAGTTTAGGGAATAAAGAGGGAGGTTTTAATGCTGAAGATAAAGAAGCAATAGAATTATTATCGGTAGCTATTGTAGAATCGATATTAAAGAAACGCACAGAAATAGAATTGGCAGAATATAGACAACACCTTGAAGAAATAATTGAAAAAAGAACCGAAGAATTAAAACAATCTGAAGGAAAATTCCAGAGTATAATTGAGAACCTACCAGAAGGTTTTTATAGTGTTAGTTTAAATGGTACATTGTTGGAACATAATAAAGCATTTAATAAGATATTAGGTTTTGATCCTGAAAAAAATATAAAAGGTACAAACATGCCAGAATTCTGGCAAGATCCTAAAGACAGAGAACCCTATACGCAAGAATTAATCAAAATTGGATTTATTAAAGATTATATCATAAAAGCGAAGAAATATAATGGCGAAAAAATGATCCTTAAGGCAAATTCTCGCATTATTTTAGATTCAGAGGGAAAGCCAAGTAGAATTGAAGGTACTGTCTCAGATGTTACAAGAGAATTAAAATTTAAAAAAATCCTTACAAATTCAGAAGCTAATTTCCGAAATATTTTTGAAAACTCTCCTATTGCATTGTGGAATGAAGATCTCTCAGATGTGAAAAGAATTATTGATAATTTAAAGGATGTTGGTATAGAAAATATTACAACTTATATCCATGAACATCCAGAAATCCTCTCTGAATGCATCTCCGCTTTGAAAATCATAGCTGTTAACAATTCTGCTTTAATTATGTTTGGAGCAAAAAGTAAAGAAGAAATTTTGGAAAATATAAATAAAATATTTACTAAAGAGCGGACGGACGCATTAAAAGAAGAAATTATTCAACTCAATGAAGGGAATAACTATTTTGAAACTGAAACTGCTATTGGCACGTTAACTGGTCAAGTGAAAAATGTTATAATCAGATTAACTATTGTTCCTGGTTATCAGAAAAATTGGGGCAAAATATTAATTTCAATTATAGATATTACAAAAATAAAAAAGTTTGAAGAAGAATTAAAAATAATGGTGGAGGATTTAACACGTTCGAATGAAGAGTTAGAACAATTCGCTTATATAGCATCCCACGATCTCCAAGAACCATTAAGGATGGTGGCAAGCTTTACTCAATTATTACAGCGTAGATATCAGGATAAATTAGATAAAGACGCAAATGATTTTATAAATTATACTATAGAGGGTACTACAAGAATGCAGTCGTTAATAAATGATCTATTACTTTATTCAAGGGTAGGAACGGGTGGTAAACCCTTTTATGCGACTGATATGAATATAGTTTTTGAATCAGTAAAAATTAATTTATCTACTTTAATTACAGAATCAAATGCGAAGGTAACATCTGATCTTCTTCCGGTAATTATAGCCGATGATATTCAAATGATTCAACTTCTTCAGAATTTAATTTCTAATGCTATAAAATTCAATAACTCAGAGATTCCGATAGTTCATATAACTGGAGAAGCAAAAGAGAATTCTTGGGAATTCAGTGTTAAAGATAATGGGATAGGAATAGATTCACAATATTTTGATCTTATTTTTATAATTTTTCAACGTCTCCATAAAAAGGATGAATATAAGGGTACTGGAATTGGTTTAGCTTTATGTAAAAAAATTGTTCAACGTCATGGAGGAAAAATGTGGATAGAATCAGAAATTGGTAAGGGTTCTGCATTCTATTTTTCCATTCCAAAAAGAAAATCTAGGAGTTATAACAAAAATAATAAAAAAAGAATATAAATATAAAAAGTGAATAAAAAAAGTGAGTAAGGTAAAAAAAATGATTCCCGTTGAGATATTATTGGTTGAAGATAATCCTGGTGACGTTCGATTGACTGTTGAAGCATTTATTGAAAGTAAAATTCTCAATAATCTTCATGTTGTCGAGGATGGAATAGAGGCTTTAGCATATTTGAGAAAAGAGGGTAAATATAAAAAAGAACCTCACCCTGATTTAATTCTATTAGATTTAAATTTACCAAAAAAAGATGGTCGTGAGGTATTAGAACAAATAAAGAAGGAAGGTCCCTTGAAAAAAATACCTATTGTCATTCTTACTACATCCTCTGCTGAGGAAGATATTATAAAATCATATGAACTTTACGCAAATTGTTATATTACAAAGCCAGTAGATATTGATCAATTTATGAAAGTTGTTAAGGCTATAGGTAATTTTTGGTTTAGTATTGTGAAATTGCCTCCAGATGGGCACAAAACGTAATTAAATGGAAGATAAAAAAAACAAGGGAAAAGATTATCGCAGAATAATGAGTGTTGCTAAAAAAAAAAAATCAATTGAATTACTATTGGTTAAAGATAATCCCAGTAACATTAGGTTAATGGTTGAAACAATTAGAGAATCAAATTTTAACATTAATCTAAATATTGTACAAAATGGTGAAGACGCATTAGCTTATTTGTACAAGAAGGATAAATATGCGCAATCGAATTTTCCAAATCTGATTCTATTAGATCTTAATTTACCCCGAAATGATGGCAGAGAAGTTCTTGCTGAAATTAAAAATCATACTTTACTACGAAGAATTCCTGTAGTCGTATTAACTACATCAAACTCTTATAACGATATTTTAACTGCATACAATTTACAAGCGAACTGCTATATTATTAAACCAATAGACGATTTAAAATTCATTGAAGTTATTAGTAGTATTTGCGACTTTTGGTTTAAAATTGCACAATTACCATCAATTCAAAATAATCACTATTAAAATAAGGAGGTAAAATATGAAATTTAAATCTATTAATGTATTGTTGATTGAAGATAATCCCAGAGACGTTAGACTAATATTGGAAATGAATAAAGAATTAGGTTTGGACAAATTTGAAATAGCCCATAGTGGTAATTTAGCCCAAGGTATAGAACAGTTCTCTCAAGTTGATTTTAATCTAATCTTGCTAGATTTGAGGTTGCCTGACAGTAATGGTTTTGATACATTTAAAAAAATGCTTGAAAAAGCTCAAAATGTTCCAATCATTATCTTGACAGGTACAGATGATTTAGAATTAGCTATTGAAGCAGTAAAAATTGGAGCAGAAGATTATTTAGTCAAGGGCCAAGTTGATTCTATATTGCTTAAACGTTCTATAAATTATGCAATCGAGAGATACGATATAAAGAAAAAATTAAAATTATCTGAAGCAAAGTATAGAAATCTAGTTAATAATATCACTGATGCGATCATAGAAACCAATTTAGATGGAACACTAACATATGTAAGTCCACAAATATTTGATATTACAGGATATACGGCTGGGGAATCTACTGGAGTAGATGGATTTCAATTTATCCGTCCTGATGATATAACAACGGTTAAAAAAGGATTTGAAGAGGCAGAATTGACTGGAAATATTGTTTCAATGGAATTTAGAATAAAGCATAAAGATGGCCATTATATTTTTTGTATGGTAAGAGGTTGTATTGTAAATGTCGATGGCATACCAAAAATGATTGCAACAATGAGTGATATTACAAAACGTAAGAAAGCAGAAGAAAAAACTAAGTATCAAGCTATGTTAGTTGATAACGTGTCTGACGCGATTATCTCAACTGATTTAGATTTCAATATTGTTACTTGGAATAAGGCAGCAGAAAGAACGTATGGATGGAATGCTGAGGAAATCATAGGAAAAAATGTAATGGATACAATTACAGTAAAATATCCATATGATAATCAAGATGATATTCTGAAACAACTTTTTGAAGAAGGATATTGGAGAGGTGAGGTTACTCAGTTACGAAAAGATGGTATCTGGCTTAATCTATTAACTGCGCTCTCACTTATTAAAGATGGCGAAGGAAAGCCCATTGGTACTGTGGCTATTAATCACGACATTACAGAACGTAAGAAATCCGAAAAAAATTTAAAAGAAAGTGAAAAAAAATTTCATGAAGCATATAATAAGGCGAATTTCTATAAAGATCTTTTCACACATGATATGAATAATATACTTCAGAATTTATTATCTGCTGCTGATTTATGTTTAGAAAATCTTAGGACATCTAATAATAGAGAATTATCCAATGAAATAATAAAACATTCTAAAAGTCAGATTGAAAGAGGAGCAAGATTGATTTTAAATGTCCAACAACTTTCACAGTTGGAAGAAATTAAAATGCAAAAATTTTCAATCGAAGTCCAAAATACATTGAAAAAATCAATAGAACATTTGAAAAATTCCTTTTTAACCCGAGAAATAAATGTAGATCTAGATATTTTTGATGAAAAAATAAAAATTCGAGCAAATGAGCTAATAGAAGATGCTTTTGAAAATATTTTAAATAACGCAGTAAGACATAATGAAAACAAAGTGGTAGAAATTTCTATTAAAATTACTAGTGAAATAGTGGATGGAAAGGAATATTTAAAATTTGAATTTCTGGATAATGGTGTAGGAATTCCTGATGAATGGAAGAATGTAATATTTTTAGGGTATAATGAAGCAAACGCTTTATGCAGAATAGGATTAGGGTTATCTTTAGTTAAAACAATAATTGAGAGTTATGAAGGTAGAATTTGGGTGGAAGATAGAGTTAAGGGTGATTATTCGAGAGGAAGTAATGTTGTTTTATTGATCCCTGAGGTGATATAAAATAACAAGTATCTTTATTGTTGAGGATGATTTAGATTTACAAAGATTGTATGAGCTGATGTTAAAATCAAAAGGTTTTGATATTATTGA
Source organism: uncultured archaeon (assembly GCA_964409945.1). Classification (GTDB taxonomy): domain Archaea; phylum Asgardarchaeota; class Lokiarchaeia; order Sigyniarchaeales; family SOKP01; genus Loki-b32. The sequence continues at coordinate 11,580 of CAYPFJ010000053.1, read as the reverse complement.
AAAAGCAAATAATGGAGAAGTAGCAGTTAGTATTTTCAAATCTTTATCAGAAAAACCAGATATCATTTTATTAGACTATCGAATGCCAGTTAAAAATGGGTTAGATACAGCAAAGGAAATTCTAAGCTTTAAAAAAAAATCAAAAATTATTTTTGCAAGTGCTGATAATAGCATCAAAAATGAAGCAATTTCTATTGGAGCCTCTATCTTTTTAAAGAAACCTTTTACTCATGAAGAATTAATTACAAGTGTTAATAATGCGTTAAATACACCAAATAGAGTCAATTGTGATGTTATTCCCACTTGATAATAAACTGGTGATTGAATGGTGAATAATAATATAAAAATTTTATTAATTGAAGATAATCCAGGTGATGCTCGGTTAATAAAAGAATTGCTTAACCAAGTAATAAGTTTTAATTTTGATTTATGGAATGCTGAAACGCTTTCAGATGGATTAAAATTTATTGAAGAAAGAGAGTTCGATGTTGTTTTGTTAGATTTAAAGCTTCCAGATAGCGATGGATTTGAAACAGTTCTACGGACAAGGGAAAAAGTAAAGAAAATACCAATAATAGTTATAACAGGGCTTAAAGACGAAATTTTAGCGCGGAAAGCAGTTCAAACAGGTGCTCAAGATTATTTAATTAAAGGGGAAATAGAAGGTAATCCTCTTATCCAAGCAATATTGCACTCAATAGATAGGTATAAGATGATTTTGGCAATGGATTCATTAACAAAGTCATTACAAGAAACTGAAGCTCGTTTTCGAAAGATTATTGAAGAGAATGCTGACAGTATTATTATCGTTAATAAATTTGGGGATATAGCATTTTTGAATCCTGCTGCTGAAAGATATCTTGAAAAAAATATCTCGGAAATTTTTGGACAATTTTTTTATTTACCAACAAGAGACGGAGAAAAAATAGAAATTTCAATTACACAAAAAGACAGAGGTAATTTAATTGGAGAGATTCAAGCTGTTAAAATTGAATGGGACAATGAACCAGCTTATCTTTTGACTCTTAGAGATATATCTGAACGTAAAAACTTTGAGGAGAAGCTACAAGAAAGTGAAAAGAAATACAGAGATTTATTTGAAAATTCGCCATATCCTATTCTTATTGTGAATATGGATGGAATACTCCTAGACTGTAATTCAATGTTAGAGAAATTAATAGGATATAGTAAAGATGAAATTTTATACAAGTATTATAAAAATACTCCATTAATTTCAAAAAAAAATATTGCTCTATTTAAAAACGCATTTGAGATTTTACAAGAAGGAGAAATACCAGAACCAGTACAATTAAAAATTAAAAAGAAAAATAAAAATTCGATTTGGAGTATACTGAGATTTTCTTTGATGGATTTTAACAATAAAAAGCTGATTTATATATTAATTCAAGATATAACTGAAATTAAACAATCAGAGCAAGAAGTAAGAAGATTAGAACAGACTCTCCATGAAATGAATGCATTAATAGAAGATGCGCCCTTAGCAATACTTTTAATCGATATGAGTGGGAAAATTTTACGGGTTAACCAAGAATCTACAGATTTATTTAAATATCGTGAAGATGAGCTATTGAATTTTAAGATTCATGACATATTTAACCCGGAATATACAGAAATTATTGATAAGCATTATAATGAAGATTTGTACAATTCATCAGAACCCAATAATTTAGAAATGTCAATCCAAAGAAAGGATGGAAAATTAATTGATGTAGAAATAACATCAACTATTATAAAAATCGCCGATAACATGATTATTCAATCTTTTTTTTCTGATATCACAGAAAGAAAGAATTATGAGAGGAATCGCGAAAAATTATTAGACCAATTAATTAACTCACTGGAATTTAAGTCGAAATTTATGGCAACAATGTCTCATGAATTAAGAACACCTTTAAATGTGATTTCAGGGTTTACAGATATATTATTAGAAGGAACTTATGGAGAATTAAATAAGGAACAATTTGGGGCTTTAAAGGATATAAACTCAGAATCCAATCATTTGAAAAAACTAATTGAATCAACTTTAGATTTATCTTTAATTGAGGTTGGTAAATTTGAATTAAATTATAAAACTTTTCAATTAGTTCCAATGATGAAAGAATTGATTTCTATTGTAAACCATGTGTTTATCGAGAAAGGATTAAAATATCATTCAGAAGGTATTAATGATGACATATATATAAGAGCCGATCCATTAAGATTCAAGCAAATTTTATTTAATCTTATTGATAATGCAATAAAATTTACAGAAAAAGGAGAAATTAGATTTAGATGTATTGATAATAATAATCATTGGGAGTTCCAACTTGAAGATACAGGAGTAGGGATCGCTCAAGAAGATTATAATGTTATCTTCAAGGAATTTGGAAGGTCACAACAAAAAATAAAAAAAAAATTTCCTGGGACTGGATTAGGTTTAGCACTTACGAAACGATTAGTACAAGTTCATGGAGGAGAAATCTGGTTTCAAAGTGAAGTTGATAAAGGAACAACTTTCTTTTTTACACTCCCAAAATAAAATAGGCTAAATTGATACAATTAAAACCCAAAAAGTAAGTTTCATAAAAAAATAATATTATAGAGGTATTTAATATCAAACATAATCTGATTGATGTCTTATTAATCGAGGATAATTTAGGCGATGCACGAATAATTGAAGATATGATAAATAGTATTGAAAATAATATTTTTAAAATTATTCATGTTGAAAATTTGAATGATGGGATAAAAACCCAAAAGGATCTTAAATGCCATATAATCTTATTAGATTTATTTTTACCTGATAGTATTGGCCTTGATACAATATCAAGTATGTTAAAGGAAGCATCAAATGTTCCAATAATCATATTATCTGGAAAGGATGATCAGTTACTAGCAATTGAAGCAGTTAAATGCGGTGCCCAAGATTATTTAATAAAGGGAAAAACAGATGGGGCTTTATTAGAACGTTCTATTTATTACGCAATAGAACGACATCAAACTAAAGAAGAAATGAAAAATTTGATGAAAGATTTAAAGTTGAGTAAATCAAGACTAAATACCTTGTTTAAAAATGCTCCAATTGCAATTATTTTACATGATATTAATGGAAAGATTCTTACAACAAATAAAAGAGCAGAAATTTTATTTTCATTCACTCAAGAGGAATTTATTTCTCTAAATGTTTATGATTTTTTTGTTGAAGAATCTTTAAATAATTTCAGTCAAGAAATTAAAAATTACACCGAAAACCAATCTTCAACTAAAAAAATTGAAGGGGTGATTAAAAATAAGTTTAACTCTTTAATAGATGTAGAAATTTCTTCATCCTTCTTTAAGGTTGATAAAAACGTAATTATTGAAACATTATTTTCAAATATCTCTGATAGAAAAAGTTATGAAAAAACTAAAATTCTTTTGATAGATAAACTTATTGCCACTTTAGAAACCAAGACAACTTTCTTTTCTGCTATGTCTCACGACTTAAGAACGCCCCTTAATGCAATTATTGGATTTTCAGAACTTTTATTGGAAGATATGAATAAACAATTAAGTGAAGAGCATCTTGAATTTTTAAACGATATTAAAGAATCTAGTGAAAATTTATTAGATTTAATTACATTTATATTAGATTATTCCGAAATTGAGGCAGGAATCTTTAAATTAAATAAGGTGAGATTTGATATAATGCCAATTATAAACGATTTATACAATATTTTAAATCCTAAATTGGAAAAGAAAAAATTAGATTTTCATATTATTGGAATTGAGAAAAACTTTTCTATTTTTGGTGATATTATTAAATTTAAGCAAATTTTATATAATCTAATTGACAATGCGATAAAATTTACTGAAGTTGGAAGTATTACGTTTAGAGGTATAGAAAGAGATAATTATTGGGAATTTCAAGTTGAAGATACAGGAAATGGGATAGCAAAAGAAAATTACGATGTTGTATTTAGGGAATTTGGCAGAATAGAAAAAGATATTAAAAAAGAGGTCTCTGGGTCAGGATTGGGTTTAGCACTTACAAAACGATTAGTACAACTTCATGGAGGAGAAATCTGGTTTACCAGCCAAGTAAATAATGGTTCTACTTTTTTTTTTACTATTCCTAAAAATTCTAAAAATTCCGAAAATAGTTAACAAAAAATATTGCTCTTATCTTAATTTGAAAATATATTATTTTTGAAAAAAGTAATTGGTTCTATAACATTATTTATATGTTTTTTATTTTTAATAATTATTATAGACAGAAAAAAAAGGATATGTTCTTAGATATCATTATTCTCCAGAAGCAGGAATTAACATAGCAATATTACTTCCCTGAGAATAATCTCCCTCAATTCTATCCTTTACCCAAATTTTACCTTTACAATTTTCAATAATTTTACTAACAAGACATAATCCTAAACCTAGACCCCCTTTATAAGTATCTTTTTCAGATCCCCTTAAAAAAATTGATTCCTTTCTTGAATCTTCTATACCTACTCCATTATCTATAAATTCTATTTTAATATAATTTATCTGATTGAGGAATTCTTTAGAAATTTTGATTGTGATCTCTATTATTGGATTCTCATTATGTCTTACAGCATTTATTAAAACATTATCAAATGCTTCCTCTAAAAAATCATTAGCAAGTACACTTAGGTTGTTATGAGGTGAAATTACTTGGAAATTAATTATTTGATTTTTATATGTATCTAATAATGTTTTAATTGATTTTAATATAAAATTATATACTAAAACCGGTTCGAGACTTATTTCAGTTTCTTCAAGCTGAGAGAGTTTTCTTACATTTGAAATTAATTGTGCACCTCTTTTAATTTGATTTTCAATAATCTCATTAATATCAATAATATAATTACTATTTTCAGGATTTTTAAGTTGCATGTTATAAATCTGGGTTGCTGACATTATCCCTTGAAAGATATCATTTATATCATGGATAAACAAATCTTTATAAAAATTATTACGATTTAATTCTTCACGAATCCTTTTTTCTGATAGTTTGAATGCTTCAATAAAGCGATATCTCTCAATTGTATAGAGAATAGATCGTTCTAATAGATTTGGATCTATTTTTCCTTTAATTAAATAATCTTGTATTCCGAATTTTAAAGACTTTAATGCTAAATCTTCATCATCTCTCCCAGTAAGTACAATAATAGGTATAAACTTTATTTTTTCATTTATAATTTTCACAGTATCATACCCAGAACTGTCAGGGAGATTAAGGTCTAATAAAACAATGTCAAATTTATTATTTAGGAACTCTTCCAATCCTTCACTAAGAGTTTCATGAATTTTTAGAATAAAATCAACTTTTTTGGAACCCTTAAGGAATTCTTGGATAAGCCGAGCATCTCCAAGATTATCTTCGATTAGCAGGATTTGAATTACTTCTTTATTCATTATATTTAACCATATAAATTAAAACATGTAATTAACAATTGAGAATTTCAAATCTTGATAAATGTCATTGTGAATAGACTTAATTTTAAATTCATTTTTAATATCCTTTTTAATATTAGAATTTGTAAAATCAAAATTTCAACTTTATTATAAAAATAAAATAATAGAATTCATATAAATATTTTAACCATAAATTGAATAAAAAGTACAAAAAAATGAGTTTAAATCTAATATGCTCTAAGTAACAAAAAATTAGGAAATAAATAATTTTTTATGGTAAGCAAAGATTAAAAAAGAACCTATTTTATATTATGTTTGTAAGAATTAGATCATAATTATTTTAAAATTTATTTTAAAAAAAAGGTTTTTGAAGGAATAATCAATTGTAAATTTAGCAAGACAGTTAAAAATTATCAAATAATATATCCAGATAACTTAAATGATTTCTGCAGTAAAGTATAATACGAATTCAATAGATCTCTTAGGAATTGGATTAGTAAAAATCCTAAGTATTAATTCAAAAAGAGAGATAGATATTATTTTTCAAAAGGGAATAGGTACCCAACTAATTAGAAATATAATTAATAAAAATATAGAAAAAATTTTAACAAAAAAAGAAGGTATTTTAATTGATATAATCTCGAATTTTACTTCATACATTCATTACTTTTATAATAAACAAGATGAAATTATATGTGTTATATATTTAGATAAAAAAGAGAAAATATTGAATTTTTCAGAATTATATAATCTTTCCCAACAATTATATGATAGTTTATGTCAATCTGAGGCCATCTCAACTATAAAAGATATTTGTTATAAAAAGATTAATATCCCAAAATTCAAAGGAGTATTAGCATTATTCATTATTGGAATAGCAGGGCATTTACTACTCTCTAAGATAAATAAAGAAGAAACAAAACTTATTGAATTTGAGTTACCTGTAAGTGGTTTTATTTCAGCTATTTTAACCTTTTCTAGAGAAATGATGCGCAAAGAACCAGGTATATATCTTACGCAAATAAATTTTGGAAATCAAAATTTTTATTTGAACATAACAAATAATGCAATATTTGCCTATTTAATTATAAAAGGAAAAATACCAAAAACATTCAAAAGATATATGCAAATAATATCCGATGAATTTATAGAAAAATTTGATAGTAGAATCGATCCTAAAAATTTTAATGGCGAATTAACCCAATTTTTCGAATTTGAAGAAGTAATTGATCAATACTTCATAATTTAAAATATTGTGTACTTATTGAAAAAAAACTTATTTATAACAAAATGGTTGAAAAAATTACTTTAATAGGAAGAGCTGGAGTATGTAAAACTAGTATTCTTAATCTTTTATTTGAAGGAGGAAATCCCGCTGATCTTATGATGAATCCTCTTGAACTACACGCGGGATAATTCAAAAATCATATTCATGGATGGATATAGAATTAAGTATATTTGACACTTCCGGGCAAGAGTTACCTTTTTTATTATTAGATGAAAATGACCAGATAAAAGCTTTTCAAAATGCTGATATTGTTATTTATATCTTAGATTATCCAATATGGATACAAAATTCCCAAGAAATTATTAAAGAAGTAAAGGGTATCTTCGAAATTTTGAAACTTAGGAACATTGAAAATAATCTAATAATTCTTTTTCATAAAATTGATTTAATTAACCAAAAAGTTAGTGATAATTTCCTTTTAATGAAGAGAGAGCTAATGCTACTTTACTTTTCGAAAAAATAGCAGAAAAATGCATTGAGATTGGAGATGATCATCTTGGTAGAGAGTTCTATGAGAAATCAGAAAAATTAAAACAATTTTCTGAAAAACTTAAGAAATTTTAAAAAAGGATATTTTAAATTAATAAATAATATCTCACTCTCACACGAATATTATATAAGATCTCCTTGAATAAAATATTATTATTCTTTTAAAGTATAATTTATTGTGTACTATAGAATAAAATTTTTTGAGTGTGAATCTCAATATTCTAAGTATATATATGTGAAAAAATCTCTACTGTTTTTAGAACATCTGTAGCTAAATAATTTTGTTTAAACACTGACGCAAAGAAAGCACGGTCTTCTGGATTAAAAAATTTATATCCAAATTTTTTCCATTCAATATTGGCTTGCAATGGTGCAAAAAGAGAAATCTGATCTTTCACTAAACTCATCAATAACAAGTTTCTTTCTTGTTTAGTATTATTAGATATGGTATTTAATAAAATATCTTCGCTAAATGAATCCCAAGAATCTTTAAATTGAATACAGAATTTTTTAATATCTAATTTATTATCTACTATTAATTTTGCTAAAACCATTATAGACATATCAAAAGTACTCATCTTATTTTCATTAAATAATGGGTTAGAAAGGATTAAACTAGGGGTGACTTTTTGTTCTTTCTTAATTTGAGGAAGATTATATTCTGGTAAAATCTTCAATTGATTTAACCCAACAATATTTCTCACATCCGCGATTGTTCCCCCAGTATCAAAGAACTGTTTATTAATAATATATTTCATCAATTTTTGAGCATGAGCATCTCCAAAATATGGATAATCTGAGGCAAACAAGATATATTCTGACCAATCTCGATTATCTACACTTTTTTTGTTATTAGATTGAAACCATCTTCGAAAACTTTCAAAGAAATTACCTGCACCTTCTCCATGCAACATTGAAAGATCTCCATATGTATTTGGTTGAACAATAGTATTATACACTTCATAATCATCAATATTTCCTTGAGCAAAATGAGCAATTATGATTTTTAAATGAGGTAATAAATCAGGATATTTGGACTGAATTACATTTCTAGCAGATCTTATTAATTTACCAATTTCTAAAATAGACCCTCGGCCTCTTGTATCAAAAATAACGGGTAAAGAATAACTGGCCGCTTCTATAAGAACGTTAATTACTTTTTCAGAAGTTATTTTATCTATATATCCTTCTGATCGAGGATGTAATTTTAACCCTCGAAGTCCTAATGTTTCTCTTATATATTTCACTTCGTTTACAGCTTTTTGACCCTCCATTGGATCACAGCGGCCATATCCAATTAATTTCATAGAAAAAGGGAATCTTGTAGTAAAACGTGAAATATTTATATTGCTTGCTCTATATAGGGCTTCGGGATGTTTATCTCTAAATACATCTTGAAATGGAAAACATACACCTTGATCTATGAACGAGTAAAATTTAGATTTTGCTTTTAAAGCAGAATGACTCTTTCCGAGCTTTTCAAGCTCAGTATAAAGTCTATCTGTAAAAGGAAAAGGGGTGAACGACCATGAGATTTTTGTAAATTTTCCATCCATTGTAGTCGTAAATGATTGTTCCCCTGTCTTCTCCCAATCTGCCTTAATTCTGCCTTGGACATTACCCCAAAAATCGAAAGTTCCTGCTCCTGGAGCTAATGGATTCATCATGGTAGCTCCATCAACATCCTGACCTAAATGCGAATGGGCATCAACCACTATTAAATGTTCCACTTGTTTTTTTCCATCTTGTTCTATTGTACATGTTAACATAAAAAAATCAACAATTGTTATTGTTTAGAAATTAGTAATAATTACCTAATTAAAACTTACTTATTAATACATTTTCATGCAAATTCAATCAAAATTAATTAAATTAAAGAAGAAAAAAAAAAGTTTCTATTATCCTTATACTATTTTAATTAGATTAATCGTAATCATTATTATTTTATAGCTTAAATAAGGTTTTTCTATTCTTGTGAATTTAATTTTTATATTCAGTATATCTTTAAAATAAATACCATTTCTTTTATAGAATGAACCTACCGGCAATACTAATAATCTTGGTATTATTTGCCATTTTGATGGCTTTTTTTTCCCAAAATAAGATCGATTATTTACCTATTGCATTACTCATAGGAGTCATCGCAATACTTTCAATGCTTACTTTTGGTAATGTTGATGAGGTAGATATACTTGGATTTATCAATTTTAACACGTTAATCTTCATATTTGCCATGCAAATAATTATCTACTTTGCAGTTAATGACCAAATTTTAGAATATACCGCCATAAAATTGATTCATATAACGAAAGGGAATAACAGATTATTCTTTTATCTGATTTGCCTGTTTACAGGCATAATTGTTGGCTTTATCGAGGATTTAACTCTTTCTTTGATATTGATTCCATTGATCTACAGGACTTGCCGAGTTTTAGAGATACCTTCGGGTACCTACATGATGGGGATGACCATTACGATAAATATTGGCGCTATATTAACCCCTGTCTCTAGCTTGAAAAACTTAATTATAGGTCAGGAATTTGGGTGGGGTTTTGGTGAGTACTTTGCCAATATGGGCATTTTGTTTTTAATCACATTAATACTTACCATTTTTTTGATGGATTGGTTTATTTTAAAAAAGGAAGAAAAACCAACTGAACGAAATAAGAAGATACTTTTAGAGATACTTGACCCAAGAATTGTGATCCAAAATAAAAAGTACTTTTTCATGACAGTTATTATAGTTTTAACTACTTTCGTGTTCATGATCTTAGGATTCACGCCTGCACTTGTCGCGACCATATCCGCAGCAATTCTTCTTCTAATTCACTCTAAGGAAACTAATTTCTCAGATCTTAAGAATGATATTTCGTGGAGACTCATCATTGTATTTGCGATCTTATTCATTCTTTCGAATTCTTTATCATATTTCGGTTTTTCAGAGTTGATCTCTATAGGATTAGTAAATCTTGTAAATAATAACATTTATCTCGCAGTGTTGATGACATTAACCATCTCTTCCCTCTTATCTGCATTTTTAGCAGGCACACCAGTTACCATCATCCTTCTCCCGATTTTTTCAGCTCTCATAGGAGAGGGTTTCTTTCCTAATCCGATCATCATTGCTTTCATTGGTGGAGTTAATATGGCGGGTAATTTTTTACCACAAGGTTCCGCCTGTGATCTTCTTACTCTATCATTGGCAAAAAAATACAGAGTTGCAAATTTGGATTACAGACGCCTACTAAAATATGGAGCTTTTTTCGCAACAATTCATTTCTTAATAATATTAGGATATACAATGCTTTACACTTTAATTCTGAGTTAAGAGAGTAATAATTGAAAATACTATTCTCTCATTTCTTTTGGAAGGGTTAGAACACCTGTAAGTGGATTATTTAGAGGGTCCTGGCAATAAAGGATTGTGAAATATATTAAATCATATAAAATGCTAGGGTCTTCTCCGTTATTCAACTTATATTGATATAAACTTAATTGGTATTCTGCTTCTGTTATGGGTGGCTCAGCATAAGAAACACTGCCAAAGACAGATTGCAATAGTGGCTTCAAAAAGGGAGAATACAAAAACCCTAACTCTTTTAACACATCTTTTAAGTAGAAAAACATTCTTTGAACTGCTTGCATCATGTACCTTATAGGTTGACCTTCTGGACCTAAATATTGTTCAGCAAATTCAGGATCATATTGTGCGAGTTTTTCCCGTGTAATATTTATAGGTCGGAATAAAGAAATCAAACCCCTTTCAATTGCTCCTTGACGATTTGTTGCTATTGTTTCACTACCGGCATCAGGTACCCAAACTCCCTTTTCTAGCAGTTTTCTAGCTTTATAGCACATAGCCTGAATTAACATTCCCACTCCGATACGGCGACATATAGAAATCTGTGCATCGCTAATTCGGACTTCTATTGTTCCCCAATCTGTTACTGGGAAGACATCTTGGAATCTACCATCCTCTAAGCTTGCTTTCTGGACAGTTTGAAGGAAAAAATTAACAGAATTCTCACTTAGATCAGTTAAGTAAGGGATATAATATCTAGGGTCATTCCCACTTAACATAGTTGTGTTATATTTTAAACGTAAAGATCTGGTGCAATTTGGTGCAGTAATCCTCCTATTAATAATTTTAACGACATCTGTTGGTTTATTATTTAATATTGGAGAATTGCATGTAAGAGCAATAAGATGAGGTATAAAGTTTCGAATCATACAATAGGCTTGAATTTTCTCTAATTCTGAATTAAAAGAACCTAAGTGCGAATGATCAGCTTGAGAAACTCCACGCATGTATTCTTTCGTCGCGGGATTAATAGCGGAAGCGATAATATGCAGATCTTTAGGTAAAGTAGCTTTTGCTAATAAAA
>CAYPFJ010000052.1:0-25337 GCA_964409945.1 uncultured archaeon | reverse complement strand
AATTATAGTACCATCTATTCCTAAAAGATTGAATATTAAAACGAATTCTTCTTTACCTAATACATGAATTTTCTGATTTGGCATTAAAAGTCAAAACCAATATCTTTTATAATTAATTCAATTAAGTTTTCTTTATTATCATTATAACTGGTTTCCATTTTTTTCTTAAAATCTTTTAATTTCTTTTTTATAAAGAGATTTTCATTTTCTAAACTTTTTGATAAAGACTCTAAAGCTGAACCAACTAATTCTCGAAAAGTTACAATTTTTTTTTCCATAATACTTTCCTGTTCAGTTCTCAGATTTTCCAATTCAGCTAAGTTTTCATTTTTAGCTTTTTCAATCAAGTCTTCATAAATTCTCTCAACATCCTTAACCCATTCGAAAATTTCCATTACTATAACCTTTAAATCTTCTTATTATTAATCTACTGATTGCAATTTTTCAAATTCTTCATTAATTATTTCTACAACTTTTGGAATAATGGTAAATCGAATTTCTTTTTCTTTTTTGATAATTAGTTCTAAAATCCTGAAAATCGTAATTAAATCAATTTCACCAAGACTAAATTTAATTTTTATAAAGTAATACCTAAGATATAATTCTTCAATTGAATCAATTAAATGCTCCTTATTAATTACATTCTCTTTATATAATCTTTTCATTACATTAATATTTTTAATGTAATCTTCAATTAAAGAGATTAAAACGTTGGAATCCTCAATATTTAATAAATAATTAATCTTACTCATATCTAAAAATAAATAAAAGTCTATTATAAATTGAGATAATAATTCTTTTTCAATACCATTCTTTAAACCTCTATATATAACATTTATATTATAAATTTCTGTTTTATATTTTACAAATGGCTCTATAATTTTTTTTTCTTCAGTTTTCAAACTATTTAATTGAACTATCATATTTTCATAGTAGAATTTATCCAGAAAAGCTTCTAAAACAAAAATTTCTCTATAATTTTTAAAATATGAAATTCCTTCACTTATGGGTATATTATATCTTGTTTTTTTCATAAATAATTGAATTTCATCTAAAGATGTGATTTTAAGTAGATCCTCAATAAATTCTGTGTTATCTAAATATTCTTCTACTAAAAAATTAACCATTTTTTTCTTCTTTTTAGTTTTTAATCCTAAAATTGAACCAATAATAATTCGCTTAATATTTATTATTTCAAATTTTAAGAGATAATTTTTTAGAAATAAATTCATATTTGATGGTGAGTAGCGCATAATTTTACCAACCATCATGATATAATTGTGATAGAGGGCCATTTCAATATTTTCAATAGTTTTTTCTTTAATCTCTAAATCTGGGTAGAAGGGGCTAATAGATTCCAAAAGTGCATTAATCTCATGAATTTTTTCTATATTATGCATAGAAAAATCATCAATAATTAGCTTCTTTAAAATCGTAACTTTGATAAAGGTATAAGCATAGGATGGAACGATTGCACTCGTAAATTAATCACCACATTTCAAAAAAGATAAAAAAATTGATATAAATAAACTAATTTTACGGAAGATTAGGAATCTTTGTCCATAAAAGTATAGCAACTATCATTCCATATATCGCTAACGCTTCACAAAATGCAGCAACTAAAAATGCTTTGAAAAATGTCTCCTCTCGCTCTGTTAGGGAAGAAATTGCGGCAGTACCAACTGTTTTTAATGCCATACCACTCCCTATTACCGCAAATCCAACTGAGATTCCAGCTCCAATTGCTAATGCTGCCGCAGTTGTTGAATTATAATAATCAAAAGAACTTGGTGTTGTTTGAGCAGAAACAAATGTTATAATCCCCTCAACCGAAAAAATTACAATAAAAATCAAAACAAATTGAAAACTGATAAGTAATATATAAAATTTCTGCTTTCCATTCATATTATTCGCATCATAATAAATTTTTAACAAATATATAATTTTAAAGTATTAAAATCAAATCAAGTGTATAAATTTTTCTATTTTAAATAGAAAAAATAACTAAAAAGCATTATTTAGGAGGATAGTCAATTTGTATTAAACAACATAATAATAATAATTACCCTCAATTATAATTAGGCATTAATTTGCATATATTTAATTTTTTAGCTAATTTAAACATTGAATAATTGTTTTTAATAAGGAATTATGGATATCATAAATATTCTAATGTATTAATGACGGAGGTATTTTCCTAAATTTAATGCTTTTAATAGAAAAATTTAAGATATTAATATTTACTTACTCATAATGAGTAATTAGGAAATTTACGTATCTCTTTAAATTTAAACTCTTTCAACTCTTTACGTTCGTAAAATCACTAATATAAATTTGAATTAATAAATTATGGGATTAATCAGTTTTTCTGCATTATAATTAAAGTCCAGAAAATAGATTAAGAGATATTGAATAGAGATCCTATAGAGACAATGAAATAATGGATTAATATTAAGCGATTCTTTTATTTTTTAGAAATATTGATTTTTAATTCAGAATGAGAAACTAATTATTTTTTTAATTATTATATTTATTAAATAATTAAACACAATTTGTTTAAAGTGTTTTTTCAGAATGATACTTCAAGGATTATTTAATATTTTAGATTTATATTTTAGTAATATCGAATTGTTTTATAGCAATATAGATAATTATTTCCAAACTCAAATCATAAATTCATTTGGAAATAGTACAATAGAAAAAAAAGATCAAAATGTAATTTTAGAAAAGTTATGTTCATTTCTCATAAATCATTTAATAGAATTAGGGTTTAAACAAACTGAAATTGATAATAAATTTTCGGATCCCATTTTAGAATTAAAAAGGGTTGATAAAGAGAATATCTCAGTAGTAATAGATCTTTATGAAAATAAAATTGCTCCATTAGTATATGAGATTTTTTTAGAAAAAATCATTAATTACCTTTTTGATGTTGAATTAGCACCTTTGATGTTAAAATTTAAGGATCTTGGATTTCTCCCGATTGAATTTATTATAGAATTGAGAAACCTAAAAACACTTTTTGAAAGATTTCCAGAGAAAATTGAAAACCTAAAAAAATATATTCATATTCAAGAAAATATAATCAATAAACTAAGAAAAAATAAACAAAAAATCGAATATTTAGAAGATTTAGAAGAACCTTATTATAAACTTCAATTAATTTATCTGATTTATAGAATCATTGATTTCTTTCATCTACAAAAAACATTTGATTTTTCTCACATAAAAACATATTTGGAAGAAAATAAAGATGAATGGTTAATAGATGTTCCATTAGTTTCACTAACAAATCCAGATGTTTATTTTTGCGGAATTTATTTAGCAAAATCCTTAAAGGCAAAGCTTGACAAAAGAAAAATTACAGAATTTTTATTGCTTTTATACGATGAAGCAATAAACAGATATGAGTCTCCAATAATAGAAGCTACAGATGGAGCTTACTATTTTTTTAAGTCAACTGAATTAATGGAATTCTGGCTAAGTCATGAACAAATAAATAACATAATGAAAATTTATCCGAAATTTTTTGAGACTAGCTATCTACAGAACCTTGAGACATCGGAGTTAGTAGTAATATTAAAACTATATAAACAATTAGGAATAAGTGGGATAGAAGATGAAATTAAAGCATTAATGGATGAAATTGAAACCCGAATTACTCCTGAAGGTGTAAAACAAAACCGAGAAGGATTTATAACATCAGAAGCTACGTACTATGTTCTTTTTATTAATTATATGAGAAATACTCTTGAAAGGTTAAAAGATTATGATTTTTTAAATAATGTTATACAGAGAATATATAGAAATTTAGAACTTCTTGATTTTTCAGTAGATACAAACTATGATTTAATAAGCGAATTATTCTACTCTTGTGAGAGCTTAAAATTATTTAACTGTATAGAAACTAAAGAGATGATTATACATCTCGCAAAGTATTTATTTCCAGAACCGGTAGTGAACAAAATATTAGTGAGTGAAGAAATTGCTCGAATAAAAACAAGATTTCGCCATTTAAAAGTAAACAGAATCAGTGGAGAAACAATTCAGTAATTTATAAAAAATATATTTAAATTCAAGTATGAAAAGTACAATAAACTTTAGCTCACAAATTTCATTCTTTTTTTAAGTCCGTAAAATTCTGTTCTTCTTGGAACAATAGGATCTCCCCAAATATCCTATTATTAAGAGTGAAATGGTAAGAATACAAAAAAAAGTTCATAAACATTTATCTAATCCCTTTATGTTCGAGATATTTTATGTAATTTTATTATGTTATTAAAAAAGAAATTTAATATTATTGATACAATAAAATTCTAATTTCATCTGCTATATCATGAATACGATCACATAACTGCTCCAATAATACTATACTATCTCTTAGACGTAAAAGAATTCTTACATTTAAACCTTCATTAGAATATAAATATTCAAGAAATTGCCTATATATAGAATCAACTTCATTTTCTATCTCATGTATAGTTGTTGTGTTTTTAAACACTGCATCTGGATTGTCCCTTAAGCTTTTTATTGTTGATTTCAAAACGTCGGCCATCTCAATCGTTTTATTGATCAATTTCTCATATCTCTTAATTATCTCTTGGTTATTTTTACCATCTAATTTTATTCTAGGCAATATATCGACGAATTCTAAAGGATAATTAATGATATTATCCATCTTTAAAATTAAGGAAACAAAATTACCTAAACCTGCTCCTGATTCAGAAAAATTTTGAATTAACTGTATTTTAATAGCATCTGCGTCTTCTTCATATAATTGCATTTTACTCTTTTTCTTTTCAAGTGAGGCTTTATTCTTCTCATAATCTTCAACCCATCTATTGTAAAAAACAGCCATATCACTGAGAACAGAATAAATAATTCTGGAATGTTCTATAAGCATTGAAACAACTTCTTCCTTTATTTTATTCATAAAAATCCCTGTAAATATTTAATGAGCTCTTATAAATATAAATATTAGATCAATAAAAAATTAAGTATTTAAAGAAATTTTAATATATTCTTCATTTAATTTATAAGTAAATTCTAAAATAAAGATCTTATCAAAGTATTAATTTTGTCAAGAATTATTCGATTTAGGCTTAATAATTTAGCAAGAAAGGTGAAAAAACAACCAAATGAGAATTAAGAAAACTATCCAACAATGGAAAGAATATTCAAAATTATCTGATTTAGGAATTATTGCTAGGAGAAAGTTCTTTAACAATGCTTTTGATGGCGTGTTAACTTGTGCAGGAATTGTAAGCGGGATTTTTATAATATTTCTAGCAGAGCCCACTACATTTGAACCGCAAGATATTCTCCTAACTGGGTTTGCAACAGCTTTAGCAATAGGAATTAGTGGTTTGTGGGGTGCATTTCTTTCCGAAGAAGCTGAACGAAAGAAAAAAGTCTTAGACATGAAGAAGGATATGGCGATTGTTGACGAGGAAGATGAAAATCCGGAGTTGAAAAACAACGAAAATAAATATAAGAAAAAAAAGAAATCTAAAACATTGTTAGAACGAGCTGAAAAGTATGCGACAATTGTAGCGTCCTTAGTAGATGGAGGTGCTCCAGTTCTTGGAAGTTCTCTTCCTTTAATTCCCTTCTTCTTTGGAACATCTCTAAGTGTTATACACTTTATTTTCTCTTATATTATACTTGCTGGTTTACTTATTTATTTAGGAATTTTCCTCGGTCAGATTTCCGGTGGAGGACGTTTAAGATATGCCTTGCATCTAATTACTGCCGGAGTTGTAACTTTAATTGTGTCCATCTTGCTAGGTTTTCTTTAATTCTTATTTGTATTATTTTTCTTTGAATCTTTTTACGTGTAGTTTTAAAAGAATCCATTATTAAAAATTTACTTCAGGTGACACTTGCCTTATTTATTACCCATTTAATCTCTATCTTTTTGTTACGTTCAATTAATATCAAAAATTTTATTTTTTGATATGCATTTTACACTTTAATAATATTATATACTATTAGTTGATGTGAAAATTGAAGACATTTGGTGTAGACATTGGAAGTCTTGAGACAAAAGTTGTATTACTCGATGATAAAAATATCGTGGATTATCGAGTAGGACGATCTACTTTTGATTTTAAGCGTGTTGGTAGTAATTTATTTAATGAACTTTTGGAAAAACATAACCTGAAAAAGAATGATGTTTATGTTATGAGTACAGGATATGGTAGAAATACTGTATCGTTTGCAGATGATCGCATTACTGAAATCACAGCACATGCCCGTGGGGTACAATATTTCTTTCCAGATGCTCATTCTGTTATAGATATTGGTGGCCAAGATAGTAAGGCAATTGTGATTTCTAAAAAGACTGGTAGCGTTATTGATTTCCAAATGAATGATAAATTTACTTAAGAAAGAATTCTTAAGTATAGTCAAAGTGCGCTGCGGGAACAGGAAGATTCATTGAAGTAATGGCTGGAGCTTTAGAGGTTCCTATCCAAGAGATAGGGGAATTAGCACTTAAGTCTAATAATCCAGCATCAATAAGCTCAACATGTACTGTGTTTGCTGAATCTGAAGTTATATCTCTTTTTGCTAAAGGTACAAAAAAAGAAGATATCGCTGCAGGAATTCATAAATCTATTGCAAGAAGGGTTGCTGGAATGGCTAAACGAATAGGTGTTGCACCTGTCTTAGTTTTTTGTGGAGGTGTTGCTAAAAATATAGGAGTTAAGAAATTTTTAGAGCAAGAATTGGGATTTGAGATTGTTATACCCTTACTTAATGGAAAAAGTAGCGCTCAGTTAACTGGTGCAATAGGAGCAGCACTTATAGCACAAGATCAGAAAAATAGCTAAAACTTTTTAAAAGGTTTTTTTGAAATTTTATGTTTTGGTTAATTATAATAAATTTTATGTATAATTAACTCTTTTTTGATTAATAATTCATAGTTTAAAAATTTATAATGGACAATTTAGAGCTTTTATCAGAATTCACGATATTTCTGAGAGAAAAAAAAGAAGAAGGGAAAAAAATAGTAGCATTTATGTCTCATGACAATATTCCTGAAGAGTTAATAGACGCTGCGGATTTTTTCCCTTTAAGATTAATGTTTGCAGGAAATGATGAATTAATGTATGCAAGCCACGATTATTTACCTCCTTCTACTTGTGCTTTCGCTCAAGCGTGTATTGGTTTGTTTTCGCTAAAACTTAGTCAATATAAATTTTTAGATTTAGTTGATTTCTTTATTGTTTCAAATCATTGCGTTTCTGATATTTGTGCCTCTGAAATAATATCTAAATACTTTAATATACCTCGTTTAAATTTTTATACTTCATATACTCAGAATAAGAATAGTCTGAAATATTTCAAATTGGAATTAATTGAATTGAAAAAACAATTAGAAAATATTAATGGCTATAAAATAGAAGATCAGGTTTTTAAAAAGAGTATTAAGAAGTATAATTCCTTTAAAAAAAAATTGTTAGAGTTTAATCTTTTAAACATTAAAGGATCAGAAAAACTAAAGATCCTTCAAAGTGCTATGCTGTATGGACCTTCATTTCTTCCTAGATTAGAATCATATATTCAAAAGTACAAGGATAATCAAATTCTAAATTTTAATGGTTTAAAAGATCTTTTATTAACAGGCGGTTCTATCTTTATAGATGATCATCTGATTGATTTAATTGAAGAAGGAGGAGGAAACGTTATCTATTTAGACACTTGGATTGGAAATAATTATTATTCTCAAATTTTTGGTGATAATGATTTAAATTCAATAAAAAATCCGTATGATTTAATAGTTCAACGATTTAAAAACAATATTTTTGGGGATCATTTTGTACCAAATTTTTTAGAAAACAAGATTTTTCAAATTGAAAAAATTTATCAAGACCATAAAAAGAAGACGGGTAGAAAATTAGGAATTATAAATCATATTATAAAATTCTGTGATCATATTTCTATTATGTCAACACATTTGAAAAATAGATTACAGGAAAAAGGGATTCAAGTATTAAACTTAGAAAGAGATTATTCAAGAGCAATCCGGGGACAACTTAGTACTAGGATAGAAGCGTTTTTGGAGATGATTTAAAAAATGAGTCTTATAGCTGACGAAATTGTTCGGTTCAGTTCTGTTCTTAGAATCTCATATAACCTTTTAACAGGGCGAGACTATTTAAAGAGAAAGAAATTTCGAGAAAAAAAGAAATTAATTTCAGTTGCGTTACCTTTTTCTGATTTAGTTTATGGGTTTCCAGGTTTAGTTCCCGTATTTCCAATTAGAATGCATAACTTTGAGATGCATAGATATTTAACCTATTTAGGTTCTGTCTCAAATATTTTCGGGTGGAAAAATGTATCAAATTTTTTAGGAATTATAAAAAATCTTGGTATTGGAGATATAAATAAAATTATAGATGAAATTATTGAAAATGTAATAGATACGGTTAATAAAAAATATAATGAGATGTACGAGCTTGGAATAGAAAATGGAGTACCATCTGATTTTTGTTATGGAATAAAGTCTCTCTATGGAATGCATGTAAGTAAAGGAAAGAATGTAGAAGCTATATTAAATTATACTATTCGTTGTAGTGCCTGGAATAAATACTTAGAATCCTTGAAAACTATTAATAATCCAGCTAAACAGATTTGGATAGACGTTCCACCAAGGAACATCGGGAATGCGATAGAATTACTAACAGAGAATCTATATGATGCTGTCAAAGAATTAGAGAAAGTAAGTGGAAATAATTTTGATAGAAATATTATGCGAAATCACTTTCAAGTTGCTAACGATATAAGAAACTCGTATAAAACTATCCTTTATGATATAAGTAAATCTGAATTTTATCCTTGTAATCCTGCTACATTTAGTGAAATATTAGTGATACTAAACAATAGTTTTCAAGATTATAATTCTAATGCAATTCGATATCGAGATAATATGGCATCATTAGTAAAGGAAATGAAAGAGAGAATCAGAAATAAAATCGGCATGGATGTTTCTAATATGCCCCGAATTTTAATAACTCCTATGTTTGGAGGGTGGGAACCAAAAAGTCATGAAATAATATATGAATTAGGAGGTCGGGCATTATATGCGGATTGGGATATGTTATTATTATTAGAAGATATTCCTATTACTAAAATATCTGATCCCGTTGAGGCTTATGCTCATTATTTAATGAATGCTACAGTAAATGGAATAGGATGTGATAATGATGCTCTTTCGGATTCTTACATGAGGATAGCAAAAAAATTAAATGCTGATGGTCTTGTTTTTATTCAGCTTTTTGGCTGTCATTCAATATCCAATTGTTTCACAATGCTAAAGGAAAAAATTCGCCAAGAACTGGAGATTCCCAGTATAGCATTAAATTTTAATAAAATTGGTGAGAATGTAGAACAAGTTAAGACTCGCTTAGGTGCATTTATGGAAATGTTTAAGTAGTATTTTAAAATAGGAAGGTTTAATAATTTTAAAATAATGATTTCTTTTTATTAAACAAGAGATTAATTAAATGATTAGTGGCTAGATCTCATGCTATTTCATGAAAAAAGAGAAGAACTTGATTCAGAATTCTATAAGGCTTACCAAGTGCTTTGTGGTATCGAAGAGGAATTCCTTATTATTAATAAGAATGGAAGGTTAGCAAAAGTAGCGGATGATATAATGGTAAAATCTGCTGAAATTCTTGAAAAAGATCAAAATTTTCTGAGTTCACTTCAAGTTAGAATACGGGGACTAGATGCCGAACCTTCACCTTCACAAATAGAATATGTTACCCTACCTCTACCCCCTACATCACTGGAACAGGCTGTAAAAGAAGGAAGGAAATTATTAACTGAAGCTGCAAAACAACTTGGAGTTAAAATACTTGCTCAAAGTCTCCATCCAGTGCAGAGTGATCCAAATCCGATTTGTGGAACTCATATTAATGTTTCTGTCCAAAAAAAAGGTGGTCTAATGACTCCTGAAGAAATGAAAATAGTATATAATTATTTGTGGGATTATCTTCCAGAAATAATTGGAATTTCAGCAAATTCTTATGTATATAGAGGAAATTGGAATAATATTGCTAGTAATCGATGTGCCAATAGTACTGTCCTTAAACCAAATGGATTTGCATTGATACAGATACCTGAAAATCGCCCAGCTTTGATTCCAATGCGTTATTATGGTCGGATGAGATATAAACTTAAAATAGGATTTGAAGAAGATGAGTTCTCTAAAAAAGTGATTACTAATAATCGTGGAGATCGTTTAGTAGATATAACCCCTAGAGGTCCGTTTACTAACATTAGTGATGATAATGATGAATTGCCCTCAAGAAATAGGATTGAAGTCCGCATAGTTGATGTCCAATATAATACTGAGGATTTAGTTGATTTATCTTATCTTTGTTGTGTTTCTGCACTTCATGCTATACATCTCCAATCCACAGGAGAAATTATACAAGACCCATATCATACTAATAATGTGGAAAATGCTATCGCAAATGGAACTAAAGCTGTTTTCAAGAGACCAAAGGGAGTAATTGAATCCTTAGAGACTAGCACAACAAGATGGATCAACGAAACTAAGATATACCAAGATTATTTAGGCATTCAAATCAAAAACTTACCTGATAAAAAACGTATAATTGGTTATTCTCAAAAAGAACTAAATATAGAATATCAAACAAGAAAAATTGAAAAACTGAGACAACAAGGAAAAACTTATGTTGTTATGGAATTAGTAGACCCAAGAATTGTCACTGATCGGAGAGGAAATCGTTATAAAATTACTGCAGGTACTCAAGTTCGAGGTAATTTAGAAGCAAGCTATAGTTTTTCTTACGATGATGTTGATGGAATGGTCACTAATTTCAATGGGATACGAGTTGTTAATACTCTTGTAGTGCAAAATCTTAAAATACCATTAGTAGAAAATGATCGTGTGTTAAGAGGACAATCTGAATCAGATTCATTATTAAACAGATTGTTTGGTGACGTTTCATTCTAATAAAAATTAACAAAATTATTAAGAAAATGGAACAAGGCAATTATAAAAATTATAAATATGATAAACTCTTCGTCTATGGTACCTTACAACATGGACAAAGCCGAAATTATATCCTTAGAGGATTAAAATATAAAAAAGCTAAACTATTAAATTATAGAAAGATGGAACCACCTTCCTTGGGATTTCCATTTATCATTCATGATAATAATTCTAGTGTTAATGGAGAGATATACTATGGTGTTGGAAAATCTCTCCTTAATCAAATCGATATGATTGAAGGAGAAGGGAAATTATATCATAGAATTTTAGTAAGAGTAAAGTTAGAAGATGATAGCGATATAGATGCTTATACATATTATCCCTCTGAGATTTTATTTAAAAACTACACATAATTCATAGGAGATTATTAATGAGTGAAGAAAATTCTTTTGAAAATGAAAAAATTACACAAATACTGCTTATAGATAATTATTCTCGAGGTTTAATGACGGATAGAATAACAAGAATAGAAACAATTATAAATGACTGTATAGCAGAAGTAGAGTTAAAAACAATTCATTTTACTCAATTTAAAACAGAAATGGCAGAAAATTACAATGGGATTATTCTCTCAGGCTCTGAATTAGATGTTTCGAGTTTTTACTACGACGAGAGATTAAAAAGAAAGTTTAAGCCTCAATTAGAATTGATTCAACAAACAAATCAAATACCAATCCTTGCATTATGCTTTGGATTTCATTTAGTTGCTTATGCGTACGGTGCACAAATAAGCAGGATGAGGCTTTTTGGATTAGGGGGGAGGATAATATTTATTTTACTTAAGGAAACAGATGAATTGGTAACTCAAAAAAGTATTCCAGTTAACGTCCATCACCTTGATTTTGTATCTCCAAATGATTGTAATATTCAAGAAAAGTTCAATATCATGAGTACTTCTAGAACCTTAGGATATAAAATGGTACAGTATATGAAACATATCGACAGACCAATTTTTGCACTGCAATTTCATCCAGAAACTCATAATCCTTATTATTTTCATCCAAGCTTATTTGATGAGAGAATAGCTAATAAAACTATCAAGATTGGAAAAGAAATAATTGAGAATTTTATTTGGTTATGTTATTACAAAAAAAATATCAATGTTCATAACGGTTAATAAAATATTTCTCAACCATAAATGATAGAATCTTAAAAATACAAGTTAGTTTAGTCCTAATTTAAATGATTTTTCATTTTTCAAATAGAACTAATTAAAGTGATTTTTTATATATAAAAAAATTTAAGTCCCCCACCTTATGAAATTTTATCCATACTTTTAAAAATAGAATTTTCTGATTAAAAGTTATAATTAAAATCTAAATTTGAAAAGTATTTTTGCAATTTTTAATATCTAAATACGATTGTTTAGTTTACTGCATTGGAAAAGATATTTTTTTGTAAATAATTATAAAATTTAAGGTGAATTTCAAACGGAAAAAATTTTTAATCTTAATATTAAAGCACATGAGAATATAATAATCGCTAAAAAAGAAAAATTAGTTGCCTTAGAATTAAAAAAATTAGCAAAAAATCTCTTAAAAAAAGTAAAAACGAGAGAGATGTTTGTTGAAAAAGAGATAAAATTAGCGCAAGTAAGAAAGAAATTGGTTGAAAGTAATCATAAATTATTGGAGAGCAAGATAAAATCTAAGTTATTACTAAAATTTCCAGAGGAAGTAATAAAAAATGAAAGAGATTTTATAAATTATCATGAGAAAGTCGCTGATAATCAATTTGAGTTAGCACAACATCATAAAGAAATAGCGAGGTTTGAAGAAAAGTTAGCTAAAAGTAAATTAATATTAGCAAAGTCTAAAATACAAGCTGCAAACATTCGAATTAGATTGGGAAAACTACAACTAAAATATATAAGAGCGGTTCAAAAAAAATCACCTGAAAAAGCTATTGTAATCAAAGCATTTTATAAACAAGAAGAAAAAGTTTTATCTCATCATTTAAAAGAATTAAATGAAAAAGAAAGAGAAGTTAAAACAATTCAAAATGACATAATGGAATTAACATCTAGACTTTCCCAAACATTGATAAAGTGAATAAATTAATACCTAATTTTAGTAATTAAAATTAAAAGGTTATTTCGTGTCAATATAATTGTATCAATTATCATTATTTACTAATTCTAAGTAAATTAGCTGATTATAATAGTATTTTTCTGTTTTAATTATCAGTTGTAAAAAAATTAATAATTCATTAGCTTAGGTAATATCTCGAATTTACTTATAATTCTTAGCCATTATTTATTTATTTATAATTATTTTCATATGATTTGATAAAAATGTCATTATATAATAAATCAAATTTAATCGGTGGAGGTTTTATAAGAGGATTAGGTTATTTCCTCTTCTTTTTGGGAATTATTATATTGTTAGGTATGATAATTGCATTAAATTTTTTTGGAATTCCGCTTAATTTGCTGGTATTTATTGGAATTATTATAATGACTTTTATAGGATTTATTTTTATGGGATTATATATTATCCCCGAATGGATTAGAGTGCCTACCTTATTATTAGGAAAGTTTAAAAAGATGCGAGGACCAGGTGTTTTGTGGCTTTTTCCATTTGTTTATCGAATACCATTTTCTCTCGACATGCGAATTATTACAACCACATTCTCTGCAGAACAAACTTTAACAAAAGATAATGTACCTGTTAATGTTGATGCTGTGTTGTTTTGGAAAGTTGTAGATTCGTATAAAGCATCACTCCGTGTCCAAGATTATAAAACTGCAATTTCATGGGCTGCTCAAACTTCATTAAGGGATATAATTGGAAAGACAGAATTGAGCCAGATGCTTGCGGGAAGAGACGAAATATCGCATGATCTTGAAAGGATAATTGATGAACGTACTGAAGAATGGGGTGTTAAATCTATTTCAGTTGAAATTCGGGATGTTATAATTCCAACGGCATTACAAGATGCAATGAGTCGACAAGCACAAGCGGAAAGAGAACGTCAAGCAAGGATTATACTAGCAGGTTCTGAGGAACAAATTGCAAATAAATTTATTAATGCAGCTCATATCTATGAAAGTGATGAAGTCGCATTAAATTTAAGAGCAATGAACATTCTTTACGAATCCATGAAAGAAAAGGGAGCATGGATTATTGTTCCTTCAGATATGGTAAATATATTAGGGGGTAGGTTCAAGCATCTTAGTGATTTCAAAAAAGATAAGTAATCATCAGTAAAACCATAATATTAAAGAATAATTTGAATATAATGCCAAAATAACGATAAAAAAATTGTATTCCTATAAAATTAAGAAAAAAATAACGTTAAGTTAAAATTATAATCCTATAATTTTTTAAATTAAACTACTAATTTCTTTTAATCTCATTCTTAAAGTAATTTCAGAAACGTTTGCAATTTTACATATTTGTTTTTGGGTGCGAGATTCATTATTTTTTTTTGAGGAAATATACAGAGATGCTGCGGCAATTCCTTTAGGATCTCTACCTGAAATAGTTAATCCTTTCCTTTTACTGTCCTCGAGAACTTTTATTGCAATATTCCGACAATTTACAGATAAATCCAACTCGTCATAGAATTTATTTATATATTCTTGAGGTGTAAAATTATGTGAACTCAAATTTAAATTTGGAATAATATTATTTACAACTGCTTTATAGCAATAAACAAACTTTTTCTTAGAAATTTGAAATACAGAAAGCAAATCTTCAATAATTATTGGTTTTCTATAAAATTTTAGCGCAAAATAAAGTGATACACTAAGAATTCCATCAATTGTTCTTCCTAATGTTAGTTTTTTTCTAGCAGCAGAAATATAAATCCTGAATGTGTCTTCTGTAATATAACTTGGGAGATTCAATTGAGTTTTGATTTGATTTAATTTGGATATTGCAATCCATAAGTTCCTTTCAAGACCATTTACTAATCCTGTATTTATTTTAGATAATCTCTTATAGTACATCAATGCCTTAGGGGATAAAAAGTTTCCTTTTCCATCTAGATTGCCTTTAAAGATTGTACGGGGTCCAATTGGAGAACGTACAGGTTCAATATTATTTGGATTAACATCTGTTTTCAAAAAAGGTTGCATTTTAGGTTTATAAGAAATGACTTTAGATTGCGTTGTTCCACAATTCGTACAAACATTATACCCATTAGAAGATATGATGTTTGGCACTGCGCAACAATTTTCTTTGTGTTCTTTTATGAAAATCTCATCATAATTTTTGAATCTTTTTGAGTATGCCATTTTTATCATATATTATTTTTAATTTAGAATTCATTTATATGAGTTAAGTAAATTTTGTTTGAAATATCGAATTTATCTACAATAAGACTGTTATCGTCTCTTTTATCATCCTTTTTCAGAGGAACTTTTACTAAAATTTTAAAATCTTCCATAAAGTAATCTATAAAGATTTTTGATTTTGTTTTATCTAATTCCATGAAAATTTTAATTCTAAAAACCTCTTCTCTATTATTTCTTTGGTATATTTTTGTTTAATTTCTCTATACACCTACAACGCTTAATTTCAAAATCAATTGGAATAATAAATTCTTTAATTATTTCCGAAATTATCTCAGTCTTGATTACTTTTATAGTAGGGTTATTTCTAAAATGATAATTAACGATTTTGTCTAAGTCTTTCAATATTGAGTATGCTATAATAATAACAAAATTTGTGACTCCACTCACTCTATATCCATGAATAATATAAGGACAAGAATTAATTATACTTACAATCTCCTCAGGATCAGACGTTAGAATATCAACTTTTGCGTAATAACATTCTAAATTCTTTAGATTTAAACCAGCTTGAAATTTTAATATTCCCGACTCTTCGAGTTTTTTTATCCTTGATCCTACAGTTGGTTGGCTTCTATTAACTTTTTTTGCTATTTGTGTATGGGTGATAGTTGGATCCATCTGGATAAATTTAACAATCCTTTTATCAATATCATCTAAAACATTTACACTATTAATCATATTTATACATCAAGTCCTTTTTTCAGAGATTTTTTATGAAAATTTTTTTAACTTTTTCTATTATATTACAAAAGTAAGATATCACAATATTTAAGTATTGCTATTTCGTGATATCGCGATATCATAACTTCATAATATTTAAATTTCTAAATTATCTTATTTAAATAAAGGACACTCTGAATATGATTTGAGATAAATAATATCTTAAATTTGAATAATATAAATGCACGGAAAATAGAATAATGGACGAATTAACTAAAGAAGTCGCTAATTTTTTAAAAATTTTGAGTGATCCATATTCAATTGAAATAATTAGACTTCTTAAAAATAATGAAATGATATCTAAAGAGATTCAAGATATATTAAAGATTAGTCAATCATATACTTCACAAGAATTGAAAATATTAAAGCAAGCAGGAATATTAAATGTTAGAAAAGATGGAAATATAAAATATTATTATATTGCAAATAAATCTATTTTTAAAGTCCTATCAACGATAAATTCATATATTTTAGAGTTGCAAAGGAACAAATTTCAAAAAATGATTAAATCAGATAATTTAGATAAATTACGGTAAAAGGAAATTTTATTGTCAAATCTTACAAGTAAAAATAATTCAGAAACTTATAAAAAAATTATAATTGCTGGTCTCGATAATTCTGGAAAATCATCGATAGTTCTTAGCATTATTGGAAAAATGAATTTACTTAATTATTTGTCATTGACTCCTACTATTGGTCCCAATATTATTGACTTTGAATCTGTTAACTCAAAATTTAATATTTGGGATTTAGGTGGTCAAGAGAATTATAGAGAAGAATATTTAGAGAATTTTGAACCCTATATTGCTGGATGTTCTAAAATTATATTTGTTATTGATATTCAAGATATCCAACGCTATGACTTAGCTTTAAAATACTTAGAAAATATTTTAAAAAAAATTCAACAAAAGAATTTAGATTTAGATATTTCTATTTTTCTTCATAAATATGATCCTGATTTGAAGGAAATTCACACCGATATTACTGAAGACAAGATTCAGGAATTAACTCAAAAGGTTAAAAGATTGATTCCAGAAGGGTTTTTCTTTGAAATTTATAAAACAACAATCTATACAATTTTTGATAAGATTCTTGTTTACTAACTTTAAACAATAATAATTTTCACTCTTTAACTATGACAGAAAAAGAAAATATTCAATATGCTAATAGTGAAGAAATTGAGCCTAAAGAAAATTTAAAAGGAAAATTATTTACGTGGGTTGAAATAAGCACCTTTATATTTATTCTAATTATTATATTCTCGACTACCTTCTTCAATTACTTGTTATTTCATAGTTTAGCAGAAATTTTTAGTGTAATAATTGCTGGGGGAATTTTCTTAATAGGGTGGAATTCTCGTAAATATATAAATGAATCCTATTTCTTAATTTTAGGAATTTCTGCTCTTTTTGTTGGTATTTTTGATATTATTCATACTCTTGCATATGAAGGTCTTAATATTTTTCCTGAGCATGGAGGTAATTTATCAACTCAATTATGGATCGCAGGGCGCTATATTCAAGCATTCTCTTTTTTATTTGCCACATTGATGAGAAATAAAAAGGTTTCACAGAGTATATTGTTATTTTTTTATTCATTAATTAGTCTAACATTACTTCTCTTCATATTTCTTAAGTTATTTCCCATATGTTTTGTTGATGGGGTCGGATTAACCCCATTTAAAATAGTTAGTGAATATATTATCATAATCATATTTGCCATAACATTTCTAATAACTTATTACTTCAAATATGAGTTTAACAAACAAATTTATCAATTTATTTTAATAATTTTAATTTTTTTTATATTTTCTGAATTTACTTTTACACTCTATCACAACGTTTATGGCCCTTTCAACGAATTAGGTCATATTCTAAAAATAATTGCTTTTTATATTCTATATAAAGTAATAATTCTAGTAGGGTTTAACAACCCCGTAGATATATTGTTTAAAGAACTCAAACACAGCAAGGAAAAAATGAGAGAGTCAGCAGCTCGGTATTTTAATCTATTTGAAAATTCACCAATTTCTATTTGGGAATATGATTTCAGCGCCATTAAACAATATGTAGATTTTTTGCAGAATAAAGGTATTAATAACCTTTCAGAGTACTTCACTAAAAATAAGGATGATTTACTTAAGTGTGTCTCACTAATCAAAATACTCGATTTTAATAAAGCAACATTTGACATATATAAAGTTGATAATAAAGATGATTTAATTGATAAATTAACAAAAACTTTTACTGAAGAGGCATTAAACGCATTTAAAAATGAATTATATGCATTTTCAGAGGGTAAAAAAGTTGTAGATTTTGAAACAACAGTCAATACGTTGACAAATGATGAAAAAAATGTGTTAAAGAGAGTATCAATAATTCCTGGCTATGAAGAATCTTGGTCAAAAGTAATTGTGAATATTATAGATATTAGTTTACGTGTATCCGCAGAAAAAAAATTAGAAGAGTTCATATCATCAGTTTCACATGAATTGAAGACCCCAATCACAGTTTTAAAGCAATCCCTTTACAATTTGAATAAATATAAAGAAAATTTAGATGATGGTCTTAAATCGGACATTTTTGATGCAGTAGTTCGCAACGTTAATTTATTAAGTGAATTAATCGATGATATTTTAATTATTTCTAGAATTGATGAAAAACTTCAAACTTTAGAATTAGAAGAAATTTCAATTTATAAAATATTTCTTAATTTAATAGAACTAATGGAACCAAAAATTAAAGCTAAGAATATTTCTACTATAATAAATATTGATAAGAATTTAAAGTTAGTTGCAGATCCTAAAAGATTTAGTCAAATCTTTCGTATTTTTGTTGATAATGCTATTAAATATTCTAAAAATAACTCATCTATTGAAATATTCGCTTTTAATTATTACCAAGGTAAATATAATCCAAAAGAAGATGAGGGTATTTTATTTCAAATAGCTGATCATGGTATTGGAATCAAACAAAAAGATATACCACACCTTTTTGAAAGATTTTTTAGATCTAAGGATGTTGCAGAGATTCCTGGAACTGGTTTAGGTCTTTCTATAGCAGAAGAGTTAATAAAACTTCATGGTGGTAATATCTATGTTGACAGTGAATTTGGAAAAAGTACAACTATTTCAGTTTTTTTCCCCAAAATGAATTTTTAAAAATCATAAAATTCTAAATTTTTTTTAATTATTATATATTAATCCCAAAACAATATAGATTTCTACAATAGCTTTAGTATTAAAAGATTATGAAACCATTGATTTTAGTTGTTGATGATAATGATGATATTTTACTAAACATTAGAATTGCTTTAGAACAAAATAATTTTGAAGTTATTACATCATCCAATGGACAAGATGCTTTAAATATATTGTCTAACCTTGATAAAATTCCAGATCTCATAATAAGTGATATAATGATGCCTGTTATAGACGGGTATGATTTCTTTGTAAAGGTATCATCTACTCCCAAATTAAGTAGAATCCCATTTATCTTCTTAACAGCAAAATCCTCAACCGAGGATGTACGATTTGGAAAAATATTAGGTGTTGATGATTATGTTACTAAACCTTTTGAAGAGGAGGATTTATTAGCTATAATTAATGGAAAAATACGAAGAAAAGAGAAGATAGATTCAATCAATAAAAGAATAGAAGAATTAATTGAAGAGATTGAAGATGAGATAGAACCCCCATATGAAAGGAAGACCAAATGTGCTGTTCTATTAATTATGCTATGGGATGATAAAATTGGACCAAAATTAACCAGTTTTATTTCATTAAGGGAACAATTATCATATTCCTTGGAAGATATTGGAAGACAATTGTTCCAAGCATCTGTCTCAATTTATGGTCATGATAAAATGAATCATGCACAAGGAATATTAGTAGATATAGAAAATATTAAAAGAAAGGGATATATCTATTTTGATTCATATAAAGACGAAAAAATGAGGGGAGGGGAACAGGATTATATGATAGCTTTCATTACAAGAGAAATTAATTACCTGGAATCTTTAAAAATAAGGAAAATTTTTATGAATATCTCTAAAAGAGTTCAGAGTACAAAACAAGTTCAACTTCAAAAAGATTTTCAGAAAATTTTAAAGATTTTTACTGAATATAGTTAAAAGTCAAGCCTCATTTTAATGTTTTTAAATTATTTAAATTGCTTAATTAATCATTATCTTTTTGTATAAAAATTATGAATTATTATAATAGCTTTTAAATATCCTACTTAAATTTTTTATTGTAGATATAAGGTGATGGATGATCTCCAAATTAAATAGAAAAAATGAAGAGGATATAAAAAAATCTACAATTGAAATACTCCAAGAAAAATTGCTGAGAAAAATACAAAAAGAAATTGATAAAGGAATGGATCCCCTTAGTGCATATGAACAAGTATTAGAAGGATATGAACTTGAAGAAGAGATTATCATAACATATGAAATTGAAGCTGAAAAAGCAGCTTTAACTAATAGTCTTGATTTAAAATCCAGTGAAATAAAATATTTAGAAGATCGATTAAAAAAATCTCTATTTAATGAAGTTCTTAAAGAGATTTAATCCGAAAAATTGAATTTTATATTCATAGTTTGCTCTCAAATCCAATCTCCTATCACTTTTAATGCGACAGGTGAAATTGTCTCTTCGATATTAGCATATTCACTTAAGGCTCCTGTTTGAGCTGTTTGAAATAAATGATTTAAATTCGGTAATTCTTTCACTTCATAATTCCCTTGCCAATTTCCTACAATAAAATCATTATTCATAATGCAAAACTCTAATGATCTCTGCTATATGATGAATTTTGTCAACAAATTGTTCTAAAGTCACAACACTATCTCGAATTATCAATAAATTTCTGATTTCCAAATCTTTATCTTTATAAAGATAATGAAGAAATTGATGGAATAGTATATCTGTGGAGTTCCCAAGCTCATGAATCTTATTTATATTAAAAATTACATTATTGGGGTTTTCTCGCAACAATTTAATTGATTCTTTTAATAATTTTGTCATTTCTAAAATTTCATTGATTGATTTATGATACATTTTTTTTATTTCTGAATCTACATCTCTTAATTCAATGTACATTAATAAGCCAATAAATTTTGAAGCTAGATTTGATAAATTATTCATTTTCTGAATTAATATTGCCCAATCTCCCGATCCTAATGGTATTACTTCAGAAAAATCTTTAATTGTTTGATTTTTTATCAGTGCTGCTTCTTCAATATCAAAATTCAATTTATATGCTCTCTTTTCCAATTTATCTTTATTGGATTTTGAGTTTTCTGCCCAAGTCACATAAAAAACACCCATATCACTTATTATAGAATACATGACTCTTGAATGTTCAATAAGCAATTCAATTATTTGATCTTTAATTTTATCTGCCGTTTTATTTCACCACCGTTATAGAGTTTTAAAACATTTTTTATCTTTTTAAGAAAATTCATTTGGAAAATTTATTTATAATATGATTAATGGCCCAAAAGCTATAAAAATAGGAGCAAAAGCTATTGAAACCGTATTTATTACTTTAACAAGGATATGGAGGGAGGGACCTGCGGTATCTTTTAAAGGATCACCAAATGTATCTCCAATTATGGAGGCATCGTGTGCCTTAGAACCTTTCCCCCCTAAAAGCCCTCCCTCAATTGCCTTTTTTGCATTGTCGAGAGCTCCTCCACTTGTATTTAAAACAAATCCCAAAATTATTCCAGATATTGTACCAGATATCAAAAATGCAGCGAGAGCAACTGGACCGAATAAAAATCCAAGAATAATAGGTGTCAATGTAGGGAGTAATGCGGGAAAAATCATTTGTTTTAAAGCTACTTTTGTACCAGTATCAATACATTTTTCATAGTTTGGTAATGACTTATTTTCAAGTATTCCAGGATCTTCTTTAAACTGTCTTTGAATTTCTTTAATCATGGCATATGCTGCTACTCCTGCAGATCTAATTGCTAATGCTGAAAAAACAAAGGGAATGACCGCTCCTATCAATAAGGAACATAAAACAATAGGATGATAGATATTAACATCGATTGCTTTAATTTCTTCTAAATACGCTTCAAATAATATTATAGCGGATAAAGCAGCACAAGTGATGCCAAAACCCTTTGCTAATGCCTTGGTAGTATTACCAACAGCATCTAGCTTATCTAAATTATATCGTACTTCTTCTCCCTGATGAGACATTTCGGCTATCCCTGCGGCATTATCGGATACTGGTCCAAAACCATCAAAAGCTAAAATTATTGTTGTAATTGACAATAACCCCATTGTTGCAACAGTTATACCAAATACTCCTCCGATGTATGGGTCTATACTATTCGCTATACCGAATTGCTCACCAAGAAAAAAACTAATAATAATTCCCAACACAAATGAGATTACTGGAATTGTAGGGGATTCTAAACCTAAAGAAAAACCACTTATCACGTTGGTAGCTGCACCAGTTTCTGAACTTTTTATTATATTTTTTACTGGTCTATATCTTGAGGATGTGTAGTAATCTACTATAAAATAAGTTGACAAACCTAACATAATTCCTAAAATGGAAGAGATGAATAAGAACAGCCATCCTGTTTGAAAACAAATCAATGTTAATATTAAAAAGAATATGACATTAATTACTGCTGTAGCACTAAGGCTTCTAGCAAATGCTGCGATGGGTGATTTATCTTTTTCTTTAATCTTTACAAAAAAACCTCCCAATATACCAGCAACATTGCCTAGAGCTCTTGAAATTAGGGAAAAAATAATGAATAATGGATTACTTGTAACTGTGCTTAAGGTTACTCCGATTATCATCGCAGCAATGTTATTTGCTGAAGAAGATTCATAGAGATCTGCCCCTCTACCCGCGCAATCTCCGACATTATCACCAACATTATCTGCTATAGCAGCGGGATTTCTTATATCATCTTCAGGTAAACCATGTTCTAGTTTTCCTACTAGATCAGCTCCAATATCTGCACCTTTAGTAAATATTCCTCCCCCTAATTGAGCAAAGAGTGCTGAGAAAGATGCTCCAAAGGCAAAACCAACAATATTTTGAATATTGAAATTAAACGAAATGTATAAAATACTAATTCCTAGTAAAGAAATAGAAATTACCGAAACTCCAATAACCATTCCTGCATTAAATCCTATCTTCAAAGCGTTATTTAAGTCATTTTTACATGCTTGTGTTACTTTAACATTTGATAGAGTGGATGCAACCATACTAATATAACTTGCAATCAGAGATGTCACAGCACCAATTATAAAAGAGACTGCTAGAGGAATGTTAACAATTAAAAGTATTACAGAGAGAATTAATAGAACTATACTAATTGTCTTAAATTGTCTTTTTAAATACGTATTAGAACCTAATTTTATTAATTTATGAATTTTTACCATTTCTTCTGATCCGCTATCTAAACGTCTTAGTTTTTTCATAATCCATAAAATATAAAATAGACCTAAAATAGAAAGTATAATTCCCAAAGAAAATAGGATCCAATAAAGTAAGTTAAAATATTCAGTCATTATTAAAAATAATCTTGAATTTATTTGAACTTTTCTTCAGATAATTCCCCTTTTAAAGATATGTATAAAATTTTATAAAGCAAAATTACTCTAAAAATAGGTCTTTTTACACATTAGTTAATTTTTGAGCTATATAATAAATTTGATCAGAAGGTTATGAAAATAATAAATTTAATAGAATATCCCCCTTTTAAGGGTTTTACGAATTTATATTCAAAACTAAATTCAAAAATCTTGACTTGAAGATTCGTTGAATAAAATTATTTATAATTAATTTTTTTTAAGAGATATTCTTATAACCTTAAGATTCATATTACTCTTTATCATTTAAATAGCATTACTAAGGTGTAATTTAAAAATTAGTGATTATGAAAAAAAACAAGAAATAGCTTATTTTTCCATGGAAATTGCTTTAGAAAGTAGTTTACCTATTTATTCTGGAGGTTTAGGAATATTAGCGGGAGATGCTCTTCGATCTGCAGCTGATATGGGTTTACCAATGATTGCGATCACTTTGACATATGATGCCGGTTATTTCTATCAACAAATTGATTCAAATGGCAATCAAGTCGAAAAAGAAATGGAATGGGCTTTTGGTGATGATTTTGAAAAAATTGATCAACAAGTAACTCTTGAATTACAGGATAAATTAATTCCAGTTGAAGCTTGGAAGTATGACATTATAGGTAGAAATGGTCATAAAATACCAGTTATATTATTAGATACTGATCTTGATGAAAATGAGCCATGGCAAAGAAAATTAACTCATATCTTATATGATGTAAATTCTTTTCAACGAATAGCCCAAGAGATGATTCTTGGTATTTGCGGGTATAGAATGTTAGAAAAACTTGGATATCACAACATTAAAACTTATCATCTTAATGAAGGTCATGCAGCTTTTTTAATCTTTGAACTCTTAAAAAAATATAAAAATTTAGAGGAAGTGAAAAAACACTGCGTATTTACGACTCACACTCCTGTAAGAGCAGGACTTGAAGAATTTGATTATAACTTAGTATACGATGTCTTTCGAAATCGCCTACCAGGTAAAATCCATGAATTTGGGGGTGATAATGCACTCAACATGACTATTTTGGCGTTAAATGCAAGTAGTTATATTAATGCAGTTTCAAAAAAACATGCTGAAGTCTCAAATAAAATGTTTCCGAACCATAAAATTAATCCTATAACAAATGGAGTTCATGTCGGATATTGGTTATCACCATATATGAGAGACTTTTTTAATGAGGAATTATCACGAGATTGGCATCATAATTTAGATCTTTTTGAAAGAGCTTTAAATTTAGATAGTTATGAGTTGTGGAGAGCACATAATAAAGCAAAAAATCGTCTTATTGAATATGAAAATTCACATTCATGGATTTTGTTTGATAAAAATTTATTAACAATAGGATTTGGTCGGAGAATAGCTGAATATAAACGACCACTTTTGCTTTTCACTGATCTTGAGCGATTAACCAAAATTATCCAGAAAAAAGCACAATTAGTTTTTTCTGGAAAAGCTCATCCTGCTGATTTGCAATCTAAATCTTATATAAAAAAGATTTATGAATATAGTGATTATTTATGGAATTCATACGGTATAGGACTTGTATTTTTAGAAAATTATGAAATTACATTAGCAAAATTGTTAGTAAGTGGAGTAGATTTGTGGTTAAATAATCCTAGAAGATACTTAGAAGCAAGTGGGACAAGTGGGATGAAAGCTGCTA
>CAYPFJ010000051.1:1244-25485 GCA_964409945.1 uncultured archaeon | reverse complement strand
TTGCCTTCAGAGAGCCTAATTATTTTTGTCGGGTGAGTGTTGTTTGACGTTAAAGAAAAAAATAAAAAAAATAAAATGATTTTTAGATATACTTTAAAAAATTAATCATACTTGCTTTTAAATCCTTTTAATTTTACTAGTACTTCATCATAAAGTGAACCAACAATAACTTTTTCTCCAAGATCTTTTAGTTCCTTAGCGTATGCTAAAATTTGATGAAGAATTGGTCCTGGTGGTAATGCATCTCTCCTTCTTTCAAGCATATTTCCAAAAACTTCACATGTTGGAGCTCGATCAATAGCTCTATATAAATCAATAAATAAATCGTGTATTTTTCCCGCTTGGGAGTCTGCCACATGAGCTTTTGGAGTTTCTGTTCTACCTGGAGGTGTTTCTGAGGAACTTGATGACTCTCCTGCACCCCTTCCTCCAACAATAACAACAGGTTCTGATCGAGGGTAATCACCAGCACCAGAACAATTATAGTTAATACTTATTGAAGAACCCCCTTTTATCTCAACAACTTTTACATGTAATTCTGAAAGATCTCCCACTTGCACTACTTCATGAGTTGCTCCAGCTGGAGGTGTAAATTCAGTCAAACTAAAACCAGTAGGAATAATATCTTTAACAAGAATATTTTCTAATTCTACATCTCCTTTGTTTTGAACTCTAACTCCAATGCTAAATTCTCCTTCAGAAACTCCTGGTTTAATACTTTTTAGGGTTTTTAATTTACGTTTAACATATCTAACTTTTAGTTCTGGCTCTTCATCTGGAGTTCTAAAGAAAAAATTGCCCTCTACGGGACTATTAATCTCAATTTTCACTGAAGTTAAGTATCTTGTTTCAGTAGGTGGGCGGGGATTCCTTGCAAGTAGTGGATATGAGATTACCATTTGTTTACTCGGAAGAAATTCCTTTGAAAGATTAAATAATTCGATAGAAATATGATGGGTTTTGGAAAAATCTTGATCGCTAGGATCTATTAATATTTTCTGGACGAATTCTTCTCTAGAACTTATATCAATATCAGCTAATACGATTTTTATATCTTTAACTAAAGGGGGAATAAAATCAGGAGGAAGCTCATCTGATAAGAAAAACTTATCAATTGGAGAAGAACCATCATTTACGATAGTATTTGTAATTGTCATATCAGTATTTGCATATGCGTCTACTTCAGGTGGATTTATAGCTTTATCAATAGTGGCACTTAAAACTTCGTAGATAGTAGACTCTTTTACAATTTCACCGATAACTCTTGAAATCACCACAAACAATGGTGTAGATCCAATTTCAGAACTTAATTCTGGTACATCCTTAGCTTCAACTTGAAAGCCAAAATCCCATGATTCATCAGGATTTAAGACTCTATCGGGTGTTTGAGAAACTACTGTTTCAACTCCGGTAGTTATTGTTTGCGATACTTTTACATCTTCGAGTTTAACTTGGAATCCAGATTCATTAATAAATTCAATATTACAATCCCACATACCAGGCTGAGAGCCTTCGTCTCTATCGATTCCACTCATTGAATCTGTAAGCCCCCTCACTTCGGGATTCATCATTGTTAGTTTATAATTATTAATTAGATAATTAACAGTTAACATTCCAAGTTCTTGAGTCGTTAATTTTTTTATATTTACTGTAAAGAAAATCTCAAGCTCAGCTTTACTCTCAACATCCAAAGATGTTAAATCCCATTCAAGTATTCGTTTCCCATCTTCTTCTTTTAAATTTGCATCTCCATTATTAGGATTCCTCATTTCTATTTCTTGAATAAAGGCTGGCATATCTCTTTTAACTTTAATATCTGAGATGGGTAAGTTTAAAAGGTTTGCTAGAATGAGTTTCAATCCGCATTTGTTATCATTCTTATAGAGAAATACATTATTTACTTTATTAGAATCTAATTTATCAGTATCAAATATTTCCTCAACCTTTAAAGAAGAATCTTTAAGTTCTTTAATTTCATACTCTTTCTTAAAATCTTGTGCGGGATTTAATGTACCTATATTTAATTCTTTAGATTCAATGGAAGTATTCACGTTCTCTTTAACGTTACATAATAAATTCCATAATCTACTTCTTTGTGTTGGATTTTTTACAACCAATGTTCCATTACCCGAAATTTCTTTATAATTTTGTGAACCATCGAGAACAATGCGTTCGCGGTCGGTTATGTCTATAACAACTAGATTTTCTGACATTCGATAATCTTCTCTTATTTGTATTGTTTAAATTTAGAAAAATTGGATACAAAATTTGTTATCAAAATTTACTAAATAATAAAAATATGCTAATTTAAAGTTATTTACATAGAAAGATATTTTATCTATGAATTTTAAATGATAATAAGTCATTATGAATAAAAATAATAATTAAATTAATTTAAAATACTGTGGTTAATGACAAATTTTGGCAAGTTATTAGAAAATTTAATGATCTAATGAAATATGCAATTGAGGGGCCGAATTGCATATCTGTTTGCCATGGCGATTGTTGTTCAATTAAGATCAATGTTCCCAAAATCCTAGCAAAAGAATATATAAAACAAGGATATGCAATTAAAGATGATTTCATTAGAGGTGATGTTTTTAGTTTTAAATTAAGATTTGATGATGCGAAGGGAAAGTGTTTCCTATTTAATAAAGAGATTAATGGTTGTATAGTTCATAATTCAGGAATTAAACCTCCACAATGTTGGATCTACCCTACTAATTTTTCTAATCCCAAACATAAGGATATCAGCTGTAAAAGAGCAAATGGATGGAAAATAATAAATGTTGAAAAAACTAAAGAGGCAGAAAATCTTTTACAGTATTATGTCTTTCTATGCAAACTTGAAGCAAAGAAAGAGGCTAAATTAATTAATACTAGATTAAATAATAATTTATGTAAAAATAATTTAAAGAATTTATTAAAACATACACCTCCAAGTTATATATCTGGTTTTAAGGATACTTGGGATTGTATTTCAATTTTACCCGCTCAAGGACTGACTTTACAAGTGAAAAAATTTTGTGAAAAACAAAATAACAAATGTGACTATATTTTAAATAACAATTTCTTAGAATGTCCATCAGTATGCGAAAAGATATCAAAGAGATTGCTTGCTTTTTTACAACAAAATTTATTAAAATATGTAAAAAAGAATCCTGATTCTGAGGGAGAATATCCTTTTTTCAAATTATTTGAATTCAACAAAAATGAAAAAAGAGATCTTCAATAAATTCTAAATATTTTTGTCGGTATTCACCTTCCTGTTTTCTTCAAATTTTCCTATATATGTCTTCTGCGTAATACATCAGCTTAAATAATATTTAGATAAATATTGAAATAACATATCAATAATACAGATGAATTAGTCTCAATAATAAAAAATTGTGTGTGTTCATGTCATTAGGAGATAAAAATTTAAATGAATTAGCAAGAAATGTTTTTAGTGAGAAGTATGATTTTGTCAAAGGTCCATTAAAATATAAAGGAAAATCTGGAAAGTCCTGGACTTTTGATGCACTTGTAAAAAATAACCTTAATACCTTTGGTATATTCATTCGAGACTGGAAAAGAGAAATTTCAATCACACAATTACGACAACTTCATAAAGCATGTATTGATACTAATATTCAAGGGGGAATTATGATTTGTAATATTGTTACCGAATTCTCTCGAGAATATAGTTCGCAATTTGGAATTCAACTTCTCTCAAGAGGGCATCTTATCTCAACATTGCGAAGAAGAAAATTCCAAAACGATTTTTAAGAATCCAAATTATAACTTATCTTGTTTAAGTAACTGCTTAGTTTAATTATCTGCTTAGTTTAATTATACTTTTTTTATGTAATATTTGAGATTTAATTGAGATTTTCAAATTAAAATCTCTAGATTTTATAGAATTTATAAAAATACAAATTTCTATATATCAAAGATTTATAAACCAACAAGATAGAATATTATTATATTAGTAAAAAGATGAAATTCAAGCGATTAAATTTTGATATTTATATATCAATTTAAGGAAGAACTAGAAGATTTTGAAAAACTGGAAGTACATGAAAATGTTCCATTATTTGAATTATTAGATTCAGATAAAATTTTATTGTTTGTAGACATGCATAACCAAAAGGTTTGGATTTGGGAAGGAAAAAACACAAATACTCGTATGAGATTTATTTCAGCGCAAGTAGCACCACATATAAGAGATAAATACGATAATACTTTTACAATTAGTTCAGTAGATGAAAAAGATGAAACTGCTGCGTTTAAAATAATGGTTGGTCTTTTATAAGTTAATTTTTTATTTTTGATTAATATTACTATATTTATATTAATCGAAAGTATCGATTTTAAAGATTTAATTTAATCTTTTTATTTAAAATATAATTGTATAACTATGGAGTTATTTAAGGAAATAATTGGTATTAGAGATAGGAAAAATAGACCGTATGGTAAGATTACTTCAAAAGGAAAATATGATGAAATGTTAGATAAAGCAAAAAAGATCGCAAATGAACTCGCGAGAGAAGGGGGAGTAATTGGTATAACACTTTGCGGAGGTCTAAGTAGAGGATATGCTGACGAATTATCTGAAATTGATCTGAATGTTTATCTAGAAAATGAGGTTTATAATGATTGGATTACGGGTATTGGCCCTATTCCTCAGAATGATACTTTATGGAAGGGTAATTACATAGATGTTGAGTTTATTTCATTTGAAAATGAAATTAAAGAAAATTGGGATTTACCTAAGAAGTGGGATGCATCCTATAACGTAATGCTATTTGACCCAGAAAAAAAGATCGAAGTGTTATTTAAAGATAAAGATGTTTTTACGTCCATAGAAAAATTTCAATGCCTTTCAGAATATTTTGAAAAATGTGTATATATTGGGAACATAGTTATATTACAATGGATTAATAGAGGAGATCCTCTAGCAGCTAATCAATTGATAAATAGTGCAATATCGGGCTTAATTGGTTTGGTTTTTTTAGCTAACGATGAATATCCTCCATATGAAAAATGGGCTTTAAATTATTCCTACTCTCTTAAATGGTTACCTAAAGATTGGAAGAGAAGGATTTCTGAAATCATTCTTACAAAAGAAATTTCATTTAAAGAAGTTGAAAGAAGACGTGATTTATTTGTTAAATTGTATAAGGATTGCTGGGAGAAAATTGTTGGTAATGAATTAAGGAATTTAGAATTTATTGATATTATAACTTTGCAGGAATTGCAATTTATCGTAGATAATTCGCCCGTTTCTATTGAAAAATTTGCAGAGAGCTTTGATATAAAACATTTATCGTATGAACCAATATATAAATTTTCAAATATTATTATACGAGATGGAAAGAAACATATTTCTTTTAATAGAGAAAAATTTATTAAAGAAAAGAAAGCAAATTTCCCTGACATATTAGAGTGGAGTAAACCTTTACTTTACAAGTTAAAAATAAAATAAGAGTAGCACATGAAATTGAAGCAGAAGAAAGATAAACCTGAAGAGGAATACGTATTTGAGTTTTATGAGGAGGATTATACTGAATCTTTAGAAGAAGAAGCGTCAGAAGTTATAGAAGAATATAATGAAATCAATTTTAAAGAAGATTTAAATGAGGAACAGCTTAATATCATCAATAATATTAAAGGCTCAAATTTAGTTATAGCAGGGGCTGGAAGTGGAAAAACAAGAACAATAACATATTCAGTTGCAAAACTATTATTATCAGGAGTAAGACCAAACCAAATCATGCTTGTAACTTTTACTAATAAAGCAGCAAATGAAATGGTCAAACGTGTTGAAACTCTTTTAGGAAAGCGTCCAAAGGGAATTTGGGGTGGAACATTTCATTCAATAGCAAATCGGTTTATTCGAAGATATGCTAAAATGTTAGGTTTAAAAACAAATTATATCATAATGGATGAAACTGATGCACGAGCGTTGATGAAACTCTCAATCGAAAAAGCAAATGTGCAGGAAATCGAAGAGCGATTCCCTACTTCTAGGATAGCAAAAGATATCTTATCATTTTCTATTAATTGCAATAAATCAATTAGAGATGTCATTCTTTGGAAGTATTCTCAATTTGAAAGTGAAAAAGTCATCAAAAAGTTAGAAGTAGTCTTTAAGATTTATAGAGAGAAGAAAGCACAAGATAATTTAGTTGATTTCGACGATTTATTGATATATTGGAATCAATTATTGGATGAAAGAACGGTTGCTCAATTAATTGCGAAGAATATAAAATATGTTCTTGTTGATGAATACCAAGATACTAACTACATACAAGATGAAATTATATATAAAATAGTAAAACAGAATCCAGATCAAAATATTATTGCAGTAGGAGATGATGCTCAAAGTATATATGCATTTAGAGGAGCAAATTTTCAAAATATCCTCAATTTTGAAAAAAAGTATAAGAATTGTAAAAGATATACCATCACTTATAATTATCGGAGCATTCCTGAGATATTACATTTAGCTAATAACTCAATACAACATAATGAAAAACAGTTTAAAAAATCCATGCGTTCCACACGTCTTAAAGGTCTTTTGCCATACCAAGTAAATTTGGGAGATGATATAGACCAAGCAAGATTTATTACGAACCAGATTTTAAAATTACGCTCAGATGGTTATGAATTAGAAGAAATGGCAATATTGGTTAGAGCAAGCTCTCATACTCTAAGAATTGAACTTGAGTTAAAAGCAAAAAATATACCTTATGAAGTTCGAGCAGGAGTGGCTTTTTTTGAAAGAGCTCATATTAAAGATTTGCTAGCTCATTTAAGAATAATTGAGAACCCTTATGACGAAGTATCATGGTCTAGAATATTTTCAATCATTCATGGGATAGGGACTTCTTCTGGTTCAAAAATATTTGAAGCAATATCTAATATAGAGCACCCAATTGATGCTATGATCAATAAAATGTTTTATGCTGAAAAATTAAAAGGATCTCGTATATCTAAGGAGGGAATAAAAAACCTAATTTCTTATGTAAAAAAACTAATTGATTTTTCTCCTGATGACAATCCCTCAGAGGTTATTGAAGATTTAGTAAAAGTTCTAGAGGATCATTTAAAGTCAAAATATGATAATTGGCAAGATCGTATAGAGGATTTAAAACAACTAAGTGTTTATGCCCAAAATTTTCCTACTATCCGAAAATTCTTAGAAAATTTAAGCTTAAATCTATCTAATTTAGGATCTAAAACTGTTTATGCAGGGGAACAAACAGAGGAAGAGAATCCATTGATATTATCTACAGTTCATAGAGCTAAAGGACTTGAGTGGCGAGTTGTGTTTATTCCTATGTTATGTGAAGATT
Source organism: uncultured archaeon (assembly GCA_964409945.1). Taxonomy (GTDB): domain Archaea; phylum Asgardarchaeota; class Lokiarchaeia; order Sigyniarchaeales; family SOKP01; genus Loki-b32. The sequence goes on along the minus strand of CAYPFJ010000051.1, from coordinate 18,145 downwards.
CATTTCCCTCAAGCAGAAGTGTGGGAGATCAAGAGGCATTCGAAGAAGAACGTAGAGTATTTTATGTTGCAATAACAAGAGCAAAGGATCACTTGTATCTTATATCTCCTTCGATTAAAAATACATACCGTGGACCTCAAATGGTAAGAGCATCACAGTTTGTGGCTGAATTAAGTCCTGATGTCTATAAAAAGTCTTCAGTCCAATTCAAATCTAAAATTAATATAGATAAAACTCATTCCAATAGAAGTAATCTCTTTAAAACAGCAGATGAATTATTAGACGTAGGTAAACCTTTAAAAAAAAAGAGTAAAACCAAGAAATAATAAAAAATTCGGTTGATCATATCAATATACTATTAATAATAAGTTTAATATTGACATAAAAACTGTTAAATCTGTTGAGTCTTATTGGTTTATTATTTTAAAAAACATTTAATGAAAGGAAAGTATTTTTTTATTTAAGATGAATCCTGAAAAAAAGAAAAATCCAATAAAAGAATGTGTAGAGTTCATAGAAAGTAGCAAATGTGAATATTCTAAAAATGATGAGCCGTATATTTCTAATTCAGAAGCAGAAGCTTTTAAGATTCATGAAGATAAAATATTTGAAATTCCCAAATGTAATGATATTAAGAATATTGGTTTCGTTGATGGTGGTAATGGTCCAATAATAAGGAGTGCAGATTTTAACGTAAGCTTAAACCGAGTATCGGGTGTCTTATTTACCAAAAATAAATGGACTCAACTAAAAAAAACGCCTATTAAAGTTGAATTTTATAGTGTAACAGTGTTAAATGTTCTTGATGATGATAATTTAGGTTACCTTACGCGTTTCTTTCCTTTTAAATCCAAATTCAAAGAATACCTCCCTAAATATGATTTGAAATTTTCAATTAATGATCCATCTATTAGAGAGAGAGGTTTTACTTTACCAAATATTGATATTTTTGGAGGCATTGCAATGAGATTTGCTGAATGGACCTATGCAAATAAATTTATTTCAAATGAACTAGATAAAGGGAGTATTTTTGTTAGAGATGGTTCGCTTCAAACAGGATATACGGGTGAAACAATCTTAGCAGAAGAATTATATAATACAGCAATTAAAAAAGGAGTTATAGCGACTGGGCTATCAAAAACCTGTCGATTAATTACCCGAAATGGAGATTCATTAAATTCTTTAATGAATTATGTTGGAAATAAAAAATTTCCAAATAATGCTTGGTATTATCACCCAATCTATAGAATAACAAAAGCTCAAGAGGAGGCTGATTTATATTTTGTAAAATTAAATAAAAATTCTGTTTATTCATTTAGATTCGATATTTTATTAGAACAAGCGAAAGATATGTCTGAGGATCAGTGTGAACAACTAATTTCTAATATAGCGAATAACTCCAATGACTTATCATATCCAGGATATCCATATGGTCTTATAAAAGCAGATCAACTAGCAGCTGTAAGTATTAAAGAATTAGAACCTCAAAAAATTCAATTAATTGCTGAATTTGACCAAGAGGATTATAATAAGTTTATCTTACCACGTTTACGTTCTGTTAACGCACATGATTTATTAAATATAATAAGAAGATAAAGTGTAAAAAATATGGCAGATTTAGGTAAAAAAATTGGAAGTTTTGTTACCGGCACTTCTTTAGTTAAATTAATATTAAGGCAAAAATCAGACCAAGAATTTGAGATTGGACAGCTTTTTATTGCTGGTAAAGATAGAAATGAGTATAGTATTTTTCAAGTTAAGGATCTCTTTTATGGAAGTCAGATTCCCGACAATGCTCTTGAATTAATGGCTGGTTATGGTTTAGAACGAGAAAGATCTGATTTAAGAATTTATGAATCTGAATTGCGTAATTATGTGTTAGCTTTAGCGAGACCCTTAATATTAGTAAATAAAAATCGTCTTTTCTTACCAAAGAAATTACCAACATTTTTCTCAGATGTATTTGAAATTGATGATACTCATTTAGAATTTTTTAAAGAAGGAGTAATCCAAAATCCCTTGAATTTGGGTAATATTAGGTCTGGGTCGAAAATTTTAAATACAGAAGTGAAACTAGAAGCAACAGACGTATTAAGACATCACATACTAATCCCTGCAACTACAGGTCGAGGTAAATCAAATTTAGTAAAAACAATTTTATATAACTTAATGGAAAATGAGAATTGCGGTAAACTAGTTTTTGATCCTCATAATGAATATTACGGCACTACTAAGCAAAAGGGTTTAAAAGAACACCATAAAAGTCTTAAATATATTGATTATTATACAATTAGAGCAGTTACTGGAAAGCTCGACTTAAGATTCAATATAAACTTAATAGAGCCAATACATGCAATGGGAACACTTAATTTTACACAACCTCAAATAGAAGCTTTAATAGGGTTTTATCGTATACATAAAGAAAATTGGATTCAAGCAATACTTAGTGATGATGAAACTACGTACTCAAGACCCCAAGCATTACATTCGGGTACTTTAGATGTGCTTAGAAGAAGATTATTGATTTTATTACATTTTAGCTTAGATGACAAAAATAACATAATTGAGAATGGTATTTATACTCTAAATGGATATGAATCAACAATAAGCAATATTATAAAATCATTAATGGAAGGGAAAACTGTCATTGTTGATACTTCTCTATTTGAAGGAGCTGAAGAAATATTTGTTGCAACTATTATTGTAGATAAATTATTTGAACAATATAAAAGACTTAAATTCAGAGATGAACTAGAAGATAAACCAGTTATTACTATTGTGTTAGAAGAAGCTCCAAGAGTAATAGGAAAAAAAGTGTTAGACACAAGAGATAATGTTTTTGGAAAAATCGCCAGAGAGGGGAGAAAATTCAATATAGGATTAACAGGGATAACTCAGTTGCCAAGTTTGATAGATAGAGAAATTCTGGCAAATATGAATACCAAAATTATTCTTGGAAATGAAATGGGCCCAGAAAGAAGAACATTAATTGAAAGTTCAGCTCAAGATCTATCAGATGATAGTCAAACAATTGCTAGTTTAGATATTGGTGAAGCAATAATTACATCTAATTTTACAAAATTTGCTGTTCCAATTAAGATACCAAAATTTGAGGATTTAGTTGAAGGAAAAAATGATGGAGCAAAAACTAGCATAAAAATTAAAAAAACTTTTCCAGGAATTAAATAAAAAAAGTTTGAAAGAAATCCAAAATGAAAGTTAAATTTGCCCATATTTCTGATGTGCATTTAGGAGCGTGGCGTAATGAACGTTTAAATGAGTTAGGATATAAAGCTTTCGAAATGGCGGTGAATACTATTGTTAATGAAGAAGTAGATTTTGTTTTAATAAGCGGTGATTTATACGATGTCAGTAATCCAAAAGTAGAAGTTATTGATATAGCGACCAGAGAATTAAAGAACTTAAAGGATCATGAAATCCCTGTGTATGGAATTATGGGCTCTCATGACTTTTCTCCTTCTAATAAATCAATGATTAGACCGCTTATTACTGCAGGATTATTTAAAGATGTATGGAACGCGGAATTAACAGAAAATAACAAAATTAAATTAAATTTTTATATAGATCCAAAAACTAGAATTAAATTAACTGGTTTAAGGGCTAGAAAACGCGGTTTAGAAACTGAGGAATATCAAATTTTAGATAGAAAATCTCTAGAGGAGGAAAAAGGTCCAAAAATATTCCTCTTACATACTATGTTACATGAATTGAAACCTAAAGAATTTAAAGACATGGAATCTACTCCTAAATCTCTCCTACCTAAAGGATTTGATTATTATGCTGGTGGTCATCTTCATAAAACAATTCCTGAGAAATTAAGAAAAGATGAAATTTCTTTTAAAATTGATGACAAAACAAGGATAGTATATCCTGGTTCTCTAGCACCCGTAAATTTTCGAGAATTTGAACAGTATATGTTTGGGGGTTTTTGCATAATATCAGGTGATATTGATACAGATTCACAATCATCCGATTTAAGTGTTAAATATGTGCCAATTAAAGTAAAGGAAGTTGTTTCATTACTTATTGATTGCAATAATAAATCAATAGCCCAAATTCAAGAATTATTACAAGAAAAAATTAATGAAACTAATTTTAATGATAAAATGGTTACTATCAGAATATTTGGTATATTATCTTCTGGGAGAACATATGAGTTAAAAACTAATGAAATTATTCAAAAAATAAAAGAAAAAGGGGCTTATGAAGTATTAATAAATAAATCGAGTCTTAGTTCAAAAGAATATACTCCTATTAGTGTTGTGGTTGGAAAAACAAATGAAGAAATTGAAAACACTCTTATTTATGAACATGCTCAGAAAATAAAAATTGAAAATGTCGATAAAAAAAACGTTGAGAATAAGATTCACGATTTATTATCAGTTATAGGTAAAGAAAGAGAAGAGGGAACAAAAGTAAAAGAATATGACAAAGAATTAGTTAATTATTTTAAAATAATCTTTCAATTAGAAGAAGAATGAGCATATTAAAATGATTATTGAATCAGTGAAAATAAAAAATATCAGAAGCATTAAAGATTTAGAAATTAAGTTCCCTCCCTCAATTATTCTCTTTTTTGGAGATATTGGAAGTGGTAAGTCCTCAGTTTTAAAGGCAATAGAATTTTGTTTATTTGGTACTTTAACTGCTGCAGATTTGAGCGGAGATTCACTTTTGAGAAGAGGTGAAAATAAGGGTTTTGTTGAATTAACATTCTCAATTAATGGAAAAAGATATACAATAAAACGTAGATTGAAAAAAACTACGAGAAAAGAAGCAGGAAAAAAGAAAGTTATTGTTTCACAAGAAACTGGATCATTTATAGAACATTTAGGAAATGAATCAGTAAAGATATCATATGCTCCTATAGATTTAAGAAAAAAAATCCTAGAAATTTTAAATTATTCAATACCTCGATATGAAAAGGCACAAAAAGTTCCTCTATTTCGATATACTGTATATACTCCGCAAGAACAAGTGAAAGAGATTTTACAAGCAAAACCAGATGAGCGATTTGAAATTTTAAAAGAAGTTTTTGGTATAGAAAAATACGAAATTGCTCTAAAGAATGTTGGTGTTATAAATGAATTTTTAAAAAATATAAAAAAAGAAATTAAAATCCAACTTAATACTATTGGAAATCCTGAAGAATTAATCCCTAAGAAGGAAAAAGAAATCGAGGAACAGAATGAATTTATTGATATAATAGGAAAAAAAAATAGAGAAAAGGAAAAAGAAATAGAAGAAGAGGAATTAAAAGTTGATAAAATTCAATCTGAATTAAGTGAATATTCAAAAAAATTAGTTAAAATCGAAAATTGCCAAAAAATTATTAATGAGTCAAATGTATCTAAAAAGAAGAATGAAGTATCCTTAGAATCTTTAGTAAAAGAAATTTCAAATTCATTAAAAGAAATTAAAGATTTACCTGAATTAAAACTTAAAAGTGATTTAAAGGAAAACCAACTCGAAGAACAAATAGACAAAAATCGTAAGATCCAATTAGAAAAAGATAAGGTAAAAGCTGTTTTAGATAAAAAAATTGAAAATATAAATGAACTTTTAAAAGAAGGAAAGTGCTCATTATGCGGGCAAGAATTACATGAAAAAGAACGGTTTAATTCTGAACTTAGAAACACAAATGATAAAATAGAACAACTATCAAAAGATATTAAAAAATTAACTTTAGAAATCTCTAAGACGGAGGTAAATCTAAAGAATTTAAGAGAGGATCGTATTATTCAAACAAAGAGAGAGGCTTTAAATATATTAATTGAAGAAAAGAAAAAGAGAGGAATTGAATTAAAAGATTTGATTAATCAATTAAATGATAAAGTAAAGGTTAATCAAAATCAAATTTTTGTCATTCTAAAAAATTATGGAATTAACGATGTAAAAAGTTTCAAGGAATTTGAAAATAAATTTGAGTTAAAATTAACAAATCAAAAGAATTTAATTAAAAAATTAAAAGGAGAAAAATTAGATTTTGAAAAGGAACTTAATACTAAACAAGCTAATTTGAAATTAATAGAAAGAGAATTAAATGAGTTAAAGTATAATCTTAAGAGTAAAAGGAAATTAGAAAAAAAACGTGAATATGTAACCAGCTTAAAAAATTGGATTACTGAAGAATTCCAAATTCTTATAAGAGATATTGAGAGAGAAATTATTTCTGCTAGCGCTCAACATTTCAATAAATATTTTAAAGAATGGTTTAGAACATTAGTTGAAGAGGAAAACATTGAAGTAGAGATTAGAATGGATGATTTTGAACCTGTAATTAGGGTTAATGGATATGATTCACCATTCAGCGACTTATCTGGTGGAGAAAAAAGTGCTTTATCATTAGCATATAGACTTGCTTTGAATAAAATTATCAATGAAAGATATCAGGAAGTAAAAACAAAAGATTTACTAATTTTAGATGAACCGACAGATGGATTTAGTCAAGAACAAATAAATAAAATGCAAGACATTTTTGAAAACCTCAACACCGCTCAAATGATTATCATCTCTCATGACAGAAATCTCGATTCATTTGTAACAGATATTTTTCATTTTAAAAAAGAAAATCATATTACAGAAATAAAAAAAGAAATTATTTAATTCGAAATCCTTAAAATAGTTGTTGAGAAAGATTTATCTACAGGAATTAGCCGAGCTAGGTATGAAAAACCTTCAATTATTATTTTATAAATAAAATTCTTATAAAGAAATTGAAAATAAAAAAAAAAATGTTATTATTAGCAAGTAAATTTACAAATCTCTTGCTTTTACTGTCTTTCTATTATTAGCTTTTGCTCGTCTTACTGCGTGATCAAGCATCTCCATAATGAGACTATTTAAAGTGTCCCCATCAAGAACACCACTGCTAGTGTTGCACCCTTTACCCTTAATAAATTCTCTTACCTTAGATTTAACATACAAAGGTTCTGAAGCCTTTTTAGCCATTTTTATCTTCCTCTTTTAGAATTTTTTTAGTAATTTATTTAAAATCGGATTTAAAATTGAAACAAATTATGATTTGTTAATTATTATTTTCCTAACTGTATTATTAAATGTTTGTGATTTTAGCAAAAAATTCATAATTTCCTTTCTATTTCAAGAAAACTGACAGAAATCAAACAATAATAACCTACAAAGAGATTTATTAACAAGATAATATCTTTTTAAATGATAATGGTTTAATAAAAATCATTCTTCTCTTCTTTCATAAATAAAATAAAATTAATGGATTATCATAATTTTGTTTTTTAATGAACAAAAATTTTAAAAAAAGCAATTAGAATAAATAGAGTAAGTAAAATAATAAAAAAAAAAGTAAAAATGTGTTATTTCGATTCAGCGAACTAAAGTTAATTTCACTGTTTATTTTGGAGGAGCAAGTACAATTTCAATGCTAGAAACGTTGTTATTTTGTCCATTTTCTCCTTCTAACTGTTCCGTGCTTAATTTAATATCACTATATTCTGTACCTTTTAAGAATCGATTTCTCAAGATTTCGCATACATCAACTGCATGTGAAATAGCTCTACCTCGAGCTTTAACAGTACATTCCTCGCCTTTATTAAGGATCATCATAGTAGCCATCACATAGTTCATTGTTGGACGGCGGCCGACGAAAACAGAATTGGTTTCTTTTTCTTTTGCCATTTTAATTTCCTCTTAAGTTTTTAATTTTTTATTGTATTTGTTTACTTTTTTGTTTATTTGCGATTGCGTATTACGTTTTGTAGTTTTATTGTATTTTTGATTTTAAATTACGTAATAACATTTTCTTGAAATTTTAGAAATGTTTTAAATTTTATTGTCATATTAATAAGGATTTTATATATCTCAAAAAAATCTAAGCCATAGGGGATATTTCCTAATAAAAATAGAAAAAAAAGAGATTTATATTTACAAAATTAAATACCTTTCAACTTTACACCAAGGAAAAATAGAAACCACGCGAAAAAGAATATTATCATAGCAATCAGTAACCACGATTGGAAATTTGATAATTCAAAGAGATAAACTTTAGGTAATATAAGGTCATTCCAAAATATAACTGACATATCGAGTAAGATGAATACTCCAAACGCCATTAAAAGAAAGGTTAAAATTACAATAAATTTAGTTGGTGGAGTCCATGCCATTTATTCAACACCATTATTTTTTCTTTATTAGAATTTTATTATAAAATTTTAGTAAGTTACCATTTAGTTTAGTATTTTATAAATCTATATAAAATATTTTACAAGATGAAGGTGGTAAGTGCTTCGTGATTAAATGAGATGAAATATTTAATTTTCAGTAAAGTCAATTTCAATTTCTCTCACTAAATCATTATCCTTAGCTTTTGGATTATAGATAAGGTTTTGTTCTCCCTTTTTTTTATCATTACGATCATCATCCTTTTTTACTATATCCCAGATAATACTTATAAGTAGTAAAGCTGAAACAATCACTAAAAGTGGAATTAATAATCCAGACTCAGTGAGTATGATTTTTACCCATCCAATATAGGGGATCCGTCCTACTACAACACCTAGAATTCTATTATCTGGAACCCAATCATTATCTGGAAAGAGATTTGCATCCCCTTTCGTGCGGAAAAGCCAGCCATTATCATATTTTTTATCAATAACTCTATGAACAATTGGATCAGCAGGAGCATTTGGCCAACCAGGCAACCCAACAGCATTAAATACAATAATATCACCCTCCTTTCCTTCAATTGTACCAGTTTTTATTAGGGATGGATTCTTTCCTTCTAGAAACAATAAATCCCCTTTAAGTAGGGTTGGTTCCATAGACCCGGATACAACTACAACCATAGGCGTGTTTGTATGTAAAGCTAATTGCATTATAAAATAAATCAAAAAGGATCCTGAAAACGCAAAACCAATTAATATAATCGCAATTATAATTTTCCTTTTAGAAGATGGTTCCTTTTTCTTCAATCTTTTCTTGGTAAATGCTGGTGGTAAATCCTTTTTCTCCATAACAAAAAAAACAGTTGTTCTATGGTCAAATTAAATAAAAATATCAATATAAATTTTCTTAACATAACAAATCAAATTTGGAATAATTAAATTCGCCATTTACAAATTTAGATTTTAAATCATATCAGAAGAGAAACATTTTAAATAAAAAAAACTAGAATAAAATTATCTAGATTGAAGGAATAAATACATTCTAATTAGAGTTAAGAACGGTAAAATGTTTGAAAGAAGTTACTCGTTTGAATTAAGAGATAAAAATCATAATGATATCCAAGATATAATGGAGAACGTATTAGAAAATAAATTGTCTTTATCAACTGATTCTGAAAGACTGGGAAGTTCTTTGCTCAGAATAAATTATTTTGATACTAAGATTGATAAAGATGAACAGAAAAATAATAGGATTACAATATTACAGGAACCCGAAAAAAGAGTCTATATTCAAATAAACGGAAAATTGACGGATTTACAAGTGAGCCAATTATGGAATGAACTCGAGAAAAAGTTGAACATCTCAACATCTATCTCTAAAATCGAGGAATCAGTGCCTTCAAAAGAAGATGTGATCCATGAGATTAAAACTTTAATTAAATTAAAAGGACATATTATCAAAAATGAGGATGTTCAGAGGTTTATTGACAATTTCATAGAAGAGTATGATAGATTACCACAAAAAAATGAATTTCATTCAATAGTTAAAGGATATTTGATAATTGTCAATCAAGATTATCTACTTGAAAAAGCTGAATCATCTATCAAAAATGAAACTTTATTAGAAAGCAACAAACCTGTTTTAGCTACTAATGGAGACGATTTATCTTTAAATTCTCAAAAAAATAATGTTGTATTGCTCGAAAATTCTGGTGGGCGTAGAAAGTGCCCTAATTGTGGAAATGAGGGTCTTATACATGAAATGATTGATAAAAGCGTAATAATCTTGGACTATCCTAAAATATATGGTAAGAAAAATTGCTGCGCAGAATGCGGCCATGAATGGAGAGTGCACTAATATTTTGTTTAATATTTCTTCCCAATATTATACTACTCTAAAATAAATTATTTAATAAGCTCTAAACTTAAAATTATACTCTTATATTTTAAAATTTAAATATAATTTTAAATAGTTTATAATTTAAAATAATGATTATAGAATTTTGAAAATATTAAAAATCACTTAGATAATCAGATTTGAGAAAAATGGAAGATTATGCAATTATTTATAATCCTGAATCTGGTAAAGGAAAAAGAGCAAAGAAAGATATCAATTTTATGGAAAAATGTCTAAAAGAGTTAAATATTTCATATAAATTGTTTGAAACTGAATATATGAGACATGCTATAGAATTAGGAAAGGAATTAGCAAAAGAGGGTTATAGGGTAATTGGAGCTGGAGGAGATGGCACTTGCAATGAAGTTATGAATGGAGTAATAACCTCAAATACTAATGCATTATGTGGGTTTATTCCTATGGGATCTGGAAATGATATTCCCGCTGCTATTGGAATTCCTCCAGATATAAAGAGATCTTGTGGAATAATCGCTGAAGGTAATAGTAGTAAATCGGATATTGGTTTTGCAAAAACAGACACGGGCATTGAGCGTTACTTCTTAGGAATTGGAAGTCAGGGGTTCGATAGTGATGTAACCAGGAGATTTAATGAAGCAAAAAGAGGAAAGAGCTACGTTACTCAGACTCTTAAAGCTTTATTGCCATGGAAGAATAAGCGAATTAAGGTAACTATGGATAGTGATATTTATGAAGGATATGCCAATTGCTTAGCGGTTGCGAATGGTCCATCATACGGAGGATTTATGTACATTTGTCAAAAAGCTAGAGTTGATGATGGAATTTTTCATGTAAATATTGTCGATATTGGTAAATTTAAATTGCTTAAGCATTTTAATAGGATGTATAAAGCTACGCTCCTACCTCATCCAAATATTTATGAATTTACTAGTAAAAAAGTTAGAGTTGAGATGTTAGATTCTGAAGAACCTAATCCTTATATTTGTCAAGTTGATGGAGAAATTTTGGATCCGTTACCTGTTAATTATGAATGTATCAAAGAGGGATATGAATTTATTCGCCCACAAGTTGATGAAGTAGCAGAAGATTTTAAGAAGGAACATGGTAGATACTTCTGGGAATGTAACTACGATTAATATACAAATTTTTGAGATTAAAGCCTTCAATGCCAGATTGGGACATTATTTTTTCTAAAAAGGGTAAAGTTTTCACTGAACCTCACCACGATATGGAGAAAATTGCCAAACTCTTTGAAAAGAAGGGAGTGCAGAGGATATTGGACATAGGATCTGGAACTGGTCGCCACCTTTTATATTTCTCAAAGAAAGGATTTGAAGTTTATGGTATGGATGCGTCGCCTAAAGGAATTTCGATTGCAAAACGGTGGTTATCAGAGGAAAATATAAAAGCTGAAATAATAATTCATAGAATGGAAGAAAAATTTCCTTACAAAGACGATTTTTTTGATGCTATTATCTCAATCCAAGTTATCCACCATAATAAAATGAAAAATATCAAAAGAACAGTAAGTGAAATTGAAAGGGTTTTAAAAAAAGGGGGCATTATCTTTATAACCTTTCCAAGACTAGAAGGTAGATCTGGATTAGAAAAGTGGAAATTAAAGGAAATTGAGAAAAATACTTATATTCCTCAAGCAGGGCAAGAAAAAGGGCTCCTACACCATTTTTTCACTATAGAGGAAATTCATGAGGTATTTCATTCATTTAACCTATTAGAAATTTATGATGATAGAAAGAGACATCGAGCAGTTTTAGGTATTAAGAATTGAACAGTTTTTAATTCTCCAAGCTATTACTTACAGAAATGTCTAAATTCGAAGATATACAAAAAATTAATAATTCAAATCTAATTTGGTGAAATATCCATATAATTAATTTTTCAGCATGTCCGATTCTTTTTCAGATATTTTCTTTGTAGTATTGTGCATTAATACAGCAATTCCGAAAATAGTAAACAAAATAATAACAATTATAATTACATCTATATTTGGTACATTTATATCTTGACTCCACGGATAATTCCCACGATATAGATTATTTGGATCATCAATATAGTTATTGTAGATGAATTGTTCTACTGTTTTACCCGTAATTTCAAGACTAGTATTTGAAATGTGAGAGAGATCATCTTCAGTAGTATGATGATAAGGCCAACCGGGATTATCCCAAAAATTAATTATTAAATCGGCTGAAGGAATTTTCGCACTCACAAACGCTCTATGATCATCTATTATCGAAGCACTTTCCGGATTCGATGGAAATTGATTAGTATAACCTAATTGTCTTCCAATTATAAATACCTCATCTAATAATGAGGATGTAGAGTATTGTTCATTAATAAACTGCAAATTTTCTCCTCCAACCATATCTAATAAAATCATGCAATCAAAATCCTCTGTATCTGAATCATAAAAATTTTTAATATCTAATCCAAATTGCTGAGAACCTTCACACCAATCCCATTCATCTATTCCATAGGCATTATCTTTTCCTTGATCTTCAGCATCAAAAAATAAGAACCAGATTTGACAAGATAAATTAACTCGCTCAGAATAAAGTACCCTAGCGAGCTCAATTAAAACAGCGCAACCACTTGCTCCATCATTTCCCCCTGGGACAGGTTTGTTTCTGTTTACTATTATGGGATCCTTAGTCGCTTTAGCACGAGAATCATAGTGGGCTCCTAATATTACTATATTCGAATTATCTTCATTTAACTTAAAAAGTACGTTTTGGCAATCTATAGAGTAAATAGTAAAATTATGTAGAACATATGTGAAATTGCTATTAATTTCTTTAAATTTAGAAATAAAGTAATTAGCACAATTTATACGTTCTGGGGTTCCTGGTATACGAAACCCAATGTCTAACTGATCTTGGTCATAAGAATAAGCATTATCACCATTAAATTCTAATTCTATATCATAATTTTGAATTGATATGTTATGTGATGGAAAATATAAGTAAATAACAGAGAATATTACAATTGATGAAAATACGATTGGAATTAAGATTTTGTATAATTTTTTTATCCAAATTCACCTAGTAATAAAAAACGTTTTTGAATAAAACCTGATAATTATTAAAAATAAAAAAAATAAAAATTTTGAATTCATTTAGGCTCAAAACCTAAATCTACTCTTGTTTCACCTTTGATATCTGTTTCAATAAAAGTTGCTCTAACAGGCATTCCAATATTAATTGTTTCAGGTTTACTTTCATTCACTCCTATCAACTGTCCGCTCACCATTGGACCTTCGTCAAGTTTTATTACTGAAAAACAATAAGGTTTATCTCTATTATATCCCTTTTCAACAAAAAATGGAGTTCCTACAGTTATACTTGTGAAAGCTGCAATTTTACCATTTCCTGACAGTTCCATCCATTCCATATTTGCTTTATAGCATTTAGTGCATAATTTTCTTACAGGAACATAAGTAGCGCCACAATTTTTACATTTTGAACCCATTAATTTCTTTTCGGATAAATAATCTATATAACTTTTTATTGTAAAATCTCTCTCACTTTCAGTCATTTTTCACACCTCTATTTTTCAAAAATTGTTACCACACATGTTGCTCCTGAACCGCCTAAATTATGAGCCATCATTCTCTCTACATCGAATTTTACTTGCCTATTTCTTTCCGCAATACCTCGCATTTGTTTGAATACTTCCACACAAAATGCAGCACCAGTAGCACCTACAGGATGGCCTTTACTCTTCAAACCTCCACTTGTGTTTATAGGTAATGACCCATCTCGTTTAGTTTCTCCATTTCTAATTGCTTCAACAGCTTTACCCTTTTCATAAAAACCTAAATCTTCTAATGCTATAATTTCAGCGATAGTAAAACAATCATGAACTTCAGCTACTTGGATATCTTTGGGTTTTAATCCCGACATTTCATATGCTTGTCGTGCTGCTTCTTTAGAAGCAATAAAACTAGTTAAATCGTCTCGATCATGTAAAGATAATGCTGCACTACCTTGACCCGTGCCAGTTATCCAAATTGGAGTATCTGTGAAACTTTTCGCTACGTTTTCAGCGGCTAAGAATACACAAGCCGCTCCATCAGTAATTAAGCTACAATCGAATAACCTCAAGGGATAAGCAATCATTGGATTTGAGCTGCTTTTAAGATAATCAAACTCATCCTTCCAATCTGGAATTTTTCCACCAGATTTTTCGATTTTAGCGATCTTACTTTTCATCATATCGGTAATAGAACTTTGCATTTGAGCGTATGGATTTTCCTTCCCATTTTCATGATTTTTTATTCCAACTCTCATTAAATCCTCAACTGTAGTTCCATATTTATGAAAATGAGCTGATGCTATGGTCGCATATAATCCTGGAAATGTCGCTCCAGCAGGATATTCGAATAAAGTATCTGAAGCTGTAGCTAAAACATCAGTTACTCCAGTAGTAGGTAATTCAGTCATGCACTCCACACCACTCACCACAATAACATCATGAACTCCTGATGCAATTGCTAAAATTGCTTGTCTAAGAGCAATTCCACTACTGGCACATGCTCCCTCAAAACGACCTGCCGGTTTTGGGACTAACCCTACTAAATCTGCCATTTGAGGTCCGAGATGGCCTTGGTGATTAAATAGATCTGAAGAATAATTACCAACATAACAGGCATCAATATCTTTAGGATCAATACCATTATCAACTCTACTTACTGCATCTAACCATGCATCAACCCATAAATCTGGATTCCGCTTTAGAGGAAAATGTGCTCCAAATTTACTCATACCAGCACCAATCATAGCTACTTTTCTTGCTAATTTTCCCATTATTTCACCATTCTTTAATTTTTATTTAAAATTATTTTATGAATTATAAAATTGAATTTTTAAAAAATTATATCTCTTATTATTTTGTTTAAAATTATAGATTAATCATTGAAATATTCAAATAAATTATGAATTTCTAATCAATTTTATTAAAAAAAAAAACTAACGATAACTTACTTGTTTTTTACTTATCACAACTACAGTGATTGTAATAATTCCTAAAAAGAAAAACAAATTATATATTGGAAGTTGTGGGTTCACGGAGATTGGGATTTTTTGAAGAATAAAAAAATCTATTAAATATTTAAAATCAGAATCTACATTATAATCTGCATCTACGCCGGTAAAAACAACAATAATTTCTTTTTCCGGAATAATAAATATCCTCTGCCCTAGGAATCCTGCAGCGTAATAATAGTCAGAGTCAAGCCAAAATAAATAACCATATTTTGGATCATCCATATGAGTAGTCGTTGCAGTAGCAACCCAATCTTCAGATACAATTTGGGTTCCATTCCAATTTCCGTTATTTAAACATAATAAACCAAAGCGAGCCATTGCTCTAGGAGTCATGTAAAGGCCAAAACCTCCAAATGTTATATTTTCTAGTAATCCTTCTCCCCATTCCCATTTAATTTCATCCCATTCCCAATCGTTATCTTCAATGCCAATCGGTTTGAATAAATACTCTCTTGCAAAATCTGATGTTTTCATCTCTGTTTTATTTTGTAAAATTGCTGATAATAATTGTGCATTCCCACTTGAATAATTAAAAATCTCACCTGGATTTGCTATCAGTTTTTTTTTGAGAACATAATCAAGGCTATAATTTGCATCAGACCAAAGACTAAAAAAATCTACACCCTCTTCCCATTGGAGACCTGAAGTCATCGTGAGTAAGTGCTCTATGGTAATATTCTTCTTAGTCTCATTATTGTAAATAGGTTTCCATTTATCAGGGAAAATGCTAAAAAAAGTTTGGTTTACATTACTTATAAATCCTTTATCTATAGCAATTCCAACGAGAACAGCGAGAATAGATTTAGTGCAACTCCACAAAGCATGCAGTCTCCCATCTCGAATCTGGTTGAGTGGATCAATAAAATTCCCATATGTTTGTGTGTCAATTATTTTATAGTTCTGGAGATAATGCTCATCAATAATATAGCCATTACATACAATCAGTAAACTCTGAACATTTACTCTATGCTCTTCAATGTAATTATACATACGGGCTATCTTTTGTGATTGTATTCCTTGATCTTCAGGTGTTGAAACTAACCATTCATCAATTGGCCAATTCTTATCCTTGCTTTGTGCAACACCATAAAATGTGAGTAAACCAACTAGAATAATGGAAATATAAAATACTCCTATGATTCTTAATTTTAATCTAAATTTCATTATTATTTTTTACCTTAAATTAAAGGTAATTCCCTATTTTATTAGTTTTTCATTTTATAATTTTTTTAAATATATATTCAACAGTGTAAACTATATTATTCAATGTTTTCTAAAGAGTATAATTTTTATGAGAAATTTATGAAAGATTGGATTCTAGGTCATTTTACATAAGGGTATAATTTTTGTTAAATTATTTTAAAGACTGTTAATTTTTTTTATGAAATCAATATCATTAGGATTTTTTATCTTCAATGAACAAGAAACATTACTTATGAATAATAAGGAAGCTATAATTATAAATCAAAATCAAGAAGGTTTAACTCGTTTTGGAGGATTATTTAAAGTAATTAACTCTTTAAAAGCAATTGCAATCTTTCAAATGATAACGTGGCATTGTTATCATTATTTTAAATTTTCTCCAATACAGGATAACTCTAATTTAATTATCAATTCTCTCATTGAAATAGCTGATTTCTCTGGAGACACTTATGTTTTTTTAAGTGGACTAATTTTAACACTTCTGCTAACTCAGAAAAATTATGAAACTCATTCATGGAAAGAATGGTATAAAAAAAGAATAGTTAGAATCTTTCCAATATTTATCCTTGCAACATTGGGCTATGTTATATACCATAC
>CAYPFJ010000051.1:0-1144 GCA_964409945.1 uncultured archaeon | reverse complement strand
TTAATTATATATGGGATAATAAGTGTCATTTTTGATTATAGCAAAGGAGCATTATTTAATTTTAGTCAAGATTTAATCAATATAAATGCCTTAATCTTATATTTCTTGATTCTGATAATAATAATCATTTTCTATATTCTCTATTTTTTAATCAAAAAATATCAGAAAAAGAAAAAAGAAAATCCCAATATAGAGGAAAATGTTTATTATCGTTCAATTTCTTAAATATCAAGGGTGAATAAGCAGTTCTAAATTGTGGAACTTCCTTTTTTTTTCAAATTTTTTATATTGTCATTTCATATTTCTTAACAGAATTATGGATAATCTCATTTTTTCCCAATAACCGATTTTTTATTATTATATAGATTAAGATTACCCAAATTAATAGTAGATAATAGAGTCGTGGTATAAGCATAAAAAATATAGATCCAAATACTATTATCAAAATCCAATTTCTGCGTTTTGAATAATCAGTATTTAATCTATCACTAAAATGATAGCATACCCATAACACAATAAGGGGAACTAAGAAAGGAAAATAATATTTATAAACGCCTCTGGGAAAAAAAAGGAAGCTTAAAAATGCTGTATATACTAAAATATCTAAAAATTTTAACCAATTTAATTTATTTTTTCGGTGCCAGTTATATACTAAAATCGTAATCACAATTTCTAAGAGAAGTATTCCAATGAAAGTAAAATTAAGAAATCCAAAAACATACAATACTAAATAAGGTGCTCCTAAACCGTGTAAAAAATCAAACCAATAAACAGGAAGATTATAATTGGGTAAATTAAGTGGGGGATAAAATGTCATTTCTAGTGTTCCTAGTGCAAATAAAGATCTTAAATAGTTCCCAGGAGTAATTATAATCCAAGGTAAAGAACCTATAAATAAAACAATTCCTAAAATAGCAGTATATCTTAAAAAAATTTTAATATGCTTGAAAAAAGATGCTTCTTCTTTACTTGTAGATTTTAAAACGATATATATTAAAATTGGTGGAATAAAAAAAATCATCATTTGCTTAAAGAGAATTGTTATGCCTAAAAATAAAATTGTATAACCATAACGATTATCTGATAAATAATATATCGTTAAAATAAAAAATAGAGTGACTAAAGAAGTATTTAAGACTAAACC
>CAYPFJ010000050.1:0-25805 GCA_964409945.1 uncultured archaeon | reverse complement strand
AATGCAGAAATAACCGCATTTACAGTTATTATTCCAGGATCGTGTCTATCAATGATTTTCACAATATCATCCTTAGTTTATTCAGGAAAGAAATTATACTTGGTCACTAGTTCATTTGCAACCTTTTGAATGAATTTAATATCATTTACATTTTTTGGATTTGGATCTCTATCAAACTTTTCTCTAAATGCCATATCTCCTTTAAAAACACAATGGATCCTTTTTCGAGGGATTCCAACCACAGTACAAGCAGCCATTTCATCAGTTTCTCCTACGGGTAATGGATTGCATTCATAACAAGCATTTTTATAGGGGAAAACTGTATATACATGACCATGATAACCAGATACTCCTCCGTCTACTAATGGCTTTCTAAATCTTATACACTGTGCATTTAAATTTAGGCGTGCATTCATCGAATCAAGACCACCAATAACAACATCCGCAGCTTGGTATAGTGCGGGATTCAAACGTTCTAGAGAGGTATGGTATCCCTTAACAATAATATTAGGATTAATTTCTTTTAACTTTCGAGCTGCAACAACTGCCTTAGGTTCTCCAATCTTTGCGCCCGTAAAAAGAACTTGACGGTTTAAGTTAGAATGTTCAATAATGTCTAAATCAATAAGATCAAGATGACCAACACCGAGCATAGCTAAGTTTTTAGCGATTTCACAACCTAAACCTCCAACCCCAACTATAAGAACTCTTGAATTCTTTACCACTTTCTGGGACCATCCCTCCAAACGAAATTGGCGGTCATAAAGGTCTCTCTCTTCCACTGATAATTCTTTTGCGAAAAAATCTGTATCCTTATCCATTATTATCACGATTAATTTTTACAAAAAAAATAAAAAAAATTGAAGAGCTAAATGCCCTTATATTATATTTTATGAAGAAAGTTTTATAAGTCTACCCAGCCGTACTAGCGGGGATTAATAGAATATCGTCACCATCATTTAGATCATAGTCGCTTAGGGAACTATTTTCATCCATAGTAACTCCTCCACTAGAAATATGGAAATCATTAGGATCAAGACCATATAAATTTCCTAATGTTTGTTTAATGTCTCTTACTGGATTGCTGTCATTTACCGTTAACTTCTCTTTTTTTTCACCAGGACCAATTGTTGACATAAAATATAAAGTCAATTTCTTTCCTGCAGAAGGAATTTTACTTGCAGGAGTTTTAGATTTTACAGGTTCATTTACACCTAAATCTTCATCAAATTCATCAAAACTCATTCATTTCACTTCCTTTTTTTTTTTAATTTTTAATTTTTGTTATACTTAATAAAATGACGTTAGAAAGATATTATAAAACCCTTTGGAATGATTTTGAAGTATTCAAGGTCTTCTCCAAAAATAAAAAGGTGAAAATTAGAATTCTTAAGAAATTATATTATAAATTGTATGAAACCCTATCAATATATATATGAATTAAAAAAAGTTGTTTTAGAGAGAATATATAATTATAAAAACCAGATTAATCGACGGAATAAAAGTAAAGGCTTATGAGTCCTCTGGATGATGCAGAATCTGTTGTTCTCGAATTAGTAAGGGAGTATTTAACAAAGAAAACCTTCTTTTCAATTAGAGAAATTATCTCCTTTATAAGCAATAGAGTACGATACAATCCAAATATAAATGAGAATAGAATAGAGTTAGTTTTGAAGAATTTAATTAAGCGGCGTGTTATTATCCCTGGAACAAAATTAATGAAAAATAATATTATAGAACATCCTAAAAGAAATGAAATCTTCAATTTTATTAAAAAAAATCCTTCAAATATTAATGAAATAATGAAGCGTCTAAAAATTGGCAGTAATCAAGCTTTATGGCATTTATCGTGTTTAGAAAAATTTCAATTTGTTAGATCAAAACAAATCAATAATCATAGAATGTTCTTCAAATTTGATTCAAATCCAAAGCTTGACCCATTTTACTATTATTTAAAAAAAAATATCGTTCAAGATATAATAAAATTTATGAAAATAGAAAATAAAGCATTAAAAATCACAGAGATAGCAAATGGTTTGAAAAAGAATCATAGTACTATTAAAAAATACATAGATATTTTAATAGATTTAAAATTAATAAAAATTGAAAAAGAAAAAAATAGGAATATATTCAAATTAGATCTTAGAAAATATTCTAATGTAAGAAAATCAATTCAAGGTGAATGAGATTAAAAACTCCAATTTTATTCCAATCCCCTTTAAATTTTAAATTAAATATTATAAATTCAGAAAATAATCTAATTAAAAATCATGAGAAAAAATTATAGAATTTTAAGTATTTTCACTCTTTATATAGTGTGTATTTTGTTCTATATCTTTTTTTTCCTATATCGCATAGAAAATACACCATTATTTCTTGTTCTTACTATTGGTAGTGTTGCTGTTTTATCCACTAGTACAATTTATACAGTTTCAGTTTTACAGTCAAAAAGTAGTCCCGTCAAGACGATAAAAGAAAAAAAATATATCACAAAACCAAAGTCAATTCAAAAGAAAACTTTCACTATTATTGAAGATTATATTGATGCTCTACCCTCAATAGAAGATTATGTTGAATCAAATGAGTCCTATAAAGATATGCCAATTATTGATAAATATATTTTTTCGATCTTAAGTCAAGAAGTATTAAATAAAATTGACTTGTTAGGGTTATCAAAAATGGACAAGATATTGTTTATTAGAGAAATGATTTACTATGATCCAAATGAGAGAAAAGAATTAATCGAAAATATGTTAGAAAACAGAGATAATATTAATGGTGTAATACCTTATACACCACCTAAAAGTTCTATAGAAATGGAAGATCAAATTCGTGTATATGTAAGATCACTTTTAGAACCTGGTGAGAAAACGAAAATTATAATAATAGATACAGCTGAATCAGCAGGAGTAGTTAAAGACAGAGTTGCACTATTATTTGATTATGAACAACAAGATTTTCTCTTATCTTCCGGAGGGATATTATTAGATGAGAACTCACGGATAAAAGACTATAGTATTGATGATGATGATGAAATTGCTTTAATTCCCTCACGAAAAAAGAAAAATTAAAAGTAAGGGCAGCTAATTTTAAATCCCTTTACTTATACCAGGAAGATTTAGCCAGCAATACTAGCTGGAATTAAAAGTATATCCTCTCCATCAGAAATAGTATAATCGCTTAAAGGATTAATTTCATCCATTGTTACACCACCACAAGATAAATGAAAGTCAGCAGGATCTAAACCAAATAAATTTGCAACGGTTTCTTTAATATCACCGACAAGATTTCCATCATTAACAGTTAATTTTTGTTTTTTCTCACCCGGACCAATAGTAGACATAAAATATATTGAAATCTTCTTCCCTCCAGAAACAATTTTAGTAGTAGGAGTTTTTGTTTCAACTTCTTCCTCTACACTCTTTTCAAAAGGTTCTTTTACATCTTCTTCTTTATTATCTTCAAGATCTTCATCTAATTCTTCTAAATCTTCATCAAATTCTTGTTCATCAAATTCATCGTCAAATTCATTATCAAAACCCATAAAATAAACCCCAATAATTATATTTTAAATATAAATTATACAATTTTTTTGCTATGAATATATGAAAATAATAGAAATTAAGTTATATAAATAGAATCTACAAAATTTTAATGTTAAAATCTTGATTAGCAAACACTTTAGAGTCAATATTCATATGAATTTATTAATAGAGTATGTTAAAAATTGAACCATTATGAACGACGAACCAATTCCTAAGTATCAAATTCGAGAAAAAACACCAGTTGAAAATTTTGATACAATTTCTGATAAAAAATTGCTTAAAAAATTAAAAAAAGAAAGGATCAAGTTAAATAAAGAAAAGAGTGAATGGGAAAAAATAATTAACCAAATTGAAAATTACAAAGAAAATGTTGAAAATCTTGAGAAAAAAAGAAAAGAAAAAGAACTTAAAATTAAATATCTACTTGAACAACGAGATAACTTACGGGATGAGTTAGAACGAACGAAAAATCAAATAAAGCAACAGAATAGTGATTTAGCAACTAAAGAACAACAATTTAGAGAAAAAATCAGAAATAAAAATGAGGAATTGGATCAAAAAAATGCTGAATTAGAAAGATTTCAAGAAAAGTTAGATAATTTGAGAGAGGATATTGGAAATCAAAAAAAGAATCTAGAATGGGAAAAACAAAGAACAGAAAAACGAATAAAGGAAATTAAAACAAAAATTCCAGGGATGGAAAGAAGAGAAAATGCTTTAGAAAGAACTATTAATGATTTAGAGTCTAAATTAATGGACTTGAGAAACGAAATCAAAGATTTAACTAAAGATCGAGATAATTTAAATAAGGAAATTAATACTTTAAGGAGAGAAATTAGTGATGAAAAAAATCGAATTTCTAACGAAAAGAAAAAATTAAAAGAAGAAAGAGAAAAAACTCGTTATAAAAAGCAAGATATTGATCTACAATCACGTGAAATTGATAAGAAAAAAACAGATCTGAAAAAATATAGAGATAAAGTTGAAAATGATGTAAATGATTTGGAAAAAAGAAGACGTCAACAAGAAGCAAGATTAAAAGAATTAGAGAGAAAAGTTCCTGCGGCTGAAAACAAATATAACTCCTTAAATAGGAAAATTCCTAATTTAGAAGAAAAATTTAGAAGATTAAATAATGAATACAGACAATTAGAAAAGCAAAAAGTGACCTTAGAAAGTGATAAAAATATAATTAAACGTGAAAGAGAAAAATTGGAAAAAGATAAACAACGATTTCTAAATGAGAAAAAGGCATTTGAAAGAGAAATAAGAAAGATTACAACGAAATCTCCATCAATTAAAACGAAAAAACCCTCAAAAATTAATACTAAGACTCCTTCAAACTATTAAATATTTATATTATGAAATTCATGAAAATTATTCAAGCAATTGAAGGAGATTATATCGAAACAAAAAGGGAAAATTTATTTTTCGATGTAAAAGGTCTTCTCCATCCAAATGATTATATTATATGTTTTTTACGTTTTTTTCCTGATCCAAATGGATTACGGATAAAAAATTGTATTAATTTTCGTAAAATTTACAATCTAGAGGAAAGGTATGCTCTTTTAAGAGAAAAGTATCCAGAATTTCTTTTTTTTTCTAAAGAACTCGATTTAGAAGTCCAAGGAGTTAAAAAAAAAGAAATAAAAAAAATTTATACCCCACAAAACTGCTTTAAAAAACTATTAGAAAAAAATAAGTTATCACTTAGCGAAACACGTTCTAGAGAATTAGGTGAATTGTTTCTCTCTCAAGGAAATCTTTCCGAGGGTTCAATTGGAATTACAGGATCAATTATGGTAGGACTGAATACTGAAGAGTCCGACATTGATATAATAATTTACGGTACAGAAACAAGTATGAAATTTCAAGAAATACTTGTAAAGATTTTTGAAAAATCAAATAATTGTAGGAAGTATAATATAGACGAATATAAATCGCATTATAATTGGAGAGTTGGTGGTTCTAATATTCCATTTGAAGATTTTCTGAAAAGTGAACAAAGAAAGCTGCATCAGGGTAAATATTTGGAAAATGATTTTTTTATTAGATATATTAAAAGCCCCAAAGATTGGAAAGGAAATTTTTATGATTATCAATATAAAAATTTTGGAAGAATTAAACTTAAAGCACACATCATAGATTCAAGAGATTCTATTTTTACACCTTGTTCATATAAAATAAATCCTTTAAAAATTCTTGAAAGTAGTAATAATTCAAACAAAATTAATATAAAAGATATTAGCGAAATTAGTTCATTTAGAGGTCGCTTCTGTGAGCACGTAAGAGAAAATGAAACAGTATTAGTTGAAGGAAAGTTAGAAAAAGTAATTTTCAAGAAGGAATTAGAATATTTTAGAGTTTTATTAAGTGATCAAATTCAAGATAAAATGATCATTATTTAATGATAAATAAAATACTCTTAATTCAATTTAAATAAAAATATTTATAACATTATTATTTAATTTGGATAAAAAATGAAGTACTTCAATGCTGACTTGCACATTCACTCCCCCCATTCTATAGGAGTATCGAAATCTTTAAATTTAGACACTATGATCGATACATGCAAAAAAAAAGGTTTAAATGTTTTAGGGACTGGAGATGTTTTACAACCAGATTGGTTAAAATATTTAGAACAAAAACTAGAAAAGAGTAAAGATAGAGCCTACATTTATAAAGATATTAATTTTATCCTTCAATCTGAAATAGAAGATCAAGAAAGTGTCCATGAAGTTGTCTTTTTTGAAGATTTCAATATGGTAAGAACTATTCAAAAGAGATTAGAACCTTATTCAAGTAATATTTTAGGTGAATGGGGTGGACGTCCAAGGGTTAATTTAGCTCCTGCAGAATTGGTTGATATAATCTCAGATGAAGGTGCTTTAATTGGTCCCGCACACGCTTTCACTCCTTTCAAAGCAATATTTCGGCAAAATAGATTTGAAACTCTTTCAGATTGTTATCAAGATGCTACAAAAAATATTTATTTTATAGAACTTGGATTATCTGCCAATACTTATCTTGCAGACAGATTGGAATGTTTAAGTGATGTCACTTTTCTAAGTAATAGCGATGCACATTCACAAGGACCACGTTCTTTAGGGCGAGAATTCAATAGATTTGATATTGATAACCCATCTTTTGAAGAAATAGTATTAGCGATAAGAAGAAAAGATAATAGGAAAATATCACTAAATGTAGGGTTGCATCCTAAACTCGGAAAATATTATAATATGTTTTGCAATAAATGTAGAAGAAGAATACTGTTTAAAAAAGCAACAAAATCTTTTAATGACGTCTTTAGCCAATATTCGATAACAGAAAATTTTATATTTATATATACTAATGATCCCGATACGGCTAAACGAGATTATATTAGCCAGGTAAATAAAGGTAAAGTAGTATGTCCTTCTTGTAAAAAAGAATTAAGTAAGAACTATAAAATAAAATTGGGTGTAAGTGAAAGAATAGATCTGATTTCAACAAGTGAAAAACCCAATCATCCAGATCACAGACCACGTTATATTAATGCTATTCCATTAATCGATATTATACGTTCAGAGAAACACATAACAAGTAAAACTAGTATAACGGTACTCAATGCTTATAATAATATTATTGAGAAGTTAGGTCCAGAATTTGAGATATTAATCGATACACCTATTAATAATATTAAAAAGTTTAATGAGAATATAGCATCAATTATAAAAGCAATGAGAAATGACGAGATTAAATATACTCCAGGTGGAGGAGGGACATACGGGGAAATTAATCTTGAGGTATAATTAAAAAGGTAAATTTAAGAATATATTTTAAATTTTAAATTCTAAATCTAGCTTTATAAGATCTCCACACGTATTACAAGTGATAAATTCGAAGACTTTCACTGCAACTACGAGTAATTCAAGATTTTTTCTCGGAAACTGATTTCTAAACTTTTTCTTATAATTACAGTTTGGACAGCTAATTATAGCCCTTACTTGAATTAAGTCGCTATCTTCTGACACACTTAGGGCTTTATCGCTGCTTTCTTTAGCATTATCAATTTCCATATTTTATACCCTTAGATATTCATGATAATTTAAGCTTATAAATTTATTCTCTACAATGATTTGTCTTCTTTTTCAAACGAAAAAAATTATTTAGTTCAAAATTCATTAAGTTCTTAATTATAAAAGATTTCTCTTGAAAATAATACGTATATCACTGGTATTATCTTCATATTACTACGTTATATTATAAGGATATCGTTCTCGTATTATAAAAGACTTATTTTTTTGATGATACTCGATGAGTGATGATATATTTGACCTAGTTGAATTAGCCAAGTCACGATCATCTGTAAGAGAAAGGTTCAATGAAATAGCTAAGCATAACCAATGTCCTAATTCAAATCCTAATTGTGATGATGACAAATTTTTAGCAGATCTATTAAAAGTTTTGAAAATTAAAACATACGTGGTTGGTGTAGGAGGAGCAGGAAATAATACAGTTTCACGACTTGATGATATGGGTATTAGTAATGCTGAGACCGTAAATATAAATACTGATGCACATGATTTATATTACTCAAACTCAAAGCATAAAATACTAATTGGAAAAGAACGATGTAATGGATTAGGGTCAGGCAATGACCCCTCAGTTGGCGCTGAAGCAGCAGAAGAAGATCGCGATAGGTTAAATAAAACTTTAAATGCTGATATAATCTTTTTAACTTGTGGATTAGGTGGTGGTACGGGGACTGGAGCGGCACCCATTATTGCAGCAGAAGCAAAAAAAAATAATGCAATTGTAGTTACATTTTGCTCACTTCCATTTAACTCTGAAGGTAAGCAAAGATCAGTAAGAGCTCAACTAGGTTTAAAAAATCTTGCTAAATATTCTGATTTCCTAATTCCAATTCCAAACGATAATTTGCTAGGAATTGTCGGAAAAATACCTATGATAACAGGCTTTAAGATTATGGATGAAATACTAATAAGAAATATTGGAGAAGTTGTAAATTTAATTAATAATTGTGGTTTAGTTAACATAGATTTTGCTGATGTGAAAAAGACTTTATTAGAAAATCCTAATGGAAAATATCCTTCGGGATTAGTTGGTATAGCAGAATGTATAGGAGACGACTCAGATTTAATTGAAAAAGCACGATTAGCATTAAATAATCCTCTTTTAAAACCAGACCCAAAACAAGTGAATAGATGTCTAGTATCTGTTACTGGTGATCATAATTTAACATTATCTAAAGTTGATAAAGTTGTATCAACTATATCAAATGAGATCCCCGAAACCGCTCAATTAAAATTTGGCGTTCAAAACAAGCCTGATATGGGATCGAAAATCAAAATAATGGTCTTAGCTAATGGGCCTGTTTCACCATATGTACGAGCTGCTGTGGATTCAGATCATGATTTTACGCCTACGAGCATAGTTGGTTTTTAAATCGAAAAAGTTGGATCTTTTTTACTACTCTTTAAAAATTTATCAACATTTATTCATTTTCACTTATAATTTAAATGATATTATTTTAAGATCTCGAGCATGAATGACAAAGAAATGCCTATAGAAGACCTTAAGAAAGAAATTCGTAACTTTTTAGATAAAAGAAAGGTATTAGTTCTCTGTACTTGCAGCAACAATATTCCTCGTGCAACTCCAATGGATTTCTATACAGAGAAAGACAGTTTTAATATTTATATAGGACCTGCTCCCGGTAGGAAAGTTAAGAATATGGAAGAAAATCCAATTATTAGTATTGGTATATATACTCCTATGTCTGAAGGAAAAATACAAGGTATGCAAATTACAGCTACAGGTAAAGAAAGGTTGATATTTCTAAAAGAAGGAGATGAAGAATTCAAAAAAGCTCAAAAAATTGTACGAGGAAAAAGAAAACTCATTCTAAAAATAATACCTGAAAAAATTGAACTACTTGATTATGATTTTATCAAAAAAGGATACGGGCGCCTTCAAACATTAGAAATATAAAAAAAAATAATTTAAAATTTTATTGTTTAATTAACTTTATTGCTTCAGATCCTTCCATTAAATTCAGTATTTTGTAAACATATCCCTCAAATCGAGTAAAAGCACTAAGACGTTTAGCTATTCCTTTCATTCCTTCATATAACTTATCCTCAGGAATCTCATATATATTATATGTTTTAATATAATAATCTGATATTACCCATTGATGTGTTCTCTTTACAAAATCAGGGTATTTTGGTGCTTTTCCTGAAAGGTAAAACTTTAACATTTCCTCTGCAATATGAGGAGGATATTTGACTTTACTCATGACATAAACCATTTGGTGATTCACCTTTCTAACAATTTTGATTAATTAATCTTGGATTGGTAAAAATAAATATATTAAAACATTTTTAAAATTTTTACTTTTTTAGAATAATTCAAAAATAGGAAATAATAATCTCTTAAAAGTAAATATTTTAGGAGAAAATAAATTCTTTCATTTAATACAAATAAAAATTCTCGAAAATTTCCTACTGACAAATATGATTTCTGAGGAAGAACAAGAGGAACTTAAAAAAGCGCAAACTGATAAAGAATTAAAAAGAGTTTTTAAAATAATTGCATCAAAAAATCCTGAATCTTACTTTCCTACTAAGGAACTTAGAGAATTGGGGTATCTAAGAAAAACGTGTGAATATTGCGGCACAATTTTCTGGACTACCCTTAAAGAAAGGGAAGTTTGTGGAGATCCAGTATGTTCAGGAGGATTTAAAGTAGTTATAGATAATCCTTGCAAAGTTCATTTATCTTTTATCGGAGTTTGGGAAAAAATAGTTGAAATCTTAGAACCTAGAGGATACGTCCCTATTAAGAGGTATCCTTGTGTTGCGCGTTGGAATCCAACTTCTGAATTTACAATTGCATCGATATCAGCATTTCAACCTTATGTTATTACGGGAGAAGAAGAGCCCCCCGCTAAAAAGTTGATAATTCCTCAATTTTGTCTAAGATTCAACGATATTGAAAATGTCGGGATAACTGGCTCCCATAACACAGGCTTTGTTATGATAGGACAACATGCTTTCGTGCCACCTGAAGAATGGAATCAGGGAGAACTTTTTCTGGATATACATGATTTTATTCATGAGGGTGTAGGGTTACCAAAAGAAGAATTAACAATACATGAAGATTCATGGGCAGGTGGGGGTTCATTTGGGTGTAGTTTGGAATTCTTCAGTAGAGGTGTAGAGCTATTTAATCAAGTTTATACTATGTTTGAACAAACTCTAGAAGGACCTCGTGAACTTAAACTAAAAGTTCTTGATATGGGACTTGGTCAAGAACGTGTGGCATGGTTTTCTCAAGGCACTCCTAACATGTATGAAGCAATTTTTCCTAATGTACTGTCGAAATTAAGGGAAATAACTAAAATTGATATAGATTTAGATCTCTATAATCGCTTTTCAAAATATTCAGCATATCTAAATGTGGATGAAGTAGATGATATGGATGAGGCTTGGAATCATGTTGCAAAAGAATTAAAGATCGGAATAAAGGAACTCAAACACAAGATTTTGCCAATGACAGCACTATATTCGATTGCTGAACATGCTCGTAGCTTACTTTTTGCTATAAATGATGGAAAACTTCCTTCAAATGTTGGTGGAGGATATAATTTAAGGGTGATCTTTAGACGGGCTATTAGTTTTATAAACAAATTTAATTGGGATATTGATATAGCTGATGTATGCAATTGGCATGCGAAAGAATTGAAGGGGATTTTTCCTGAAGTATCCGAACATTTAGATGAAATAAAAGAGATTCTCAATGTTGAAAGAGAAAAATTTTATGCCACTAAGAAAAAAGCGGTGAAAATTTTAGAAAAAATCCTAAAAAAGGGTGAAATTTCTACTGAAACTTTAATAGAATTATATGATTCTAATGGTATAAGTCCAGACATGGTAAAAACAGCAGCGAAAAAATATGATATAAAAATTAACATACCAGATGATTTTTATAATTTAGTAGTCGAAAGACATGAAATAACTGAGCAAGTCCATGCTACAGTAAAAGAAGTTGAACTAAATTTAGAGGGAATTCCTGAAACAAAGTCACTTTACTATTATGACTATACCAAGACTTCTAATGAAGCAAAAGTATTGAAAATCATTGATAAAATGGTGATCTTAGATAAAACAGTAACGTATCCAACTTCGGGAGGACAACTTCATGATATAGGCACGATTAATGGACAAAAATTCTCTGATGCTTTTAAACAAGGGAATTATACGATTCATGTTTTAGATGAAAAACCTAATTTTAAGGTGGGAGACATCGTTAAAGTTGAAGTTGATAAAGATTGGCGTACTCAACTCTCCCAACATCACACTGCTACTCATATTTTGAATGCTGCGGCAAGAGACATTTTAGGAAGCCATGTAAATCAAGCTGGTGCTAAAAAAACACTTAAAAGTTCTCATTTAGATATAACTCATTATGAACAAATTCCAGGAGATAAACTTCTTGAAATTGAAAAGAAAGCAAATCAGATAGTTGAAGAAGGAATAGATCTTAATCTCAGCTTCATCCCTCGTGCTGAAGCAGAACAAAAATATGGAATGACGATTTATCAAGGAGGAGCTGTCCCAGGAAAAAATTTAAGAATCGTTGAGATACCTGGGGTTGATGTTGAAGCTTGTGGGGGCACACATCTAAATAATACTTCAGAAACAGGTTATATCCATATTACTAAATCACAAAAGATTCAGGATGGAATAGTCAGGCTTACTTTTGTAGCTGGAGAGGCTACAAATAAATTAAAAGAAAAACATAAAAGAATTCTTAATGAATTAAAAGATATTTTAAATGTTGATCGCAAGCAACTTGTTGGACGTGTAAAAGAATTACTTGAAAAATGGAAAAATGTAAATAAAGCGTTAAAAACTGGTAATGTTGATGAGAGTGATTTACAATTAACCTCCACTAAAACATTTGAAGGTGATGCATTATCAGAAATTTCTCAGTTTTTAAGCACTAAAAAAGATGATGTATCAAATAAAATTCAAAAACTCCATAGTGAATGGAAAGAAGGAAAACAAAAGTTAATTACAATCAAGGACTTGTTTAGCGATGAGGCAATTGAAAAACGGATAGAAAATGCTCAATTGTATCACAATGCTAAGTTAATTTTTGAATCTACAGAAGATTTAACTCAAAATGATGTAAAAAATTTAAGTCAAAACATTTTAAAAAAAGATCCTAATACAATTACATTTATATCAAATCAAAGTGAAAAAGGTATAATGCTTATGGGTATGTCAGGGAGTAAATCATCAATGGAATCAGATATTAATGTCGGTAATATTGTAGCAGCAATAAAAAAGCATTACAATGGAAAAGGTGGAGGAAAAAACGATTTTGGCCAAGTTTTAATAACAAAAAAAGGAGTTACTTCAGCAGAAGTTTTACAATATATAAAAGATAATTATATCAAAGGTAAAGATAAATAAATAACAGACCTTTTGATTTAAGAGTTAAAAACAATAAGCTCCACTGTTTAGTTTAATAGTAAAGATATAAATAATTAATGGATAAAATAATAATATTAAAGTATAAAAAGTTTAATCTTAATTTCAAATTAAGATCTATAAATCTACAGATTTGAGAGAAATATGATGAATGAATTAGAAATTGATAAAGAGCTTGAAAATTTCAAAGATCAGTTAAATTTATTGGCAATGATATTTGATACTCGCAGAAAAATGCGTAGAGAGATATATAATGAAAAAACTGGCTTCATTTTTAACGCCAAGTATCAATTTACAACTAAAGATGATGCATTTAATGCTCACGTGATTTTTAAAGATGGAAAGATGACTGTGGCAGATGGAAAAATTGATGATCCTAATATCACTATATATTATAAGGATAAAGAGACTTTGGCAAATCTCTATAGCAAGAGTGCTGAAGAATCGCTTGATTATCTTTTAACAAACGAGATGGGATATATTGGAAACATGTCTTACCTTACCAAGTTTTCTTATCTCACATCGCTCGTTATGGGAGCAAAGATCAAGGATTATAAAGGTCCTGAAAACCGAATATTATATCCAATTGAGAATATTGATAGTGGAGAAAAGAGTAGAAGGATTAAGAATGAAAGTTTGAATCGAAAGGTTGATAAAGTTGAGGTATTAGAAGATCCTTATCTAGCAAAATATTCTTTGGAGGATTTTCCACGTTTAAAATATTTAAAAAACCGTCGTTTTGCCTTAAAACCGGCAATATGTGTTGAAAGGGCTAAATTAGTAACACAATATCATAGGGAAAATGGGTTCGAGGAAGATAGTTCTGGAAATCCACTAAATCCAGAATTACGACAAGCAGGAGCAGTAAATTACATAATGTCTAATAAAAAACCTATAATTCATGATAGACATCTAATTGCTGGTTCTACTACATCAAAAGAAGTTGGGATCCCTATGTATCCTGAACTTATTGCGACAGCTATTTGGCCTGAACTGAAAACAATTGGTGAACGGGAGCTAAATCCTAATGATATTTCCGACAAAGATGCAGATATATTAAGTTTAGAAGTTTTTCCTTATTGGATGGAACGGAACGTGCGAGAATACTGTCGTACAAAATTCAATAATCCCAAATCTCAAGCATTAGAAGAAGGTTGGGTATTTTATTTTATGATGAAAACCAATGCTATCAGCCATACAGTCCCGGGTTTTCCAATGGTTATAAACGAAGGATTAGAAAGCGTAAAACATAAAGCTGAAAAATTAGAAAAAGAAGCTGATTCAAAAGAGAAAAAAAATTTCTATGAGGCAATTCAAATAGCAATAGATGGTGTTTTAACATATTCTAAAAATCTGAGTGAAGAAGCAATAAGAATTGCTGAATCTTTGGATCCAAATGAACCAGAACAAGCAAAAAGAATTGATGAATTAAAGGAGATTTCCAGAATTTGTGCGAAAGTACCAGGAAAACCAGCAGAAACGCTTCAAGAAGCAATCCAATCTATTTGGACGAGTTTTGTTTGTTTACATTGTGAAAATGCTAATTCTGCATTATCAATTGGTAGACTAGATCAAATACTCCAACCATTCTTTTTAAAAGAGATTGTGAAGGCTAAAAATGACAATGAAAAAGAACAAATAATAAGAAAAGCAATTGAGTTAGTCGGATCCTTGTTTGTTAGAATTAATGATCATGATCCACTAATGCCAAATGTGGGGTGGAAGCTTTTCGGAGGCAGTTCTTCAGATGATACAGTGACAGTCGGAGGTGTTGATAGAGAAGGAAATAACGCTGTGAATGATATGAGCTATATTATTTTAAAGACAAATGAGATGCTTGGTTTCCAAGATCCTAATATGAATGCTCGATATTATTCTGGAATTAATTCAAAGGAATATTTACGTCGTTTAACTGAAGTAAATGTGAACATGGGGGCATCTCCAAGCATTCATAATGATAGAACTATGATTGAAGCCTTAGTTCACGAAGGTTTTGCTATAGAAGATGCTAGAGACTGGGCTGCAACTGGATGTGTTGAGCCTACAATTGTAGGAAAACATTATGGTCATACAAATTGCATGCTTTTGAATCTGGTGGCTCCCTTAGAAATGGCATTAAATAACGGAATTATTCCATTGACTGGAGAAAAAATGGGAATTGAAACTGGTTATGTTCGGACTAATTTTATAACATTTGAAGATTTTTTAGATGCCTATAAAATTCAACTTAAATATTTAGCAGAGCAATCAATTGAGATTAATAATTTCCTCGGGGAATCACATAGAGATATACATCCAACCCCACTTTTATCGGGTTTTTACGAAGGTCCTTTAGAAAAAGGTAAAGACCTCATTAATGGCGGCGCTGTTTATAATACATCGGGAGTTGCTCTTGTGGCACTTACAGATGTGATTGATAGTTTATTGGTTATTAATGATTTAATCTACAATAAAAGTGAATTTAATTTTGCTACACTTATGGATGCTATTGATAACAATTTTGAAGGTTACGAATCCATCTTGCATAAAATAGAACAAGTTCCCAAGTTTGGTTCAGGCGAAGATGGTACCATTGAAATGGCTCAAGATATAATTAATTTTTGTTATGATATCTACAATTCTGCTAGAAATTACAGGGGTGGTAAATATCTAGTGGGTTACTGGTCGATAAGTTATCATACTGGATTTGGAATGCTCACTGGGGCTTTACCCTCAGGTCGAAAGAAAGGAAAGGCATTGACTCCCGGATTAACTCCCGCATCTGGTACCACTGATATCTTACTTCCGAGCATTCAAAGTGTTGCAGCTTTAGACTACTTAAAAATGGCAAATAATGCTTCTTATAATGTGAAACTTGTTCCCCATCCGGGTGATAACCATAAAGAAACACTAGATCTTTTCACGAGCTATGTCCAGAGCTTTTTTGATCTAAATGGAATGCAATGGCAATTTAACGTTATATCTTCGGATACAATGAGAGATGCGATGGCTAATCCGATTGATTATAGATGGCTCCTAGTAAGAGTCTCAGGATATAATGCCTACTTCACAAAACTAAATAAAAATATGCAATTAGAATTAATTGAAAGGCATGAATATCATTCAAGATAGCAAAGGTACTTTATTTTTATTTTTTAATTTTTATTTTTTGAAATAATGACAGAAAAAACACTTATAGTAGACATTAAAAGAAATGCCCTAGATGATGGTCCAGGAATAAGAACTCTTATCTTTTTTAAAGGTTGTCCGCTTTCTTGCGTTTGGTGTCAAAATCCAGAAGCAAAATCTCCTTTTATAGAGCTCTATTTTGATGAGGAATTGTGTGTTGAATGTCGTAAATGTTTAGAAGTATGTGCTCAAAATGCGATTAAATTTGATTATAAGTATCGTATTGACCGAAATATATGTAACCTATGTGGATGTTGTATAGATCTTTGTCCTAATAATGCTTTAAAATTTGTAGGAAAAATTTATACAATTAAAGAATTAATGAATATTATTTTAAAAGATAAAGTATTTTATGATAATTCTGGTGGAGGAGTCACCCTTTCTGGAGGAGAACCTCTGTACCATATTGATTTTGTTCATAATCTACTCAAAGAACTTAAAAAAGAAGAGATCCATATATGTATTGAGACGTGTGGGTTTTATAATAAAAATAAATTTGATGAGCTAATACAACCTTATGTTGATTTAATTTATTTTGATTTGAAAATTTCAGATCCTAATCTCCACACTCGATATTGCAAAGTTTCTAATGAGCGAATTTTGGAAAATTTTGAAATTTTAGTTAATAAACACAAGATAGAAGTTCTGCCAAGAATCCCCCTTATTCCTGATATAACAGATACATCAGAAAATTTAAGTAAGTTAGCACGCTATTTAAAAACTCTACATATAAAGAGAATAGGGTTTGTACCGTATAATCCATTATGGATATCCAAACCAGAAAAAATTGGTATAAACCCTTTATACTATCATTCTGAATGGCTTTCTAATAAGGAAAAAGAGCAAATTAAATCATTTTTTTCAGATTTTGATTATAATGATTTTTAAATCTTAAAAATAAATGAAGTAGATTCATTATCAAGTATTATATACTATTTAATATGATTAAATCTAATAGAATTATTAGCAGATTTTTAATTATAAGGATGAATTAACTATGGGAAAAATATTAAGAATTGATTTAGAATCTAAAAACTTCATTACAGAAATTATTGAACCTGAATTAGAAGAAAAATATATTGGTGGGGCTGGAGTAGCCGCAGCAATCTTTATTAAAGAAGTTCCCCCCGATATTGACCCTTTTGATGCTCAAAATCTCCTTATCTTCTCTTTAGGACCAATTTGTGGAACTCCAATACCATATTGTGGTAGACATTTTATTATGGCAAAATCCCCATTAACTAAGATTTTAGGTGAATCTTCTGCTGGCGGCTTTTTTGGAAATGAATTAAAGAAAGCAGGTTATGATCATATTATCATTAGCGGAATAAGTGAGACTCCTGTCTATTTATGGATTCATAATGATAATGTTGAAATTCGAGACGCTACAAAATTATGGGGAAAAGGAACTCGAGAAACAGAAGATTTGTTGAAGAAAGACATTGGTGACGAAAAAGTAATAGTGACTTCAATAGGACCAGCAGGAGAAAACCTTGTTAAATTCGCTTCAATAATGAGTGAAAAAGGTCATGCTGCGGGACGTTGTGGCATGGGTGCAGTAATGGGCAGTAAGAATTTAAAGGCAATAGTTGTACGTGGTACTAAAGATGTACCAATCAATAATAAAGATAAATTAATGGAGGTGGCACAAAGAATAAGAACAATAGCAAAAACAACACCTTTTTCTGTAGTTATGCATGATGTAGGTACTCCTGCACATATGGATAATTACGTTAGTGCGGGAGATGTACCGATTAAGAATTTCACACTAAGTCGATGGAAAGGAACAAAAAGAATTGGATTTTATTCACTAAAAGACAACTATGAAATACAACATTATTCTTGTTTCAATTGTTGGACTGCTTGTAGAGGAAAAATTAAGTATAATAATGAATGGGTGGTATGGCCTGAATATGAATTCTTGGGAATGTTGGGTTCCAATTTATATGTGGATGATTTAGAAGCTTTAATTAGATGGAACATTATGGTTAATGATTTAGGGATGGATTGCATTTCTCTTGGTGGAATTCTTGGAGTTTTTCTAGAAGCGGTAGAGCGAAAATTAATTGAAATTGACTATAATGGTCTAGGGTTTGAAAAAGATCCAGAAAAGAATCAATATACTATTTGGGGTGCCACTTCAGCAATTGAAAATTTAATCGAGTTAATTGCATTTCGAAAAGAAATTGGGAACGATTTGGCTGATGGTGTTCGGATATTTTGTCAAAATTATAATTTACCAGATGATCTTAACATACAAGGAAAAGGTCTTGAAGTACCTGCTCATGAACCTCGTTCGAACAATATGACAGCATTAGATCTCGCTACATCTTCTCGTGGGGCATATCATGGTTATGAACCCTTTCACTTATCATTTTCTACACATTTTAAAAAGGAATTAGGACTTACTGAAAGAATTGATGCATTTTCTGGAGGTGAGGAAGTTATATATGCAGTCAAAAAAATACAAGATGCTTGCGAATCATATACAGCAACAGGAGGATGTATGTTTGGTTTTTTTTATTCTAGTGAGATTAGTCCTTGGGTGGATGCTGTTAACGCTATTACAGGTAGATCCTATACAGTTGAAAATTGGGTAAGAATTGGTGAAAATCTATTTAATTCAAAAAGAAAATATAATATAAAATGTGGGATTGCTAAGAAGGATGATTCAATTGGAACAAGATTTTCAAATCCTATCCCTAAAGGAGGAACTAAAGGCAATATACCGCCTCTCAAAGAAATGCTGGAGAAATACTATAATCTAAGAAGTTGGGATTCAGAAGGAAACCCCTCATAGAAGAGGAAAATACTAGTATTAACTTTATTTTTAAAAATTTTTTTGAATTCTAAGTATTTACTCTGAAAAATTATCATATTTAATATTTTGAACTATTTCGATTTTCTATATAGACTATATAGCCTCTATATAATATGATAAGAAAGCTTAAAACTCTAAAATTTTTTATTATAATAAAGAAAAATAGAGAAACTATATATTAAAAATGTTTAATCGATATCTCTTAACCTTACTAAATCAAAAAGAATGAATATATCAAATTAATAAAAGGAGTTTCACAAACACCTCTCGAAAAATCTATTGATGACATAATTGAAAAAATTACGCAAGATATCGATAAAATAACAAAATTAAATCAAATTGATTGTATATATTAAAATTACAAATTTAGGAGAAAAAATTATGAAACCTATTTTTAGAGAGTTTTGCTGTCCACAATGTGGAGAATTACGCTATATAAAAGTTAATGGCATTTGTTTTGATTGTAATAATGAAAACACCCTTAATTCATTCGCAGAACAGCGTAAATTACAGCAAAAGCTCGCTATGAAAAATGATTCTCTCACTGTAGAGAGTTATAACTAAAATTATTTTAGTTTTTATTTAACTTGAATTTTTACAATCGAATCTTTTTTATTTAAGATTTTTATCTCATCAAAAATATTTTAAATTTAGTACTAATTAATAAATTTATAAATTATAGAAATTCTCTCTTAGAAATTAATTTCATTATGAAGAGATGCTGAAAATTGGTAGAAATTATACAAATTAGCGATTTACATTACGGAAGTGAATTCAGAGAAGATTGTTTTGAAAATATTATTAGTTATATTAAAGAAGCTCACCCTGATTTAGTTGTCTGCACTGGAGATCTGGTGCATAGGGGAAGAGTAAATGAATTTAAAAATATAGTTCAATATATAAATAGAATAAAGGATATAACTAGGTTTATGGCGGTACCAGGCAATCATGATGTTAAAAGTTCAGGTCTCGTATTTTTTGAGAAAATTATTGGACCAAGAAGATCTAAATTGATTTTAGAAGAAAAAAATGCTCTGATAGTAGGTATCTGTTCCGCCAGAGATGATTTGGCTGAGGGTAGAATCGGGGATGAGCAATTGGATTGGTTAGGCCGCCAATTTAACCGGAATTTAGAAGATCGAGTAATAGCATTACATCACCATTTAATTCCAATTCCAATGTCTGGACAAAAATTTACAACAGTCCGAGATGCGGGAGAAATTTTAGAGTTTACTAATTTATTTGAAATAGATCTAGTATTAATGGGCCATCGCCATGTTCCTCATGCTTATACCATTTCTTGGAAGAATTCATCAAGTACGACCTTTCTTTACAGTGGTACTTCAACTTCAGATAAAATCCGTGCTAATGATGCCCCTAGCTTTAATCATATTTTTCTTAATGAAGGTAATTTAGAAGTTTACATAGTTAATTCGGTAAATCTTAAGAAGAATTTATTACTGGAAAGAAAGGAACATCATACAGAATTTATTAGACCACGGAAAACACGAATCGAACATTTACTTGCATCAGAAGTATGGGATGAATAAAAAGAATTCTATAAAGCAGGTGTAAATATATCCCTAAACCAATTACACCGTTATTAACGGTTGATGCTGTAATTTTAGCAAATAACAAAAAGGATATTATCTTAATCCGGCGAAAAAATCCCCCTTTTCAAGGGCAATTTGCATTACCTGGAGGATTTGTTGATGTAGGCGAAACCGTTGAAAATGCTTGTATTCGTGAAGTAAAAGAGGAAACAAATATTAATGTGAAAATTATAAAACTTATTGGAGTTTTCTCCGATCCAGACAGAGATCCAAGAAGGCATACTATCACCGTAGCCTTTCTTTGCGAGCCATTAACAAAAAAGGAGAAACCAAAAGCTTTAGATGATGCTACTGCCCTAGAAATCATACAATTATCGAAACTTTCCTCTTTAGAATTAGCTTTTGATCATATGGACATTATTAAAAGTTCAGGGATTTTAGATAATTAAGATAAATAGGTTTATATTTTTTCCTTTATTTCATAGAGATTTTGAAAAGAATCTTTAATAAAAAGATAATATCCAACATCGTCTTTCCTTGGAATTTTCACGATATCATATCCTAATGAACTTGCCCTATTAATAAAATCATCTCTATTTTCTATTAATAAGCATGAATGAGTAAAGGTGTCCTGTGCTTTACTCTCATCATCAGTAATAAAAACCTCAAAACTTAGAGAATCTTTTTCATATCGTATAATTTTTTGTTCTTTACTTACACCAAAGAATTTTTCCATCAAATCAGCTGAGACTGTGAATGATCTTGTTCTTTTTAACCCCAATAATTCAATAAAAAAATTATCTGAATTGTTTTCGTTATTTGCGGCAATAGCTATATGCTCTAAGTTTTTCTCCCCCATATTCATTAACACTCATCCAACTCAATTTTCGTTTTTTTAACTCAATTTCCAATCGTACTTATATACAAATATTACGATTAATTTTATTTAATATCTTAGTTAATTATTTATATCGTTTTGTAAATTATCACAACTGATTTTTTATTTAAAATTTAAAAATTTATAGGTTACAATATTATTAATAAGTTAAAAAAAAAAGAATAAGGCAAGGTATTTCGTGGATGACTGAAGTTTCAGAAGAACAATTTCTAAATAAACTTTATGAAGTTATACACAAATTATCAGGAATCGTTAAAACTCAATCTCCTCGTTTTAAGAAAAAATGGGACGAATATTTTGAGCCTCTTAATATTAAACCTCATATTGTTCGCCAAATACCTCTTGATAAAGATAGATTTTTAAAAGAAATTGATTACAGAATTACAGTCCTAAAAAACGTTGAACAAGCAACATTGGATGGCTTTTATTTAGTAAAAACCTTATTACAAACCTTTTATGGTTCTTATTTTGATTCTGAGCTATTTAAAAATGATTTTTCTAAGGAAGATCAACTAATATTAAAATACTTCGTCGCAAAAGAAATTTTAGGAAATCTAATACAATACAATAAATTAGATCATGAATCTGTTCCATTAAAATATAATATTATTGCCAGAAATTATACCTTAATAAAGTTGAAAGGCCAAACAAATCATGAAATACTGGATAACTTAAATAAACTAAATATACAGAATATAAAGTTGGGTGATGTCGAAAATTTTATGAACGAAATCGAATCAGATGGAATCATCAAGACTAAAAAGAAAGGGAAAGACTATGATTATAGTTTAAAAAAAGAATTAGAGTTGACTAAAGAGGGAAAGAAATACTATTGTCAAATACTTCAACCACTAGTTGATTTTCCAACCCTCTTTTTTCGTAGCTTCTTCAATATCAGAGAATTAAATGTAACTTTAGATCAAAACGTTTCGTATCGTGATTTTCTTCAAAAAATCCTGCTAAAAACCGCTACACAAGGATTTTCTCCTACTAATTATGTCTTCAAAAATTTGGTTAAGTATTATGAAAAAATTAGGGACGAATTTACCTAATTTCTTTAATTCTCCTTAAAATTCGAATTCTTTCATTACCTCCTCGACAGAATAATTCTCATGTAGAATTTTACTGATAGCTCGAACTAATTTTGTTGGATCTTCCGCTTGGAATACATTTCTACCAAAAGCAACTCCTGATCCACCTGCTTCAATCGAGTCATACACCATCTGAAGTAAATCTGGAATGGTGTCCATTTTAGGACCGCCTGCAATAATAACTGGAATATGTCTTACTCCTTTAGTAATCGTCCTAAATGAATCAATATCTCCTGTATAATTTGTTTTAACTATATCAGCTCCCAATTCAACTCCAGCTCTTACTGCAATATTAACTACACTAGGATCGTTTTCATTTGTAATTTTTTTTCCTCGTGGATACATCATTACTATTAAGGGTACACCCCATTCTCTACTATTTTCCACAATTTTTTGAGCATCTTGAAGCATTTCTGGTTCATCCTCTGCTCCAATATTTATATGTATTGAAACCGCATCTGCTCCCATTTTTAAAGCACGCTCAACAGAACAAACTAAAACCTTTCTATTAGGATGTGGTGATAAACTAGTAGCTCCTGATAAATGAATAATCAACCCAATATCCTTTCCATATTGCCTATGCCCTGCACTAACCATCCCAGAATGCATTAAAACAGCATTTGCTCCTCCTAAAGCAACTTTATCCACCATTGCTGCTAAATCTTCCAATCCCTGGATAGTACCCATAGTCAATCCATGATCCATTGGAATTATTATAGTTTTTTTGCTTTCCCTATCAAAAATCCGTTCTAATCTTATTCTTTTACCAAGACTCAATGTAAGTATTCACTTTAATAAATTTATATAGACTATTCAATATAATTAGAGCATAAATATAAAATTTAGTTTATGTTAGTACTTTTAGTGTTTTGCTTTAATTAATAAATTTGATTATACTTCCTATTCTTGTTTTAAAATTTTCATAAAATCATAAAAATATCTATAAGAATCTTTAAAATCATTATCTTCTTTAGAATAATCTAATGCTTCGTTAAAAATCTGATTGAACTTAGATATATTCTTCTTTTGAATTATTGTTTTATATTCTTTTATTAAGCTTTCTAATAAATTTAACACTTTATGAAATTCTTGATTTTCTATTTGAATTTCTGCAAACATTTCTCTCTCTCTTTGAATTATACTCTCAGCAAAAACTTTTTGTAACAAGAATGTAGTACCAGTATATTTCGTTAACTCAGTCAATGGTTCTTTTGACTTTCTAATAAGATTTAAAAAGAGAATGTTAAACATATGAGGTACTCCTAAGGTTAAAGCAATTCGTCTATCATGAATTTCAGGTGTAGTCTCAGTAATTATTAGCCCATTTAATTCAAATAAAGTTATTAATTCATTTACTAAATCATCATAATTTTCTGTACCACCAACTTTTAACACGATCATAACATAGTTTTTCATATCTTTTATACCAGGACCAAACATAGGATGTAGTGAAAGGCAATTTATTGGGTAAACTTTAATAATTTTTTGCATTGTATTCACAACTATGTTTTTTAATGATGTAATATCCATGAGTAAGGCGTTTTTTTTTAATAATGGGGAAATCTTTTGAATCATACTCACAGTAGAAGTAATTGGAATTGAAACTAAAATTATGTCTGCATCTTTCACACTCTCTTCTAAAGAAGACTCATAGTTTATATCAAATTCATGAGCAACAATCTTTAATTTTTCCAAATTTCTTGCATATATTGTAATTTTAAAACCATTTCTTTTAAAAAATTCTCCAAAAACTTTACCCATGCCACCAGAACCACCAATTATAGTAAGGTTTTTTCCTAACATTAGACTATCATTTATTTTATTTTTAATTTAATTTATTAATTTTTATTATATATCTTTTGTTTTCTTTATTGGGATATTGAATTCTTCTAAAAGAGGTATAAGATGTTTTTTATCTTCGGAATTTGTCCCTTTCCAATCAATAATAAAATAATCAACCTTTTCAAGAGTATTATTTACCATTTGTTCAATTAAACCTTTATTTAATTCTTGAATGTAATATTTTGGACATATGAAAGACATAGCGATATTCTCATTTCTGATTAATCTATGAAAATTTGGAGCATAGTGAGTACCTCCAAAGCCTAACCCTACTTTTTGATCTCCCATTTCTTTATATTCAATATATTTCTGAAAAGTACTAAAGATAGCGTTTGTTAATATCATTCCTGCCTCATCTATTTTCCATTCCACCTTACTGCTCCCTAATTCCATGAAAATTAAAGGTTTATCTAAGATTGTAGGTCCATGGTGAGTTACCTCAATATCAAGTGAGAATTCTGTTAATGTTGGGGGAAATTCTTGTTCAGTTAATGAAATAAATCCTGCCTTATGAAGTAATGCACTTGTTTTTGATAAATCTTGAGGATCTCCACCAAAATCTGTATCTCTACTCCAGTTACCAGTAGTATGAACTAAAAATGCTGGTCGGGTAGATTTTGAGGTATGACGACTTGCAAAAATAAGATAATCTGGATTTATCTCTGATTCCTCTAATTTTAAATCATTCAAAAAAATTAATGGTTCCTTTGTAAGCCCAAGCAATACTTCATTTTTAGTAAATTTCGTCTTTAATTTGAAAACGGGATTTTCATGCCATGTGAAATGTGTCTCCTCGAAATTGTAAACTTTAGAATTTATAAACTTTTCTCTTATATTCATTGAGGCTTTATCCTCGGTTGAGGTTATGATTAGGAACTCGATTACACATCACCAATGAGTTTTTTTTACTATGTCTTTATTAATCTCAATAAAAATTTTATAATTTTAGTTAATTACTTCAACTTTAATAATTTTTAAATCTATTTTCAATATTAATGAGTGTTAATTTAATAATAGTTCTAATTCTTGCTTTACCTTTTGGAGTTTTATTTTTTATCGCAGATTATTTTGACAATAAACTCATTCAAGTACATGCGTCATTAATAGCGGGAATTTCAGTATCGTATTTCTTTCTAATAGTACTTCCTGAAATTGCTCAAAGATTACCAGAATTTCCTTTTCATTTGAAACTATTCGAATACCTCTTTGTACTTATTGGCTTTTCATTTATTCATGTATCTGAAAAACTAATTCTACAGAAAGCTGAGATGAGGACTCAAAAAAAAATGAGAAAATTAATTAAAAAAGAGAAAATCTTAGAAACTGTTGAACATAATATGGAAAAAATTCTTACAAAAGAATTAACACATGAAAATCTGGATGA
>CAYPFJ010000049.1:0-26326 GCA_964409945.1 uncultured archaeon | reverse complement strand
GTATGTGTTCAATGACATCTGGAAAGGGAAATATCTATATATACCAATTCCAAGATCGCAACTCCCCCCAATTTATCAAAATTATTGAAATTATAGACTAATATAAAAAAGGAATGTGAAAAAAATTGAAATGGTTTATACTAACATTGGTGTTAGAAGCAGATAATTACCCACAAGCAGAATCATTTACAGAACATTTAGTTCAGGTGAATAGTGGATGTAATGAGATTTGGAGAAAGAATATTAGAGAAATGACCGATGATGAGATCCTCGAATTTTTCGAGAAAACAAGAGAACAATTAGAAGGGGGAGATATTGAATGAATTATTCAAAGCTTCGAAAAAATAGGGAGAGAGAGTTATTTAGCTCTCTTCAAGACAATAAGGAGTTCATAAGAGAAAAGTTTAACAAAATAACAAGAGGATGTGAACAATATGAATGATAAAAACGTAAAATTTTGCATTACTCGTCTTCCCGAATTAAAAGAATTCTGGAATAAAGTAAATTTTCTAATTGATCAGCTCATTGATGAATTTCAGAAGACAAATACATTTCAAGCCATCGAACTATTAGAATGGATCAAAAATTCAGATTTAGAATACAAAAGGGAGATTCGGAGATTTAACGAGTTAATC
Source organism: uncultured archaeon (assembly GCA_964409945.1). GTDB lineage: Archaea > Asgardarchaeota > Lokiarchaeia > Sigyniarchaeales > SOKP01 > Loki-b32. The sequence goes on along the minus strand of CAYPFJ010000049.1, from coordinate 25,691 downwards.
AAAATCGTGGATTCAACGAACACTTCAAGATCTCATTTACTAAAGATTAAGAAGTTAGTTATAGAATTAAATAACCATATTTTTAGTGTTTTTGAATTGAAAATTAGCTAAATAATAAAAAGATGTGATAAAAAAAAATGAGTTATAATGAAGAGAATATGGGAAGATTAGCTAAAATTGTAGTTGATTCATGGGATATGAAAACTCTTCAGCAATACGCAATTGAGAAACGAAATTAGGAACAGAATCGAAAAGATTAAGGACTATATGATTGACTATATATCTTTGATTTATATGTCTCTCATTTCTCCATTAGATCAAAAAATAGAGCCTCTTTCCAATAAAATTATTGCATTTTTTACAGTTATAGACATCATTAATAAGAAACTCAAAACCCTTGATTTTGATTTTACTCAATATGTCGAGTTTTATTTTGATGATGGGTTAGAGCTTATTATAAGCCAAAAAAGAACTTCATCCCCTTATCCCATCAAAGTTCTTCACTTCTCCGATTTATTAATTTTTCTTAGAGATATTAGATAATAATAAAAAATCAGTATTTTGACAATTTATTATTTTTTAATAAATTTTTAATAATTGTTAGAAACATTTATGAAGCTAATAGTTAATTCGTAAATCAAAAAATAGATATATTAAATATGCAGATATAGGATTTAAGATAATTTTATTCTTATATCTTTATTATCTATTTGAACATAATTATAAAAAGAAAAATTTTCAATATTACTATAATTAAAATAAAAACATAAAATTAATTTATAAAAACATAATCTTCCCTACCGCTTTGACAACTCGAGAACCAATTGATCATCAAGAACCATTGGATACTGAAAAAATTGAGAGTTTAATATTAAATGGATATAATGAAAAAGCTGCTGAAGAAATATTTAGTTTAATAGAAACTTATCAAAATCATTCTGATAAAGAGTTAATTTATCGAAGCCTAAGCTTATTAAATTTAATCTGTGATAAATCACCAGCTATATCAGAGAGAGCAATAAAAAATATTTCTCATTTTACTAATGATTCAGATTCTTGGATTAGATTAGTTTCATTGGAAATTTCATATCAAATAAGTCTATTTAGACCAAATTTACTCATTGAATCAATAGAGAAAATTAGAGGAAGATTATACGATCAAGATCCCTCTGTAAGGAGATTAACAGTAAAGATCATTGGTAATCTGATTTTATCTTTACATATTGATACAAACATATTATTAGAGATAATTAAAGAATATACAGAAAAATTAATGGATAACGATTGGAAAGTAAAATTACTTGTAATTAAGACTATCCAAAAAATTTTAAATCAAGATTATACAAAAATTCAGAATTTAGAGCCTTTGTTATCTATGGTAATCATTAACCTAAGGGATGAAGACGATGATGTGGCTCGAGCAGCGGCAGAACTTTTAAAAATTCATGGGACCTATTTTCTTTCGAAAGAAAAAATATTCTATATTTTATTGAATCTCCTTTATAATGAAGAAAATAGAGTTAAGGAACTCATTATTTGGTTATTTGGAGAAATTGGGGAAGAAAAATCATCAGAGATAATCTCAATAATTCCAAAATTAATTAACTTATTAAAAGAAAATGATTATCGGATTCAGTTAAAAGTTATTGAAGCGCTTGTAAATATAGCTGAAAATAATTTTGATCAAATTTGGGCAAATTTATTACATTCTATGTTAGAAGCAAGTGATTCTAATTATAGAAATTCATTAATTAATGCAATTTTTCATCTTAGTCGCAAGAATATAACTGAAATATTCCCATATTTATTTGAAGAATTGGAAAACCCGTCTGAAAATATAAGAGAAGGTATTGCACTCGTTTTTCAACGGTTATTTGAAGAATATCAGATTGAATTAGAAAATGAAATCACTAAAATTCTCTATCAATTAGAATCACGATTTTGGAGAGAAAGAAAAAAAACGATTAATCTACTACAACAAATTTGTTTTATTTTAGAAAATAAAAAGATCGCGGTCTGGATTACAATTGAATTGAGTAATGCTTTAAATATTGAAAAAGATCCAGAAATTAAAACTGAAATCATTTATACGTTAAAAAATATTAGAGTGAGCTTTCCAGATATAGATGAAGCCATTAAAAGAATTAATAATGAATTATCAATTTTTCATAATAGAATTATCGAATTCCAGAAAATTCCTGCCCAATTTAGAGAAAAATTAAATTCATATATAGAAAATTTCAAATTTAACGATACAGAAATCCAGTTAAATGAAAAATACAATAAAATTTTAAAAAAAATTAAAAAGTTTTCCCATCTAATTAATAGATTTGAGTATAAAAGATTGGCTTTTGATTTAATCGAAGAATGGGAAGAAACGAGAATTCAAATAATTGAAGAATTAAGCATTATCAAAGGCTTTATCTCTGAAATTTGTGAAGAAAAAAAAGCCGAATTTGCGTCTAATTTGAAAGAGCATGTTAATACAATAATTAAACGTATTGATGTTCTAAAAGCTGAATTTGACTATGTGAAAGAAACCAAGTTTGAAGTTAAATTAGACGAAAGATTATCTCATGGTGGGTTTGCTTATATTGAAGAAGAAAATTTGGTAAATATCACCCAAATTAGGAAAAAACTCTTTAAATTGGATGGGGAAATTAGAGAAATATTAATATCAAATGTAGAATTCAACGAAATATTTAAAAACCTTTTACAAAAATGGGTTGCAACTAAAATTGAAATTCAAGAATATTTAAATGATTTAGATCGCCAAATCAAATTAATGAAAGACAAATTAGTTGAATATGAAGAAGCAGAACCTGTAAGCAGTACACGTATTAAATCTAAAATGATTAATGGGATTACTAATGAATTAAGTTTTCAACTTCTTCAAGGACATATTCAATCTATTATTACAGAAAGAATTGAAGGAATGAAAAAATTTAATAATGATTTTAATAACCTCAGTTCTAAACTGGAATTTTTATTTAAAAAAGACGAATTTTCAGATGCTAGGAAATTATTAGAAATGAATTCAACACAAGTTCAAAACTTTATTGAAGATTCAGAAAAACAAATTAGTACAATCATCGGTAATGAAAAAATATTTGAAGATAATAATGTCTTTAATTTATATATTAGACCTTATATCAATAAGTTTAATTCTTCAAAAGAACTTTTAATAAATCGATTAAAAACTTTTAACCGGAAATCGAATAATAAACTTTACTTAAACCAATTGAAATATTACTCGAAAATATTGAATCCAATTAAACTAGACCTTTTATCTTCCTATATGCACTTAGATATTGAGCGATTGAAGGATCTCATTCTAAAATTTATAAATAAGAATAAACTCAATGCTAAAATTATTAATGACAAACTCTATTTCCAACAGATTGAATCGGAAATGCCAGATTCAAAAGAAATTCTCTTCTTTAAAAATATTAAGACAATTGGTAATGAAATTTACCTAAACTTTAAATTGATGAATCCTTCAAACTTTGATTTTAAAGATTTACAAATATCACTAAAAACACCATCATATCTTAATTTCCAAAGAAAAGAAAGTTTTCCTAAGTTCCTCCAAGTAAATGAACTTAAACCAGGAAATATCTTTAAATTTAATTATGTTCTAAAAGTAGATAAAAGAAAAGAGCTGAAAAAAAATCTATTTGACCCAACTGCTGATGAGATAAAACTTGATCTTTATTACAGAGATCAATTTAATCTATCTAAAAAATCAACAAAGCACATTGATCTCTTTATACGTTAGTAATTCGAAGCGTTAACTATATATCATAAAGTATTTCTTCTTATTGGATTTATAAATAAATTCAATTTATTGAAAATTTAAATAATATATTTGGAAAAAATTAATATATCCAACTCTTCTAGATAAATCTACCAATATTAAAAATAGAATTTAAAAATTGAGGTGAAAAATGCAAGAATTGGAAAGTTATCGATTAACTTTGCAAACAAAATTATTCGGGTGAGACTGTAAACTGTCTAATAATAAATTAGAAAAACTACTGGCTAATGCGGGATTAACTGGAGATATTGAAGATTCTACGCTTATTCCCGTACCAAACACGAATCTGATGATGGCGAAAAATATAGACATATTCACTCCTATTATTGATGAACCAAAAATAATGGGAGAAATCGCTGCTGCTAATGTGACAAATGATGTATTCGCATTAAACGTTCCTGAAATCTCTGGCATGCTTGTTTTCCTAGGATTGAAGAAAAATATGCCTATGTACATCGCTGAAGGGATATTTAAAGGAATCAGAAATTTCATGGAGAATAAAATTAACTCTAGGATTTTAGGAGGGCATACAATATATTCAGAGTGGCCTTTAATAGGAGGAGAAGCCTCAGGATTCGTTGAAAGAGACAAAATTATTAAAAAAGACTATGTGAAAGAAGGAGACAAAATTATTTTAACCAAACCAATCGGAAACCAAGCAATAATGGCAGCATATAGACTTCAAAAAAAAAGTCCTGACCTTTTAGAGAATTTTAATATGAAAGAAATCGAAGATTCTATAGACTTAGCAGTGAAATTAATGATAACACCTCTACAAAATATTGTTAAAGCAATACATACATTCAATGATATATCATTTATACATTCCATGACTGATGTAAGTGGTTATGGTCTTTCTGGGCATTTAAGAGAAATGCTTCAAAATTCACATCTTTCAGCTATAATTGAGAAAATTCCTAGTATTAAATTAACACGTGAATTAGCTTATGAATTTGGTTATAAATATGATGAATGTAAAATGCCTGAGACTGCTGGAGGGATGCTTCTTTCTGTAGATCATGAATATGCGGAAGAGTTTTCACAAAGACTCAATGAAGAATATAATGTGAAAAATTGGATTATAGGTACGATTGATAACATAAATAGACCTAAATATGTTCGCGTTTCTAATAATGCTGAGCATATTGAAATAATAAAAATATAATGATGTCTATGAAATAAGCAAAAACACAGTAATGTGGGGGCTTATCGAGAATCCTGTTGCTAAACAGCATCAAAAAATATTAGTAATTCTTTATTTATCTTAATTTTTTCAAAAATTTCATTACTAATTACTATTATTAGTTATACTCTTGTTTTTTTAATTATCGAAATAATCAATAAATAATATCGAAAAGATTAATAAAAAGAAAAAATTACTTCAAACACCATTAAACTAAGAAATAATTGGTATAAAAAAGATGACAACAGAAAAAATTGATTGGTACCCAATGTGGAAAGAATTAGGTTTAGATATTGAAAAACACGATCAACTTTTAGCAGTATTACCAGATATATTTAAAAAAGTATTCATTGATTCACAGAAAAATAGACCAAAAGGAATGGGATTTTTTGATTTTGTTGTTGGTGATATACACGGTATTCGAGTTAGCGAACTTAAGAAAGCAAAAGATGAGGGTAAAAAAATTATTGGAACTTTTTGTTTGTACATTCCAGATGAGATAATATTTGCTTTAGATGCTATTGGTGTCGGTTTATGTGGAGGAACTAATTTCTCCAACTTTGCTTCAGAGGACTTATTACCAATAAATATTTGTGCTTTGATTAAATCTGCATTAGGATTTGGTATTGGAAACATTTGCCCTTATTATGCAATAACAGACATTTTAATTGGTGAAACAACTTGTGATGGTAAAAAAAAAGCATGGGAGGTAATTAGTGAATTTAAACCAATATACATTGTCGAGACACCACAATGCAAAACTCGACCTCAAGCTAAGGCTCATTTTCTTGAGGAATTAAAAGGATTAATTAAAAAATTGGAAGAAGTAACTGGGAACAAACTTAACGCTGAAAATTTGAGAATATCGATGGAGAAAATAAAGAAGAAGAGGGAACAGTTAAAAAGATTATATGAGACAAGAAAGGCAGATCCAGTACCAATATCGGGAAAGGATGCTTTATTAGTCTCTCAAATTGCTTTCTACGATGATCCCGAGCGTCAAATTCAAATGGTAGGAAAACTTGCTGATGAGTTAGAAGAACGTGTAAATAAGCATGTTGGGGTCATGGAGAAAGGATCAAAAAGGATTCTAGTAAGCGGAACTCCTATGGCAGTTCCAAATTGGAAAATACATGATTTAGTAGAATCTAAAGGAGCTGTTATTGTAGCAGAGGAAACTTGTACTGGGACCAGATACTTTGATTCTGAATATGAAATAAAAGGAAACACAATAGATGAGCTTCTTGAAGTTATTGCTGACAGATACTTAGGTATTAATTGCGCCTGTTTTACTCCAAATGAAGGACGTAAAGAGGATATTACAAAGCTAGTGAAAGATTACAATGTTGATGGTGTTTTACTTTATACATTAAATTTTTGCCAACCCTATGATATAGAAGCTATTCGTTTAGAAAAACAGCTTAAAGAAGAAGGTATACCTGTGCTTTCAATATCTACTGATTATTCTTCTGAGGATGAAGGATCTCTAGAAACTAGAATTGAAGCATTCCTCGAAATGTTAAACTAAGGATATTAAAATTAAACTAAACCCATTTTTTTGAAATTTGCGAGTAAATTTAATGAATTTAATAAAAAATAATTGTATAGTATAATATATTGAAAATCTTAATTGAATTAGATAAAATTATTAATGTGAGGTGAAAATGAAAAAACCAGCATATAGGCTTACTAATGACGTTAAAATTCATGGATGAAGCTGTAAGCTTGGACAAAACGATCTAAATAATCTATTAACTAAAGCAGGACTCTCGGGGACCAGTGAAGATGCTGCCATTATACCAATACCACATAGTGATTTAGTTCTTGTCAAAAATATCGATATATTTACACCTATCATAGATGAGCCCGAAATTCAAGGTGAAATTGCTGCGTGTAATGTAACAAACGACATATTTGCGATGAACGTGCCTGAGATATCAGGAATGCTTGTATTCTTAGCTATAAGTAATAGAACTCCAATAGAAGTTGCTGAAGGAATTCTAAGAGGAATAAAATACTTCATGGAGAAAAAGATTAATTCCAGCATTGTTGGGGGACACACGATTTATAGTGAATGGCCATTAATGGGCGGTGAAGCTTCTGGATATGTACATAAAGATTCAATAATTCGAAAACAAGGAGTAAAGAAAGGAGATAAATTAATTTTAACCAAGCCAATAGGATTACAAGCAATCATGGCGTCATACAGACTTCTTAAGGATTTTCCAGAAATGCTTGAACATTATTCTGTCAATGAACTCCAAAAATCAATTAACCTTGCTATAAAAATAATGACTACTCCAAATCAAAATATTGTAAAAACAATTCATTCATACAAGGATTTTTCATTTATCCATGCGTTAAGTGATATTACTGGATTTGGTTTGGCAGGCCATACTGCCGAAATGCTTCAGAATTCAAAATTATCTGCTATAATTGATACTATTCCGTCGATAAAATTATCTGAAGAATTATCTCATGAATTAGGGTATTCTTTTGATGATTGCATGTGCCATGAAACTGCAGGAGGTATGCTTCTTTCTATTGATCCCTCCAAAGTAGAAGAATTTACAACCGTGCTCACTAGCAATAAAATATCAAACTGGATCGTAGGCACAATAATTAAAGACCAACCAGGCATAGTCAGAATTTCAGAAAATGTCCAAAATCTTGAAATTACAAATATTTAAAGATGTTGATGATATAAGCTTAAACATTTAATATGGGTGCTTATTGAAAATTCCACATGCGAAGTGGCATCAAAATTAGCGTTATTCTCTTTCCTTTATTTTACCATCAAGTTGTGTAATAATTTCTCTAATTTCATTTAAGGCTTTATCTATTAATTTTTCACCATTCTTTACATTAAATGCAGTTATAGAAACCTCTACCTCAACAGATAAGCCAATTCTAGGATGAGTTTTAATCCAAAGTTGGGGATATTTTTTCTCTAACTCATTTGTATATGCTGCAATCTGACTTTCCCCAATACCCAAAAAAATAAAGCCTTTTTCAATGAAATTACCTTTTTGCTCTTTTAAAATTGGTACTATTATATTTCTAAACATAGCTTTCATCTCGGCAGGTACTCCAGGAAGTATGAAAATTGTCGAATTTCTTTCACTAATCTTAACTCCTGGAGCTGTACCTATTGTATTGGGTAAAGGAGTAGAGTCTTGAGGAAGATAAGCCATCTTTTCTCTCTCTTTTATCATTCCTTCAAGTTTAAGAAGTCCTTTATGAAATGCGTTTTCATAAGCTTTCTTAATTGAATTATAAGCATGTTGATTTAACTCTAATTCTCGATTTAAACCTGAAGCAATACCTTCTAGGGTCATATCATCAAACGTAGGTCCAATTCCTCCTGAGGTTATAATTATATCCGGTTTACGCTGTAATATTGTTTGAAATGTATCCGCGATAGTTTTAAGCTCATCTCCGATAGTTGTAATCCTTTTAACTTGATGTCCATACTTCGTAATTCTTTTTGCCATCCAATTAGAATTTGTGTCTTGAGTCTTTCCAATAAGAATTTCATTTCCAATAATCAAAAGTTCAACAATCAAAATAACTACTTAAAAAAATTAAAAATATTTATATTAAATTAATTAACTAATTTCATTAAATCTTTCTTTAAAGTCTAATTTAATAAAATTAGGAACTATTAATTTTATATTGTTCATTAAATAAGACTTTTTAACGTCGATTAATAATGACAATTGAAATTGATGATGCAGGAACAGGAGATTTAGTAGGAGATGTATTTATTGGTCTATTAAGAAAAGAAACTGGAGAATTAGTTTTTAAAGTATTACCTGTTCAGCTTTTTCAAGGAGAAAACTGGAATAACAAAAAGCCCTTTGAGGTTGTTGTTGAACTTGTACAAGAGGGACTAAAAGAACTAAATTTTCAAAATCATACTGAAAAGATAGAAATTTGTAGAGGTAACATTTTTGATCAAGTAAGGAATTACTTTATAGAAGAAGGGATAAATTATAAAGATACTATAGTCGAAGGGAAATTACAGGATGCTGTCGAAGGAAGACTAATTGAGCATCTTCGAAATGATTTAGGCGTGAGATCAACAAGGTTAACTAAGAAAAGTGGAGCCAAACGATTCTTTGTATTGTTTAATTGGGTTTGCTATGATATTTTTAAAAGAGAAAAGTATGTGAAATCCGGATTTAAAAAATGGAACACTGTTTGGCGAGATCGTGCTATTGAAAAATATAAAAAAATTAGAAGTTCATATAGAAATACAAAATCATGAAAATTGTTGTTTTTACACCTCATCCCGATGATGAAATTTTTGGATGTGGCGGTAGCATCTTAAAATGGATGGAAGAAGGACATGATGTTCATATTATATATGTTACTGATAATCGGGTTCTAATAAAATGGGGGCTAAAAGAGAAACAACTTCTTTTAGAAGAAGCAAAAGACTTCATCAATCTCAGCGAAGAAGAAATTGCTAAAATTGCTTTAAAAGAAGCGGAAGAAGTATCAAAGGATTTTGGATTTTCAAAAAAGAATGTTCATTTATTTAAATTTCATGACCAAGGAGCTATGAATAATATTGAATATGGGGTGACTTTAGCAAAAGAAATAATAAAAGATGCAGATAGGATTGTTCTCCCAAGTGATAACAATAATCATGTAGATCATCAAGCTACTCACACTATAGCTAAAAGAGCAGCTAAAGAGGTTAATTTAAAAAATGCTGAATTCTATGTTTATGCCTTATATAATGTTTTAAAGGCTCCAAAAGAAAAGCAAGTTAAAATAAAAGCGGAACAATACCAAAAAAGGCTTTATGAGTTAATGAAAGGATATCGAACCCAACTATGTTTAAAAGATACCAGAATGGGTTGGGAATACGTATTGAAAAGAAGGAGATCAGAAAGATTTGGAGTTTTCAGATTTGAAGACATGAATAAATTTGAGAATTTCTAATTTAGTTCTGTTCCACAATTCTTACAGACTTTATCATTTAGCGCATTTTTATCATAACCACATGCAAAACAAATAAGACTTTTACTATCTTTAGGTTGCTCGAACTCTATCCTATCAGCCGGTTTATTAACTCCATCTGAAGGGTCTTGTTTACTTGGTTTGAACATTACACTTTCTTCTGCTTTAGCGCGCTGTTTTTTAACGAATTCTTCATCATGGGGAGTAATTATCGTAAAGTCTTCTGACGGTTGAATTTCTTTAAATCCTTTTGGTAAATCTCTAAATTCAGAATCTTCTATAATCTTAGACTCATTAATAACAGATGGATTTAAAACGGAATCTCGCTTTACTTGCTCCTCTTGTCTAATCATGTCCTCGCCTAGAATTTTTTCTGATGATATTTCTGGTTTTGGTTCTTCTTCTAAATATTGTAAATCATCTCTATAGATTTTTTCTTTTAATTGCCCAGCTTTCAATTTTTTTATGTGAGTAAAAATACCTTTTGTCCTATTAATAATCATATTCTTAAATGAAATGTCTATCTTTGGAGATTTTGAAAAATTAATTGCCATCTCAGATATATCTACCCATTCTTGGATCGCAGCCTTAATATCACCTTTTTTTTCAAATCTTTGTGCTATTGTAATTTTAATTCCAAGCTCTTTATTAAATTGTGTAATGTCCATGATAGACTCTTTTTTTGTTCTTTTAAATACAATGTTTACAAATAAATTCTAATATAAAATCTTTTTTCGAATTGTAATACAAAATTTAATATTTTAAATCACTACTAGTTATATAAAAGTATATAATATCTCTGAGAACAATAATAACTTAAGAGCAACTGGTTTATGTCAATTTCTCCTCTTTCTTCAAATGAGATAAAAAATTTAAGAGAATTAATCGAAAAAAATGGATGGAAGATCGAAGGAACTATTGAAAACTATTTTCGCTATAGTTTAAAAAAGGAGAAGCTACTCCTATTTACAATCAAATTTCCAATAACTCTACCAATAAGAATTAACATCCCATTTGAAGTTGTAAGTTTTCGAATTTCAGTAGCTTTTCAATTCTGGAATTTAGAAAAAAAAACTTATAGAGTAATTCTTTATCTTATGAAAGCATTGCGAAATTTAGCAATATCTTTAACTCTTGAACATATTTTCCCTTTACAAGGTAAAAAGCAGCAAGTTAGTAATCTATTAAATTTAGTAATTCCAGAACTTATCAATAATGAAAAAGAAAATTCATGGTTAAACCGTATACGGATTTCACTGATGAATAAAAGAGATAGACTTAAAGACTTTTCTAATACAAATTTAAGTAAAATTGTAGAATCCCTTCAAAATACTGGATTAATGCCCAGCTTTAAAATACCTTGGGAATTAAAATATGGAATTCCCAAGCTTAGAACCTCTGAAACCTTACTGTTTTCAAATGATAGCTCTTTAGAAGAGTTTTTTATTTTAGAGAAAGGCTACTTCACATATTTCAAAGATTTAGAATATAATAAATTTCATCTCAGGGGTTTATTTGATAGTTATACACCTTATATTTTAAATGAATTATTTAAAGATAATTCTGAGTTTAAATTAGAATCATTTGTTGAAAATTGGATTCAATTTACACGCTTAATTTTAAATTCTCTAGTAGAAATCATTCAAAAAAGAAATATAAACCAAACTGAATTTATTAATTTTCGACCAGTTAAAGAGCTCATCTATGGTAATCAAAATTTTATAGAAGATCACAATAATTTCCCCTTCTCTGCCTTAAGTTATGAAAGTGTAATAACAAAAGAATTATTCAATATTCATAATGATTTATTCAATAAACCCCCAACTAATTTTGAAGTAATTGAATCAATAAATCAATATATTGAAGCTGAACAATTAATAAAGAACTATAGGTTTGAAGAAGCCGCTAATATTCTGAATGATGCTTTAATTGTATTTAACAAAAATCAACAACGTAAAATTGTCGTGTCAATCTTATTAAAATTGAGAAAAATCGCAAAACTCTTAAACCACGAAGATACAGCTCTTAATTATTTACAAAATGCATTAGGTGTAGCAAAATCTGGAGAAATTCCAATAGATTTTATTATAAAAGTTCATTATAAACTCGGAGTTACCTATTATAAAAGGAAGGATTTTCAAGAAGCACTAAATCATTTTAGAATTATAATAACTTTCTTAGAAAAAGAAATAATTTCTTTTAGAAAAGAAGAGTTTTTGGGGTCGGCCTATCTCTACATTGGTTTAATTCATTTAGAACAAAATGATGTTGATGGTTCTAAAATATACTTTAAGAACGCGTTCCTAATTGGAGATAATAGTTTAAAAGTGAAATTAAAATATTTTCTGCATCGAGCAATTTTCTATAAAAAACGAGGCAATCTTACACTAGCACAGAAATTTTTGAAAGCAGGGTTTGATACAGTTGGTTTAAATTTTGAAAACAAGAAAATACTTAAAGTTTTGACAGATTTAATGCTTGAATTGTCCGAATTTTATATTCATCATAAGAAGGATTCGCGAAGAGCCTATTATCTGCTCAAAAATCTTGAGAATGAAATATTTCTAAAAGAAATAAGCAATATGAAAAGGGGAATACGTTGGAATTTATTAATGGTTGATTTCTATAATACTTTTGAAGAAAATCATGATAAATCTCAGTTTTATTTAAAACAGAGTCAGAAATTAAGAAATCAACTTCAAATGATAGGAATAAATGCTTAGAATATGATTTTTTTTTCTATCTCGAAAATTGAGACCTTTTAGCCCCAAGACTGTCTTGTTGACCCCCAAAACGACCCTTTACAATTCTAATTGCATATAATTCTCGGAATCGCATTCTTGGAATTTTTTTTTTTTTAGCATTTACGCCACTTCGATCAATTTTCGGAGTTTGCATTTTAACTTTTCCTGCTTTTGTTAAAGAACCATGAGACCCGGGCATTTTCTTTTAATCTACTCGATTTTATAATTATAGTATGAATATATAAATAATTTCAAACTCTTAAATTTTATTATCTTTATCATGTTTTAAAGATCGGACTCCAATTCTTTATTAAACATTTTCATTAATACCATATTTAATTTCAATCCTATTTCAAATTAAAACAATGTCTGATAAAAATTTAAGTGAATCGAAAGACAACAATCCTGAGAAAGATGAAGAAAAGATATTATATGGAGTCCATAATTTAGTCTGTTTTGCATGTGGAGAAAAAATCAATGGTAATACAAATATTTGTCCATATTGTAATACACCTATTAAATAATGTTATTTTCATCCATTTTTTCAGCTCTAAACAGAAATGATAATAAAATCCATAAAACTGAATATATTAAGATATTTCTTAGGAATACCAATGAGTCTTCATTATAGTAAGCTAATTTTAAGAAGTATACCAAAATTAACCAACATATATTCAATGCAATAATATAGATGCCTAATTTTTGAGAAAGTGTTTTCTTTTTCTTCCATATCAAGTAGATGTCAATAAAAACAGGAATTGCATGAATATAATCATAATAGAGATATAAGAAAAAGAATTCATACACGAAAATTATTCCAAGTGGGACAATCGAATAAATTAAAAAATTATTTATATATGGGTTATTACGGTAAATAAGCCATGCTAATGAAAATGAGAAATACCATTGACTTATTGTGAAAATAACTATATTAGCTCCAGGATCTCCATGGTTTTTCGCGCCATAAAGAAATGTATCTAATGGTTGCCATGAAAATGGTATTATAAACTGGAAAATCATAGAGATTGTTGTCGCTATCGTAATCTGGATTAAAGTAATTGTTCTTAGTCTCAATTCATTCAATTTGAATTTCAATTTGAGCATTGATAATTCAAATTTTTAAATCAATATTACATTTATGAATTAATCAAAATTAAATATAATAACAAGAAAAAGATATTTATTTCATAAATTCTTTAATAATTCAACTTAATATAGGGGACTTGGTGTAGTTTTCCAAGCACTATCGCTGAGAAAGCACAACCCGGTGGCACAGCAGGCTCCAGATCCTACAAGCAAAAGCTGTTCCGTGGACACCTGTCGGTCGGGGGTTCAAATAAAAGCTTACCTTCTAAGCTTTTTGATACTCCCCCAGTCCCCATTCTTTCTGAGAGTTTACAACAGCTAGTTATTTTTTACGTCTAAATATTTTATAATTAAACCAAAAATGGTTGTCAAATATTCGTGAAAGCCCGATTTCACGATCATTCTAATATTTATTATTCTAATTAGATTTTTTTAAGATTAAACCTTTTGAAAGTAAGTTAAAACGCATAAATCGTTCATTCTTGTAATTTAACAATAGTTTTTGCTTATTAGATTTAATAAATCGATTAATTAGGATAAATTTTCTAGTTTTTCATGAGGAATCTATAATCGGAGGTGTTGTGTTATTACCATAGAATGGGATTTATTTAAAATAACATATCCATATGTTTGTGATAAATGTGGATATTTTCATTGGGAAAAAAAACCTTTATGTGAGGGATGTGGGAGTAGAAATACGGTAAGGAAAAGTACTAAAAAAGATTGGAAGAGATATAAATTAAATGAAGTAACAGGAATAAAAAATGCTTCAATTTTAGGATAAAACTCCGCATACAATTACTGGTTTAGAGTGTTTTCGATAGCAATATTCTTATTATAATAATTTTTCTCTAGACTCCTTATATATATTTTTTTGTTTCCAATGTACACGATTCATTAATAGCGGATTCATAATTTCACGATCATATAGTGAAAATTTAAAAGTTTCTACTCTTAGGGAAGTTCATTTGGTAGTAATCAATTTTATAGGCTTAAGAGCGAGAATAAAAACCGTAAAATATTAAAAGTTAATATGGAATTTATATTAAATATCGAATCTAAATAGATTATAAAAGTTATTAAGATGTTTCGAATCGAAAAAATTGGAGAATTCCATTTTTATATTAAAGTATTAGGCACTTTTCCCCCCTCTGTTGCTGAGCGATTTATCACTGAATTTAATGAAAGTATAAAAAGGTTAAATAATTTCTCTGTTATAGTTGATGGATTAGATTTAATAATACTTAATCTTAAATCATTTGAAATAATTTTGGATTTCCTAAAAAAGAATAATAAAAAGCTAGTAAGATCTGCCTACATCGTTGCTGGGAATCCCGTTTTAGATAAAGAAGCTCAAATCTTACTGGATAGGGCAGATTCTCCAAAAAGAAAAATAGTAACCACTCTTGAGGAAGCAAGAAAGTGGATTGGATTAAGTAAAATAATAATCCAAAGAGATTAACTTGAAAGTTCTAATCAGTTTTATTTAACCTTTTTCTACATAATTCTATTGCTTTTGGATTGTTATCTACTCCAATCCAAGTTCTTTTTAATTTTTTTGCTACGACTAAAGTTGTGCCCGTTCCACAAAAAAAGTCTGCTACAAGATCTCCTTCATTGGATGAAGCTAAAATGATACGTTCTAATAACTTTTCTGGTTTCTGAGTAGGATAACCAAGGTATTCTTTTGATCTTGTAGATGTTTGAAAAGAGTATATATCATTCCATACGTCACCTAAGGCATTACCTGGTTTTTCATCTAAATATTGTTTTCCTCCTCGTCTTTTTCTGTAGAGACGTCCGTTCTCATCTTTGTATCGGAACATTTTTTTGATATACTCATCCTTGTATGGAAGGTATTGTTTATTAAAAGTAAAAACATCAGATTTCGTGTAATAGAGAATCGTATCATGTTGTCGTACCCATCCTTTCACCTGACTTTTAAATCCAGAAACACTACCTACATTCCATATGATTTCTCTTCGAAAATTTTTTTTCCCAAAAATTGTATCACATAAAGGTTTTAAATCAAAAACTGCATTGGGATCACATTGGCAATAAAAACTTCCAGAGGGCTTAATAACTCGATAAATTTCTATTAATCTTCCAATAATAAAATCTAAATAGTCATCCAAGGAATTCCATAAATCAGAGAACTCCTTATAATCCACCCCACTAAAAAAAGGTGGATCTATGTAAATTAAATCAATAAACTCCGCAGGAATCTTCTTTAAAATTTCTAGATTCTCTGCTAGATAAACTGCGTTTAATTTCATGTGAAAATTAAATAACTATTGAAATTACTATATATTATGGAAAAAGTTCGATTAAATAAGAAGTTCTTGGATGAGTTCAAGGAATACGATTTTTCAAGTATTAAGGAGAATAAAATCTATTTAATAGGATCTATAAGATTTAAAGATTATTTTATAAAAATCGAATCGATTTTACAAATATTATATAATAAGTTAGTTTCTATCTGTTCTATCGATGGTTTATTAAACAAAAAGGAGTTTTCTGCTACAGAATGGGATCACTTACAAAAGATTGCTTTAACTAAATTACAATTTCAAGAGGCTATTTTAGTCTTGGATGTTAATGGTTATCTTGGAGACCACTCAAAAGAGGAGATAGAATATTTTAATAAGAAATTGAAAAGGCCAATATATTATTTATCAAAATTAAAAGAATCCAAATAGCTATATATACAATTTATTACACTTTTTTTTATCACCTTGTTGACGTAAATCATTAAATTGATAAACTCGCCATATTTTAAATTAAAGATTGAATTTAATTTGTAGATATTTCAAATTGTATATAAAAATCACACACCTAAAGGGTTAAAATCAAAATGGAATTGTTCCAAGTTTTTTGGGACGACCGTAATAAATTATTTCTAGAATTTAAAAAAAATGAAGAAGAACAAGTTTTATTTCTTCCCGAAAAAATAAGACGATTAACAATGCAATTTGAAATTTCAAAACAAGAGCTTCATCATAATCAACCCCCATATCTAATTGCCATTAAAAGATTATATCACTCCTCTGAAACTTTATCATTCTCGATCGAACTAGATGAATTGAAAAATACTGAGGGATTGCATATTAAAATTCTAAGATTATCAATTTTTCTATTTTCTGGTCAAAGATTTCAATATCATTTTGAAGAAAGTTTCAAAATCTCTGATATTTGGGTTAATGATGATTGTTATAATGGGTTTGAATTTGAAGATTTACAATTAAAAAGAAGAATTAAAGGTAAAATCACTCAGGAGAAAATATTCCAGGAAATAAAAACTAGTATCCATGAGAATACAGAAAAAAGAACTTTACTTTATCAAAAGAGTAAAATAGAAAAATCTTCCGAAGAAGATTCTCTAGCGTTATTAATAAGTGAAGGTAATAAGACATTAAAAAGAATAGAGCAAGCCTTACAGAACTTATCTTTCTCTTTTCAAAATACATCGAATAGTACCATTCAGTATATTCCTTCAGTTCCAAATAGGAGAGGATCTGAACTAGGAATTGAGAGAATTAAACTTCCAACGAACCCTGCTTTAATTCAAGGACAGATATCTCCTAGCAAATTAATGGTTATTAAAGAGATGAAATCAATCTTTAAAGAAAACATAGAACGAAATTCAGAATTTACTATTCGAAGTATACTAAAACCATTATCTGAAGAAGAATTAAATGCAATGAGACCTAATGATGAAGACTTAAAGAAAAAAGAAACAGAAGCTATTAAAAACCAAATTAGAAGACTTAAAAAACAAGAGGATAACGAAATTCATTTAGAAAATTTGAAACCACCAGAATAATTAATAAAATTTTATTTGATCACAAAAATTATATTTATTATCAACTCTATAAGAGATAAAAGCTATTACTTTATGAGAAATCTTTAACTATATATCAATATTCACATCTCAATAAATACAATTAAATCGAGGTTAAATAAAATTTTATTAAATTACTTCATAGGTACTGCAGGAAGTGGAAAAAGTACTCTTACTGGAGATATAAAAGACTATGTTGTGAATAGAGATCCAGAAATCTCTGCAATTTCGTTAAATTTAGATCCAGGTGTAAGATTAATGCCCTATCAGCCTGATATTGATATACGAGATTATATTGTACTTGAGGAAGTTATGGAAAAATATAGTTTAGGACCAAATGGAGCGATGATTCTCGCCTCGGATTTAATGGTGAATTATCTTGATGATTTAAAAGACGAAATTGATGACTATAATCCAGATTGGATATTTGTAGATACTGCAGGACAACTAGAACTTTTTGCTTTTAGAGAAACGGGGCCATTAATAGCAAGTACTTTAGGTTTTGGTTCCATTCAAAGAGCAGTTACCTTTCTTTTTGATTCAAATTTTGTACTTAGGCCAAATGGATTTATTTCGACATTATTACTTGCTGCCTCCGTCCAATTCCGATTTAAAAATATTTCTCAGATAAATGTGCTCTCTAAAGTAGATCTATTAGATGAAGATCAAATCGAGATGATTGTTAATTGGAGCCAAGATTTTCGGGCTCTAGAGGAATCTACGAATGAACGGGAAAAGGGATTAATTAGAGAATTATCAATGTTAATTTCAGATGTTTTCATTCAATTAGGTTCGACTTCAGAATTAATACCTTGCTCAACCAAGGAAGAAAGAGGTTTAGAACTGCTATTTGCATATTTACAAAGAATTTTTGATTCTGATAAATCTAAATTCTATTAAATCCATCAAACTTGAAAAAAAAATGAAAATTATTGGTCCTATTGCTGGTATCGGTTCAAGATTACGTCCATTTACATTAAGTAAACCAAAGGCATTCTTAACTGTTGCTGGGAAAACTGTCTTAGACCATATTCTTCTTAAATTCAGTAATACATTTGATTCTGATACAGAATTAATTTTAATCGTGGGTTATAAAAAGCAGCAAATAATGGAATATATACAAAATCATTATAACGATAAATTTAAATTAACATTTCTAGAACAAACTCCAAGAGGATACAAAGATGGCATACCTTATTATTGGGGATTAGGGGAAGCGGTCTATTTAGCACATAATAGATTCAAAGAATCAAATATAAAGAGTATAGAAGAAGATAAAAGAGATGGGTCCCTTATTTTCCTAGGTGATATGATACCCATTGATGAATATTCATATCTGCTATACAAATATTGGGAATCTGATGTAGATGGTATAATAACCGTTATGAAAATACCCAAGGAGGATGCCAGTTCTTATGGTGTTGTAGTTGTAGATAGCAATAATTTAATCAAAAACCTTCTTGAAAAACCTAAAGACTTTGTATCAGATTTAGCTATTGCTGGAATATATTCATTTTCTAAAACCGCAACTATAGCGCTTTTTAAAAATATAAAAAAATATCTGGATCAGAGGACTAGTGATTCTAAAGAAGTTTATATGACAGAAAGTTTACAGGATTTGATAGATCAAGGTTATAAGATCGCTGCTGTTGAATTAAAACAAGGAATCTTAGACTTTGGACGACCTTATGAACTTTTAAGAGGGAATAGATATTTATTAAAACAAAATTCTATTAGTTCTGAAGATTTTCAGAAATTCAATATTATAGTTGAGAGATCACACATAAAAAATCCTGTTTATATAGGAGGAAGCACAAAAATCATAAATTCTGTAATTGGACCATATGTTTCAATAGGTGATCACTCGAAAATTGAAAATTGTATTTTAGAAAATTGTGTTATCGAAGAAAGAGCTCATCTTAACAATATAATTTCACAAAACTCAATTATTGGGAGTAATGTAATAGTCGAAAATATTAGTAAGGATAATTTGATAATTGGGGATAAAAGTATTTATTAAATAACTTTCAAATAATTGTATGCTAAACCTTGAAAAGTATCGGTTATTACTTCTATATATTATAGTTAAATATTAATTATAGAAATATTAAAATACTACATAATAATAACAAGAAATTGATTAACCTTAAAATTAAAAAAATACAATTTTGATGATCAACCATGCCATATCATATTGCATTTGATATTTCTCACAAACCGAGAGGTAGAATTGATGAAAATCTTACTGAACTCCGAGATTATTTAAATTCAAATGATTTTATTTGTTACAATTATTTAGAAGTACCAATCACAGAAGAATCATTAACACCATATGATATTCTTGTTTTTGTGTGCCCAGATTTTGCCAGAATCTCTTCTTTTGAAATAAATACTATCGTAAATTGGGTGAAAAATTCTGGAGGAGGATTACTATTATTATCTCATGCAGGTGGAGATAAAGGTCGTGGGAGTAATTTATCTGAAATATCGGAACAATTTGGAATTATTTTTGAAAATGATCAAGTATTAGATGAGCGGATTAACTTAGGAATAGAAAATGTACCTTTAATTTCTGTATTTAATATCCCACATCCTATTACTGCGGATATAGGTACCCTATGTTATAGATCAGGATCTTCACTTTCGATTATTGGAAGTGGGGCATTTTCAATCGCCGATTCAAATGAAACTTCTGAACCCTTTTCATGTCCTCTTATCTGTGTATCAGAACCAGAAAAGGGACGAGTTTGTTGTATTGGAAGTTATGAAATATTTAGAGATAAGATAGGTGGAGGTTTTCAATGTAATAACAACCCCCAATTAGCACAAAATATTTTTAAATGGCTTGTCTCTGATTTTCGAATGGAATTGAGGGCAAATGAAGATGATCCCGTTCCTATTCCTCAAACATCCATAAGTGCACAAAAATTATCAGAACAACAAGAAATATCTATACCTTATACTCCTGCTAATAACAGATCACTAAATCTTGATTTTTCAATGAAGATTTCTAAAAAAAGTGACCTCGTAGAATTATTAAAAATATTCCAAAGCCAAATTAATACTATAAAATCTACAGTTGATAAATTAATAAAAGAGGCGATAAATTCAGATGATGGAATATTTGAGTTAGAAATTTCAGAAAATAATCAAGTATCTGAATCTTCTCAAATGATTAATATTAATGAGCAAACTGAAGATCTCCTGACACATAATTCTGAAGAAATAAATAAACAAGATATTGAAGATACTATTCTTCAAGAAGAACCATCTTTAACAGCTCTTCCACCAAAACCAGAAAGATTGAAAAAAGATGAACGTGAATTAAAACCACCTCCTAAGCTTAATACTAAAACAAAAGCCAGATCTAAAAATGAATTAAAAGATGAAAAGGAAGGTTTAAAAACAAAATTAAGTTCAGTTCAAGATTTATTGAAATTTATCGATAAAAAACACTCATCAGGAAAATTAAATGATGATGAGTATGTTAAGCGTTCAAAAAAACTTCAACATGACCTTAAGAAAACTAAAAAAAGAATGGATATAATTGATAAACTTTTAGAAAAGTAACCAAAAAAAATCACATAATCTTTTTAATTCAGCCACTCAACTGAATAAAATTTAATAAAAGATAAATTAAGTAATATTACAAAGAAAATTATTTAATCACATCTGTGATAAAGCAGGTTTCAACAATTTTTACACCCTTAATCTGAGAGATCTTTTCCTCAATTAAGGGATTGAAATTTTCAATTGAGGGAATTTCTACTCTCATAAATAACCCGCAATCCCCTGAAAGCCTCCAAATATCCGTAATTTCTTCAATTTCTAATAATTCTTTTAAAATTCGTTTAATTTCTTTGAAATCTGGCTCAACTTTTACAGTAGCCCTTGTACGAGGCTTATTATCGACAGTATAGTCAATAGTAAACTTTTTTATAATTCCGTCTTCTGTTAATTTTTTAACTCTTCTTCTTATAGTAGCCTCAGTCTTACCTACATTTAGAGAAATGTCGTTAAATGACATCCTACTATTGTCTTTTAATAATTCCAAAATTTTTAGATCAACGATATCCATGACATCACATTCTTATAATTATATTCTTTTTTAATAATAATTTTTTTTAATTATTAAATATAATGAATCATTTATTAAATTTTATTTATCAAATCTACAATTTTATTCTTTTTTTGCAAAATTTTGTATATATTGTTAAAAGAGTATGTATGAAAAACCTTATTTAAATTTATCAATCTATTAATCTTCAGTAAATTTTTTTCTTTTTCCATCAAACTATAATACTTTACTAGACAATTTAAATTTTGGAATTAAATCATTCGAGACTCCTTCTTTATACAATAATATCTCCTTTTTACCTTATAATAAACTTAAACTACGCTAAAAAGGTAAGATAACACCTAAAAGTATTGCATAAGGTAATATCTTAGAAGAAGATGAAAGTCGTATACTACGGTTCATTAAATTTCTTAATCAAATTTGACGATAAATTTCGAAAAAAGAAATCAAATCCCTTACAATTAATAATTGCTTCGGACTATTTCATTTTTTTTTCTTAGCATTAAATCTAACCCTTCTTTTAGATATTCAATAGTCTTTCATAGAATTCCAAGTTTTTCCGCTATCTCCATTCGAATAAAAAAAATTGATGACCAGAATATCCGATAATAACTAAAGTTTAATAATGAAGCATTTCCAAAGAGTTTTGCAGTTAAAAAAAAAGTTAATGTTGGAATAATCGAAAAAAAAAATTAAAAAAATAAAATTCTCCTAAAGTCAGTTCCTTTTTTCCTATCTCTTTTTAAATAATGCTAGTAAAACAATACCCAAGGCTCCAAGACCTGCGATGACACTTCCACCTATCAAGAATCCAAAGAAAATATTATTTCCTAGCGTATAATGGTCTACAGGAAAATTAGCGTCTAATTGAGCTATAGGAACTCCAAAATTTTCTCTGATATTTACTAACCATTCTAAAATTGCATCCATTTGGTTATATGTTAGTCCAAAATAATTCATTAAATACTCATAATTTAAATCTCTTGCTCCCATTGCCTTAAACCAATACGCAATCCCCTTATAATGAATTAGTGATAATTCTTCTTTCTTTGACCATAGTTGTGCTGAGATCGATTCATTGATATTTGTTCCCGTTGGAATTCCTAATTCCCATCCGTTAATTAGACTTAAACCTAATATTGGACCCAGATCAAGCCCACTTGGAAAGAGTGTCCCATCAGACCATTGATAATAGAACCCAAATTGAGCATAAGTCGACATTTTGGTTGATGTATAAATATATGTTATTGCAGGTGTTACATTATATCTAAATGAGGTAAATAACCAGGTTGTGATTAAATCTAATTGGTTTGAACTCAAACTAAAAGTTCCAATAATCTCATTTTGAGCAGCAGTATCTCCTTCATATGCATTCATCCATTTTACTATACCCGTTCTATTAACTAAAGAAGAGATGTTTTTTGTATCAAATAGAGCAGTTGCAATAGCTAAAGAAAGATTTGATTTTGTTGGAATTCCTACTTCAAATCCCTTAACACCAGTACCTAAAATAATTCCTCCACTATAAAGCGTACCATTAGCCCATTGTTCCATGAGTAAAATTTCAGCATAATCTAATATAGACATTCCACTACCAATCGGGTGCGGAAGAGGAAATATTAATGGAACTAAATTTTTAGCAACTATATTCGGTAACCAATTTAAAAGTATTTCCATTGTAAAATTATCTAACGAGAAAATTGTTTGTAACTCTAACATCAACGACTCTGAATTTTCGGAATTCCCCTCTATAGCAAGATACCACGTCCAAACTCCAATCTCGTTAGTAAAGGAATAATTATTCAGAGGATCCCATAGATCCTTAGCAGTTTGTAATGTAATATTTGTAGGAATTGGCCTACCGGCTTCTAAGCCCACTATATTCGTTGTAATATTTTCGCTAAAATAGTTCAAATTAAATCCAGAGGATACCATTGAAGTATTAGCCCATTGACTATAAAATGTTAGTTCCGTAAAAGCAGTCAAATTTAAAGGAGCATACTGAGATTTAACTATGTCATCAAACAAGTATGTTGTTATATATGCTGAAAGATTCTGAAGCTGACCAGATGACCAGTTGCATTCATATGCACTTTCTATCGAAGTCCTATAATTTGAAATATTTGCTTCAGCATAAGAATAAAATTCAAGCCAATCTAAAACACCTGTTCCTAATTCTAGATCAGTTAATAATCCTGGGACATTAAAATCCCCGTTCAATAGTCTAGCTATAGTAATATAAGTATAATTAAGAGAATATACCCCCCCAGTCATATATTCTGAAATTCCTTGTACTGTAGAGGAGAAATTATCTTGAAACGAATAATTGTTAAAAAATGCATCCGTAGCAATAAAAATTGAAGAGCCATTAAGCGTTATAACATCATTTATTGCAGTACTAATAGCTAAAGCAGCTCGAGATGCATTAATAAATTGTGGCAACTCTTTAAGTGTTGTATTTTGAAGATATAAAAGAGTAGTGGGAATACCTTTTATTAATGCCCATCCTTGTGTTATAGGGAGTAACCCAGTAGAGAGTCCCTCAAGTGTCTCTGAAACGCCTAAACTAAGATAATCATCTTCGATAGCGATTAAAGCCTCCTCTTCAAGAACAGATAAAAAAGGAGCAACTTTTGAAGAAACTTGATCAGTGAGATAACCTTTAATAAACAATCCAGTTGGTAATATTCCTAATCCAATAACCAATATAATTACTGAAAGGTTTAATTTTGATTTGTGTTGCATAATAAATATTTTGAATTGTATAATATTATTAAATATTTCCACTTAAAATACATTGAATCTTATTATTGCTAATTTATTCCTCCTATAGTAATATTCAACTAGCTTCATTAAAGTTAATTAGTTAGATATTATGAAAAAGCTTTTTTTGCAAAATAAAACTTTTTAAGGATTCCATATTAAAATGAATAACATGGAGAAACACACAATTTTAAAGTTTTTTATACCATTTGCTGTTTTGTCAAGTATCTTTTCAGGACCCGTTTACAATCTCTTAATGTTTTTAAATCCCGAAATTCTTGAATCTCATTGGTCAATTTTTGTTTATAGCATCCCATTTGCGAATTTAATGGCTTTAAGTTTCATATTATTTTCAATTATATTCATAATTTCACTAAGATTTGTGGATAAGATTGCTAAAGAACCTTTAATCATAGCGGCTATAATAATAATTGGATATAGTTCTATATTTGCAAGTTTATTATGGACATGGGAAATAGTTATTCTAGTTTTTCTTATCACGAGCTGTTTACTTGCATATCTTATTCCCACTCTGATTAGATTTACATCCAACAAAATACAAAATAAAAATAGGCTAAGCAACTTACTTTTCCCAATAAGTTCTTTCATATGGGTTGTTATCTCATTTGCGTTATTTTTCAATAATGGAGACGCTTGGAGAATTCTTTATTTCGCGACTGGTATAATTAACATTTGTGCATCATCAGCAGTAGTATTCATTTGAATTCCCTCTCTACTAAATTTACCAATAAATTTTAAAGAGGGGTGCCACTATTAAAAGAGATAAAGAGTGGAATTTAACAGTAAAGGTTATCAATTTTTCTTCCTGAATACTTAACTCCTAAGAAAAAGAATATTAATATTATTATTATTATTATTATTGATACATAATTTCTTTATCTACATCATTAAAATGATTGAATGGGTAAAACAATGTCAAAAGAAATACCAGAAAATGTAAAAGAGTCTTTAAGAGCTATTGGTCTTACGGATTATGAGATTTCTATATATCTAACATTAATAAGTAAAGGTCCTATGGATGCAAGAGAACTTTCTGAAGCGTCTGGAGTCCCCTACTCGAGAATCTATAACATTCTAACTCAACTTGAGAAAGAAAAATTATGGATTATTAAAGAAGAAGAATCTCGTCCTTCGCGTTATTTTGCTAAAAGTCCAGATGAAGCCTTAATTATTGCTAAGAAGCAATA
>CAYPFJ010000048.1:14004-26769 GCA_964409945.1 uncultured archaeon | reverse complement strand
TCATGTTTTTCTCAAAACGGGCTTTCAATGCTCTGAGTAGTTCTTCACGTTGTTCGGGTGAAAAATCTTTTTTGAATGTAGTAATTGATGGCTTGCGCATAATCATAGTATTCATCCTGAGTTTATAAAATTACCTAAGCAGGAAAGGACATTTTTTGACCTAATTGTTGTGAAAAATTAGAAAACAATCGACTTAATATCTGTTCTTACTGTGGTTCTAAAATCAATTAGTTTTTAAGTATATCTTTTTGATTGATAATTAATTTCTCCAAATACTGAATACAGTAAATCATTCCAAATCTTTTTGAATAAGATGAGTGTCAAGAATTTCTAGAATTTTATAAGTAGGGACTGTCTATTGATAGATGTGAAAAATAATTATTACCATTATTTTTCAAAATTTACAAGATTACCTTTTAATAATAAATCTGATATCATAAAATAAAATCTTTATTGGTCAAATTTATTGTTACCAAATTGATCTATTATATCGTAAATTTCATCAACTAATTCATCTAATTCGATGGTTTTTTGCTCTTCAGAGATCATATTTCTTATAGTAACTGTCCTTTCTGTTAATTCTTTTGGTCCAATGATTAACACAATAATAATTCCCAATTCATTAGCTTTACTTATTTGATTTTTTAGATTTTTAAATCTATAATCTATTATACAAGGAAAATCTTCGTCTCGGATTATTCTTGCAAGTTCAAATGCGTAAGTAGACATATCTTCATTTATAGATGCTATATAGATTGTATCACTATAATCTTTTTCTTTAATATCATTTGGAATTAAACTATACGTATTCAAGAATAAAGAAAGTGTGTAAACTCCCATGCCAAATCCTGTTCCAGTTATTTTTTCTTCAGAAAATATTGATAATAAATCATCATATCGTCCGCCTCCGAAAATACTTCTTATATTTTCTTTTCCTGTATCAAATACCTCATAAATAATTCCAGTATAATAATCAAGACCTCTCACCGTCCCAGAAGAGAACGTACAATAATTAGAAAGATTTACTTCCTTTAATAGTCGGTTAAAATTAGTTATCTCGAGATATCCTTCAGATTGATAAAATTCTTCAGGAATATTATCAAATTTTCTTAATAATTCATCAACACTTTTCGCATCTTTTAATTTAAAAATACCCTGGATGATTACTTCATTCTGAAATGTATCAACTATGTATTTTTCAAATTCTTCTTCATCCATTTTATCAGATTTATCTAAAGCCTTATAAACTAAAGGTATCTTGTTTATATCTATTTCAAGTATAAAATTACTAATTGAATCCATGAATCGTCGACTATTATAATAAATTTGAAATTGTTCTGCTGTAGCTCCAAATTCAGTGAATATATCTATAATTATGTTAAATATTTCGAGATCAGCATAAAGACTTTCCTCACCTAATATATCTACATTAGGTTGAAAAAAAGCGCGGCGGCGACCTCTTTGGGGTCTTTCATACCTAAAGCATGTTGGAACAGAAAACCACCGAATAGGTTTTTTTAATTCTTGACTTTTCTTAGCAACCATCCGAGCTAAAGAAGGTGTAAGTTCTGGGATTAAAATAAGTCTTTCTCCTTCTTTTTTTTCAATTATGAATGATTGTTCATTAACTAATTCATCAGAGGATTTCGCAGCAAAAATTTCAACGGGTTCTATTTGTGGAGTTGCATATTCTTCATAACCATATCTTTCTGTTATATCCCTTATAGTTTCAATTATCCAATTAACTTCACGTAAATCTGAAGGATAATAATCATCCATACCTCTAATCGGTTCTTTCGAAAACTTCTTTGACATCAAATCACTTGTGTTTTATTAATTGCAGACTAAATCTTAAAAAGAAAATTAGCAAATATTTTTTTCTATTTAACAATAAGGTTTTTCTAATTTATTGTATGTAAATAAATAATATTTGAATTGAATTTTAATTGTGATTTAACGAATTTTTTGGAGAGATTTGAGTGTCAAAAGAGAATTTCTATAATGATATATCCGAGGCTATTGTAAATCTAGATGAAGAAAAAGCTATTGAATATGCAAAAAAAGCTGTTAGGGAAAAAATGAAATTGCTTGAAGTCATTGAAAAGGGATTTGCTGCTGGAATTCGGAAAGTTGGAGAGTTATGGGAAGAAGGTGAATTTTTCTTACCGGAATTAATGCGAGGCGCTCAAATAATGCAAAATTGTTTGGATCTGATAATTCCTTATCTTCATGACGCATCGGAAAAAATTTCCCATGGCGTAGTTGTTATAGCTACAATTGAGGGTGATATTCATTCAATTGGAAAAACAATAGTAGCGACAATGTTAAGAGCTTATGGGTATGATGTTTTCGATCTAGGGGCTGATGTTCCTGTTGAAAAAATTGTAGAAGAAGCTATTGAAAAAAATGCAGATATTATTGGTATTTCTGCTCTATTAACAACCACTATGACGGGTCAGAAAAAAGTTATTGAACTATTAAGAGAAAAAAATCTAGCTAACAAATTCAAAGTAATTCTAGGTGGTGCTCCTGTAACAAATACTTGGGTAGAAGAATGTAGTGCTGATGGTTTTGCTGAAAATGCTATTGGTGCCGTCAGATTAGTTAAATCTCTTTTGGATAAATAAAAATCATACTATTCATAGAGGATAAAAAAATGTCATTCCAAGATTGGTTAAAGGATGATTCTAAGATCGTGCTTTTTGATGGGGGATTCGGGAGTGAACTTATCAAAAGAGGATTAGAATCCGGGAAAATCCCCGATATTTTAAATGTTGAACAACCAGATGTAATCTCTGAAATACATCGATCATATTATAATGCAGGTTCAGATATGTGTCAGACCAATACTTTTGGTTCAACTCCCTTGAACTTATCTCATTATAATCTTGAAAATCGAATTGAAGAAATTATCGATAATGCTTTAGAAAATATCAAAAATGTCCGTCCTTCTGGAGGCTTAATTGTCGGAGATATTGGCCCAACAGGTGAATTTAGACCACCAGTAGGAAATGTTACTAGTGATCAATGGTATTCTAGTTTTTCGACCCAAGCAAAATTATTAGAAAAAGGGGTTGATCTTTGGCATATTGAAACAATTTCAGATCTTGAAGAAATGTTGGCAGCAATAAAAGCAGTACGAGATGTTTCTAAAAAACCCTTAATTGCATCAATCACTTATAGAATGACTAAAAGGGGTTTCTTTACAATTATGGGAGATTCATTAGAAAAATGTATAGAAGCATTGAATAATGAAAATATAGATGTAATTGGAGCAAATTGTACATTAGGATCTAAGGATATGCTTAAATTACTAAAAGCTTCAAAAAATTTTACTGATAAACCTTTATCTATAAAACCTAATGCGGGCCAACCCGTGGTTAAAAGTGGGAAAACTTATTATGAACAACCCGTTGAGGAGTTTGCTAATGACATTCGAGAAATGATCGAATTTGGAGCCAAAATTGTAGGAGGTTGTTGTGGTACATCTCCAAAAACAATTAAGGAAATCCGCAAAATTATTAATTCTCTCTAATAATAAATAACATTAGGAGTACAAATAAATGCCAATTATAAGACCAAAGATAAAAATATTAGATGAAGAACATAAACAAAAGATTTTGGAAGAAGCTAAAATGATTCTCGAAACTCAAGGAGTTTTTATTGAGAATCATGAAGCGACTAACTTATTTAATCAACATGATATAAATCATGAAGATTCACGTTATTATATCCCACCAGATTTAATTAATAAATGTTTAGATACTGTACCAAGTGAAATTACCCTTTACGACCGAGAGGGTAATGAACATATTACTTTGAAGGAAGATAATGTTAATTTTGATCCAGGGTCTGCTGCAATTTTCATACTTGATGAGGAAACAGGGGATATTAGAGAAGCTGTATCAAAAGATTTCATAAGATTTTCAAAAGTAGTTGAGCAATTGAAATATATCGATGCTCAAAGTACAGCATTAATTTATAATGATGTACCTAAAGACGCTCAAGATTGGCATAGATTATATCTCGCGCTGTCTAATTGTTATAAGCCCATTATTACTGGAACATTCCGCAAAGAAAGTTTCTCGATTATGCGAGAAATTCTATTAGCATGTAGGTCATCGGAAGACGATTTAGCGAGAAAACCACTAGCAATATTTGATGCATGTCCAAGTCCCCCTCTTAAATGGTCAGATCTAACTACACAATCATTAATTGATGCAGCGAAAAGTATGATCCCCTCTGAATTTGTTTCAATGCCATTGGCTGGAGCTAGTGCCCCAATCACCTTGATTGGATCGATTACTCAACACTGTGCTGAATGTCTTGCAGGAGTTGTAATTGTACAGTTAACCAAACAAGGAGCTCCTTTAATTTGGGGTGGTTCTCCCGCTGTTTTTGATATGAAACAAGGAACGACACCAATGGGTGCAATAGAAACGATGATGATAAATCTTGGAGATATTGAGATGGGAAAACTCTTAAATTTGCCCACTCATGCATATATGTCACTTAGCGACTCTAAAATACCCGATGGTCAAGCGGGTTTTGAAGCTGGCATGGGAGCTCTATTAGCAGGATTAGCAGGGATAAATATGGTTTCTGGTCCTGGAATGCTTGATTTTGAATCAACCCAAAGTATTGAGAAATTAATTATTGATAATGAAATAGTAGGAATGGTAAAAAGATTAATTCAAGGTATTGAAGATCATGGATCTCCTTTTGCTTCAGAGATTCTAAAAGATTATGCTGATAAAGAAGAACTTTTATCCCATCCATCAACCCTGAAATATTTTAAAAAAGAATTATACTTTCCAAGCCCAATAATAGATAGAATGACACGTGATGCTTGGAAACAGAACGGTTCTAAATCTGTTAGAAAAAGGGCTAAAGAACAAGCGTCTAGATTATTAGATAAATCCTCCATAGTTCCTATTGATGAACATTTAACTAGAGAATTGGAGAAAATTGCACTTAAAAATTTATAAAGAAAATTTTTTTACTCTATTTTACTTAACTTTCTTAATCCGAAAATTAAAAGAGGAATTGCACTTGCAATAGAAATCAATAATAAAGGCATGAGATAGTGGAATCTGGCTAAAATTGGAGAAGTGGGAACATCAAATGCAAGTATAATAAACATGAGTACGAATTGATAAGGTATCAATTGAAGAACCATTAAAAAAAGATTATTTGCTGTCATCGAACTACCCTTTTCCTCAAAAGCAGGGCTTAAACATTGGATTCCAACTGCTTGAGAAATAACAACTTCACTATTTATTAAATAGAAACTAAAGAAAAATATAAAATTAAAAAGATCAAATTTGAGAAGGAAAGCAAAGAAAATTGTAAGTCCTAACGCTATTAATATATTAAAGATTAACATTGCTAAGAGATAAGAAAACACCAAAGCATGTATATTACGAGGAGATCTTTTATATACCCAGATTAAGTCTTTACTCCCAACAAATATGTAGCTTCCAAACATTAGCCCGTACATTATTCCACCTATAATGATAATCATAGCAATTAATATTGATTGACCAATTAAATAATCCAAACCTAAGGTTGAGAAAAGTACTCCTAAAACACCCACTAATCCTATTAAGTATACAAACTTCATTATACTTTCTCGTCTTCTTAAAAACTCCTTTAGTTGAGTTATAATCAATCCTTCCCATTTATGCCCCGATAATTTCCTAGTTAATCTGTAGAATTTATTTTCTCGTTTTATCACAGTGGATATTTTTTCTATACTTCCTTCCACACTAAAAAACATATCTGCTTTTTTGTAAGCAACTAAAAAAATTATCAGTGGAATAATTATAACTAGAGCTACACTAGACCATATGTTTAAAATATATCTACTTATCAAGCTTGGGTCAATAAAATATAAAATAATATTAGAAAACCATAAAGAAGGATAGAACATTACCCAATTCCTTAATTCAGGATTAGTTATAAGATATTCAAATAAGAATTGCAGAGTATAAACTATTGCAACCATTGCGATAGAGAGAAGAAATAACAATATTTTTCCCAAATCTTTTGCTCGATCATTTTTAGCTATTTTGTGCTCTAACCATGCGGCAACAATGGAGCCTAATAAAGTTGCAAATAATACTAATCCAAAAATACAAACATAAATAATTATATATTGAATTAGACTCAAATTAATAATAGGGTTGAACATTCCCGTTATTATTGGAGTAAAAAACAAAACACCCCCTAAATAAATTGGTAATTTTCCTATGATTTCACCTAAGAAAATATCACCTGGTGTTGCTGGTGATGCTAATATTATTTCTTTGAACCCAATTTCAATTTTTCTATAAATACTGTTTAAAGGATATATAAAAACGGATAAAAAAAAAGCCATCAACACATATTCAATAATTAACGCAACTGTCAAATTAATTTCTGGAATAACTTCGACCAATGTAGGCATAAATAAGTCAAAAAGCATTGGAGCTAAGAAGAAAGCCCAAATTATGAAAAATGAGTATAAAATAATGAAAAATAATCCCCGATGATTTCGAAATTTATTAGTTCTGAGCTTTATTTCGTTTTTAGCAATTGTTTTCCAAAGAGCCATTCTTATCCAGTCATTACTTTTTCTTTTTTTTTTTCTTATCTTTCTCGATTTTAGCCGGTATTTCTTCTCTCCACGCTAATAAATCTTCAATTTTAGATACACCCATGATTTTCAGATATGCTTCTTCTAAATCTTTTGCACCAACCGAATCAATAATTTCTTTTGGGCTTCCCTCAACTTTTAATTCCCCTTTGTCAATAATACCAATTAAATCGCATAATTCTTCTGCAGCATCAAGGAGATGAGTACAAATGAATATAGTTTTATCAGCTTTCTTAACGAGATCGGAGATTAGATCCTTTACCATTCTAGCTGCTGCAGGATCTAGATTAGAAGTTGGCTCATCTAAAAAAATTATTTTAGGATCTTGTATTAACGCGGCACATAGACATACTTTTTGCTTCATACCTCTTGAGTATCCTTCTAAAAGATCATTCTCACGCCCTTCCAAATCAAAGATACCTAATAATTCTTCAATACGGGTAGAGATAATTTCTTTTGGGAGATAATATAACTCGCCTACAAATTCCAAGAATTCTTTTGCTGTTAACTTTTGATATAGCCCGGGTGATTCAGGTAAAAAGCCACAGTTTATTTTAACTTGTTTACTTTGAGTTATAATGTCATATCCTACTACCTCCGCTGTTCCACTGGTAGGAGAAATTATCGCATTTAACATTCTAACAGTAGTAGTTTTACCCGCTCCATTAGGACCTAATAAACCATAAGTTTTACCATATGGAATTTTTAAATTTAGAGTATTTACAGCTACGATATTACCGAATTTTTTCGTGAGGCTTTTTGTTTGTATCGCAAAATTATTAGTAATTATTATTCACATCCACTTATCTAAAAAGTTTTTTTTTTTAATTTTCCTAAACAATTAAATTTTACTTAATAAAAACATAATCTTCGTAAAATTACAATTAAATTTCTATTAGAATAAAATTTTATAGCCACACATAATTATTTATCATTAGCTTGGATAAGAATACAAAAAAAGGTCTGATAACCGGTTTTTTCGGGGTTATATTTGTCGGATTGCAGCCTATAATTGCTATTTCGAGACCCACGACAGTTGATGCTTATCTTTCTGGAGCCATGACTTGTTTGGTTGAAGCATTGATTTTTTTTCCAATTTTATTATTTGAATTCAAAATATTAAATTCACATAATCAGAAGGCGAATAAACTACTAAAAAGTGTTAATAAAGTTCATGTTCTTTCAAATTGGAAGAAAAATTTTTGGTTATTAATTGGTATTGGTTTAATTTTTGGTGTAAATCAAGTTTTCTTTTTTATCGGTTATGATATGGCTGGAGCAATTAATGGATCCTTGGCTCAAAAAACTACTGTCTTTTTTTCAATAATTTTAGGTTATCTTATTCTAAAAGAAAGGATAACTAAGTTACAGATTTTTTTTTCAATATTGCTTTTCTCAGGATTAGCAATTAGTATTACCCAATTTTTTACATTAATGGATATCAATCTCACTATATTAATTGGAGTAGGCATAATACTATTAATTAGTTTAATGTGGATTTTTGGACACACCCTCACAAAACCATTGTTTAGCAAAAATGAAGCAACACCAATACAAATGGTATTTATTAGAAATGTTATATCAAGTGGGATCCTTATATCGACTTACTTTCTTTTCTTTTCTCCAGATTTAAGAATTTTTACTGAACTTTCTAACTTGTTATTTTTCTTCAGGATGGGAGCGGTTTATGGGGCTGGATTAGTATGTTGGTATTTAACATTATCTTATTTAGATGTATCAAAAGCTGCTACTCTGTTTGCGCCAACCCCAATAGCTTCAGCAATATTTGCTTCTTTTATTCTTGGAGAGGATTTCACGATTGCCCATTTATTAGGTACAATTCTAATATTAATTTCAATAGTAATGATCGTGAATGAGAAAAAGAAAAAAAGTATAGAGTTATATTAAGCTAAAAAGAATCATATATATATCTATATATATTATTAAAACATTTGAAATTCATAGAAATCGGCATATTAATCATTAATAATATATGATCCACAACATTTAAATATAGTAATATATGAAAATATATAAAGAAATATATAATTATTAATATTAAAAAAATTTATGTTAAACAATCAATTTTAATGAATGAAAATGTCTAATCATGAAATAATTGTTGTTAAAAATTTAAAGAAATATTTTGGAGAAGTTAAAGCTGTTGATGGTATTTCTTTTAATGTTCATAAAGGTGAAGTTTTTGGTCTCTTAGGTCCTAACGGTGCGGGAAAAACCACTACGATAAAGCTTCTATTAGGACTCCTTGAGCCAAATGATGGAGAAATGAGTGTTTTTGGAATGAACCCAGAACGTGATGAAGTTGAAATCAAACGTCGTATAGGGTATGTAAGTGAGGAACCTTTAATATTTAAATCATTAACACCGAAAGATTTATTTAATTTCATAGCATCTGTCCGTAGATTAGATGAATCAAAAACTACAGAACTTGCAAAAGAATACATGGAGAGCTTGGAAGCAATCGAATATTATGAACAATTAATTGCTACATTATCCCATGGTAATAAGCAAAAGTTGCAAATTATTGCTGCAATACTCCATGAACCAGATTTGCTTATTTTGGACGAGCCTATTGCTGGTCTCGATGCCAAATCTGTAAGAGTGTTTAAATCTATACTAGAACTTCATACACAGAGTGGCGGTTCAGTTCTTTTTTCAACACATATCATGGAGATTGCTCAGGAATTATGTGATCGAATAGGGATCATCCATAAAGGAAAAATAGTTGGAATCGGAACGTTAGAAGAGCTACGTAAACAAGCGAATAAACTCGGTGCTAGTTTAGAAGATGTATTTTTAAGATTAACTGAACAAGACACTTCAGTTAATGAGATTATAAAAAAATTAAGAGCATCTTTTAAAATGAAAAATTAATGGTGTTGATGAATATGGAAGAAAAAAAACAAAGATCTTTCTATTCTTTAGCGAAATACCCTATTTATGAGATCATTATGGAGAGCCAGATGGCTAGTGCAGGAGCACATCAAGCAAAATTTATTGAAAAACTGAAAAAGAATAAAAATTATATTAAGCATCAAGCTTTGGCACTTAAAATTGTTTTTTCAATTCTTTTTTTATTTTTGCCTTTACTACCGTTAGTTGCGTATTTCCAAATTAGAGATAATTTAGGGCTCTATAGCATAAATACAATTTTTTTCATATCATCATTTCTATTTATGATTTTTTTTGGGATAACTGTTATGTATATGCTTATGTTTGGAATGATCTCAACTGGATCTTTCATGTCAGGTAATGCTTTCAAGTGGTTGCAGACACTTCCATTTTCTAAAAAGAGTTTGAAAAAGATAGGCGTAATGACTTTATTTCGCAATTTAGATATTCCATTAATAATTTTAATTGTAGCATTTCCAATAATTATGCTGATCATAACTCAAGACTTTATAATGTTTTTAGTTTGTTTGGTAGCATCAATTGTAAATGTAATTTTCAGTTTTAGCATTCTGGTAATAATTGGAGAAAAGATGAGTTTTCTTTTTTCAGAATCGAAAATGAAATCAAAAAATGCGAATATAATTAGAACAGTAACCATGTTAGGGTATTTTATTATCATGTTTTGTACTAGCTTTATAATCAGTTGGGGAATAAATGCAACCATTGGTCTTTTTGCAATTTTTGCTACTAATGAGCCTTCTTTCATATTGATTATTATTTTAAGCCTTATTCCTTTCTTATTTGCCCCTGCATTTCTAGTATCATTAACTAATCTTCAATTTCAAGTACATCCTATTTTAATACTTACTACTTTAACAGGGTTTGCGTTAAGCATTGTTTTAACATGGGCACTATTTAAAGTTGCTCAAAGGGCATTACATAGTGCAATTTCAACAGAAATCAAAACCGTAAAAATGGAAAAGAAGAGGGAGATTCAATTCGAAATAAATCCTATCTCACCAATTAAGGCATATTTTCGTAAAGATATAGTTTCTTCGACACGAGATATCCAATCTTTTATGTTTATATTCTTCCCTATTTTTTATCCATTAATAATGATTTTATCAATGGCTGGACTATTTAATGCGATAACCATTTCAATTGAATCAATATTGATAGTATGGTCTATTATACTTCTTGTGTATCTTTTCATACCAATAATGCTAATAATAGGATTCTTGAATCTTGAAGAATCAGGTAGCTCAACATTAGCTTCATTACCAATTGTTCCACGAGATCAAGCAAAAGCAAAAATATTATTGATGTTGGCACTTCAAGGAGTATCACTTATTATAACTTCAATAGTCCTTACTTTATTACTACAATCAGTTATTGTTTTAATACTACTTCTAATAACATTACCGATTGCGTGGACTTTGCTGTTATTTATGTTTGTATTAAAAATCAAATTCTTCGGAAAAATGAAATACAAGTACATAATTGAAGAATTAAATAAAGAAAATAAGATACTAAAATGGATCCTAATGCTATTATCTGATGTTGGACTTTATATGGCAATTTTAATAACTGGAATTATTTTAATATACATTTTTAATATTACTATTGCGCTTATAGTTTTGGGAGTAATCGGTATTTTTGGATTAGCATTAATGGTGTTTATTTTTGACAGGATGTTTCCAAAAGTAGAAAAGATGGCTGATTATAAAACTGGAGGCTTTTTAAGAGATCATGTAAATGTAGGGACTCTTGTTCTAGTGATCTTACAGGTGATTTTTTCATTTTTACCAGGATTTGTAATTCCCTTTATTTACAATTTACCTACTCCTGTTTATTTGTTTCTTAGCTTTTTTATAGTAGTTGGGTTTTTAATTCTATTATGGCAGGTTATCGTTCCATTTGGATTAAAACTTCCAAATGGTAAAGAAACCTTTAGAGAACATTCTAAATCTATAGGATTAAGTAGAGTAAAACCTCTATGGAGAAATCTTATGCTTGGAGTTAGTGCTATAGGTATTTATGGATTATCCACCGTATTGTTCGGAGAACTTCTTGGAAACTATATTTTTTACAGCAACTTCTTTTTTATAGGAAATAACTGGTATTTATTTATTATTATGCTTACTCCAGGAATCTGGGAAGAGGTTGCTTTTAGAGGAGTTATATTAAATTTACAATTAAGGAAATATAGCAAAACTGTAGTAATTTTACTTAACGGAATAATATTTGGTTTCTATCATTTTGCTAATTTATTGAATGGATGGGATCTATCTAATGTTATAATCCAAGTAATATATGCATCTTGTCTAGGAATTTCATTTGCTTACATGTATATTAAAACTAGGAGTTTAATTCCATCTATTATTGCTCATTATTTAATAAATTCGCTTGGACAATTATTTTTAACAACTGTTTTCCCCAATTCTATAAATTATGCATTGTTTTCAATTTTCGGTGTAGGTGTTATACCAATGATACTTATAATACTTTTGGTAAAATTAGTAGTGAAAGACAGCACAAAATTGTAAGTTTAATTACATCTTTTTTTATTAATAAGCTTTTATTATGTTGTTTTGGAAAATAAATATCCTATACATATTTTTAACGCATTTTCTAACACTCCTCTTTCAATTTTATCAAGAGTATCTGTATTTTGATGGTAAAAATGAACCATCTTTAGCATACTTAAACCTGTAATAGTACTAGCCTTTATTTTTGATTTTGAAAAAGCAGCAGCATCAGTACCTCCACTCATTAAACCTGCTAGTTTTTCAAGAAAGCTTCCTCCACCTAAACTAGCGATATTTGCTTTAACACCAACTAGCTTAGCAGAATTGATGAGTTTTTGCACAACTTCTTCACTATGAATAGTTCTAGTCGTTGGTTCTTTATCTGAGAATGTAAGATATTTTATGCTTTGAATTGCATCCAAATTGATACATTCTGCATCATATTTTTGCAATTCTTCTAAGTGAGCTTCTACATAGCGGAAAGCACCCCTTAAAAATGCTTCCTCACAACCAAATGATATTATTCTTATTTCAGTGTTTTTAGGTATTATTTCTTTATGGCTTTTCAGATATCTTCCGATACCCATTATAATTGCAACTGCGCTTAAGTTATCAACTGCACCAGGAACTTTATTTGCTCTTTCGCCTGGAGTTACAAAGAAAAATAACGCTGTAAGCGGTACAGCT
>CAYPFJ010000048.1:0-13994 GCA_964409945.1 uncultured archaeon | reverse complement strand
GCTCCAATTATTAATAACCAAATTACTAAATTGAAGAAAGATTGATATATCAAAGTAAGATCTAATAAAAATGTGAATATGGAAAGAATTATGAAAAATAGAGATGCGAAAAACCAAAAAAACAGAATTCCAAGACCTAAAAAAATAATTATCTCATAGCCATACTTTAAATATCTTAGAAGATTAAATTGTAAAGCACTATCATGATGTCCAGAAAAAATTATGATTTTTTTAATTTCACCCTTAGGTCTTATCTTACCTATAACATTTTGAGAATCCTTTTTCTTAAATACTGGATCTATAAACTCTTTATAACTAAAAAATTCCTCCCAAGCGATTAATAAAGCAAAGAAGATTAATAATGTCGACACGATGGATAAAATATACAGCCAATATGAATTTATAAACAAGTGGATTAAAAGAAATAAGCTGAATGATAATAAACCCAATACTAAGTCTACTCTTATCCACCCCAAAGCAGCTCTAGGATGACATGTAAAAGGTTCAATAGTTACCTCATCACAAGTCTCTTCAAGTTCATTTTTTATAAATTCTGCACCTTTAGCTTCTTGTGGACTACAAGGCATTCGAGGACCACATTCATCAATTATCTTTTGGATGACATCATACATATATTTCGAATCATCTTTTGAAATTTCAATCTGCAAAAAAATCCCTTCTTTTTCTTTGAATTATATTTTGTTAGTAAATTAAAAAGTAAATAAAATAAAATTATAAAAACTTAATCGTGAGACTTTGATTCATTTGTTAAAAAAGCTATACATATTTTTAATATACTTTCCAAAGTTCCCTTTTCAATTTTGTCAATAGTATCTCCAGATTGATGATAGTAACTAGAACGGTTTTTCCAATCAGCCGCATTTATAAATCCGGCCTTAATACCTGCTTTTGAGAAAGCAGCAGCATCAGAGCCCCCAGTTAAGCGTCCTAATGCTTTTTCTAATTTTCCTGAACCTATTCGTTTTGCTTCAATATTTACAATTTCTGCGGCTCTTGATAATTTTTGAATAACTTCCTTAGAGTGCCAAGTTCTAGTAGTAGGCTCAAATTCTACTATATAAATATGATCGGGCTTTTCAAGGCCATCCATATTTACCACAAGAGTTTCATTTCTTTTTAGTTCATTATGATGACCTTCTACATAGCGATATGATCCTCTCAAACCAACTTCTTCACACCCAAAGCTAATCAATCTTATCTCAGTGTTAGGTGGGATAATATCTCTATTATTTTTTAGATATCTTCCCAATCCTTGAATAACTGAACAGCTACTTAAATTATCTGTCGCACCTGGTACAACATTCCCCTTCTCTCCCAATGGTACAAAAAAGTATAAGAGGATAATAAAAGGACTTCCAATAATAAGAGCCCAAATCATAATATTCAGAAAAATAGCTTTCAGGCTAATGAATCCAATCAATATAAAGGTTAAATTTAAAAATGAAAGAACCAACCACATTAGCATAAGAAAAATTACTCCGAATGCTATTAGTATAAATTTCCATCCCAAAATTTTCATCAATTTAAATTCAACGGCGGTATCCATATGACTTGAAAAAATAATAATTCTTTTTAGCTCTCCCTCTGAACTAAATTTACCAATTACATTTTGTGAGGATTTCTTACGAAATAATGGATCAATAAACTCTCTATAATTAAAAAATTCCTCCCACATAATTAAAAATGGCAATAATACAAAAACAAAGGAGATTATAGCTATAAGTAATAACCAGAATTGTTCTGTAAATAGTTGAGTTATAAAATAAAGGAGAATCGAAATTATAATCATAAACATGTCCAGTTTAATCCAACCTAAAAATGCTTTTGGATGACATGTAAACTTCTCCACTGAGACCTCATCACAGGAGTTTTCAAACTCATTCTTGATAAATTCTGCAGCTTCTGCTTCTTGTGAACTACATGACGTTCTTGGTCCAATTTTGTCAATAACACTTTGTACAAAGTCATACATGTATTTCGAATCTTCTTCAGAAACGTTAATATTCATAATTTTACCAATTTAATATATTAAAAAAATTTTAATATATTCAATAAGAAATAATCCAAAAGAAGTTTTATTAATATTTAGACAATCTCAGACAAATCAAGTGAAATGACAGACCTTCAAAGACAATATGTATGTAAAAAATGTGGTTATAATATGATAGGACATTATTTTCAATTTTGTCCTTTCTGTGGCACCTCTAATGAAAATTTTATAACTGCAGAAGAGTGTTCACAAATGCATAAAATTGTGAGCTCAAGAGTTAACGATAAAGTAGTACGCTTAAATTCATATCCATCTTTAGGACTTGAACATTCTGCTTATAGCATTGAAATAGATAATAAAAGAGTCTGGATTGATTGCCCTTCTACCTTCTCTAAAGAGTTAGAACCGATGGATAAAATATTATTCACGCACCAACATTTTCTTGGAGCATCAAACCTTTATAGAGGATATTATACTGCTTTTATATGGATTCATAAAAATGATTCTGAACATCCACTTTCTAAATTGAATCCTTTTGATAAAAAATTTACGAAAGATTTTAATTTATCTGGAATAGAAGCTTTTCATATCAATGGACACACTCAAGGATTCACTTTTTATATTTTTGAAAATGTAATTTTCATCTGTGATTATTTAATCCCATTAGATCAGATTTTTATTTTAAATCCTTACGGTCCATTACAATCAACCATGGAAGGAGCAAAAAGGTTAAAAAATATAATTGAAAAAAGAGAATTTGATACTGTTTGCGGCTTCAATTATGTGATGGAGTATCAGATTTGGAAGAAGAAATTTCTCAAGCTCCTTAATAAGTAAATTTATCATTAAATTTACAAGATTTTAATTTTAAACCTTGATTTTTGAATTGTGGGAATTTTATTAAATTTTTTATGTAGAGTTTATCTATTAATTATTAATTGAAATATTAATTTTTCAGATTCTAATATGACTGAATCATTTAAGGTTCTAGAAGTCGTGTGCCCTACGTGTGGGAAAGCGAAATCAATTAATGTTCCTGAGGCGATTTTCTCTCAAAAAAAATTTGGTACTGTTAAAATTCAAATACCAATTAATGCTGTATGTCCTGAACACCAATTTATCGTTTTTGTAGATACAAAAGGAATTATAAGAGGGTATGAGAAAATAGATATTCTGATGGGTGCGATTTCTCCTGAAGTTGATAGGGAAGCTGCTGGAAGGGTAAATCTTAGGAACTTAATACAAATTTTTGGAATCTATGGAATTTTCAGTCTTATACATGGAAAAATATTTAATTATCCCTCTTATGTTATAAAAGATGAAAATTTCCAATATGATGAAGCTTTATTGAATTCAGTTGGGGATAATCTATTACCAGAGACATATAGGGAAAGTAAAACAATCCATATAATTGAAAACCCTGATATTAATAAAATTAAAATTAAGGATAAAGATGCTTTAATATTGGATACATCTCAACATATATTTCAGACTCCGTGGACAATCAAGTTAAAATTCGAAGAACAGATCATTAAAAGAGCCTTAGACATTATTGATGAAGAACAACAACTAAAACTTCTTCAACAAGATATATCTAAACTGATAAATGAAGTGCATTATACTGTTTCAATATTAGAAGAAATTGATCAAATTTATGAAGATGAGTTAATAGTTAGAATTTCTAAAAAGTTTGGTAGAAAAAAAATTAGTAATTATCACTTTAACTTGATTAAAGAGTTTATAAGGCGAAACATCTCAAGAAAACTCGTTTCAAAAATTAAGAACAGAGTTGGAGAATTCTTAAGTGTGATTTAATTATTTTTGTATAAACTTTACCTTATATGTGTTTTTTAGAAAAAGTAAAATAGAGATCATTAATTTATTTAAAAAAATAATCTTAATTTATATTCAAACTATTAAAAAGGGAATTAAAAATGGTTGTAGTGGGTGATTGGGGGTTTCAGAACCGCTTTAACAGAATAATTAAACCAAAGAGTGGGCGGTGCGTTATGTTAGCTATTGATCATGGATATTTTGGAAACGTTCCCGGTCAATTAAAATGTTTCACTGATATGAAGCCCTTATTTGAATATGCTGATGCTCTCATGTTGACAAGAGGGATGCTTAGAAACTGTGTACCTTCTGAAATTGATGTACCTATTGTTTTAAGAGTATCAGCGGGGGCTTCAATGTTAAAAGAGCTCTCTAATGAGGAAATAAATGTTACTGTTGATGATGCGATAAGATTAAATGTATCAGCTATTACTTGCTCAATTTTTGTAGGAGGAGAATATGAGAAGCAAACTTTAATGAACCTTTCAAAGTTAGTAAATTGGGGTCAAGAATATGGCATTCCTACATTAGCTGTCACTGCCGTTGGCAGAGAAATGGTAAGAGATGCACGTTATCTAGGGATGGCAAGTAGAATGGCTGCAGAAATGGGTGCTACTTTTGTAAAGACCTATTATTGCGAGAACTTTGAAGAAGTAACAAGTATTTGTCCAGCACCAATAGTAATCGCAGGAGGAAAAAAGATCGAGGAAAGAGATGCATTAGCGATGTCAAAGAATGCAATTGACAAAGGAGCAAGAGGAGTAGATATGGGAAGGAATATATTTCAAAGTGATAGCCCTATTGGAATGATTAAAGCAGTTCGTGAGATAGTTCATAATAATGCTTCTGTGGATGAAGCTTATGAAATATACAAACAAGGTCCAAAAGGACTCTAATTCTATTATTAATTTTTTTTAGACTTTTAGTCATTTTTCATATTCAACCAAATCCTAATCAGATTTCTATATTTAAATATTAAGGAGTATTTCATTTCAAAATTATAACAATATGTGAAATGACAAGGCTAGTTGGTAATTTAGTTTTCTCAATTATTAGCTACCCTGTTTTTGTCCCAACTATGGGTATATTAACAATTGTACTTACTATAGTTATGTTGGCTCTCTTTTTACTAACTTTTCTACTTCAAGAAGATAAATCAAATCCATTAATTTAACTGATTTTAAGCGAAATTCAATAAGTAATTAAATTTTTTTTTTTTATATTAATCATGGAATTTTTATTTAAATCTAAATATTTGCCAAAAAATCGAAAACTGTTGGACGAGATTGAATTAGCAGCTAAAAACTTATTTAACAAATTTAGAAATTTTGAAATTAAATCCTTAAATATTTCAGATTATATGGCTAATTATTTTGGTAAATCACTCTCGAATTTGAAAGGAACCTTGCAAAGATATTGTTTTTTATTAGCTCTTTGTTTGAGAAATTATAAGAATTCTCTAGAAGATTTTGTTTTTATTGAATACGGTGGTGGTTCTGGTATTTTTTCATTACTTGCGAAAGAGATCGGAATTGGTACAGTTTTATATAATGATATCTACAAAATTTCATGTCATGATGCTAAAGAGATTGCTAAATCAATAGG
Organism: uncultured archaeon; assembly: GCA_964409945.1. Taxonomy (GTDB): domain Archaea; phylum Asgardarchaeota; class Lokiarchaeia; order Sigyniarchaeales; family SOKP01; genus Loki-b32. The sequence goes on along the minus strand of CAYPFJ010000048.1, from coordinate 8,545 downwards.
AAATATTGCAGATGGTTACATTTTAGGTGAAATACAAGAGATTATAAGTTACCTTAAAGATAAATCTATTTACTGTAATGCTGTAGGATCTTATGATGTTATTGAACATATTTATAATATTGAATCATTTTTTCAGGGTCTAATAAAACTACCTCAAAAAAAATTAAGCCTTGTATTAGCTTCAGGAGCCAATCCATATAATCCTATTATAAAAAAAAGAATAAAAACTCATCATCATAATTGCGAGTTTATTGATAGAAAAAAGGAATTTGGACATAAAGAAGGATATACCTTAGATGCCTATGTAAAAATAAGAAAGGAACTCATTCTTAAAATATCAGAAGATAGACTAAATTCTGAAGAATTAAAACTCTTAACGAGGTTAACAAGGGGAATGATTGAGAAGGATATCAAAGAGTGTGTTTTAAAATATTTAGATTTGACAATAGTTCCTTCAGAAAGAGAGAAAAAGTTTCCTTCAAATACCTGTGATCCTTTTACTGGAAACTGGGCCGAAAGGTTAATGCATCCATATGATTTGTTAGAATTTTTTACCCGAAACAGTTTTGATGGTCAGGTAATAGCGGGAGTTTATGAAAATAGAAATAATCTTACAACAAAGAAATTTATTCCTAAGGTAAATCTAAATATTGCATCGATATATAACCCTATCTCAAAATTAACAAATTATTTTATTAATCGTATTTCCAAGAAAGGACTATATCTTGCTCCATACTACATATTATATGCTTTCAAGTAGTATGACAATATGTTCAATCTTCGCATAAATTGACTTAATTTTTATGAAAGTCAACTTATTAAAGTTTTATTTATTTTTTATTACAATTTGGTTAAATATCAGTAAATTTAACATCAATGCCTCTTCCAAAAATAGATAATCTTGAAATCTGGGAAGTAACAGAAGACATTTTACTAATCCATCAAAAAAAAGTCCCCTTTTTATTTTCTTGTTGTGATGGACTTCTAATTTTACCTAAAAAAGCTAGAAATAAAACAACGATAGCACTTGATTTAAATATCGAACCTAATTATATTAAAAATTTAAATGATATATATGGTCCCGTCTCAAATTACGTGTGTACTCATGCACACGTCGACCACACTTCTCATGTATATGCTTGGGAGCAATTTGGAGCTAATATCCATGCTCCAAGTCCTGAAGCGAACTTTTTGCTTGATCTACACAATTTTTATGAAGGATTTGGTTTTAACGAAGCAATGGAGTACTCTTCTGTTGAAAAGTTTGGAGAAATAAATGGATTTCACAATTGTAAACATGTAAATTGTTTTAAACCTGGGGATTCACTAAAATTTGAAAAGTTTAGAATAGATACAATTTCTTTTTCTGGACACTCAAAAGCACATGTAGGATTCTTATTACCTAAAGAAAAAGTATTACATATTAGTTGCCTTGGATTTGATAAACCAAAACCTGGGATTGATGGTTTCGGTCCTTGGTATGGATTTAAGCAAGCCTCAATTTCGCAATATATTGAAGATATTAATAAAGCGGAGTCAATTTTTTTAAATAATGCGAAATTTTTAACTTCAAGCCACTCGTATATAGTAAAAAATCCAGATACACACCCTTTTGAATATATGAGAACTAAGATTAAGGAAAATCAAAAAAAAGTCGATAATGCATTAAAAATATCAAACTCTTCAAAGTTATCAGAAGATGAGGTTGTTAAACAATTACTTAAAATGGATATTTTTTTCCCAAAAAGAAAATTAAAAGATTTTTTATTTGAAATATATAGTTTATGGGAATCCTGGATAATTCGAAAGCATATCCAGAGAAGCAATCATTTTAAATAATCGAATTTTCAAGATATTAATCTAGTTCCATGTCAAGAATTACTTTAATTGATTCACCAGCTTCACATACTACTCTAAATGCCTCGCCAGCTTTGCTGAGGGGGAATCGATGAGTAATTAAATCTACAACATTAATCCTCTTTGAGAGTATCCAATTGTATGCCTCATCAAGGTCTTCTGGAGCCGCACCGTAAGAAGTCATAATTGTAATTTCATTTCTCCAGTATCGATTTATCGGAACTTCTAAGTTTATCCCTGTTTCTGGAACCGCAAAAAATATGATTTTACTTCCTGGTGCTGCACATTCCAATGCTTGTTTTGCTGCTGATAAAGCTCCCGTACAAACTATCACGATATCGGCTAATATAAAGTCGTTGATCTTTTTAATTTCATTTGATAGATCTCTATTTGCGTTAAAAACTTCATCAGCTCCGCATTCCTGTGCTTTTTGTAACCGGAATTCATTAATGTCAGTTGCAATAACCTTTTTAGCACCTCTAAGTTTTGCTAATTTTACATGTAATAAACCAGATGCCCCACAACCTAAAATCAAGACAGTCATCCCTTTTTTAATATTTGATAAACGTTGTGCTCGACAAACACATCCTAATGGCTCAATAAAAACTGCTTCCTCATATGAGACATTATTATCTAAAACATATACACCCCTCTTTTCAATATTGATTTTAGGTACCCTGACATATTCAGCGAAACCACCAGGATCGAAATTTGTATTATGTAGTAAATCACACGCGGTATGATGTCCTTGTTTACAATAATGACATTCAAAACAAGGCACATGGTGCGAGACAAAAACACGATCTCCCACATTAAGATGCTTTATAGTCTCACTTTTTTCTACTATGTCTCCAGCAATCTCATGACCTAAAATCAAAGAGCTTACTCCCAACTTTTTCATTTTTGCTTTTCTATAATATTCTAATATATCAGATCCACAGATTCCCGACTTTTTTACTTTAACCATGAATTCTCCTGGACCGATTATTGGCTTTAGTATATCATCAGTCCTTATATCATTATTATTATAATATCTAGCAACTCGCATATCTCATTCATAAATCAATATTTATTAAAAGATAATCTACCTATGATTATTTATAATTTTTAAATTAATTTTATTTTATATGTTAAAGTTATAATTTAAGTGAAATCTAACGCAAAATAAAAATGAAATAGAAAAGAGAAAAATAAAGTTAATAAATTAGTTATTTTGCCATCCTACGCCTTAATAATTTAAAAGCAATATCTGTCCCCATCCCTTGATTATAAGCTAATTCAATCCAAAGTATTGCCAAAGGTTCTATAAGTCTTGCATTTGTAAGTGGCCCAGCATCAATAACTTCAAAACTTAGATCTTGTCCTAATTGCTTAAGTTTAGATTTTGCATCTAGATCATCTCCACAAACAAATAAGCTTGCTTGTTGGGTACCAAATTGTGTTTTATTTAAACTTTCTACTCCAATAGTATGAACGGCTTTTATTACTTTAGCCCCTACTGCCCATTTTGCAACTTTTTCTGCCGCAGACGGAGTAGGTTCTGTTGAAAGTCCTCCCAAACTGGGTGCAGCAGAAGTAGTAGAATCTACAATAATCTTACCTTCTAAATCTCCTGCTTTTTTGATTGTTTCTTTTACGCCCGACCATGGAACTGCTAGAATGATTATTTCACCAAATTTTGAAGCTTGTTCATATGTTCCACCAGTTGCATTGAATCCGATTGAATTAGCTAACTTTATTGCTTTCTGGGGATCTTGAGAGCCAAACATAATCAGGTGTCCTTTTTCTGCCCAAATTTTCCCTAAAGTACTCCCTAATCTTCCTGTTCCAATAATTGTTATTTTCATAATTTTACCTTTATATATATTTTTGTTGCATGAATATAATACTTGAGTTCCTTTTTTTCTAATTGAAAATAAATCAGTTGACTATTTATATCTTGAGATAAGTATTAATGAATGGTACTTGATTTTCATTAAATTTCTAAACAAAAGAAATCCCTTCTGCCATGGGGGTTATTATGCGAAATAAGGCACTTAAGAAAAGCATTAATAAAATCATTATTTGCAATACATTTCAAGTTCTTCATAATTCATTAAAAATATTAGACATTAATATATCAAATTTTATTACGTTTTTTCTATTTAATTTTTTAATTAATTCTTTTTGGTAAATCAAATGAATTAAAGATAATGCATTAAAATTGGAAATTTAAAATCTAAGATGAAAAAAAGAAATAAGATTAATTTTTTTTGTTGTTTTTACTTCTTATGAGCATTTTAAAGCTATGTTCATCGAGATCATTGTACATTTTTAATTCTTTTTCTAAAAAATCATTTAAGGCAATTCTTATCGCCTCACTTCGGGAGGGATAAACCCCCATGTCATTTAAAATTTGAATTGCCTGCAAATACTTTTCTGGTAAATTTATTGTAATAATCTTCATTTCATCAACCCTTTTTACAAAATATTTAAATGTAAACTGATCACTGAATATTATATTTAATATATTTTGTCGGATGTTATATAAATTGATTATATTAATCCTTTAATTGTATTAATCGCTTAATTGTTAACGAATATAATTCTATCAACTATCTAATAAATGCAATAATAGTATTAATACACTAATATACATTTTTTTTATTTTATACTCTAAAAAAAGATGGAAGAAATAAAAAGAATTGAGTGATACTATGGTTTTGAAAATGATTTTACATGTAGAATTAATGAAAAAGCTGACTTATATGTATCTGCATGGCTTATTTCTTTAATATCATTCAAATATTTTATTGTATAATCTTCTTCTCTTTTTAAATAGGTTTTATCTTTTGTTTTATGGGTCTTATCAAAAAAAACATCGATTTTCAGAACCTTTTGATCGATACGACCTGGCATCTCTGGTACCATATTAAATGTAAATAATATATCAGATTCTGACTCATTAGTAGCGTCTACAACAAAGAGCAAATTTGGCTCAGCTACTGCTAGGAAACTTTCTAATGAATGGAATAAATCGTCAACTTTAATTTTTAAATTAGATTTTCCATCGTCATTATAAACCGTACAATCACTAATCTTTGGAAGGAGAAATTTTTCCTTACCTCTAAAAGCAAGACTCATTTCATTAGTAGTCAGAAAATTTTTAATTATTCGATCATCTTTATCTAATACAAATTTTTCACTGATAGTTTCTTTTTTTACGTAAACGATTAAAGACCCTGCTGATATCAAATTAATTTTCTGATAATAAATATTGAATATAGGATTATATGGTAAATTAATTACTTCTTTATTCCCTCCCAAACCGATTTGAGCCAAAATATTAGTTGGAACTTGGCTAGTTAGAGTAAATAATAAAAAAGATCTAAAATCACTTAATTCAATAAAGTTAGAAAAATTTTCAAATATTTTATTTACATAACTAATTTTTTCTTTTAAGTCATCAGACATTTTTAATACATTTAAGGAAATTTTTTAAGTTGGTTGTACCATTGAATTAAAGATTATAATTAAATCTAACTATCCAAATATTGTGATAGAAATTGTTCTAATGAAGTTTTTACATCTCGTGTAATATGGTGCTCTATTTCACAAGATAGATTCTCAATAACTTTTTGATCTTCTATTTTCAAAACTCTTGCGAAAAATTGGTAAAGAAGGTTGTGAATTTCACTTAACTGTTTAGCAATTCTTTTACCTTCTTCGGTTAATCTAATGGCTTTTCTAGGTTCCCATTTAATTAATCCCTTATTTTTTAATTTTTCGAGCATTCCTGATACGGAGGCGGGCTCAACATGAAGATTTTCTGCAATTTCTTTGTTTGTAACCCATCCACCTTTTTTTCTAATTGATATATTATGAATTTCATCTAAGTATCTTTGGTAACTTTCAGGAATGTCTGAGATCTTTAAAGTTGATATAGAACTTTTTTTCGCCATCTCTTAAGTCTAAAATTTGAAGGTTTATTTTTAAATAATAATTTGTTTTTTCAAGTTTGTTAACATAAATTATTCTTATAAGTCTTTATGATTTTTTATATTTTAATTGTTTCCTAAATGGATATAATTTATTTTTTTTTATAATTCATCAAGCAAATGTCAAAAAAGTTCCCCGGTACATTATTTTTGGTTGTAGGAAACTCCGGTTCTGGCAAGGATTCAATAATTTCGGGAATAATAGAAGCATATCCTCCTTACTTGAAGCAGATTTATGCTCCGAAAAGATTTATTACAAGACCACCATCTAATTCTGAAAATAACGTTTCAATAACTCCAGAAGAATTCAAAAAAATGGATAAGAAAGGAGAATTTGCCTTCAAATGGCAAATTTACGGTTTATCCTATGGAATTCCTATCAAAATTGAGGATTTTCTTAAAAAGGGGCACCCCGTTATTATTAATGTAAGTCGGTCAATTGTACAAAAAACACGAGAAATTTATAAAAATCTTAAAGTAGTTTTCATTTATGTGCCTCTTGAAACAACCATAAAACGTTTAAAAGATCGAGGAAGAGAAAGATCAGAATTATTAGAAGAAAGAATAGAACGAGCAAAAACTTATCAATTATTTCAAGAAGCAGATATAATTATTGATAATTCTGGAAAACTTGATAGTGCAATTAATCAATGTCTAAAATATATAATTTCCGTGGTAAGTGAAAACCAAAAGCGATAATTAAATTTTTTTATGAGTAAACATTTAGATTTATTATTATAAAAAAAAACTATGGCTCGGTTCGTATAGTGGTTAGAGTTATGGTTATTTAAGCCATAACGCTTAATATTGGGGACTGTGAATCCCTAGAGGTTTGAAAATATCCTTATAACCGGGGACAGACGGGTTCAAACGGAAAGAAACATATTCTTTTCGGAATAATTCCCGTACCGAGCCCTCTTATTATATTTATTTAGGGCTATTACAAATTTAGGATTTATGAGAATAATTTGAAATTAGAAGAAGATAAAATTAGGAACCTTCCAGGATGGGAAAATAATGCCCCGGTACCAATATGTATGGGAGGGGACTATCGTGCTTTAACATTTTGTTGTAAACCCGGTTATCCGCTTACATTTGGGTTAAAGTGCAGAAGAGATGAAAAATTAAGGGATCTAGGTCTTGGAACTGACGAATTTATTCGAATTAAGGAGGAATTTTCGAAAGAAAATAATTGGGATTCTGAAATTGTATGTTTTAGTTCACTTTCTTATTGTTGTATGCGACAAAGTGGGTGTTCAAGAAGAGATCTTGCGTTAGTGGAAAGATATCCTCATAAATCTTTAGACGATATAATGAGAACATATTTTCAAAAAAAAAAGGAACTATCTAAAAGAATTCTAGAGTATATTGAGAATACCGAAGGAAGAGAGAAAGTTAAACCATTTTTAACATTATTCTAAAAATCACTTATTTCTAATGATAAATTATTAATTTATATTTTAAACAAGTTAAAAAAAATGATTATTTCTATTACTCATGAATTAGATCTTGATGGATTAGGTTCACAAGCAATTGTTAAGAGATATTTCAATTATTTTAATAAAGATAAAACACAAGAAATGAAATTATATTATGCCCATTATACAAATTTCATAGATAATGTAAAAGAAATATTTAACGAAGTTCCCTTGCAAGAACAATTTATTATTTCTGATATTGGGTTTAATGATGATTTTAGAGAATTATTTCCTCTATTTAATAAGGCGAAAGACAAACATTGTAAAATATTTTGGTTTGACCATCATTTAATAGATAATTATAATAAAGAAGAATTAGAAAAATTACTAGAGCTTTATTTAAATGATCCTAAGAGGTGCGGCGCCGAAATTGTTAAAGATTATTATTTACCAGATGATTCTGTTGCCATTAAGATTGCTAAATTTTCTAGAGATATAGATTTCCAAACAAAAAAGTATGAAGTTGCATCCAATCTTCAATCAATTATTGCTTACAACAGAGGATATGAATTAGATGATGTTAAGAAAAAAATTGTTGATTTAATGTCTATTGGAAAGTTTGAAGATCCTTGGTTTGATGAAGAGTTAGTGAAAGTAAAACAATGGGAAAGTAATCAAACCGAATTTGCACTAAATCATATAAAAATGATAGATATTAAAGATTTTGGTGAAATTTTAATTTCTTTTGCCAAGCTTGGTGGGGGAAAAATAGTATCTTTATTAAAGGATCACTTTACTAAGATAAAATGTTATATAGGGATTGACTTTCGTTATAACGAAATAATTATCCATAGTGATTATGTTAATTGCCGGGAATTAGCTAGAAATTATAAAGGTGGAGGTCATAAGAATAGAGCTGGATTTAAATATGATAACATTTTTACTACTAATCATGAAATCAGTCAAGAATTTCTACAAAGTATGAAAATTAATATTTATAAGTTTAAAATTAACGGAATTTAAAAATAAATATTAGTTTTCTCTTTTTTCTGATGATTAATAGGAAATTTTATAAATTACTTTTTTTTCACATAATTAAGATGCACCTCGAACAAGTTTTACCCCATCCTAATAGGGATGATATTTATATTAATGAGATAATAACACATCACAATGAAGTTACACAAAGCGACAAAAAAATGGTAAATCATCTTCTTTTAAAAGAAGTCGCTAGGAGAGGAATAAAAGTTTCTACGTAATTTTGATTTTTTTATTCAATTTTTAATAAAATGA
>CAYPFJ010000047.1:0-27048 GCA_964409945.1 uncultured archaeon | reverse complement strand
TCATTTTATGTTGAAGTTCATAAGCTTTAATAAAAGCTTCTCCAGCTCGTTTTGATTCATCATAACAACTTCTAGGGCCAACAGGATTTACATTTCCAAAATAACTTTCTGGTGTTGGAATAGCTTCTTTTGGAGGATTTCCATAGACTTCAGATGTGCTTGTGTAAAAGAAAATTGCATTATGGAATTTAGCAATTCCTAAAGAATTCAATGTTCCTAGTGTATTACTTCTGAGTATAGATATAGGTTCTTCCTGAAATTCAAAAGGAGATGCTCTACTGGCCATATGCATAATTATATCAATTTTTTTGATATCTGCTACACATATGCCTAATGGGTGATAACTCATCCCAAAATATATTGGATATGAAATATCATGATTGATAAAGCGAAAATTGTCATTTTGCATTAAATGTAATATATTTTTAGGTTTCCCAGAGGATAAATTATCTAAACAGATACAATGTGCTCCCTGTTCAATTAAAACATCACAAACCCAAGAGCCCAGAAAACCTGCGCCCCCAGTTACTAAAATTGTTTTTCCTTCAAAAGATATATTATCTTTTCTAAGTCTTTTTATTATCTCTTGAATGTCTTGGCTAATATCATAATTCAAATTTAACAACCTTAGAACGTATTACTATAGTTTTTCTTATTAATTGTATTAAATAAATTTTTCTTTAAGCTAAAAACTGTTTTAAAAGATCTAATTATAGGAACAAGCAATAATTTTATAATTTTAAAAAGAGAAACAGTTAAAAGACATACGAAAAAATAACAAAAAAGGATATTTAATTTGACTTAGAACCACAATATTGGCAGAATTTTAATTCTAACGGATAAAGTTTTCCACAATTAGAACATCTCTTTAATGAATTTTTAAGAATTTCTCTCCCCAACATTTCAAAAGCTTTTTCAACATTTTCACCTGTTTTTGCCGAAGTACTTAACATTTCTCCTTGAAATTTAAACTTATCAAAAATTTCTAGTGCTTTTTCTCTTTTTACTTTTCTCACTAAATCACTCTTCGCTTCGATTAATATTTTTGTCTTGGGAGAATTAGGTACAGAAGAAATTACGTTGATCCAATCATACAAATCATTTAAAGAGTCTTCTTTTGTAATATCATATAACATTAAAGCTCCAGAAGCTCCAGATACATAAGAAGGAAAGAGGAGTCGAAATTTCTTTTCACCAGCGAAGTCCCAAATATTAAGCAGGATCTCAGTATCATCTATAACTACTTTTTTTGTTTCAAAATCAACACCAATCGTAGATAATGTAGATCTTTCGAATTTACCAGTAGCAAAGCGGCGAAGCAAACTGGTTTTTCCTACATTTTTAGCTCCAGCAACAACAACCTTAAATTTTATCATATCCTCTCTCGCTCAACTTTTTTTGAATATGTATCCTTACTCAATAAAATTCAATAATATTATAAATTATTATTGAAAATATTAAAAATCTTTTTTATTGTTTTAATAAATTAAGGATTTTATATTACCCGAATTTAGGACTTATTTTTATATTCAAATCTGCCAATTTTATAAATTTGTTGAGCGATTTTTTTACCAACATTCTCAATTTTCGTTAAATCTGGAATATCAGCTAAGAAAATATTTTGTAATGTCTTTAATTCTTTCAATAAGCTTTTTGCCCGAAGAGTATTTACACCAGGTATTCCCGCTACAATATACTCTAATAGGAGAGAAGTATCAATAGGCGCTTTATCAAATCTTAGCTTTAATGACGATTTGGTAACTGATTGTTCTTTTTTTGCTAATTGATATAAAAATTTTGCTGTCTCTATAGAATCTTCTGTTCTATAGATTGAGATGCCTAAGTTAACCAGTATAGCAGTTATTGCTCCGTAAAGAGCATTTTCACTAATAGTTGAATTTTTAAAAGGGTCACCCTCTAAAATTAATATTGGCCTTGAAAAATGTTCCCCGAGATCGCTTAATTCGGTAAATAATCTTCCATCAATGATAGAATCATTAAAATCTTTACTCGATTTTCTTTCAACCCCAACTCTTTCTGAAATAATGTAATCCGCAACTGCTAATTGCTCTAATTTTAAATTTAAGCCTATTAGTGATAAAGTTCTTACTACTGAAGAAGCAGTTTCACGATTATCACAGATGATCTCATAATTATCAGCATCTTCAATCTTCTTGATCGAACTTAGATCTGGACTATCTATTTCAATTGATTCAATATCTTCTTCTTTTTCATTAGTTATGAAATTTAGGAGATTAGATTGTTCTGATTTTGATATTAACTCAGAATTTTTAATTTTTTCTAAACTTTCCTTCATATTCCTTTCTTTAGCTTTTTCTGCCCAATAATATCCTTCATCTCGAGTACCTTCTGCCATTAATACAAAAACCTTACCTTCCTTTTTTCTACCTGTTCGGCCACGACGTTGAATAGAACGTATCGCACTCGGGACAACATCATAAAAAATTACTAAATCGCATTCTTCAATATCTAATCCTTCTTCAGCGACACTTGTCCCGACTAAAGTATTATATATTCCCTCCTTAAATTCATTAAGCAACGTTATTTGTTCTTTTTGTGTTAATCCTTTATCTATTCCTCTCGTTGCTTGTCCTACGAACTTATGCATTTTAATTATCTCATCTTCTTCAAAACATTTTACTATATTATTAACAGAATCCCTAAAATGACAAAAAACCAGAATCCTCGAATCAGGATTTTTTTTTATTTGATTAATTAAAATTACTTTTAACTTCTCTATTTTTGGGTGGACTAATCCTTTAGAATAGAGATCTTCTGTAAATTTTTTAGCTTGTTTAAAATCTTTATCAATAAATAATTCTTTTAATGATTTGTTTGCGGTATTATTTTTAATCTTCTCTTCGTTCTTGTTAAAATAATCTTTAAGAGCGCTTACACCTTGAGTTTCTATTAATTCAGTCATATGAGATAGTCTGATGGCATTAGCTGACACCTTTTTAGCATTAAACATATGGAATTTTTCATCATTATCTCTTGCTGTAGAAATTCTTCGATTTATTATATTATCTAGCTTTAATAAATCCTTTCTAGTGATTTTATGTATATCATAAGAGCCTAATAAATCGTTTTCTTTTAAGATTCGATAACAAGATTTTAATTTCTCTTCTAGTATCCTTTTAACTTCTGAAAATTCAGATGGGAGCTTAACTTTTATCCATTCATTATCTACTTTATGAATATATGGTTTAACATCTAAATCCTTCTCTGTCCTAATTTCGATATGGTTGATAAATAAATTTTGTTTAATCTCATTAATTTTACCTTCAGTTGAGCCAGGACTAGCGGTAAGTCCTAATATTCGAGAATTCTTTGAGATATCAATATATTTCTTAGCGAGAAAACAATAAGCATAATCTCCTATTGCTCTATGACACTCGTCAAAAATCATTAAGGAAACATCTTTAATCGAGTATAATCCTGAAATAATGTCATTTTGAAGTACTTGAGGTGTCATAAAAGCAACTTTTATGTTTTCCCAAAGACTTTCTCTTTTTTCAGGAGCAATTGACCCCGTAAGAGAGATAAGTGATTCTTCAGGAAGATTAGTTAATTCTAAAAATGATTTATAGTGTTGTTCTACTAAAGGTTTAGTAGGTGCTAAAAGGATTACTTTTGAATCTTCGATTTCTGTTAATCTTTGTACAGTAAGCATTAAAGCTATGACTGTTTTGCCTAAACCTGTAGGAATGACAACTAAGCAGTTCTTATTTAGACAATTAATAAAAATATTCTCTTGGTATTCCCGTCGAGATATTAAATTTTGCTTAATAAGAGGGTGAGAAATAAATTCTTCATTCGGAGTTACGAAAATCACCAGTAAATATAGAAATATTTTAGCTTTTGAATATAAAATTTAATTGAAATATTTAAACTTACAGACTATATAAGATCATTAAAAAATGCCTAAATTCTTAAATTGAATTAACAATAATTTAATAAATTAAAATAGTTAAAGAAGAAAGTAATATTTAATTCGTATCGCTCATTATTTTTAAATACAAACAAGCGCGGGTGGTCTAGTGGTATGACGACATGTATTTTACATATCGCATCTACACCGTTAAACGCTCACACCGTGTAAATCAGGGGTTCAATTCCCCTCCTGCGCATTTATAAACCTTATTATCATTTTATACTTATTAAAACTAAGTAAAAACCAAAAAAGTTATATGAAATCAAATATTTGAAGTTTTAAATTACTCTTTTTTTAGTTTTGATCATGTCTAGTTTCTTAGAGTCTCGAGAATTACGTAAAGAATACAAGAAAGTCAGAAACTATGTAAAGATTGGACCGATATTTTTAACTAGATACGAAAAGGCAAGGATTGTGGGGGCAAGGGCTCTACAAATTTCATTTGGAGCTCCTATTTTAATTGAAAGACCCAAAGGTTTAATAGATCCAATAAAAATCGCCCAGATAGAGTTAAGATCAAGAATCTTACCTTTGACTATCAGACGTGAAATTCCCAGTGGAGAGTATCAAGATATAGCCATAAATAAACTAATTTTAAAAAAGGACTAAGATTATCTTTTGTATTATATATCTCGGTCCTAAGCCTTCCTTTATAGAAGTTTTATGAATAAAAATTTGTTAATAAGATCAATCTTATAAAAATTAAATAAATTATTGAATACGATATTTTCCTCGTTCAGTTAAAAAGTAAACATTTTTCTCGCCAACCATTTGAGATTCTAAATAACCTTTTAAAATTAAATTCTCAAGAATTTCTTCTAATTCTGCTTTTTTAAAACCAGGTATTCCTAAAGGTATTCTTGACTGGTTGGCGATTATAGCGATTCGTTCTAAAAATAATCTTTTATTCATAAATGTTTCAAGGATTGTAATTTCATCATTTGAAAGTCTTTCGAATTGATCATGCTCTAAATAGCGTTCCTTTAGAGTTTGTGCGAGATCTCTTGCTTCTGGGCTCATTTCTTGCTTTTTCACTTCGACGTGCTTTAATGTAACTAAATCTTTTGCTACAGCTTTTTTTGATTGTTCATTAACTTTATCTTTATTATCGCTCTCTTTTTGAGATGTTTTATTATTTTTATTTTCCATATTATTACCATAAGGCATTTAATTATAAAAATTTATATTTAAATAATGAAAAAGCTCTTAAAGTTAAAATCTGGAGAAAATATCATTATCAAACATTTAACTAAATTAGATGTTGATGGTGTTTGGTATAATTTTAATGAAGTAATAGAGGAGGGTAGTTATTTACCCGTATTTTTTCCTGTGAGATCTCAATTAGAGAAAGATTCATGGTATCATAATATAAAAAAAGAAAATGAAATTTGTATTGTCGGTGAAAACCTCGACCTTAAAGCACCTTATAATATTATTGGACAATGTGAGGTTTTAAACTCTGACTGGGACGCAGCAGAACATGTTGGAGTTTTAGGTATTGTTATAAAAGATAAGTATAGAGATTTAACTATTGGAAGGAATCTTATAGACTTTGCTATACGAGAATCAAAAATATTAAATAATAAAGAAAAAATCATTTTGAGCAGTTTTTCAACTAATAAAAGGGCACTCCATCTATTCAAAAAATTAGGTTTTGAAGTTGTTGGAGTAAGAAAAAAACAATTTCTTATGGATTCAATATATATCGACGAGGTTCTGATGGAATTATGGATAGACGACTATCTCAATGAAAATATACAGAACGTTACGATTGATTTTTAACAAACTTATATCACTAAATGAGAAGAAGATATTCCTATATACAAACTTATTAATAAGAATATGGTTTTAAACTCAGGGATACTTAAATCTCTTCTTGAATTGTTCCCAACTTTTATTATCTAAAGGATTCTCATTTAAAAATAAGAAATTCAGGTTTTTCAAGCTTTCTATGTTTTCATTGTTAAATTTTGATATTTGGTTTCGGCCTAAATGTAACATAATTAGATTATCTAAACCCTCTAGGCCCTCTAATTCCTTAATATTATTGTTATCCAGATATAATTCTTGTAAATTATTTAAAGTTTTTAATCCTTCAATTTTATTAATCTTATTGTTAGACAATTCTATTTTCTTTAAGTTCACCTGATTATCAAGAGACTTAATATTTCCTATTAAATTATTTGAGAGGTATAACCCCTTCAATTTAATAAGAGATGACAATCCACCAATTTGACTAACTTTATTATTATTAAGATACAACCACATCAAATTTTTTAAATTATTAAGTCCTCTCATTTGCTCAATTTGATTATATGCAAGGTTTAATCTATTTAACTGCTCTAAACAATCTAAATTTTTAATTTCTGAAATATTGTTATGACTTAGATTCAATTCTTCTAATTTTGCTAAATTAGTTAAATTGTTAATTTCCTTAATTTCATTATCATTCAGAGATAATTTTTTCAAATGATGTAAAGAATCTAAGTTACTTATTCTACGAATTTTATTATTCGATAAATTTAATTCTTCTAAATTGTTTAAACTCTTTAAATTTTCGATCTTTCCTAATTTATTATAAGATAAATCTAAAGTCCGTAAAATTGTTAAGATTTGGATTCCATCTATACTTTCAAGTTTATTTCGCTCTAATTGAAGATGTTCTAAATCAACCAAGCTATTTAATCCTAAAATATCAGAGATTTTATTTAAATTAGAGCTCTCACAATTTAATGCATAAATTTTTCCCTTTCTTAAAGTCACATGATATCCACATTTTTTTGTATAAAACTCATTTAAAATTAAATTAATACATACGTCAAGAAAGAGTTCAGGGAGGGAGTCTTTAGGATTAAAACTATAGATTTCTTGAAGAAACTTATTATTCTTATCGCTAAATTCATTTTTAATTAAATTTTTAAGATATTCTATTACTCCTTTTCGTGCTTTCAGATTATTTAATGAATTTAAGGTTCTTACCGCAAAAAGCTGCAACTCTACGTTATCAACTTTATTTAACGTATATTCCAACAATGAGACTAATTTCTTGTTGTTCGAATACTTTTCTTTTAAAATTTGTCCAGCAATTAATCTAATTTGAAGATTTTCATCAGATAGAAATAATTGTTCAAAAAATTTGAAGTTCCTACCCTCTTCAATTATACCATAGTTTTTTAGAGCTTTTTGTCGTGTGGTTGAATCACTTGAACTGTCAATCCATTCCCTTAAAAGAGCTAAACTTTCTTTCTTTCCTATTTGCTCTAACTTTTCTTTTATGAAATCTGGATTTAGTTCCATTTTATATAAAAATAAATCTTAAAATTTTACTCTTTTAATTTGTAACATATGAAAGACCTAGTTTAAATCTAATCTGTAAGAACACATTAAAAAAAAAGAAAAGAAAAATAAAAAACTTAAAATATTTATTCCTGTTTGACTTTTGGTAAAATTATTGACGCTTTAGAAGCACCGGTGGATTACTTGTGGACCCATTTCTTTATACTCGCGCCTAGTTACCCACATGCGATGAAACGTTTTAAGTGAAGAGAGAATGCTTCCCCCGATCCAGACAGAATACATACGCTCGGGTGGGGCAATTATTTTAACATCTACACTCTCTGGGATTTGCTCTTTTATCTCTTTAGTGAGGCGTTCTTTGATCCCAGGGAACATTGTGGAACCGCCAGAAAGTACGATATTGCTGTATAAATCTCTTCGAAGATCAACATCACATTCTGAAATGGCGCCTACAATAACATCATCAAGAGGTTCTAATTCTTTACCGATTACACTCGGATTAAAGAAACATTCAGGAGCAAGGAATCTTTCGACACCAACATTTATAGTCTCTCCATCAGGAAGCATATAGCTTTTTTCCATCCCGGCTACTTTCTTAGAAAGCATCATTTCTTTTTCAGGATCGATTGCTACATAGCATAATTTTTCCTTGATGTCTCGTACTATTTCTTTTTCTGCTGATGTTGTGAAAGAATATCCCTTTTGTCGAAGAAGTCTCTGCAAATAGGTTGTAATATCTCGGCCTGCTAGATCGATTCTTTGGATAGCGTGGCTTAAGGCGAATCCCTCGAAAATTGGTACAACGTGGGAAACTCCATCACCAATATCTATAACACATCCGGTAGTACGACCAGAAGCATAAAGACTCAATACTGCTTGCATTGCTACATAAAGAGCAGGTGTATTGAAAGTCTCAAACATAATTTCAGCCATCTTTTCACGGTTTGGACGTGGATTTAATGGTGCTTCAGTCAAAAGAACTGGATGTTCACTTGGATCGATACGCAAGTCAGTATAAAAGGTATAGTGCCAGATTTTCTCCATAGCAGTCCAGTCTTCAATGATACCATGTTCAACAGGGAACATTAACTTTAAAACGCCTTTTAATTGCATAGCTTCCTCACCAATATAGTACTCCCGAGTATAGTGCTCAACATCAGTCATGATGCTTTCGTACTTAGGATAACCAATTAATGTTGGGAAGACTGACCTTGGTTGATCCTCACCAGCAAATCCATTCTTGGAGATTCCGGTACCATTATCAACAACCAGGGCTTTTGCGTTCAAAAAGCTTTCTTCCTCTGCCATATTTCTAATTCAGCTCTTAATTTTAATTATTTTTTTTATTCGGTTAATTTCTTCGATTATATTTTTTTTTAATTTCTTAAAAAACTTATTGCTAATTTTTTCTTATTATTTATCTTTAAATTGATAAATTTCAAGATTAAAATTAACATAATAATAAAGAAACTTCTTTATAAATTTTTTGAATACAAAACAAAAAATCATTATAAATGTATGTAAAATCGCTTTTAAGTATATGTACAAATTTGGTTACTTTTCAGTCGTTTAGAACAATAAATTTCAAGTTCAATTTCAATTAGTTCATTTTGCCATCATAGTTTTGAAAACAAAAATAGAAGATAAAATAAATTTTCTACTGAAAAATCGATAATAAACTTATTATTGATGAAAGATCTAAATATTACTTGATAATAATGAGGGTTTTTTGCAATAATTCATAAATTTGATTAAAAAGGAGTTATAAATATGCCCGAAAGTGGAACTATCTTATATGATTTAAACAAGGTCTTTATTCCTTGTCGAACAGTTTTAGAAATGGAAGCCTTTACTTCTCTTTTTCTGGAATATTATAATTATGATGAAATAAAGGAATTACCAAAAAGTCAACCATCAAGCGAAAAATTGATAGAAAAATTTCGTGTAATAGATTGCGAACCACTTGAACATATCATTGAATATTTTATCAATGTTATTGTAAGTAAGCTGAAACCAATAGTTATGTATGAAAGAGATCATCACGATAGGTTTAGGATGGGGAATGTGGAGGCATATACAAAAACAAGATTATGTTTATTTTTAGCCTTGCATCGCTTAAAATTGAAGTTTTTAATAATTAAGAATTTTATGGACAAATTTAAAGAGAAAAAATATAATTTAGAAACGTCTGAAGATAAAGAACACCTGGGAGCACATACATTCCTTTCTAATTTTTATGAGGATTATTATAATAAGAATATAATGAATCTTAAACTAATGTTATCTTCAAAGAGGATGTCAGAGAGAGTGAGTAAATTAATGGATACTTCTAAAACTATAATAAATGAAGATATTATAAATGCCATTACATTTAAAAAATTCCTCGATGATAAAAATAGGATTAAATTTATTATGAAAGAGATAAAAGCTTCTATATTTGTTTGTAGAGTAATGTTTGCCCAAATGGACGTATATAATCCCTTTACGATAGCAGGGGAAACAATGATTGACGCAGAAGAGATGATGATTAGCCAAGATTTCATTCCAGAATTAATTCCAGCGATTTCTCAGTATTATGCTGAAAAACAAATGTCGCAGCTTGAAGGTTGTTTCAGAGCCTATGAATTTATGATGCATAGAGTCTTAGAGGGCATAAACTATGCTACCAAAATAGCTTCGGGAGGACAAATTATTCTCGATCTAGATAGTACAATCTATAACACTGGAAATATCTTTGAACTCTAGCGGTTAATATCAATCGTAAAAATTGGACCCGAAATATAATAAATAACTGGGACTTTATTTTTAATTCAATAAAAAAAGAATTAAGAAGATTCATTAACATGAAGACTGAAACATTAGAAATGAAGCGTGAAGTATGGGAATATTTCAGACAATATAGACAAGCACCTATAAAAAAACGATATTTAGAAAAACAAAATGCCCTTGATATGAATCGCGTAACAAAACAATATAAAAAAAGTGATATTTAGAAGAAAAAAGCTTTAATCTAAGTACAGCTGTAAGCTTTAGAGTTCTATTTATTTTTTAAGGTATATTCTGCCCTTTCAATTTTCTTATTACTCCATTCCTTTACTTTAGCCAACATTTCCATTTTATTATTTGGCCTATTTAATTCAATTGGTTCTTTTATGTATCCTTTATTTAAGGCATTACTGTAGACTTTTTCGCCAATTTTTGTTCTAATTATTGCAGTTGTTAATTTTTCTGGTGAACCAAGACCACCAAAAGAAATATCCGCATAAATATTGGAAAAATCAGGACATGCGTAACAAGCCGGTCGTCCAATGTCATGTAAATCTGAAAATGGAATGTTCAAAGTAGTTCCATTTTTAAAGTATAATATAAGCTCTTCTCGCACGTTCATACTTTCAACATCTTCAAATGAAAAATTGAAGTTTTTTTCTAGTTTTTTCCTATCTTCATCATTGAATGAGAAGTTCAGATAACAAAACAGACCAAATGTGTACTTAACAATATGTGCGGGTAGAATACTTAATTCTTGCATTTTTCTAATTGAATTAATTTGACAAGGAGTGCCGACAACAGCTATATTTAATAAATCAGAACTCCTGACTTTTTTCAACGCTATATTAGAAGCTATGAAGGTGTTATATTTTTCTAATCCCACTACTTGGCTAGAAAAGTCAAAATGAGAACCAGCAGCTTCAATTAAATCTTCTTTATTTGTTGCTAAGAATGAAGTCCGATTAAAAGGGCCTTTCCTTTTACAGACAATTGCCCCATCAATTAGCTTATTATCTAATAAATAATTTAAAATTGCTGTAACCACACCACCATCAGTTGCTCTTTTTCTAATTTCTTCAGAGGAAGCATGACAAGATGCTATTTTTAGCTGATTTCCTATAGGAGGATCATAATTAAATTTTTTATTTAACTGATCATTAAGTACATGAGTTTGAGGACATACAAAATAACAAATACCACACTTAAGACATTTGTCTTTGTTTATATATTTAGGGGGTCCTGACTCTGACATTTCAATAGCTTTAATTTCACCAGCTGAACAAAAACTAACGCATCCACCACATTCTCCACACAATCCTTTTTCATGTACTTCTATTATTAAGTCTTCAAATGTTTTTGAAACTGCTTTATCTGCCAATTTTTTCCACCTATTTCTATTTATGTTAAAAAATTATTTTATTATTTAATTTAATATTCATTGGGCATTTTTTTGAGTTCAGCAAGAGAAAAAACAGGGCCATCAACACAAACAAATTTATTACCTATATTACACCTTCCACATTTACCAATACCACATTTCATTCTCATTTCTAAACTATTTAGGATTTGCTCATCTTTCCAATTTAATTCTTCCATAACTGCAATTGTTGTTTTAATCATTATTGGTGGTCCACAGATAACTGCAACTGCATTATCAGAACTTGGGCCAACCTTTTTAACGATGGGTGCAACAAATCCTACTTCTTCACTCCATCCCTCTGCTTCACGATCAATGGTTAAAACTACCTTAATATCATCTCGTTTCTTCCATTCATCTAAAATATCTTGATATAATACTTCTCCTGGATCGCGGTTTCCATAAATTACTGTAATGTCACCATAATCTTTTCGATTTTTTTCATCTAGTAAGTAAATTATCAGTGATCTTAGCGTTGAGAATGCAAATCCTCCTCCAATGACGACGATGTTTTTACCTTTCATTTCTTCTACTGGCCAACCGTTCCCACAAGGACCTCTTACCCCAACTATGTCTCCTTTTTCACAATTATGAAATCCTGACGTGACAGTTCCCATTTTCTTAATAGTAAACTTAATGGTTCCTTTTTCAGTAGGGGATGATGCTATCCCTATAGGGCATTCACCTTTTCCTATTAAGCTAATTTCAGCAAATTGTCCAGGAATATAATCAAATTTTTTGTAATCTTTTTCATTCTTAAACTCTAACTCGATAGTTTTAATATCATTAATCTTATTTTCTGTTACTATCGATTTAACTTTTGTAATATATGGTATATAAGGATTAGGCAACTACTTTCTCATCCTCCTTTTCTTCTATTTTATTTATTTTATTTAATATTACTCGAAGGTCATTATTAGCAGGGCAGACAGTAATACATCTACCACAACCTACACAACCTAATAAACCATAATTTGTAGGATAGTAGCTGAACTTATGCATAATTCGATTTCGACAACGTTGGATTTTAGTATCTCGAGGATTATGACCACTTGTTTCCATTGTATAAAGACATGATTGACATGTATCCCAGATTCTAATTCTTCTACCTCGATTATTATATTGATCAGTTTCGTCAATAACATCAAAACACGTACATGTTGGACATAAATAAGCACAAGAACCGCACCCTATACAAGCTTCACTAATTTCATCCCACACTGGGTGTTCAAAACATGTTTCTAAATTTTTTACAACATTATCAATATCTATCTTAGTAGTTATTGATTCTTCCGCTATTTTTGCTAATTCTTCAGCTTTTTTCAAATCAGCTTTAGATGCATCAGAAAGCCATGATAACTTTTGAACCATCTTTTTACCTTTATCACTGATTCCTTCAACTAAATAAGTTTCTCCTAAATCAGTTAGAAATACATCCATATTCTCCTTATTGAAAGGATTTCCATTAACAGATGTGCAAAAACATGTAGTTCTTGGATTATTACAGCCGATTCCTATAAGCGTTGTATTTTCTTTTTTCTTTAAATAGATCTCATCCTTCCAATCTCCATGAAATGAAAAGAAATTAGCCATTAATTCAAAACTATAAGCATCACACGGGCGGACTCCAAAAATCAAGATCTTTTGTTCTAAATTTTGTCTATCAGTTATTTCAACGTCTTTTTCGTCTAAAGTGTATTCAAATAACACTTCATTTTGAGGAAATAAAACGGATTTCGGTGGAATCTTTGAATTTAAGTAATCCAAAATAATATCTTCTGGATTTTCAATCTTTTCAAAAGCAATGTTTCCCTTTTTATTAATAGGAGCATAAAAGTCATACTCTCCTACAAGTTCATTATATAATTTTCCAATTTGATCCTTTTTTAATATTTTCTGATCCATTTTTTAATTCACCTTTTTAATCTTCCTCCAACATAAATCCTTCTTCATCCTCCATTTCAAAATCCATCATTGGGGGAATAGTTTCTGCATTAAGGCCTGAAGTGTAATCAAATCTTTCTTTCGTAATTTTTTCTAATTTTCTTGTGATAAAATTCAGATCTATACCAACGGGACATACTGATGAGCATGCTCCACATGCCACACATCTACCTGCCAGGTGTTGAGCGCGTATTAAATGAAATGTAAATATGTCTTGGTACTCAGTTGTTTTACCAAACCATATAGGCATATTTTGATCAACAAAACAAAGATTACAATAGCACACAGGACATGCTTGACGACAACTGTAACAAAGAGTGCATACTTGCAAAATATCTTTAATATAATCCCATTTTTCCCTAGCAGATTTAGCTTCAAATTCAGCGATATCTGAAAATTCGTCATGTATGGATTCAAGTTCTTGACATTCACCTATACAATTAGCGTCAGTAGCAGAAGGAGATTTTACTTGACATACCTTACATAGTTCATTAATGTATTGATCAAAGGGAAATTTTTTTTCCCAATCTTTCCCTTTCACAATAATATCATCTCCCACTATAGAAACGTCAAGAATCTCTTTTTCACCAATTTCTAAATCGATTTTGCTTCTATTCACAATTCCGTTGCAATTAAAACCTATCATCTTTATCATATCTAGATTCACTTGTTTTTCCACAGCTAAAAGATTTATTGCCCGACCAACACAACCTTTAGCAACAATTCCAATTTTCAAAGAATTTCCTTCTGAATCACAAAGTTGGGGCATTAATGGGGCTAAATATCTAGCTAAATTCATATAGCATAAATTATTCCAAATTAATTTATCTACATCCTCTTCTTGTCTAATAATAATTGGTGTAGAACTTAAGGGTATAGTACCTTGAGAATATCCAATTACTACATCAACTTGATTTTCGCTAAGCAACTTTTTAGCATTTTCTCTTAATAGGTTTGTTATTTCCTTATTATCTGTTTCGATTCCCATTCTTAACACCACTCCTTTTGAAATTTAGTATTTGGTCCTAATGCTTTAACAATTTTCGTTGCTTTCCTAACCAACACAGCAAAACGCTCACCTTCGGCGGCTGAGGCCCACATAAATTGTACCCTGCCTGGCTCAATTCCAAAGAACTCTAAGAGTTCTTTTAATATGGCAAATCTCCTTCTTGCTACAAGGTTTCCGCTAATATAATGACAATCTCCCGGGTGGCAACCACTCACTAAAATTCCATCCCATCCATCAACCAGACTTTTTACTATGAAATAGGGATTGACGCGTCCACTACACGGCACGCGTACAATACGTATACTTGGCGGATACTGAATTCTACTCACGCCCGCTAGATCTGCGCCCGCGTAAGAACACCAGTTACATAAAAACGCAATGATCTTTGGCTCCCAATCCTTCTCATTTTTCTTTTCCAAAACTGTTTCAGTCATTTTCTTTTACCTAAACTTTTTTTTAGCCAATGCGGCCAGTTATCATTTCATAAATTTGTTCGGCTGTAAAGCCTAATATATCGATGGCACTACATCGACAATTCCCACTGCAAGCTCCACATCCTTTACATAATGCTTTATTAATTGATGCTACTAATCCAAAACGTCTATCTTCAATTAGCTCTATTGCATTGTACGCACAATTATCTACACACATACCGCATCCTATACAACGAGATATATCAATTACTGCAGTTTTTCCTTCTGCTTCAATTTCATCTTTAGAGAGAATTGTACATGCTCTTGAAACAGCAGCATTAGCTTGTGAAATGGAGTCCTCAATAGTTTTTGGACAGTGAGCTAATCCCGCAACGAATATTCCTTCTGTAGCGAAGTCTACTGGACGAAGCTTAACATGGGCTTCTAAATAAAAATTATCATCATTTAAAGGTACTTTTAGCATTTTAGCAAGTTCTTCATTTTCCTCATAAGATGCAACAATTCCAGCACTTAATACTAATAAATCTGCGGGGATTGATAAGTTTCCCGCTTTTGTAGTCGAAACTTTTACATTTAATGAAGAATCTTCAGTAATTATTTCTGGAGGATTATTTTCATCATATCGAAGGAAAATGACACCTTCTTCTCTTGCTTTTCTATAATATTTTTCTTTAAATCCATAAGTTCTAATATCTCGAAATAGAATAATAACTTCAGTTGATGGATTTAATTTCTTGACGAGCAAGGCATTTTTAATAGCTTCTGCGCAACACATTTTACTACAATAAGGATGTTCATCGTTTCTTGAGCCAACACATTGAATCATAACAACTGACTTTTTATTTTTAATTGCGCTATCTGTGTTTAGCATCTCTTCAAACTCTGATTGTAAAATTACTTTTTTATTTTGACCATAGAGAAATTCTTTTGGTTTATATTCATTAGCCCCTGTAGCTACAATAACAACTCCATGCTCAAATTCTGCTCTTTCTTTTTTCGAACCATGAATAACTGAAGATTTAAAGTTCCCTATATACCCATCTAGAGTTTCTATTTCAGCATTAGTATAAACGTGAATAAATTTATTAGACTTAACTTGTTCTATTAGATCTTTTAAATACGCTTGAACATCTCCTCCTTCAAGGGTATGATAAATATGTTTGGCAAAACCTCCTAATTCTGTTTCTTTTTCAACTAAGTGAGTTTCGATTTCTTGATTCGCAAGATTAAGAGCAGCAACCATACCACTTATTCCTCCTCCAATTACCATTGCCTTTTTTGTTACTCCTAACTTTATTCTATCTATTGGAGCTATTTTTCTTGCCTTATTCACAGCCATCCTCACAAGGTCTTTTGCTTTTTGAGTAGCCTCCTCAGGTTGTTTCATATGAACCCAACTACACTGATCGCGAATATTCGCCATTTGAAATAAATATCTATTCAACCCTGCTTCTCTAATTGTTTCTTGAAATAAGGGTTCATGAGTTCTAGGAGTGCATGATGCAACAATAACTCGATTAAGATGAAATTCTTCTATTTTTCCTTTTATTATTCCTTGAGTATCAGCAGAACATGTATATAAATTACGATCTGACATAACAACATTTGGGAGAGTTTTTGCATATCTAGTCACTTCTGGAACATCCACATATCCCCCTATATTAATTCCGCAGTGACAAACAAATACACCAATTCTAGGGGGTTGTCCTGCTACGAAAATTTCTGGGGGTAATGTTTTTTCTGTAATTAAGGTTCCTCTCTTTTCATATAATATTTGATGGACACATCCAGCTGCCGCACTTGCTTGAGTTACTGTCTCAGGGATATCTTTTGGTTGAGAAAAAGCACCACATGCAAAGATACCGGTTCTTGAGGTTTGTACTGGATTAAAAACATCCGTTTTAGCAAATCCAAATTCGTTTAATTCAATACCAAATTTCTCAGCAAGATATTTTGCATCATCTGGTGGATTTAATCCAACACTAAGGACAACCATGTTATAAATTTCTTCAATCACTTTCCCATCCTCAGTTTCATAACGGAGTCTTAAATCTTTTGTCTCAGGAACTTCGGTAACCGAAGAAATTCGGCTTCTAATATACCGGATACCGTATTCTTCTTGAGCTCTAATAATATATTTATCAAAATCTTTTCCATAAGCTCTTATATCCATACTGAAAATGGTAGGTTTTACTTCATGTTGATGCTCATGAGCAATCACAGCTTCTTTTGCTGTATACATGCAACACACAGAAGAACAATAAGGTTGCCCCTCTCCCGTATAATCCCGAGATCCGACACATTGAAGGAAAGCAACTTTTTCTGGAATATCGCCATCAGAAGGTCTGAGTACTCTTCCAGCATATGGTCCACTCGCACTTAATATACGTTCAAACTCTATACTCGTGACCACATTTTTATATATTCCATAACCATATTTGTTTGCTTCTCGAGGGACAAATTCATCAAATCCAGGAGCCAGAACTATTGCCCCTACATTAATATCTACTTCTTCATCTTCTCGTTCATATTCTACTGCTTTTGCTTTGCAAACCCCAGCACACACTCCACATCCAATACATATATCTTTATTGATTGCATAAACGAGTGGAACAGCTTGAGGATATTTTACAGAAGTAGCATGATATTTAGCTAATCCTTCATTAAATACATCAATTGCTTCTACTGGACAATTTCGACCACATACTCCACATCCAGTACATATATCTGGATTTATATATAAAGATTTTTTTTTAACTTTAACTGTGAAATTGCCTGCTTCTCCTGAAACATCTAATATCTCACAATTAATACTTAAATCAATATTCTGGTGCCTACCTGTCTCGACAAGCTTCGGAGAACATATACACATCGCGCAATCGTTAGTTGGGAAAGTTTTATCCAATTGAGGCATCACACCACCGATACTGGTGCTCGATTCAATCAAGTAAACTTTATAACCCGAATCACCTAAATCTAGCGCTGCTTGAGAGCCTCCAATACCAGCACCGACAACCATAACAGCTCCAACTTTTTCCATCTTTTTATCTCCTCTACAGTTTGTAAAATGTTGGTGTAGTTCCTAACAATTCTCCGAAGTCAACTTGACCTCGACTTTTTAAAGTCACCATATGTTCTAAAACAATACTTGGGTCTATCTTTAATTCTTTTGCTAAGTCTTTTACAGACATAGATTCTTTTTCTAATGAAACTAAAATTCTATGTCGATTGTATTCATCTCTGATTGCTGAATCAAAAATCTCATTAAATCTATCAAGTGATATAGTTTCTCCATATACATTTTCTTGTTCTGTAATTTTTCGTTCTCTTCCAACAAGTGCTCTCATTCTATCGCTTCCTGCAGCATCTTCAATAGCTTTTAATTTTTCAAGAATTTCATTATCTGGATTATCTCCACTCGCTGGAGAGGGACCAAGTGTCTTAATATGATCTGTAAATTCTGTAATAACTTGAGCATATCTAGCACCTTCTGAAGCAGACACCCAATCCAATCTTATTCTATTATCAAAACCAATAAGTGTAAGGAATCTTTTAACCATATCAAACTTCTTCTCTGCCTCGTAATTTCCTTCAAGATAATGACAATCTCCTAAATGACACCCTAAAACAATTACACCATCAGCTCCAATTCGGAGCGCTTCAAAAATAAATTTTGGGTCTATTCGACCACTACACATAACTCTTATAACTCGTATATTTGGGGGGTACTGCATTCTGCTTACTCCCGCTAAATCTGCTCCTGCATAAGAACACCAATTACATAAAAATCCTAAAATTTTCGGTTCAAAACTCATGGTATTAACTACCTCCAAATGCATATATTTCAGATAAAATTTGCTCATCTGTAAAATGTCTTATTATTATAGCGTGATTAGTACAAGTCGCTCCGCAAACACCACATCCCTTGCAAAGAACTTGAGTTATTTCAATCTCATCATCCTCATTCTTACTTATAGCTTTATATGGACAAACGGTTATGCAGACTTCGCATCCAGTGCATAGATTCTTATTATACTCCGGTAGAAACGATGTGGCACCCTCTACTTCTATAGTGTCGTGAGATATAATTGTACTTGCCCTTGCTGCTGCCGCATAACCTTGAGTTATGGATTCTGTAATATCTACTGGCCATTTTGCTGCTCCACATAAAAAAATTCCATCTGTAGCGAAATCCATAGGGCGAAGTTTTACATGAGCTTCTAAAAAGAATTTATTCTCTTCTAATGGAACTTTTAGCATTTGAGCTAATTCTTTATTATCATCATTGGCGATTAATGGTGTTGATAAAACAAGGAGATCATAAGGAATACTCACTTCATCTCCTATATATTCATTAAATACTTTAATTATATCCTCTTCTACAATTGGTTCTTTTTCGAGTTTGTAGCTAATAAAGACTACTCCTGCTTCCCTTGCCCTTCTATAATATTCTTCATAATATGTTCCAGGAGTATATAAATCTCTAAATAATATTGTTATATTCGCTGAGGGATTTTTTTCTTTTATGATTAAGGAATTCTTTAAAGCTGTCATACAACATACATTTGAGCAGTAACCTCTCTCTTCATTACGAGCTCCTACACATTGTATCATTACAATATTTTGAGCATTTACATCATTGTTTCTTAATTTGCTTTCTAATTCATATTGGGTAATTCTTATTTTACCATCATAACCAAATTTTCCAATGGGGGTTAGTAGAGAGGCTCCAACAGCAACTACAATAACACCTATAGTCAAATCAGTACTTTTGCCATTCTGCTCAACTTCAATCTCATAGTTACCTACAAAGCCTTCAATATTCTTTACTTTTGCTGAAGTATAAACAGTTAAATTAGGATTGCTTTCAATCCTTTTCTTTAAGCTTTCTAGAAGTTCAGAGGCATCTTGATTTGTAGGGAATAATTTATTAATGATATTTAACTTGCCACCTAATTCATTTGCTTTTTCTACTAGATGCGTTTCAAATCCCTGATTTGCTAAACTAAGAGCGGCAGTCATTCCTGAAACACCTCCACCAATCACTAGAGCGGTCGAGGTTGCTTTCACTGTAATGTTTTCTAGTGCTTCAAGTTTAGCTGCTTTTGCTACACCCATACGAATTACATCTTTAGCTTTTTCAAATGCCTCTACTGGATATTTCTGGTGAACCCACGTGTCTTGATCACGAATATTGACGAACTCAAATAAATACTCGTTGACCCCTTCTTCCTTGATGCAATCACGGAATAGAGGTTCATGAGTCCTCGGAGTGCATGAAGCGACAACAACTCGATTCAGATTATGTTCTTTAATCCCCTTTTTTATCTGAGCTAATCCTGTTTCTGAACAAGTATATAAATTATCTTCAGTAAATACAACATTGGGTAAAGATTTAGCATATTTTGCTACTTCTTTAACATCTATAAGACCTCCGATGTTTGAGCCACAAGAACAGACAAAAACACCAATTCTTGCATCTTCCTTTTCTTTTTCGGACATATTAGCTTAAACCTCCTTTAATCACTTCTGCTGCTTTTGCTGCTGTCCCACTTGCTTCAGCAACCGAGCGAGGTATATCCATTGGTTCACGAGCACAACCACATGTGAAAATACCTTCTACACTCGTTTCTACCGGAAAAAATGGATCAGTTTTTATAAAATTATATTTATTTAATTCAATTCCTAATACATCTGCTAATTTTTCAATCCCCTGTGAAGGAATAATGCATGTTGCTAAAACTGCTAA
This sequence comes from uncultured archaeon, assembly GCA_964409945.1. Classification (GTDB taxonomy): domain Archaea; phylum Asgardarchaeota; class Lokiarchaeia; order Sigyniarchaeales; family SOKP01; genus Loki-b32. Next base: position 6,474 of record CAYPFJ010000047.1, on the reverse strand, counting down.
ATCTACTTTCATCTGTTTTATTTCTGATGTATCAAGATCTTCATAAGTAATAATAGGACTTTCATCCTCATCTATATCAATATGTGAAACTTTACTTTTAATATATTTGATATTATATTCATCCTCTCCTCTATGGAGAAAAGATTGAAACCCTTTCCCTCCCGCTCTCATATCAATATAAAAAGCATATGATTCTAAATCATTATTATGTTCATAGGCTATCATTGCTGCTTTTGTACAATACATGCAACATATAGAAGAACAGTACTTTTGATCTCTATCTGAACGTGAACCTATGCATTGTAGAAAAGCAATTTTTTTAGGGTCCACCCCATCAGATAACCTTCTTAAATGCCCTTCGAGTGGACCAGAAGCACAAATTAAACGTTCAAATTCTAAGGAAGTTACCACATTTCTATATTTCTTATAACCATAATTAGCAAGAGGATTGATATCTTCCAATAAACCATAACCTGGTGCAACAATTATACAACCAACATTATCAATTTCTAAAATTTCGTCTTTTTGTGTAAAATCAATTGCTTCTGCACCACAATTCGTAGCGCATAATCCACAAATTCCATAATTTAGATATACACATGAACTTTTATCAATAATATAAACAGGAGGAACTGCTGAAGGAAATGGAATATATACAGCTGCCCTATTTTTCAAGTTTGCATCAAAATAATTTGGAACGCCTCGTACAGGGCAAATTGTAGCACAATCTCCACAATTTGTACAAGCATCTTCCTTTACATAACGGGCACGTTTAAGGACTTCTACAGTAAAATCTCCACTTGTACCCTCTATTTTTTGTACTTCTGAAAGAGTATAAAGACTAATATTAGGATGCCTATAACATTCTGATAATTTTGGAGCTAAAATGCAAATTGAACAATCTAACGTGGGAAATGTCTTATCTAATTGTGCCATTTTTCCACCAATAACAGGAGTTTTTTCTATTAAATGAACTTTTATTCCCATATCTCCTAAATCTAAAGCTGCTTGAATACCTGCAATACCTGCTCCAATAATAAGAGCACTTTTAGAATTTTTTTCCAATCATATCACCTTTTATTTATTTCTTCACTTTTAGCGAAGTCATTTTTTTTAACCAATTGATTTTTTTAGGTTGCCATTCTGATATTTGATCTGCTGGAATAATATATCGTTCGATATAACCCGTTGCAAGTAAAGAATCTATTAAACTACGTCCCTTCTCAGTTCGAGTTAATATCATTGAATAACCAGTAGGGGCTCCAGAGGCTCCAATACTAAGATCTGAAAATCTCCCTACAAATTCATCACATTCATGACAATGATTCCTTACAGCATCATCAAGATCTTTAATATTTACTTCTTTAACAGAGTCGTCTTTTGATGTGACAAAAAAGTTCTTCTTAATATTTGTTTTTTTAATCTCTGAAGGATTTATTTGTGATTTTGACTTAAGAGTATCCATCAATTTATCATAATCAAAATTTTCAAAACAAAAAAGACCAATTACAATACTTATAACATGTGCAGGTTTAATATTCAAAAGCTTCATCTTACTAATAGCTCTACATTGGCAAGGTGTACCAACAAAAGCAATTCGTAATTGATCGGGATCATAAATACGTTTCTTTTGAGAAATAATGTCTTCTGCAATTTGAGTTAAATCTTTTAATGGTAAAATATTAGATGAAATCGAATATCGAGTTCCTGCTGACTTTACCAATTCATTTTTATTGTAGATTATTTTGGGTATTGGTTTATAATTTTCATCATATTCTGATACAATTGCGGCATCAATATTATTTGTATCAAATAAATATGTTAAAAGAGTTGAAACGATACCCCCATCTTGTCCAACTTTTTTGATCTGTTCATTAGTAGTTTTAGCGGCAAAAATATTAATGATATTCCCGAGTTCATCTTTAACTAAGTGTATTTCTTTCAATCTATCTAACAAAGGTTCTGTTTGCGGACAAATATAATAGCAATACCCACATTCTTTACAATTTTCAATACTTTTATCAGTTTTAAACTTGGGGGTATAATTTTCCATCTCAATAACATTGAATGCTTGGTTTTCACAATATGCTATACAAGCGCCACAAGCACAACATCTATTAACCGAGATTACATCCTCTTCCAAATTTTTGAATGTTTTTATATCTGCTAATCCCATTTCTATCAATTCTTATTTTTAAGTTTATAAATTAATGTTATAACTTTGTCTATACTTTAAAATCCTTCCAATAATTTTGTAGGTCGAACTCGATGAAAATTCAATCCTAATTCTTCAGCTTTGAACCCAAATGCGAGGGCTACTAATTCTGAGAGATAAAAAACAGGGAAATCATAAGCATTTTCTTTTCCCTTACTCAGTTCTCGTTGATTAAAATCAAATTGTTGAAAGCACGCGGGGCATACTAAGCTAACGCAATTCGCACCAGCTTCTTGAATTGATTTAAATTTGTTATCTATCATTTGAAGAGAAATTTCTTTATCAGATTTCTCAAGAGGGTTTCCACAGCATTCCATCTTTAATTCATAATCTATGGAATCTGCTCCTATTGCTTTAACAATCTCATCTATTGTGGTTGGTTCAAAAGGATCATCCCAATTAATAATCTCAGAAGGTCTTAAATAATGGCATCCATAATGAATGGCAACTTTAAAACCAGTTAAAGGATGCTCGACATTAGCTCTTACTTTATCAAGATTCTCATAGAGTACTTGGGCAAAATGCTTTACTTCAGTTTTACCCTCATAGTTTTTACCAACACTCTTTAGAATTTTATTTACTTCATTCTTGACTTCAGAATCTTTATTTATATAGTAATTAACTCCTTTAAGAGTTTCAACGCATCCTGAACAAAAGGAGATAATTCCCCCATTATTATTTGATAAACTTAAATTTCTTGCTCCTAAAGCTAACCACGTCTTATGATCTATAAGTTCTATTCCTGTAGGATCAGGACAACAGCTAAATCCATCAACATCATTCAATTTAATTCCAAGCTTTTTAAATATTTTTCTTGAAGTTGCTTCTAAGAATGGAAGCCTTGCTGGAATTACACAACCTAAAAACAAATCATAAGACATGCTTTATGCCCCCTCCTTTGGAATGTTATTTTCAAATTTAGTTGCTTTTAATATTTTCTTTATTTCATCAACTGGTGCGGTTTTTATCGAAGAAAGTCCCAATTTCTCCCGTCTGGTAATTATAGCTTTTGAATATGGGAGTGCAACTCCATTTTCTAAAACAGCTCTCCCCTGTGAAATAAATGCTTCAGGAACATTGCCAGTCTTGAAACACATATTTTTTATTAATGTAAAAATTTCAGTAAGCTCAACCTTTTGAGGACATAGCTCAACGCATGTCTGACAGGTTGAACAAAGCCAAGGATTAGGATCTTGCTTTTTTATCAACTTATCTTGCAACCCTAAAATCGCTTCTTCTATAATCTTTCTAGGATTATAACCACCTTGAGTTATCAGAGCTACGGGGCAACCACCACTACACGTACTACACTGATAGCAATAGCTTAAAGAAGCATTATGTTTCAATACCTCATTTCGAAACTCAAAATTTATTACAGTCATGTCGAAAAGTTTTTTTATCAATCTACTAGATGGTTAGAAAAATAATGGAGATTTAATAAATTTTTTAGAAAATTTCAATAACTAAATGCTTTAAATTTGTTTTATATTATCAAAATCACACTTTAATAATATAATTACAACCATAATAATATGCTTCTCGTGTATTTCTTTTAATGTCAGTAAAATAATCCTTAATATATTATCGGAAAAATAAAAGATCTATTGATCTAATGATCAGGAGTGATCAAAAACCAATCTAAAATTCTGTAGCTTTAGGGTTAATTTTTTAGAAAGTTTATATAAAGAACTCATATAAAATGGTTATTTTATATCAAGATATAGTTCTCAATATCTCTTTCCAAGCTAAAAAAGAAATTAGATATATAAATAAAAATGAATCAATAATTCTAATGAATAAAAATTTCATTAGGACTTAAGATATATATATAAGATTTTATAAAAATCTTAGATCTTCTTAAAAAAGAAGAAGAAAGGAAAATAAAAAATGATATGGATAATATTCAAATCGTTAAGATTCAAATCGTTAAAATAGATGAAGATATTGTTGATTTGAAAACTAAAGCACAAGAATTAAATATAAGGCATTAGAGCTTATTGGATATAGACTTGTTTGGAATGGTCTAATTCCAATAAAAATTATTGAGAATAGAAGGGATATTTCTTGAACATAAAAATATAATTCATATCCAATTAAATCAATATCTTTCATACTTGCAATTCGAAAAGGTATAACATTTACTGAATTTGATTAAAAGTCTAATAAGAAAATAGGGTTACCCTCAATCTTTTCTAAAAATAGGGAATTTAAGTAGATCTCGATAAATAATATTGACTGAAAGGTTTAAATAATTTCTCTCCCTGTACTATTCTTATATTCACTTTTGTACCTAGTAAAGAATGGTCTTTTAGTCTTAGATTTAATTATCATGAAATATTTTAATCTTTTTAGGAGTTATGTTAATTTCCCGAACTCCTATAACGGTTAACGTCTTCAATATTATTTTTTTCAAAATTCTGCAGTTTAGAAAATTCTTCAATTAGTTGTTTGCAATCAGCGAGTATTTCTTTTACAGATGCTTTAAAATTATTTGCATCATCTTTAAAGTCATCTTTCGATACTCCACTCACATATCCATATGCTGAAAGCCCTCTTTTTTCGATTAATTCTTCTAAAATCGTTGTATGAAAATCAATTTTATCTATAAACCAATTAGGAATATCTAAACTGCTTAGATCTACATAAACAGGACAAATATTGTGAATTTTTGGATACTCTATCCCAAATAAGATTAAAATTGCTTTGAGTGCTTGTTCCACAGCCATTTGGTAAGAATAAATTACATCATCCCATCTTTCATCTTCAAAAGCTCTTTTAGCACCTTGATGCCATCGCTCAGCTCGATTCAAAGCATCTTTAGCTATTTTTAAATTATTCATATCTCAATAATCTCTCCAAATTTGATTTTTTTGTGTTGCCAATAAAAATTACCATTAATATCAAAAATCCGTGTCAACCCTAAATTTTTCATTTTGAGTTTTATTGCTTCTAAAAAATTAGACCCAACTTTCTTCTTATCTAAAAGAATTAAACCATCCATTGCAACATCGTAAAAAATTGTTTTACTCTCTTTTAAATCTCTCATTAAAAAAGGAAGCATTTGAATTGGATTATATAATTTCTTTCCCCATTTGCTTTTTATTGTATATGCTTTATAAAACTCAACCTTTATTTTAGCTAATTTATGAACTAATAACTGCATGTTTTGAGAGGATTCATTAGAAAATACTAGAAATAAATCAATATCGCTATCTTTAGTCCATTTTCCTCTCGCAATAGAACCGAACAGTACCACCGATAAAAGCTTTTCTTGAAAATTTTCTTTTACTGTATTGATGAAATTATACAAATAATCTCGAAAAACAAAAGGTATAGAATCAAAATTCTCGTAACTTTCTTCCATCTCCAATATATTCTTCACTTGTTTTAATAAATTTAAAATTTTGAGCCCTCTATCTTGTAACCTATAAACACCTTTTTCTTGGAATATTAAATTTGTTCTTAACAAGAATTTTAGACGATTTGAGAGCGTACTTCTATTCTTTACAGTTTTGATTAAATCTGTGAAAGATAATTGTTTTGAAAATTCTAACTTATAAAGAATTTTGAAATTATAATCATCAATTAACTTCATTGTAAATTAAATATTAATATGAATATTTATACTTTAAGTTTGTTTTTTTATACTATTAAATATTATACTGTTTTACATTAATTATGAATTTAGATTAATCTCAATTCTATGACACATTGATGATTCTTTAAAAATTACTTCTTAAAACACCAAATATCTGAAAGATGGGGAAAAATAATGAATTTTTATTGTGTATAATCTAAGGTAAGACAAAAAAGTTATAATTATTGGTTATTATTTTAATAAATCTGTTTTTACCAAATAAGTTCTATCATAATAATGAATAACACCCATTCCCGCAGTTCGATTTGCTCCAACATTAGTGTGCTCACTAAGTCGACCTAAGATATCTAACCAACAACAATTGCTCTTATAATCAACATTCACATATTCATAATCATAAGAACGATTTTCACATTCTAAAAAATGCTTATAATAGAGTTTATTAATTTTTGATACTTTAAATGAAACGTTACCTATACCCCCTATAACAGGCTTAGGCTTTCCAATATTTACTCGAACCGTTCTCATATTATAACTACTTACATAAACATGTGCGTTAATCCAATTTAACAAGGTTTCACGTGCAACCTCAGAGGTTCCTTTCATTATATCATTCCAAAATTAGAAAAATTAATAGATATCGATCCTTTTTTCTTTGATG
>CAYPFJ010000046.1:0-27510 GCA_964409945.1 uncultured archaeon | reverse complement strand
TGTATGGGCGTATGAAATAAGTAGACATCTTGATAGGGTTTCTGAAATCCGAAATCGAATATCTTTCGGGAAAATGTCAGGTGCTGTTGGAACAATGGCTAGTTTTAATGAAAAAGGTATAATTATTCAAAAAAATTTAATGAATAAGCTTGATTTAAATCCCGTGCTTATAGCAAATCAAGTCATACAAAGAGATAGGCATGCAGAAGTCATCTTTTTAACAGCTTTAATTGGGCAAACATTAGCTAAAATCGCAACAGAAAACAGAATTCTACAAAAAACTGAAATTTCAGAGATGTTTGAACCGTTTAAGAAAACACAAGTTGGAAGTTCGACTATGCCACATAAAAGAAACCCACATAAATCCGAAAGAATTTGCAGTTTGGCGAGAATTCTAAAATCTAATGTTAATGTCGCATTGGATAATATAATCTTAGAAGATGAAAGAGATATGACGAATTCTGCATCTGAAAGAGTAATTTTTGCTGAAAATTTCATACTTTTAGATTATATGATAAATCAATTAATTCAAAATTTAAAAGGACTAGAATTCAATGAAATAAAAATTGAGGAAAACCTTAACCTTACGAAGGGTGCTTGTCTTACTGAAAAAGTTATGGTTCAATTAGTCAAGCGAGGTATAGGAAGACAAGAAGGTCATGAAATATTAAGACAAGCCTCAATAAAAGCCCGGAAAGAAGAATTGTATATGAAAGATATTTTAATTAAAAACCAAAAAATTAAAGAAAAGATCTCGAAAGAAGAATTAGATGATCTATTTGATCCTCACAAATATATTGGTAAAGCTGTCGAACAAATCGATAATTTAATAAAAACTCTAAAAAGAAAGTATAAGTTTTAAATTTTGAAAATGGCTGAAAACAACAATTTATATAGAAAGTTAGGAGTTTCATCTAAAAAAGAAGATGTTCATAAGGCTTTAAAATCAATAGATAAAGGTTTATATCCAGGAGCATTTTGTAAAATCATAGAGGATATAGATAATCGAGAAAAATACTGCTCAATTTTTCATTCTGATGGAGCGGGTACAAAAGCAAGTTTAGCTTATATGTATTATAGAGAAACAGGGGATATTTCAGTTTTTAGAGGTATTGTAAGAGATGCTATGGTTATGAATCTTGATGATTTTTTATGTGTAGGAGCAACAGGTAATATTTTCTTTTCGAATAATCTTGGAAGGAATAGTCAATTTATAAAAGCGAACGTCATCGAGACTATTATTAAGGAATATTACGATTATAGTGAAAAATTGAGGTCCCTGGGCTTAAATGTTAAGATGTGTGGCGGTGAAACTGCTGATATGGGGGATATAGTTAAAACATTAGCAGTTGACGCTTCTGCTTTCACAACTATGAAAAGAGACGATATTATTGATGCAAGTAATATTAAACCTGATGATGTTATCATAGGTTTGGCTAGCTATGGAAGAGCTTCTTACGAAGAAGAATATAATAGTGGAATTGGAAGTAATGGGTTAACATTAGCTAGACATGGCGTTCTTTTGCATGAATATTATAAAAAATATCCCGAATGTTATGATCAAAATACTAATGAGAAATTTGTATTCTTCGGTAATTATAAATTAACAGATATGATTGATGAGTTTAATTTGAATATTGGTAAAGCCCTATTATCTCCAACAAGAACATATGCTCCAGTTGTGATAAATATTTTAAAAAAATATAGGAAAGAAATTCATGGAATCATACATAATACTGGTGGAGGACAAACTAAAATTCTAAAATTTGGTAAAAATATAAAATATATTAAAAATAATCTTTTTACAATTCCTAAAATATTTGAATTAATTAAAAGATCATCTGAGACTCAATGGAAAGAGATGTTCAGTGTTTTCAATATGGGCCACAGAATGGAATTATTTTGTAAAAAAGATCTAGCACCAGAAATAATTAATATTGCAAAAAAATATAAAATTGATTCCAAGATAATTGGATATTGTGAGAGATCTCCAATACAAGGTAAAAATATACTAGAGATTAAATCAGAGTTTGGTTCTTTTACTTATAATTAGGAGTTTAAGTAAATGTTAAAGGAATTAGATGTAATTTGTATTGGTGCAGCTCTTGTTGATATGATCGCTAAAGTTGAAAGACACCCTTTAGATGATGATGAAGTTTTTGTTACAGATTTGCAATTATTATCTGGAGGGGCTGCTGCCAATACTGCCTATGTTTGCTCAAAATTGGGACTAAAAACAGCATTTATAGGTAAATTAGGATATAATGATGAATTTGGATATAAAATCATGAAGGATTTTAAGGACGTATCACTGGATACAACTTTAATGAAATATTCGAAAGATAAAGTAACAGGATCAGCATATGTGGCTATAAATGAAAAAGGGGAGCGAAGAATTTATGCATATAGCGGAGCTGCGAATGCTCTTTCATCGGATGATATAAATCCTGAGGATCTAGTTAAAGCAAAAACAATTTTCTTGAGTAGTTTAAGAAACTTAGACCCATTTAAAAAAGCGGCTAAAATTGCCAAGAATAATAATATACCAATTATATTTAATCCTGGAATGTTAATAATTGAACAAGGGTTTGATAAAATAAAAGATCTTTTTTTCAATACTGACATTTTAATAATTTCAAGAAGGGAATTTCAGAGCCTTTTTCACATAGGAGATAGGAATTTAAATGAACGTATAATTGAAGATAACGCAAAATTACTCTTCAAATTAGGAATTAAAATAATAATAGTCACAAGAGGAAAAAAAGGAGCTATAATTCTAAATTTTGAAAAATCTGAAATAATTAAACCAATGCATATCAATCAAGTTATTGATACCACAGGAGCGGGAGATGCTTTTTCCGCAGGATTCATATATGGATTTAATAGAAACACTAGTTTTAAGTTTGAAGATCTCAAATCTGATGTAATGATAGGAAATTTTATAGCGGGAAAATGTATCCAAGAATTAGGAGCTAGAAACGGTATTCCTACTGCTGATGAATTAAGATTCAAATCATTAGATTGTTAAATAACAAAATTTATAATTTCTGGATTCAATAATTTTTTATCCATAGAATTTAGGTTATTATAAATGGTAAGATTGGATAAAAGTAGAAAGAAAGAAATAGCTCTAAAAAGATTTCGATTTTTTTATCAAGAAGTTGTTTGGGCTTTTATTTTAATATTCGTATTTTTACTAATACCACTTTTCTTAATTCCTTTAATAGTAGATGAAGGATCTCCCCTTTATGGTATACTTATCTATTCAATAAGAGCAATATTGGTATTTATTGGAATACTGCTAATATTTCCTCTTTCTAATTTAGTATTCGAATCTCAAAAAAGAAATATGATAATTGAAGAAGATAATTCACCAGTAAGGGGACATTTAAAATTATATAAAATAACAAAAAAGAATTATAAATATCAGATTCTATATGGAATCTTGATTTTCTTTCTAGTTTTCTTACCAATTGATTTTTTTACTTATCTTCTAATCCCTAGAATGATCGAATATCAAGCAGTTTCCCTTGCTTTTAATGCAACAAATACATATTTGTTATCTAACAGTTATTTTGTGTTTTTGATTTCTGTAATCATAATTCAGTTTTCAATAGCTTTTGCTGAAGAAAGTGTCTCTAGAGGCCTATTAACAAAAAGAGGAAGTGAACATTTTTTTAGTCTATCTGCAGTGATGATTTCCGCACTTTATTGGGGATTAGGACATTTAGCCTATATCCTCGATCCAATAAGTAGATCATATCCAATTTGGTATCCATTTATTTGGTTTTTACAAGCTTTTGCAATTGGGATAATACTTTCCTTAGTAGTATTAAGACGAAAATGGCTCTTTCCCGTTATAATGGCTCATACTATTAATAATATAATCTCTGCACATGTAGTTTGGAGTTATTTGCAAGGAAGTAGCTTTACACTAGTAGCCCTTTATGTATATTATCCTTTACTTATTATCGGGGTTTGTTTATTTGTATGGTTTTATCCATTGATTAGAGATAGTCTATTAATAGGATTTAAAATGTTAGGAACATATTTTAAACAAGACCGTACGATTGAAAAAACAAAAGGAGATGTAATTTTTCGTATATTTTTTGATATTATCATTGGAATAATTATCTTTATAATGGGTTTTATAATCGCGATATAGAAAGGTGTTATTTATTGAAGTTGGGTATTCTCTCTGATACACATATTACCATTAGTTATGAAAAAGATAAGGTTAATACTTTGATTAATCAGATTAAACTAGCATTTAAAGATGTTGATGAGATTATACATGCAGGAGATATATGTGAGAATTTTTTTTTAAATATGATCAAGGAGATTGCTCCAACAAGATGTGTAAAAGGGAATTTTGACACTATCAAAAATTTAGATCTTTTTACTAAATTTTCTATTGGGCATTACAATATTGGAGTAATCCATATTTTACCTGATAATGTTGAAGATTTTGTTAAAACGCAGGATATACAAATTCTAATTTTTGGGCATACTCATCAACCTCTAATTAAAGGAACAAACTTCAATGTTCTTCTTTTAAACCCAGGTTCCCCAACAATGCCTAAAGCTCCTATAGAAAGACCTGGTTTTATGAAACCTATAGCAAGACCAAGCGTAATTACATTAAATATTGATGAGAATGATATTTTATCAACCTTTATTATCAACCTTAAACTATAAACTCAGATAAAAACTTTAAAGATTGAAATTGATTCTAAAAGCTTTAAATAATCAGATAATCATATTAAGGTATCTACAAAATATTAATTAATGATCTAAAATCCACATTAAATAATTTTAAATATGAGTTAATTCATATTTAAAATACAAGGAAACTTTAAGTATGAGTATTGGATTAAAATAAGTTACAACAATACTATTTTATTTTTATTTAAGAAAGCATCAATATAATCTGTATAGAGCGTGTGTAGATTTGGTAAGTAGACTTGATTTAGTACTTAAGGAACTTAATGAAAATGGTAATTTTCGAGCATCACTTTTTGCAACATCAACAGGATTAGTTTTAGCATCCCAAAAAGAGGAGAAGATCGATGAACGCGTGATAGCTGCTATGGGCTCACTATTAAGTGATTCTGCCTATAAAGCGGCAGAGGAACTAGAATTATCTGAGATTCAAAGTATGAAAATTAAATATAAACATGATTATATTATCATGAGAAATATAATCATGCCTGATAATAAAAATCAATTCCTTTTAGCAATTTTAACAAAATCTCCCGAAAGTGATGATGTAGAGCGTTATCTTGATCAACTCCTTGATTGGGCAGTTGAAAATTCGCAAGCAGATTTAGAAAAACTTTCAAGTTTATAATTCTTTTTCCCTTACTTTTTCTTTGTTGTTAATTTCTTCGTTTATATTTTTCTTTAGAAGCAATTTCTTATATGAAATCATTATAAAATTTTAATACTTCATCAGCTACTTGATCTTCATAATTCCAATAAAAATGATCTGCTCCCTGAATAATTTTTTTTCTTTTTGGATCATGATAAAAGCTATAATTCTCCTCAAATTTTTCATAAAAGGCAATCGTATCTTGGTTACCTTGAATAAACAATTTTGGTTTGTTAGACTGAGAGAGATCTCTATATTTAGATCCTATAAAATCAAAAGGGAATGATATAGCAATATAACCAATAATCTTATCTGAGTAATTAATTACTGAACACCCTATTGCAGCTCCGTAAGAATAACCACATATAATTAATCTCTCATAAGTTCTATCCTTTATTAAAAAATCAATACAAGCTTTAACATCACTTAATTCACCTATTCCACCGGAGTGTTTTCCAGTTGATCTTCCAACACCTCTAAAATTAAATCTTAAACAAGGAACTGTGCTTTTAGTTAATTTATTATAAACTCCGGACACGACATTATTATGCATATTGCCACCATATTGGGGATGAGGGTGACAAATTAGAACTACTGGATTCTTTTGATTGAATTTTGATTGAAAATACTCAGCTTCTAGTTCAATCTCATTATTTCTAATAGATAGTAATTCGTTTTCTACCATAATTTTAATTAATTTTTAAACTATAATAATAATACTATACAAGAATGTGGGAAATATGAGCTATAATAAGATTGTGATTGAACAGAAAATTAGAGAATTTTTACAGGAAGATTGCATGTTTATTGATGTGAGTTCTAAAGTTATTCCAGAGAATGCAAACTCTTCAGCAAAGATTTTAGTAAAAAGTGCTGGATATATTTCAGGATTAGAAGAATTAAAAATACTCTATAATTTTTTAAACATTTCCACAACTTTTAAAATAAAAGATGGAGCAGAAGTTAATAAAGGAGATATTGTTGTAGAATTGAAAGGAAACACTAGAGATATTCTGCTAGGAGAAAGAGTAGGTTTAAACCTAATTACTCATATGAGTGCAATCACAACTACTGCGAGAAGATACGTTAAATTGATTAAAGATTCTGGAAAAAAAGTTAAGTTCGCTTGTACTCGAAAGACAACACCTGGAATTCGTATTTTTGAGAAAAAAGCAGCAGAACTAGGACAAGCAGATGTACATAGGTTCTCTCTTGATGACATGGTATTATTAAAAGATACTCATTTAAGATACTACAACGGAAATATTGAAAAACTGTTAAAAGAAGCCAAGAGGAGGAATAGTTTTTCGAAAAAAATTGAGATAGAAATCGAAAAAGTGGATGATGTATTAACAGCTGCAAAGAATGGAGCAGATATTATAATGTTAGATAATATGAGCCCAGATCAGGTGGAAGATGCAATTAATTTATTAAAGAAACATAATCTTAGAGAGAATGTTATAGTTGAAGTTTCTGGTGGGATAACTCAAGAAAATTTTGTGGATTATTTACTCTCGGAACCTGATGTAATAAGTTCTGGTTTGATAACACAATTTCCTTCTGAACAAGTAGATTTTTCGCTTCGTTTTGATTAAAACTTATTCTTAATCAATTACTATTTCACGGATGGAACAGATTACATCTTTAATTTTAGCTAATTCTTTATATAGATCTTTAATAATTCCAAATTCACCCACTAACAAGAGCAGTTCAATCTTTTTTTCTGCAATACGCCAATCTGTTACTGTTTTAATAGTTTGATGATATCGAGAATATAACTCGGTTATTTGATCTATGATTATTTCTTTAAAAGGATACACTAAACTTACAGTCATTAATTTATATCCTTCTAGATTTTCAAATTTTTCATATTTTTCAATGAAACTGACAATGGAGTCCCTTAAAGCTTCACTTTTAGAACTAAATCCACTAAGATTTCGAACTTTCTCGAATCTTTCTAACAAATCATCACTTACTTGTAAAGATATTATTCTAATAAATCATCACTAACTTGTAAAGATATTTTAAATTACTTATAAAAACTTGTTAATAAAATTAATGCTTTGATTTAATGATTTCGCGGAAGATAATTCAATAATTAATGAGCCTTTATAATTATAATTTTTAATTGTATCAAAGATTTCTTTAAAATCAATCTTTCCAGTACCTAATGGAGGATGTGTATCAGAAATTTTTGAGAAATTATCAACAATATGAACATTTCTTATTATCCTATGGAATTCTGCCCATAAATGTTTCACATCACCATCACACGTGTAAAAATGGCTAGTGTCATAAGTGATAAATAGATCATCACGGTCAATTGAATCAAATATTTCTTTAATGTTATTGTCATTAGTCATAATATAGGCATCTTGTGGCATATTTTCTAAGCAAATTTTTAATTTCTGATTATTTATAGAATCCAGTAATTCATGAATAGCTCGTGTTAATTGTTCCTTATTGATTTCTCGAATTGAACTTAGCATAAAGTTGGCATAACCTGGATGAATTGTCATTATTCTTGCATCAATTTGATAACATATCTTTGCCGTTTCTCTATATGATTCAATTGATGCTTCTGATATACGGTTATTATAAGAGCATAAACTCAAATCAACATAAGGTCCGTGAATTTGTTTTTTTAATCGATAAGAGTTCACAATTTCAATGAGTTTCTGTTTATTTTCATTATCAAAGACTTCAGGTGTATCTATTACTAATTCAACAAGTTCAATTCCATTTTTTTCAGCAAAATTGAGACATTGCTCTGTTGCGTTAAGTTGCAACTCTACAAGGTTTTTAAATTTACTAAAACGAGCAATGTCAATAATATGTCCTAAACTACTAACACCTAATTCCATAAATTTCACATCATCTTTACCATGTAATCATTTTTTTTTACTTATATTTCGAGGGTAGTTAGCAAAAAGGCTTTCAAAAAGTTTTTGAAATCGTTCTAGATGTTCTTGGTTAATAATATTTGGTTTCCCTATTTGCAAAGCACCCCAATACATTTTAGCGAGCTTTTCAACTAATTCAGCAAACTTAACAGCATGGTCTAATGATTTTCCACAGACAATAACACCGTGATTTCCTAACAGGGCAGCATTTTTTATACCTAATGCCTTTAGAGCTACTTCGCCAATTTCTATAGTATGAGCTTCTCCAAACTCAGAAACATCAACAGAGCCTCCTAAAAAAATAAACATCTCTTCCATTATTATGGGAATACTTTTTCGTACAATTGAGAGCATAGTTGCAAAAGGTGAGTGTGTATGAATTACTGCTTGAACTTTTGGTCTTGATTTATATATGGCAGTATGCATCTTTGCTTCAGTCGAGGGTAATTTTCCAGCACTTAAAGGTGTCCCTTCAAAATTTAGATGGACGATTTCGTCTTTTTTGAGAGTATCATATTGATTAAATGAAGGTGTGATAAATAATTCTTCTTTTTTACCGTTTCTCACACTTACATTTCCTTCTCCTGATTCTACTAATCCCTTTGCAAAAATTGCTTTTGCTCCTTTAACAACTTCCATACGAAGTTGATCTTCTTTATTTAAGGTCATAACTTTAATAATTAAATTTCAATTAAAAATGTATTTTACAAATTAAATTCTGTGATTTACCTTTAAACGTTAAAAATTTTCTATTTCTAATAATTCTTGAAAGTCTGCTTTTTTAAATAGTAATTATAAATATCACATATGTTAACTACAATTTAAAATCAAATAACTCTCATTCATTAAATAATGAATCGTCTTATTTTACACTGTGATCTTGATTGTTTTTTTGCGGCTGTAGAAATAAGAGATAACCCACAATATAAAGATAAACCCGTTATAATAGGAGCAGATCCAAAAGAGGGTCAAGGAAGAGGGGTAATAGCAACTTGTAATTATAAAGCAAGAAAATACGGTCTGCATTCAGCCATGCCTATATCTCAAGCTTACAAAAGATGTCCTCATGGAATTTATTTAAGGCCAAATGGTGAAAAATATCAGAAAGTTTCTAAAGATGTGATGTATATCCTTGAAACATATAGTGATGAATTCCAGAGAGTAGGAATAGATGAAGCATATTTAGAATTAACAAATATCACGAATGATTATGTGAAAGCAGAAAGAATTGCAAAAGAAATTCAAAAGGAAGTTAGTAATAAAGTCGGTATAACAATATCAATAGGTATTGCACCAACTAAATCTTTAGCTAAAATTGCTTCTGATGAACATAAACCTAATGGTATCACTATAATAAAACCTGATGAGATACATAACTTTCTAAAAGATATGGAAATTACTCGCATCCCAGGTATTGGTAAGAAATCTAAAATCTATTACTATAAAAATGGAATAAGGAAAATCGGAGATATCATTTCTACTCCTTTATCCAAAATGATGGAGTTATTTGGAAAACATGGGAAATGGATTTGGAAAGTAGCGAATGGATTAGATAATCGTCAAGTAAAGGAATTTCATGGAGATAGGAAATCAATTAGCGCAGAAAGAACTTTTTATTCAGATACCGATAATTTAAGTGAAATTTTATCAAGATTTGAAGATATTAATGAAAGAATACATAAATCCGTGTTAAAACACCAGATTACATATAAGACAATTACATTAAAGATAAGATTTGAAGGCTTTCAAACATATACTCGTTCGAAAACCCTTTCTTTTCATATTCAAAGTCAGAAATTCGTATTAAATATTATTTTAGATTTATTTAAAGAGTTTTCAAATAATACAAAAAAAGTTAGGCTTGTAGGTATAAAATTATCAAATTTAGAAAGAACTCAAAAAGCTCGACAAACAAGTTTGTTAACTTATGCACTTATTTGATTTATTTTATATAGCTCTAAGATTTTCTTTTGTAGAACACTATTTGACGCAATTATACCAGGCGCTGTCCATAGACACATTCCATTATTAAATTTTAAAGGGGCACCATTTAAATCTGTTACTTCACCGCCTGCTTCTCTTACAATTAAATCTCCTGGCATGAAATCCCAGGTAAATGAATGGTTCTCATCTAATGGTTTAATATAAAGGTCAGCAGTCCCTTCAGCTACCATGCAAAATTTTGCCATACTATCAATTTGAATGAAGTGTTTTATACCAATTTTTTTTGCGAAATTAAGAACCCAAGGTTGGTCATAATGTAATGAGTGGCATAAACGAATATTTTGTATCACTTCATTTTGATTGACTCTAATCAGTTTAAAATCCTTGTCATCATATGATGCTTGAGCACCTTGATTTTCTTCAGCCGAAAAAATAGCTAATAATTTTTCATTATAATTTGGTACTGCAATAGCACATACTCTAGGGGTAGATTTTACCATAAATCCAATACCTATAGCATATAACAAGCCCTTTTGATATCCCTTTGTGCCATCAATGGGATCTATTGTCCATTGTCGTTCTGAAGATTTGCCTTTAAATCCAATAATTTCTTTTATGATCTTTAATTTTTCGAAACTTAATTCATTAAAACACCGTTTTATAAGATTTTCTGCCTTTAAATCTATAAATTCAAAATTTTCTTCTTCTGCTATTATTTCATCATTTGGAAAGTGTTGCTTTAACTTTGATATAATATATAGTTGAGATGCAAAATCTGCTAATGTAACAGGTGATTGATCTGACTTTAAGAATGATTCAAATCCGTATTTTCTAAACCATTCTGTAATCTCTGTTGCTTTACGAACTAATTTAACCGCAAACTTTAATTCCTTTTTAAATCTCGACATGCTTTACTTTATTTTTTTCATAAAATCTCTTTTATAATAAGTATCGACAAATATAATAAATCAGAATTTCTAAATAGTTTTATGAATTTTATAGGAAAAAATCATCGAATTATCGTTTTGATTTCAAATAAATAATTTTCTAATATTGTTGATGGCATTCTTATAATATTCATGTGATCTGACTTTCTTATTAATTCTGATTCAAAATTGTATTCATTCAAAAGCCAAAATAATTTATATAATTCAATTTTTTTTTTAAAATCACTATCTATAGTATAAAATTTAGAATATGTATCATAAAATGAGCTATAAAATGAAGGATTATTTAAAGGTTTTAAAATCCAATAATCAATTTTAATGAAGTCTTGAGCTCTACTGCCAATACACCATTTATCAAAATCTACAATACCATTAATTTTAATACTACCTAGTTCATCCTTAACAATAATATTCTGACTTTTAAAATCATTATGTAAAAGAACATATTCTGTTTCGTCTTCAATTAATACCCTGTTATCTCTAAAGAAAGCTCTAATTTCGTCAGCAAAATCAATTTTATTTTTCTTTGCCGCCTCAATTTTTTCTTCTAATTCATTTTCGAGGAGATCTATATAGGAGATCTTCATTTTTTTTCCAATATTATTAATATTTTTATAAAAACAATTAAATTTTACTTCATGAAGATGTCCTAAATGATCGCCTAAATTACTAAATAAATCAAGAAATTTTTTTATAGACAAATTTTTTCCCTCATTTATGTATTGGTTTATGAGCTGAAATAGAGGTTTTCCTCGAATATAATCTTGTACTGAAAAAATGTAAGGAATAATCTCCTTAGTTTCATCATAATAAATTAGATTACTTACTGGGATTATAGGAGGGTTTTCTTTAGTGAAGAGATAAGTACCTGATCTTGTATTTAAAATCTCTTTTACTTTCTGTCTTAATTCAATATCATTTGGATTTAGTTTTTTATCTAAAAAGGGATATAAAAGCTTTTCTTTAATTGAATTTTCAAATTGGAAAGATTGATTTGTGCAAAATCTGAAGACTAATTGACTATTTTCAAATTTTACTCTATAGAGTGTATTAATATCAACAATATAAGGTCCTTTAATCTTTTTAACTTTACCTTGTTCAACTAAAACATCTATTTTTGAAAACATATTTATGATCTCGTCAAATCGGTAAAGGTCTTTTTTACTTATAAAATATAATTTATAAATTTGTTTCTGATTTAATAAATAATTCACAGTGGCTTCAATTCTTTCTTTACTTATTGGATCAACTTGAGTTTCTAATATTTCATCAATATAATATATATCATTCTTAATGCTTGATATTAAATCTTTATATAAATGTAAAAAAGCGTACTTCAAACCAATTCGTTCACTAATTTCATTGCTTTTAACTTCGTAAATTTTACTTCTAATATCATTTATATGTTCTTGGATTTTTAAAAGTTCTAAGATATTATCTTCTAATGCATATTTATATAATTTTGAGCATATATTACCTAGATTACTTATACTAGAAACAATTCCACTATATATTCTCTGATTTAGTGGTACTAATTGAAAAAAACTTTGAAAATTTTCTTCTAATCCACAAATAACAGAAAAATCTTTGTTTAAAAGTTGAATATAAGATTTACATTTTTTAATATTATAAAATGAATCATTTAAACCTTTAAGATTAGTGAATTCCATTAAATTTTGCAACAAATCTGGTTCGATCTCATTTCCAGCAAATTGAAGGGGATTATTTATCAAATAAATCTGATTTTTAGGGTTGACTGAACCTAAAATATTTTCAAAATAAGATTTTATAGTATCTGTAGGCTTTTTTTCTGAAATAGGAGGAGAGAGCATAAAATTTAGATCTACGAATTTTTTACCAATATTTTCAATCTGATCAATAATGTCGTCTACTTGATTACCATAAATTCCAACAAGTATGGGTATTTTTTTCTCTGTTATTTCTTTTGCAATTTCGATAAGTTTTATTTTTTCGGTTATTGAAAATAACTCACCATCACCAGTGTTTCCAAAAAGAAGCAGAGAATTTGCATCGTTTGTAAGAATATGTCGAAGAAGAAGAGAATTTAAACTTTCGATTATTTCAAGATCTTTATTATAAAACGTTAAAGTATTGCATATAACGCCATTAATTTGTGAAATTATAGTCTCCTCTTTTATAAATCAGAAACAAAATTGTATTTCATTTGCGTTTAATGAATAATAATTTTTATGATTTAATATGATTTTTGTAGATTTATTTCAATAAGAATAGACTTAAAATTTTATAATTATTTTCATAATAATCACATATCAAATTAAGATAAATTTTATTTTTAACATGATGAAGGGTTTAAAATTTTTTGTAAAATAGATGATATAGATATACCACTAGTTTCCACTGGAACTTCTCCTTTTATAGGTGCTGGACAATTCGGATTTAAAGCATTTGAATGGCGTAGGAAATTTTTGAACAATCCAGATGCAATGTTAGAGATTTTAGAAAGCAGTTATGCAAAAGGGGCACGTGGCATTGAAGTGATACCAAGTGGAAAAATTTTAGAAGCAGCATATATGATGAGTGAAATACATAGTGATTATGTGATAATGGGATCTACATATCCAGGTAAAGATCCAGGAATTGATGCATTAATTAAAATTGGAGCAAAGCTGATTTTTGTACATGGAATGATTTCTGATAAAAAAGGATTAACTTTATTGCGACTTTTAGATGATATCTCTAATTATAATATTATTCCAGGCATCGCAACTCATGAGCCAATTCCAACAATTCAATACTGTTTAGAAAATTCTTTAAATGTTAGAGCGTTTTTGATACCATTTAATAAAAATGGATTTTTAATGGGGAACGCGAAAGAATTAGAAGAACTTGTTGATAATACAAAAAATTTTTATTTTATTGGAATGAAAACTCTAAGCGCAGGAGAAATTAAACCAGATATTGCATTTGATTATATTTCTAATCATAATATATGTGCCGTGACAATTGGTATGGTTACTACGCATCAAGCAGAGGAATCAACTAAAACTGCTCTAAAATCATTAAATGGTAAATAAAAATAAAGGTAATATTTTGACCTATTATGTTTTAAATTTTTTTAGAATCTTTAAAAATCTCAAAGATATCCATTTCGTAGTCTATAGTATCTTCTGGCAATAAATTTGGATCCTTTACAAGTCTAGCTAAATAATATATCTTTGCTCCTCTCTCAAGGTATTGTAATACGGTATATGCTCCATCTAAATGACTACCACAACATAAATTTCCATGATTTGCCAGTAAAACTGCATTTCTTTCTTCTAATACTGCTACTACTCCCTCTGCTAATTCTTTTGTACCAGCTTCTCCATAATCAGCGCATAAAACTTCACCACCAATATAGGGTACAAATTCTTCAAAAATAGGGGGAATTGTAAGTTTTAACGCACTAAGAACGGTAGAATAAATACTATGAGCGTGAATAATTGCATTTACATCATCTCTTTGTTTGTATATACTTAAATGCATTTTTTTCTCAACAGAAGGATTCCTTTTACCTTCTATAACTTTTCCTTCCATATCAATTATAAGAATGTCTTCAGGTGCCATTTCATCATAACGAACATTGCTTGGAGTTATTAATACAAATTGCTTATCTTCATCTTTTATTCTCACGCTGACATTGCCCGCAGAGCCTATAACATGCTTTTCATTTAACAATTGTTTGCATAAATCAACAATTTCCTTTTTTATTTTGTCAACCTTTTTATTGTATAGAGAACTCTTTATCTCTCCTTCTTTGAATATTTCTGGATTCATAATGTATTGAGGTCTTTCACTTTTTAACCACTTCTTCAAATCATTTAGCAGAATTTCTGATTGTCTTTTTATTACTTCCTCAGTATCCCCTCCAATATGAGGTGTGATTACGGCATTTTTTAATCCAATAAATTCATTATCCTCATCAATAGGTTCAAGAGGAAAAACATCCAGAGCGGCACCGCCTATTTTTTCCTCTTCTAGAGCATTTCGTAAAGCATCATAATCAACAATACTCCCTTTTGAAGTATTAATTAAAAAAGCTGTTTTTTTCATCATAAGAATTCGCTCTTTATTGATGAGTTTCTCATTTTCATCAGTTGCTATTGTATGGATTGTAATGAAATCAGCTGTTTTCATTAAATAATCAATTCCAACTCTTTTACCATATAGTTTAATAATTTCTTCGTCTACATATGGATCATATATTAAAAATTCTACTCCAAAGGGTTTAAGCCTATTTGCCACTCTTCTACCAATTTGTCCTAAACCAATAATTCCAATTATTTTGCTTTTTAATTCAATACCTTGAAATTTATTTAAGTATTCAACATATTCTTCAAATTCAACTATTTCAAAGTCATCAGAATGAATTACTCGATCAACGTTATGTAATTTTCGAGCTAGCATCAACATTAAACCTATTGTTAATTCTGCTACAGCATCAACATTTCTTAGTGGAGTAAAAAGAACAAGAATATTATTTTTAGTCGCAGCTTTTAAATTAACATTAAACGGATCGCCTCTACATGATATGATAAGTTTTAGATTGGTTTTCTCAAACAAATCTTCTTTCTTTAAATCATCAGCTTCAGTTATAAAAATATCATAATTTTTAAGTTTCTCAACAAGTTCTTTTACATCAAAATATATTATCCCCGTTTCTCTCCATGGTTCATACGTTATTTCTATTAATTTTTCTAATTCATTTAAACAATCGTTTGTGATTTTTGCTGTTATTAAAGCTTTCATTATTAACACTCTTTTCTATAAATAAATTTACATTTATTTGCAATATATTAAAAATAAATATTAAATAAAAAAAACTTAGTTAAAACATTAAACTTCGAAGTTTCATCAAATTTCTTATATTTCCTTCTACTATTTTTATTTTACCATCAGAATATGCTTTAACAGCACCTAATTCTTTGTTAAATAAATCTATCATTGCTTGTTCTTCTGAAAATTCAATTTTTACTGGTGCTGTGTCATCCCCACTCTTATCTTTTATTTCAATTCCCTCATCTTTATTAATCAAGAGAATTACTTTTCTGTCAGTATCTGAGAATTTTATTTGGATAGAATCATTATATTTAGCTAATTTATTTCTAACTTTTTCATTATTATTATATCTATTCTTTATTTCTTCCAGACATTCTTCAATTTTCTTGAACTCTGCCATCTTTTTCACGTTTTACTTATTTATATTAGAATAAAATTAATTGCTATTTTAGTATTTATAAAAAGATTATAAAATGTAATAAACTATCCATATAAAACCTTTAAATCCATTTGTATCAAATAAAAAAAATTTTGAAAGATAAAAACAATTTTTAATTGATCTAAATTCATATAGTATTAAAGCATTTGAATAAAAGTTTTAAAATTAGAAAATTTTCTGTATTACCTTGAGAATTAATGATTTATTTTTTGAATTTTCAAATGAAGGGCGATTTGCGGTTTTCAAGAGTTTATATATGGGAAGAAAAAAACACAACCAATTAGAAAAAGATTTGAATATTAGAGGATCTGAAATTTCTCGGCACTTAAAGAGACTTATAGAAAAAAACTTAGTTAAAAAGACAATGGATAATAGGTATACGATTACTAACATTGGTAAAATGTTCTTAGATGTATTAGAACTTTTTGAAGTGTCTTTAAAATATGAGACTTTTTTTAATAATCATGATATCAACAATTTCCCCCTAAATTTAATCCTACAGTTAGGAAAATTAAAAACAATAAAGATTAAATTTGGGACAATGCAGAATATAGAGCTATGGTCGGAAATGATTAAAGAATCAGAAAATTTTATTTTTGCAATCTCAGATCAATTTCAGGATTCAATACTACCCGCAGTTGAACGGAAAATTAATAATATGTCCATTAAGATAAAAGCTCTAGTTGATAAAAATGTGTTAGAATCAAAAGGATATGAAAAACTAAAAGATCGCCATGCATTTTATCAAAAGATAAACATTTCACAGAATATTCGTATGTTAAAACAAATATTTTTCTGCCTTTTGGTTTCTGATAAAAGTGCGGTACTATTTTTAAGTAGAGAAGGAAAAATTGATTATAGTGAATGTTTATATGATGATAATGAGGTCTTTATAAAATGGTCTATAGATTTATTTGATTGGTATTGGAAAGAAGGTGTAAATATTGAATCAGTTATAAAGAAGAGAAATTCATAAGATTTTAGGTTAGATATCTATAATTTGGATATCTGTCTCTTTAAATTCTTCCATTCCTTGAAGATTTTTTTATATTTAATTGATATCTGCGTTTCAACTGAGAATTTTTCGAACTTTATCAAATTATCAACAATAGTACTATAATCTTGATATAATTTTAAACCAATTAAGGTATTTATTGCACAACCAATGAACGCAGAATCTTTAAATTTAGGAACATAAATCTCTTGATTGAGAATATTTACTAAGGTCTTACAAAATTCATAAGATTTAGCCATTCCCCCAGAACAAAATGTTTTTGTTTCTGATTGGGCAAATTGAAGTAAAGCTTGAAAGTTTTCAAGAATCCCAAAACAAATATCTTCAATAGCACTTTGAGCAAAGTTTTCTAATTTTGGTAATTCCTCACCAATCATGCTAGGTGGCGGAAAAATAAATACCCCTCGCTTGATCGATGTTTGATTTTTAATTGCCATAAGCTCTGGCCCCAGAAATGCATAAGTAGAACTTGCTCCAGGTTTATTTTTACTTAAAAATTCATCCATAATTTCATTTGCGTCTCTCTTAGAATCTGAAATAAACGCATTTTTGAACCAATCATACGCCCTACCCGTACCTCCAGTACTAGCTTCAATCAACCATTTATCTTTTATTACATGACAGTTTGTCCAAAAATTTAAGTTGGGATCAATGATTGGTTTATCAATAACTAAATGTATTGGTGCAGTTGTCCCTAGACTAATTCCGATATTTCCATTCTCAATTACACCCATGCCTAATAAATTAGCCTGCGTATCTCCACATCCTTTTATAACCGGGAGTATTTGTTGATTTATGCCGAATTCCTTTATTAAGTCTAATTTTATGTCTCCAATAACTGTGCCGGATTCAATAATTTCGGGAAGGATTCCAGGATTTATGTCAAAGGCTTCAATAATTTCCGAACTCCATTCTTTTTTAGTAATATCAAACAGGAGAGATTCTCCGAGAGAAGTATAATCTGTGTAAAACTCTCCAGTAAGTTTATAGACAATCCAATCATCTAACATTAAAATTTTACCAATTTTTTCATATTCTACTCCTTTCTCTTCTTTAAACCATAACAAGCGAGCTAGTGTGAACATAAAGAATGGACTATGTGCTGTTATATTGAATAATCCTTCTTCTGAGAATTCATCTTCGATGAGATAGGCCGAATCAATACCTCTCATGTCAGTGTTAGGACCTCCATAAATCTCATTTCCTTTTTTATCTAAGAAAATTGTAGCCATCCTTTGTCCACATGAAGATATACCAATTATTTTTTCAGGTTTATTTTCTTTTATAACATTTTTTATACCTAATTTAACTTTATTCCAAATATCCTGCATATCAAATCTCTTAGCAAAACCATTAATATCCTCATCAATGGTCTCATATTCTTGAACTGAAACAGTTTCTAACTCCAATTTATCAGAAATTATACCAACCTTAACTTTCTTAGAAGAAATATCAACTGAAATTATTTTATCTAAATTTTTCATAAGGATTTATCTCAATATAACATTTTTAAGCTTCAATTTTCATAAAAAAGATATGTATGATATTTAAGTAAAATTTGTATACTAATTAAGATATTTTCTTATTGCTTCACCACGTGGTTCTTTCTCCTCAAAAAGAATAGCTTGAAAAGAGTATATATTAGTACCTTTATTTTTCCATGCATTACTTTCAAGCCAAGCTTTTGAACATGTTTGAGAAATAAAAGTTTCAACATCCCAATTTCTTCCATGATCAATAGGAACTTGAGGAAGAAGTAGACCTCTTCTCATTCCTTTCTCTACTATAAGCCCATCTCTTCCAATAACAATTTTATCGAGGTATTCTTTTGGATCATTTACTTTAAGCAATTTTGGGGGAGTTAAAATTGATAATTCAATAACTATATTATCCATCTCATCCAGAGAGACAGAAGGAAATCTTGGATCTTCAATTGCTGAACTTATTGACACACGGTGGATTACATCATATAAAGAATAAGTAGGTTCAATATAACCGATACATCCCCTTAGAGGATTACCAATTACGTTATATTTATTTAATGTCACAAATGCACCATATTTATCAGAAAATTTCTCTTTTAATACATCTGGAATGGGAATCTTTCTATTATTTTTTAAAAAAAATTCTATGTTATCTCTTGCAAATTGTATTAACATTTTACCATCTTCTTGGCTAAATTCATCATTATCCGGCATTATAATGTTTCCATAATCATTTAATTTAAGTATAATTATACTGTTCAAACATATATATTTTATAGCATATGTTTAATAATTTTTCCACTTGGAATATTATTTTCAATATTGATTTCTATCCCCCGTAAAAAGACTTTCCAAATTTGAACATTTGTGATAAAGTTCTCATATGGAGAAAATTTTGCTTTGGTTTTAAAATGTTGAGGATTAATTGTGTATTCTGGAATTTTATCAACAATTAATAGGTCAGCACAATATCCTTCTTTAATAAAACCTTTATTGTTTAAATTGAAGATTTTTGCTGGATTTTCTGAAGCTGCTTTAACAAATTTTTCTAAAGAAAGTTGATAATTAAATATCTTATTGATAATTAATAAGGGATATGTTTCAAATCCAGGGAATCCAGAAGGTGCATTAAAATAATTTTCAGATTTTTCTTCTAATGTGTGTGGAGCATGATCTGTTCCTATTAATTTTATAGCCCCTTTTTTTAGCTCATTAAACAAAAATTTAGAATGTTCCTCTTCTCTTAAGGGAGGCAGGACTTTTCCAAAATTCTCATTGGTTAATGTGATCTTATTAGACAAAAGTAGATGATGCGGTGTAACCTCAAAGGTTATTTTTAAATCTTTATTTGAATTCTGTGCTTTCTTAATTATTAGATAACTTTCAATACAACTTATATGACAAAAATGGATTATAGGATAATTTTTAGGATTTAAATAATTAACATTAATGTATTTTTTATAATTTTCAATAACAAATTTAACGTATTTCTCTTCTGCTTTAATTGGATCCAAGCTATTATGGTATCTTAAAATACTTTGATTACTTATTTTATATTCTTGTGTGATAAGCTCTTTTTCAGCCTCAGATAAAGGATAAGATGCATGTATAAAAAAGGGAATTTGGTATCTAGATGAGATATCAAGAATAATTTGGATGTTATTTGAATCTTTCCAATCAATTTCATTAAGAGAAGTAAGAGAATAAATCTTAAATCCTATAACTCCTAAATTAATGATACGTTTTATCTCATCTTCATCTATTCCTTTTGGGACTCCAGCTATGAATCCTACATCCACATAAATATTTTTCTCTGCTTTTTTCATCCAAATCTTAATTTGTTCTGAAGAAATAGCAGGAGGTTTTGTATTCGGCATATTGAAAACAGTTGTTATTCCAGAGAATGCTGCCGCTTTAGTTCCAGTTAAAAATGTTTCTTTTTCGCTCTGACCTAAATCTCGTAAATGGGAATGAATATCAATTATTCCTGGTAGAATTAATTTATTTTGGCAATCGATTTCTTTACCATCTTGATTCTTTTTGACTAATTTCTTAAATTCTTGGCCTTTTGGCTCAAATATTACATTTTTAATTACTCCGTTATTGATATATATAACTCCCTTATGTATCAAACCGTCATTATAAATCTTAGCATTTTTTAATATCATTTAACTAGGTTTTTATGAGTTCATTGTTGATCTTTTATAAAATTAATATATAAAATTTTATTTTCTACACCTTTAATTTTTGAAAGAGAGATAAGTTTTGTGTTTTTCAATTCTTTGAAGATTTCAATAAAACTGGAGCTCTCACCTTGCAGAGTATAAGTTGGAATTATAAAGAAGTCATTATCCTTAATTTCTACGGGATCTTGATTTAATTTGAAAAATTCTACTTTTTTATTAACCTCATGTAAAGTATCTATGATAAGAAAGCTCAGATGGTTTGCAATTAATCGATAATAATTAATGAACGAAATAGTATCAGAAAAACTTCTTATAAAAATTCCTGGAGTTGATTTCCTCCACCCATCTTCATAAATAATAGATTGTTTTATTTTATCTAACACTTTTTCTAAAAGTAATGTTTCAGATCTTTCATCAGGACCTAAATATTTTAATTTTTTTCCTTTAAATTCAATTAGATGATTGTCTTTTTGGATGTATAAAAAGAGATTATTCTCTTTTCTAAGATTATATGATAAACAGAATGTTTCTCTTATACAAGAACAGAGTCTATATATATCAAGTGGGGTTCTTCCTATATCAATATCTTTTTTAGAATAGTCTGAAATATTTTCTATTAGTAATAAGAAATTAACCAAATTAATCAAATATGAGGGTTATCATTAAATTTTAAAATTTACCTAATTTTTTCATAAAATCAGTTGCAGCTTTTCCACCTGGAAAACCAGGCATCCCGGGCATCCCTTTCCCTTTTTTTTGCATTTGAAGAAATTTTTTCATGAATTTTTTCATCTGTGAAAATTGATCCAACATTTTATTAATTATTGAGTAATTAGTTCCACTCCCTATGGCAATTCGTCTTTTTCTAGTCTTTTTAATGACTTTTGGGTTCTCTTTTTCTTCTTGTGTCATAGAATTAAGAACAACTTCCCATTTTGCAAGGTTTGCTTCAGCATCCTCCTTCAAAGCATCTGGAATATTTCCGCCACCCATCATGGCCAATATTTGTTTAAATTTTCCAACTTTCTTTATACTTTTTAATTGTAGGT
The DNA here is from genome assembly GCA_964409945.1 of uncultured archaeon. Lineage (GTDB taxonomy): Archaea > Asgardarchaeota > Lokiarchaeia > Sigyniarchaeales > SOKP01 > Loki-b32. The sequence goes on along the minus strand of CAYPFJ010000046.1, from coordinate 5,372 downwards.
ATAAATCATCAAGAGTAAATTTTCCGTGAACCATTCTTTTAAGCATTTCTGGTTCAATATCTACTTCAGCTTCTTGTACTTTTTGAACTAAGGATTCGATATCTGGAATACCAAGTAAAGTTCCTACAAATTTAGATGGATCAAATTCTTCAAAATCATCGATTTTTTCGCCTGCTCCAATGAAACGAATACCCACATTTGATGCTGTGCACGCTGACAAAGCTCCACCCCCTTTAGCGGTCCCATCTAATTTTGTGACTATTATTGATCCCAAATTAGTTGTTTGCGCAAATGCCTTGGCTTGGTTAAATGCTTGTTGACCCAGGGTACCATCAATCACTAAAATTATTTCATTTGGTTTTAACTTTTGTTCAAGAATTGCCATTTCTTTCATCAATTCTTTTTCTTCTTTATGTCTACCAGCAGTATCTGCGATTATTATATCATTTCCATCATTCATTGCTCTTTTTGTCTCTTGAATAGCAATTTTAATGGCATTTTTTTCATTTGGGTTTCCGTAACATTTTATACCCACCTGATCTGACAATTGTACTAATTGTTCATAAGCTCCTGGGCGCCAAGTATCCGTTGTTAATGCTCCAACCTTATAACCCTTACTTTTATAAAATTTTGCTAATTTGGCTATGGTAGTGGTTTTTCCTGAACCTTGGATACCGACAAGCAATATCACATTCTTTTTTCCAGGTTTTATTCGTATTGGAGCGGGCTTCCCACCTAAAAGTTTAATAAGTTCATCATGTACTAATTTAATCACAAAATCCCTTCGTCTTGCCTTCTGGAGTTTGGTGTTCATGGCCTCTTTTCTGATATTTTCAGTCATTTCAAATACTAACTCTACTTTTACATCAGCACTTAACAAGGCTCTCTGTAATTCTTGGATTAGGGCATTAATTGCATCTTTATCTACTGATGGAAGGCGTCTGATCTTTCTGATGGCAGTGTCGAGGGATCTTCCTAATTTCTCTAATACCATTAAATCTCTATCTTAATTTTTTTTTTGTACTTGAATTTATTCTTAAAAACTAATATTTTTTTTTGAAAAAATATATTATATTATAAATTAAAAGAAATGTCAAAATTAAAAATATTTTGGATAAAAATAATTAAAGAAAGGTGTAAAAATAGTTGTCTATTAGAAGAACAGAGATACAAAAATTAAAAACGGGACAATATATAATGGTGGATGAAGAACCATGTATAATTAAAAGTACTGAGAGATCAAAAAGTGGAAAACATGGTCACGCTAAAGTAAGAGTCGTATGTGTTGGGATGTTTGATAATAACAAAAGAAGCTTAACTATTCCATCAGGACATGTTGTTGATACTCCCGAGATTATTAAAGGGAATGCTCAAATTAATTTTATAGAAGATGTCTCAATTAATATTATGAATTTAGAGTCGTATGAATCATTTGATGTTAATTGGCCTCAAGATGAAGATCTAAAGAATAAATTAAAGAAGCTTCAAACAAATCCTAGCAAAATATCAACTACTCAAGTAGAGTATTGGCAATTAGCAGGTAAAACACTTATAAATAGAGTATTCACTAACTAATTAAATAAAAAAAAACCAACTAATATTTTTATTATCCATAATTTTTTTGAGCATTTGAAGAGAAAATCCGAGGGTCATGGAAAAAAAACCGATTGCATTAGCATGTAGATTGGATTCCGAGAGAGCAATTAAATTATCAAGGAGAATTTTCGATTTCTTAGTTCAAAAAGGTGAAATTGTATATTTAGAGACAAGAATAGCTCCAAAAATTTTTCCGCATAATGGTATGGATCTTGGTGAAATGAGTGAAGAGAATATTAAATTCATAATAATTATTGGTGGAGATGGCTCAATATTAAGAGTTGCTAATGGATTATCTCAAAAAGATCCACCTCCCATTCTGGGAGTAAATGTTGGTTCTATAGGCTTTTTAGATGAGTCTAATGAAAGAATAATTTTCAAAGATTTGTCCAAGGTTTTAAATGGTCAATTCACTTTAGAAGTTTGTTCCAAAATAACAGCATATATTGTGAAAAATTCAGGAGAAATTAAGTTGAGCAATGCATTAAATGAAGTTTTAATAATATCTTCTAAAAGTTCAAAAGTTTTACAGATATCTATCAAAATTGATAATATTTTTCTGAATCGTAGTTATTTAGACGGAGTTATAATATCAACCTCTACAGGATCTACTGCTTATAATTTAAGCGCAGGTGGAGCAATAGTAAATCCTAATATGACAATTATGCAGATAACTCCGTTAAACAGCTTTGCTAGATCTGGTTTGAAACCTTTAATTGTACCTATTGAGTCTGAAATTGAGATTCAACTTTTAAGACCTCGATTAGATGCTAAAATTGTAATAGATGGACAGCAAATCATTAAAAGAATTGCACCTAATACAAAGATTAGGATTCGTAGAGCAGATTCTCAAAATAAATTTATTCGGTTTAAAGGAAGTTATTATACTCGCTTGAGAAAGAAAATCATTGGTACTGTAAGAAGAGTCCCTATTGATGATTCTCCTGAAGAATAACTTCATAAAATAATATGAATAAAGATTATTGTTCATTATTCATTACTGAAGATAAGTGCTATGAAAGAAAAAGCTTCAATTTATATTTTTGATACTAATATTTTCCTTACGGGAATTGATATTAATCTAATTGACTTTGAGATTTATACAACTCCTTCTATAATTGAGGAAATAAAAGATCATAGATATCTTGAAAAAAATAGAAATATTTTAAATAAGGTAAATGCTGCAATTGAAACTAAAAAATTAACGGTAAAAAATCCTGAAAGTAAATTCATTGAAAAGATAAGGGAAATATCAAAAAAAACAGGAGACTTCAAAGCTTTATCAGATGTAGATAAGGAATTAATAGCATTGACTTTAGAATTAACGGAAAACTCAAATAAAAATGTGAAGATGTACTCTAATGATTATTCCATTGAAAATGTATGTTCTGAGTTAAATATTCCTTTTTCTTCTTTATATAAAGATGGGATTGAATCTAAAATAAACTGGGAAGTTTTTTGTCCATATTGCAAAAGTATTCATGAAGCTGAAGACTTAAATAAAACATGTGAAATCTGTGGATCAACATTGAAAAGGCGTCCAAAAAGTAATATAATATATTAGGGGAGATTATATAAGTTGTATCATAAATATTTATCGAAGATGTAGAAAATAGGGAATAAATTAGATATGGGCGTAAAAATAAATGAATTAGTAAATGAAGTTAAAAGAACAATTACATTTGAAAACCTCTTTAAAAAAAGTATAGCTATTGATGCATTTAATACCATTTATCAATTTTTAGCTATAATACGTCAGAGAGATGGAACCCCTTTAAAAGATTTCCAGGGAAATGTAACATCGCATCTTTCAGGACTTTTTTATAGATCAATTAACTTTTTAGAGCATAATATTAAACCAATTTATGTTTTTGATGGTATTCCTTCTGAATTGAAAATGGAGACTGTAAGAGAGAGGAAAAAAATTAAAGAAGAAGCTAAGGAGAAAATGATTAAAGCACAAGATGATGAGGATTTTAAAGAAGCTAAAAAATTTGCTCAATTAACTTCTAAACTTGATTCTGAGATGATTGAAGAGAGTAAAAAATTAATTGAGTATATGGGAATTCCGATAGTGCAAGCCAGTTCTGAGGGAGAAGCTCAATCTGCATATCTAGTTGAAAATAATGACGCATGGGCATGTGCTTCCCAAGATTATGATACTTTATTATTTGGAGGGGAACGATTAATAAGAAATTTTGCTATAAGTCGAACTAAAAAAGTAAGAGATACAACAGTTACTTTAGATATAGAATATGTCTCATTAAATAAATTCTTAAATAATCTTGGAATCACTAGAGAACAATTGATTGATATGGGAATCTTGATTGGTACAGATTTTTTCCCGGGAATTAAAGGTATTGGTCAGAAAACAGCATTAGACTTGATTAAAAAATACGATACGATAGAGTACATTCTAAAAAATAATGTTTTGATAGGAGGAAAAGAGATTTTTTTAGATCTGGAATTAGTTACTCAAATTAGAAAAATATTTCGTGATCCTGATATAAAAAAAGATTATAAGATTCCAAAACCAAAGAAGATCGATTTTGAAAAATTAGAAGATTTACTTATTGAACAACATAATTTTTCAAAACAAAGAGTTGAGAATGCGTTTGATAGGCTAAGAAAATTAAATGACGCTAAAGTGCAAGCCTCCTTAGATGATTTTATTAAATAAGAAATTAAATTTTTATTTTAAAATATAAATACAAAAATTTTTACGAAATTAAGATTTCTTTAAATTATCTAAATAAAACTGTATTAATGTTGATATATCATGTCATCAAGTGGCAATAATGGTAAAGAGGAAGATAATGAAAAAGATGGAGATATACATAATGTGTCTTTACGGGTTCAGAAGGCTAAAAAAAGAGATATAGGGCGTAATATTATAAGAATTGATCCAAAAACAATGGAAAAGTTGAAAATTCAAACTGGTGATGTTATATCTGTTAATGGAAAGAAAGAAAGTGCTGGAATTGCATGGCCTAGTTATCCACAAGATAATGGATTAGGAATTGTGCGTGTAGATTCTAGGCTTCAGAAAAATACAGGAACTAGAATTGATGATACCGTTGAAATTCGAAAAGTGAAAGCTGAAATTGCTCAAAATGTTGTATTGGCTCCATCAAATTTCCCGATAAAAAATAATCCTAGATTTGAAAGCTTTGTAAAAAGAAAATTAAACAATTACCCAATAACAGTAGATGATTTTATATTTATCTCTATTGGTATTAGTAGAGAGATCACATTTAAAGTTTTAAGTATGCGACCTAGTGGAGTTTGTATTATTAAACAAGATACTATACTTAATATTAGTGATAAAATTACTGAAGAGGCAGAAAGAGGGCTTCACTACATAACTTATGAAGATGTTGGAGGTTTAGATAAAGAGATTCAGAGAGTCAGAGAAATGGTAGAATTGCCATTACGACATCCATCGTTGTTTAAACGTTTAGGAATTGATCCTCCTAAGGGAGTTCTTCTAAGAGGTCCACCTGGGTGTGGAAAGACTTTATTAGCTAGAGCCGTGGCGAATGAAAGTGAAGCACATTTCATTTCAATAAATGGTCCAGAAATTATGAGTAAATTTTATGGAGAATCTGAAAAAAAGTTGCGAAAACTCTTTATTGAAGCAGAAGAAAAGAGCCCGTCTATTATTTTTATAGATGAAATTGATGCTATTGCTCCAAAACGAGAAACTGTTACAGGAGAAGTAGAACGTAGAGTTGTAGCACAATTACTTGCCTTGATGGATGGACTGCATGGAAGAG
>CAYPFJ010000045.1:0-27972 GCA_964409945.1 uncultured archaeon | reverse complement strand
TAAAGTACAAATTTACTGACAAAACTAGAGTGTAACTAACATTTAAAGGGTAAAAAAATATTAAGAAAAAAAAAAAAACTTTGAAAGTTGTGACTTTTTATTGACTATTTATAAATCCTCTGCTAAATCTTCATATGCTTCTAAGGCTAATTCGATTATTTCAGGCTCAGAGCGGATATCGCAATTTTTTAAAGATTAAATTTCTGAGCTTCCTGAAAAGCCATAGCATCTTGAAGATTACCTTCTACCGTTATATCTCCAGCCATATACGCAGAAGTCGCATCTACTTCTCCCATAAGAATACCCGCCCCTACCTCGAGCGTGGAAGACATTGTGAATGAAGGATTTTCTACATTCCCTTCACCATAATCTAAATTTCCTTCTTTTACTGTGAGCCAGTGCTTCTTATCTGCATCTGTGATTATCATTTGTATGGCTATATCCATATCCTCTAATTCTTCTTTAAGATCTTCGTTCTCTGTCGAGATTTGTTTGATAAACTCGAAAACTTTCATCATGTCTTCAGGTGAAGCGCTTGCAGCGCCAGCATCTTGGGCTGCTTTTATACTTTTCAATAATGATTCGTCAACCATTTTAATTTTCAACCTTCTTTTGTAATTTTATTAGTGATTTTTAAAAATTATTTAAAAATATATTACATAAATAACAATATTAAAAGGATATAATGATATAAAAAGGTTTTATTTCTTTTTTTTATATACTGAATAAAAAGCGGTTGAATACATAAATAAACTGAAATTTTAACCGAAAAGTGTAATATACTAATACTATTTTACCTTAAAACTACTTTTTAAAAATTTAATTAATTAATGCATAAAATTAAAACATTGTATTTTTATTATTAGTTTGGAACTAGATCATCGACATATTTAGTCATTAGGTGTTTTGTAATAAAAATGGTTTTAGAACGTTTATACTCGGCAACTGATAATTTAATTAATCAACAGTTCTATAAAGAAAAAAGTGATATAATTATTGGGAGAACACCCGAAATTTCATTAAAGATTAGTAATTCAGGACAAATAGTAAGGAAATTTAAAGATTTATTTAACGAAAATCTACACTTATTCCTTGAAGGCAAATACTTAGAATTTCTTAAGCATTTTCAAAGAATAAAAGGTATGGATGAAAACTATATTAGAGAAATTTACCAGGATCTTCAACTTAAATTTGAAACATTAGAGGAATCTGAAAATATTAATAACGTTATTGTTTACTCCCTCGTTTTAAATTCTCTAATATCAAGTATTAGAGATATTAATTTTGGAGAATCCATTAGAGAGATAAAAAGACGAGTATTAAAGAATTCAAATATTCATGAAGACAAGATCCAAGAAGAGTTAGATAAGTTATTCATGAGAAATGATGAAAATATTTCAATTTTATATAACATCTCTTATCTTGATACATTAGCAGAATCTTTCAATTATATGAAAGTTGCTCATATTTGTAAGATTCAAAAGAGCAAATTTATAAATCGAATTGTTAAACTGATATTATCCCCAAACAAATAAGTTTAGAAAAGGTACTTAAACATTACCAATTTCCTGATATAAAATTTCAACAAGAGTATTCAATACAATTTCTCTTAAGCCTATATCATATTTTCTTATCCTATCTGAAAATTCGAATTGAATAGTTTTACTATTTGATGAAAAGTGGGATGCTCCATATTGTTGTGTTATATATCCTCCAGATAGTACATATTCTCTTCTTCTAGGATGCCCCGGTGCTATCGATATTTCTAACTCAAGAAACTTTTCTATGATTTTTCCACGTATGTTTTTATTCCAGTCTCTTTTTAGAATTGATTTAGAGAAAAGTGACTCCAAATTATTAGTGCCTAAGATTATTTCTACATCTCGAAATCCAGAAGGGCGATTATCTTTTTCAAATCCATGTATATCTAAGAGTAATGAACGTCCAAATGTACTTATATTGTAATTTACCAATTTTTGGATTTTTCTATGGTAAAATCTATAGATTTCTCTAGCAAGATTTGAATTTTGATTATAAGCTTCACTTTCATACCGATTTAAATCAATTTTACTTCGCCGAACTTTTGAAATAATATAAGAGGGAGTTTTTAATTCTGAAGATTTTTTTTTAAATTTTAAGCTTATTAGTTCAATTAATTTCTTCGAAAATTCTATAGTCCCTCTATCAATTCCAAAAACTCCTGCTGATCTTTGAGGAATTGTCTCACATTCTAAAATTCCACCGTGAGGCACAGATATAATTAATGGGATACTACCCTGTTCAAATTCTATATAATCTTTTAGATCAGACATTTCTTTAAGATATAATTTTTAAAAACAAAAAACAGGTTAAATAATTGGAAAGAAGATATAATAATAAATCTTCATGTAAATTTAAAATTCAAGAGTCAAATAAATTATAAAGATTAACTTATCTCTCTCTGCAATGTTGCCTAAAACCGGTTAAAAATCAATTTATTTTCACAAATTTTTATTAATTACCATAATAACTTAACGAATTATAAATTTAATTTAGAAGATATTGTATTATATTATATCTGATTATTGAAAGTTTATTATGATGAGTAAACCCTCCTTGAAAAATATCGCTTACGTTTTTTACTATCATAGAGATAACTTTTATAGTCTAAATGCTATAGCGGGAGCTCTTGAAACAGATGAGATATTTGAAAGCATCGATTTCTATTTTGTTCCATCACGAAGTAAACTTATAGATACTCTAGAAGAGGTTGTCAAAAAATATAATAAAACCATAGTAGGAATTTCATTTTATACAACTCAACTTTTAGAAACTCAAGATCTCATTCAAACAATAAAAAGGAAATTTAAAAATAAAACTATAATAGTCGCAGGAGGGCCTCATCCAACAGGAGATCCTTTTGGAACTCTACAAATGGGGGTTGATATTGTTGTTGTCGGTGAAGGTGAGGAAACTATAATCGAACTTACGCAAAGAATAGTAAATAATGAGAAATTTGATGATGTAAAGGGAATTGCTTACATAAATGAGAATAAGAAATATAATTACACAGGAAAAAGTAATATAGTAAATTTAGATGAATATCCTCCCTTTCCCGTGAAAAGTACTCGATTCGGTGCGATTGAAATAACACGAGGATGCCCTTATGTATGCTACTTCTGCCAAACACCCTATCTTTTCGGCACAAAACCTTCGCATAGAAGTATAGAAATAATTTGTAAGTATGTGCAAGAGTTAAAAAACTATTATGGAGATCTGACCTTTATACGATTCATAACTCCGAATGCTTTTTCATATGGTTCTAAGGATGGAAAGAATTTAAATTTAGAAAAACTTGAAGAATTACTTTTTAAGACCAAAGAAATTATCGGTAAAAAAGGGAAAATATTTTTAGGAACATTTCCATCTGAAGTTCGCCCTGAGCATGTTACAACTGATACTTTAGATCTAGTTTTGAAATATGCTGATAATGATAATATTACTATTGGAGCGCAATCAGGTAGTCAAAAAGTATTGGATTCATGTCATAGAGAACATACCGTTCAAGATATATATAATGCAGTAGCTTTAACATTAGAAAATAATTTAAAAATTAATGTAGATTTTATATTTGGATTACCTGAAGAAACTGAAGAGGATATTAAATTAACAATTCAGGTAATGAGGGATTTAGCGACTAAGGATGCAAGAATACATGCTCATTCATTTATTCCTTTACCTCAAACTCCCTTTGCAAATGTACCCGTAAAAAGAATAAAGGATCTTTATAAGAACGAGATTAAATCATTAATTTCTAGAGGATTTGCATTTGGGGATTGGAAGAAACAGGAGCGAATAGCCATCAAGATAGGTAATTACATGAAAAAACTGAATTTAAAATGAAGTATTTTATTTTACTACTTTTACAATATTTTCTTTTATTGTAATGAAACCTTCTTTTTCTAATTGATAAAGAATCTTTTCTAATCTTTTAGAGTCATTAATTTTAATTCTTTTCTGGATTTCTAGTATATCTAACGTTTTAGCATCAATTAACATTTTTAAAAGTTTTCCCCTAATTTGTCGTGATGAACCTTTAAATGGTGCTTGCTTTCGATAATGAGCACTTTTCCTATTTAATTCTGGATGTGTTCTTTTAAGCATTACACCATAATCCATGAGGGCGTAATACCATTCACGAGGGTTATTCTTATCAACAGTAAGTTTTACAATTGGTAAAATTTCTTTATCATGGATATTAACTTTTTTAGGAAAGAAAAAGTAAATATAAACTCTTCTTACATTGGTCTCAATGAAGGCTGTAGGTTTATTAAACGCAAATGTTATAATTGAAGAAGCTGTATTATGACCTATTTGAGGAAAAGATTCCAATGTTTCTTTAGAGTCTGGAAGCTCCCCGTTATAATCTCTGATAACACTTTCTGCAATTTTTTTTAATGCTACAGCTCTTCTATTATATCCTAAACCTTTCCATTCTCTAAGAATAACATCAAGTGGAGCTTGAGATAATGTTAAAAAATTTGGAAATTTCTCTGTGAATTTCAAAAACTTTTCTGATACCCTCTCCGTTTGAGTCTGTTGAAGCATAATTTCTGAAACTAATACATTATAGGGAGTAATATTTTCTCTGAAAGGAAATTTTCTCTTATGATTTGTAAAATATTCGTAAATAAAATTCTGAAATGAGTTTATGACCTCATTTATTAATCCCTTTTCTTTATATAATTTATAGAAGTCGGTAATGAATAAATTTTCACTAATTCTAGACATCAAGAATCAATAAATGAATAGTAAATTAGATTAACTACTCAAGGAAAAATAACTTATGGATTTTAAATTATAATTATTGCTAAAGGTTATAATCTCAATTAAGATCAAAAGCGAACACAGAAACTCCGTCCTCTATTCTTTTAAGGTTTAGAGAATAACCCGAGCTATTAATAATATGAAGCATTGATTTGTTTTCAAGCAGAATTGATCCAGAAAATGTTCTATAATTAAGCTCTTTACCAATCTTTACTAAATAATTTAATAAATATTTAGTTATTCCTAGATTTCTCCAATCTTTATGAACAACAAATGCTAACTCCGCAATAGAAGGTTGATATGCTTTAAAAAACGCGCCTAAAGCGATAATTTTACTCTCTCCATTCTCACTAATTTCTGCTACTAAAATCATATCAGTGGAGTAATCTATATTCACCATTGGTTGAATTTTTCTATGTCTAAAATCTTTAATAGGAGTAAAAAATCTTAAGTATCTATCTCGTTCATCTAAGGAATAATGAAGTTCTTGAATCATCCTCTCATCTGTAGGTTTAACAGGACGAATTTTTATTGTTTTTCCATTTTTAAGCTTTAAGAAGGTTTCATACTTTTCAGGATAAATACTTATTCTTCCATCAATTGAAATTGGTAATGTTTGGTCTGAATATATGTACTTCCACTTTTTTGCATGCTTTAATAATCCTTCTCGAAAATCGGGGTGAGCAATATTTATCATTTCGAGTACTCTTTCTCGTATACTTTTTCCATAAAGATAAGCAATACCCCATTCAGTAACTACATAATGGATGTCTCCTCTTGTTATTACAACACCAGAACCTGGTTGAAGGAAAGGTACGATTCTAGACACTATAGTCCCATCTTTTAATGTTGCAGTAGATGGTAGAGTCATAATAGGTTTTCCATCTATAGATCTTCCAGCACCTCTTACAAAATCAACTTGGCCACCAATTCCGCTATAAAATTTGTGTCCTAAAGAATCTGAATTCACTTGACCCGTTAAATCAACACTTAAAGCAGCATTTATAGCCACTTGCTTTTTATTTTGACTAATTATAAATGGGTCATTTGTATAATCACAAGGATGAAACTCCACCATAGGATTATCGTCAACAAAATTATACAATCTTTTTGAACCCATGACAAATGAACAAATAATCTTATCCTTATGTAATGTTTTTTTTTTACAAGTTATTACGCCGTTTTCCACGAGATCTACTATCCCATCTGAAAAAACCTCACTATGAACGCCCAAATTTTTCTTATCTAGTAATTCTTTTGTAACAGCATTAGGAATCTCTCCTATTCCCATTTGAATAGTTGATTCATCTTCAATTAAAGATGCAACAAATTTAGCTATTTTAGTAGAAACATCATCCAGCTCACCATAGCTAAATTCAATAATATCATGCTCACTTAATACAAAAGCATCTATATCATCCATATGAATAAACGAATTACCTAAAGTACGGGGCATTTTCGGATTTATCTCAGCTACAACTTTTTCAGCAGATTCAGCTATTGGTTTAACAATGTCAATATTAATTCCGTAACTACAGAAACCGTTTCGGTCAGGCGGACTTACTTGAATTAATGCTGTATCTACATGCATCTTTCCAGATGTAAATAATTTTGGAATTTCAGAGAGAAGCATTGGAGTATAATCTGCTTGACCTACTTCCACATATTTACGCAATGATTTTCCTATAAAAAATGCATTATGTCTAAATAAATCTTCTATACCACCCGCAGTTTCATAATAATCCAAATCACTGAGACTGAGAAAATGTAAAATTTCTACATCCGGAAGTTTCAATCCAAGTTCAATTAATTTTTTAGTGAGATCTATAGGTTCAGCACATCCAGAATCGATAAAAATTCTATTTCCTGGGTTAATATATTTATTAATTGCATTATCATATGAAACCTGTTTCTTACTATAATCTTTTAATGTGTTCGGGAGAATTTTGTTCGTATTTGGCAAAAAATCACCTTTATATCTAATAAATACATGTAGAATAGTTTTTTTTGGATTTTAAATATATTTATGTATTATAAGCGGAAACATAATGTTAAAGATAAATAATCAATAATAAATATTTAATTTCTTTTTAGAACTTATATTTCTATAATAAATGATTTTCTTAGATTTTAAATGGGAAAAGATAAGATTGATATTGAAGATCTAGAAGCTTTCATTAATGGATTGAAAGATTCTTTTGACACTTTAGAGAATATTGATCCAACACAAACTAAGGGATTCCAAGCACAAATGGCAAAAGCTATTTCAGATTTAAGGTCTAAAAGAGCCGCAAAAATTGAACCTCTTCCAAAACATATAGGTCATTTTAAAAAAGAAGATCTTAAAAATTACTTATTAACGGAGCTAGAGTCTTTACAAGATCTTTTAGATTCTTCTGATTATAATAGGAGAAGAAAATTTGAATTAGTAAAAAAGATCGCTCTAATACGGGAGCAAGTAAATAATATGTAGACTTTTTATTTTTGTTAATATTAAGAGGTTTTAAAAATGCTAATAGATATACATTGTCATGCTAATCTCTATTTAGTTCTTGAGGAAATCATTAAAGATGCAAAAAATGTAGGAGTACAAAAGATAATCTCTGTTGGAATGAGTTTTATTAGTTTAGAAAGGATCTTAGAAATTTCCAAAAAATTTGATAATATATATCCTGCATTAGGTATCCATCCAGAAGAAGTAAAGATGAATAAAAATATCGAAAATCAAATAGATTTAGTAATTGATCTAATTAAAGAAAATAAAGATTATATTTGTGCCATAGGAGAAATTGGTTTGGATCATCATTTTATTAAAGAGAAAGAGCTATATACACTTCAAAAGAAAATTTTTGAAGATATGCTTTCATTAGCACAAGAATTAGAATTACCCGTTAATTTGCACACTAAGGGTGCAGAAAAGATTGTATTCGATATGCTTCCATCATATAAAATACCTAATATTAATATTCATTGGTATTCTGGTCCTGAAGATCTTCTGAATGTAGGAATTGATAGAGGTTATTACTTCTCAATTACTCCTGCAATTAATTATTCTCCCGCAGTCAAAAAGACAGTTTTAAGGGTTGACAAAGAATTTCTTTTACTTGAAAGTGATGGCCCAGTTAAATATTCGGGAAAAATCGGTACACCTGCAATGATTAGAGAAGTGTTAAATACAATCTCTAATATTATAAAAATCGATTCTAAAGATTTAGAATTGCAGATCGAAGAAAACACTAAGAAAATTTTTCCTAAAATCTTTTGAATTTTCTTTACTTACCTTTAAGAGTTTTTTCTATACCTTCCCAAAGCCCAGATATATAAATTGAACCAAGAGCTCTATCATATAATCCATATCCAGGACGTCCTTTTTCTCCCCAAATCATTCTCCCATGGTCAGGACGAATCGCACCTGTGAACCCTACTTCTATAAAAGCTTTTATTACTTCATACATATTAATATCTCCAAATTCAGTAGGGTGTTCAACTTCATGAAAACTATATTCACCCGTATGCTTGATATTACGGCAATGAGCAAATGGAATACGTTCCATAGCCCCAAACCTTCTTATACTTTTTATTAAATCTATTTTTGAATTCGCACCAAGAGATCCTGTACAAAAAGTTATTCCATTTGATGGACTATCAACAATCTTTACAAAATGTTCTAAAGCAGCCTCATCAGTAATTATACGAGGTAAATTAAATATGGGCCATGGGGGATCATCAGGATGAATACCCATTTTTACACCAGATTCTTCTGCAACGGGAATAACTTGCTTTAAGAAATATTCCAAATTCGACCATAGTTTCTTTTCATCAGTATCTGAATAAACATCCAATAGGTCATCCAATTCTTTTTTTTTATATTGAGTTGCCCAACCAGGCAGTTCTAATGTATCTTCCCTAAGATTTATATTTTTTAATTTTTCATGATCATAACTTAGAACATTTGAGCCATCAGAAATCTCCAAATTGAGTTCAGTACGAGTCCAATCAAATACCGGCATAAAGTTATAACACAAAACTCTTATACCAAGAGAGCCCATATTACGAATACTTTGGCAATAGTTATCTATAAATTCATCACGAGTAGGACGCCCAAGCTTAATATCCTCGTGAACAGGAATGCTCTCGATAACTGAAAATTTCAATCCTTCAGCTTCAATCTTTCTTTTAAGCAATTTTAATTTTTCTATAGGCCATACATCACCTACATTTACGTCATATAATGCAGTTACAATTCCAGTTACTCTTGGAATCTGTTTTATATACTTTAGAGGTATTGGATCATTATCACCATACCAGCGGAATGTCATTTCCATTTTGATTCACCTTAAATAATTGAAATTTTACACACCCGAATATGCAGAAAATCCTCCATCAACGGGAATTACAACCCCATTAACAAAACTAGAAGCTTTTTCATCAATTAACCATAAAAGCGTTCCGATTAATTCTTCTGGTTTGCCAAAACGTCCCATTGGAGTATTATTAAGAATTTTATTTGCTCGAGCGTTAAATGATCCATCTTTATTAGTTAATAAAATACGATTTTGTTCTGTTAAAAAAAAGCCCGGTGCTATTGCATTAACACGGATGTTTACTTTAGACATATGTACTGCTAACCACTGAGTAAAGTTACTTACTGCTGCTTTTGCGGCACTGTACGCGGGGATTTTAGTTAAAGGACGAATAGCATTCATTGATGCTATATTAATAATTATAGCATCTTTTTCGGTTACCATTTTTTTAGCAAATGCTTGAGTTGATAAAAACATTCCAATAAAATTCAAATTGAAGATAAATTCAATGGCTTCTTTTTTTAAATCAAAAAAAGTAATAATTTCGTTTTGTTTGTTTGTTAAATCTTCCTTGATTAGATATTCCTTTGATGTTGTAGCTTTTGGATGATTCCCTCCTGCCCCATTTATCAATATACTCCAAGAGCCAAATTCTTTTGAAATAATCCTTTCAGCTTTCTGTAAACTTTCCATATCTAATACATTTGCCTTAACTGCGATAGCAACACCTTGTTTTGAATTGATTTTATCTACTACCTTCTCAGCTGCGTCTTTATTAATATCGATAATAGCAACTTTTACCCCACACTCTGCCAGAGCTTCTGAAAAACATCCACAGAGGACTCCGGCACCACCCGTTATTATAGCAATTTTACCCTCTAAATTGATTTTTAAATGTAAATTCATACAATTCTCACGATTTTTTTATTAAATTTGAGTTAATTTAAAGGAGTGAATAATAATTCTTAATTAAATATTGTATGTATTAGTATTAGTCTTTTTCCATTAATTTAATAATTTCTTCTGGGAGTTCTCCTTTATTTTTCATACGATTCAACATGTCTTTTACTTCAGAGATTGTATTTCCATAAATATGGAGAGAATTACTAAAATCTAAATACTGCCCAATATCAACTCCTAATTGATCAGCAACGTATTTTTGGATTCTAATCATTCCATTTACATTAGCTTCCCATGCTCGAAATAAATCTCTACTCCTCCAAGTTGTTTGCATTATTAACTTTCCCTCTTTTATACGCATAAAGATTCGTTGTAAACAAGGAGGATCTACATGATATGGATCTACTAAAGGTCTCCATGTTATTGCTTGCGCTCGACGGCTATATGGTTTTTCTCTTAATTTCTGAATTATATATTCGATTTGATTAATTCTTGGAAAATCTAAAATCCCTATTGGTATTTTATCTATACCAATTTTATCTGAGATTTTTTTGTCTAATTCAAATTCTACACCATCCTTTAGCTTCCATATATCTATATCTTCTGTAGATTTTATCTTTTCTGCTTTAATTAACTTCTGATGGTGTTTTATAAAATCATTATCCACGAATTCTAAATCATAATATCTATGAATTGTATCTTCAAGAGCAAATGGTGCATAATTGAAAATTCTATCATGATAGGAATATGGAAAACTCACACCAGAGTCATATAAAAAATGATCATTGACTCCTTCCAAAATCTCTTCAATATAACCGCTCTGTATAGATCCAATTAAATAAGTATCTGCCATACAACCATAGATTTCATAAGAATTTCCATACTTTGATTTAATTTTCATAATTTTGTCCTTTCGCATAATAGGACTGCTAAATGGATTAATGATTTCTATTAATACTGTAGCATCTTTAGAGGGTGGATCTTCAGGTTTATCATATTCAGTTTTTATATCATCTCCTTTGAATAATACTTGCCCCACAGCTGAAAGCCATGCGTCTCGAACATTATTTTTTGAAATGAAAAAAACTTTTGCCATTTTTAAGCACCACAAAAAAATTATTTCAATATCTTTTGATATAGATATTTACAATATACAATATTAGAATGTAATTGTTAAATTTTTAATAAACTTCTATTGACTATCATAAATTTTTAATTTTCCAAAATAAGTATATTTTAGTTCAAGAGTCTTTTACAATTTCATAACATTTATAATGCCCAAATTTACATTATGTTAATATAAGAATATAATAAAATTTTATCAGAATTTATTTTAAAGAAACAATTACGAATTATAAACTAATTAACTAACAATTGGTTGAATTATTATGGGTGACGATAAGGAAAAAAAGAAAAAAAGTAAATTTGGAAAGAATTTGAAGAAAGGTTTTGCAAAAGGTTTAGGGAAAGTAGTGGGAGGAGTTACTGGCTCAGAAGCAGCAGGTAAAGGTGTTAAAAAGACTGTTAAATCTGGAAGCGTGAAGAAAGGGATTAAAAAGGGAGTTAAGGAAGCAAAAGAGGACGATTAATGCTATTCAAGAAATTAAAATTCTTAATAACTTTTTATTTTTTATTATAATTATATTTTTAATAATAAAATCATATTAAATTTATAGAAAATATAAATAAGAGTTTATATTTAAAAATGAAGGTAGATCTCGAATTTTCTCCACCTTTTAATGAAGTATCAAAAAATCTGTTCGAAACACTTGAACTTGATAAAGAATTGACTCTAGATGAATTAATAGATTTTTTTGGGCAAAAATATGGAAAGAAATTTATTGACTTAATCTGGGAAAATGGAGAGAAGGGAAAGTTTAACAGACTTCTTTCTATTATTATTAATGGAATAAGTTATCGAGATGATAATTTTTTAGAAACTAAAATTAAAGACGGAGACCAGATTGTCTTTATATATATTTATTTTGGAGGGTAAATTTTCTTAATTCTAATTCACTATTTCTTACCTAAAAATATTTTAAAGCAAATATATTATCCACATTCCAAATCCAGTTAATATTGGATTCAAAATATTATCAGAAATATTCTTTGTAAAAGCATCTACTAATAAAAATAATAAAGTAGCAATCAAACCCATAAGAATAATTTTTTCAAAACTAACCGATAACCAAGGATGATAAAACGTTGAAATTGAAAAAACTATTATAAAGGTGGCAAAACCACCAGCTATGAACCCTTCAACAGTTTTTTTAGAATTTGTTTTAAGACTATGCTTCCCATATTTTTTACCTATTAGACATGCTACCGCATCAGCTCCAGTAGTTATTAAAGCGACTGATGCAAGTATTGGAAAAGGTGCGAATATAAAAGGAACAAAAGATAGAACTAAGGGCGTAGATGCTACGAATGTGTGTAATTCACTTTGTTTCATATCTTGATACCAACGTTTAGCCCAATTAGGGAGCATGTAAAATCTATTTAAGCGTGCTAAATCTGCAACCTGGAACATTATAACAAAACCAAATCCTACAGTAATTATTAACCAGTATGAGAAACTATAATTATCAAGACCCCAATTTGCTAAGATTCCAAGACTGTTGAGGACTGTGCCTAATGTCCAAAAGAAAAAAATTACAAAACAAGTAAAAAGATGTAGAAATTTTCTCCCTAATTCGCTTTTTAAATCATCAACCCAATTTTTGTTGAATTCTTCATAAAAGTTCCTATAATCTCTTTGAGCCATAATTTCAGGATTTCTTTTCGAAATCACAGTATTATAGATTAATGTAAAAACCCAAACTGCCATCTCGATTGATAGAAAGAGGGATGTAAATAACCATAAATAATTCAATGAACTTTGACTCAAATTGGGTGAATGAAAACGATATATAAAAGGAAATGAAACTCCTGCTAATAAAAATAGAAACGCAATTAATAATTCATTAGCAAATAAATGATTTTCAACCTTAATTTTTCTATTTTTTAAAATATATATTAAAGTTAAAATAAAATATCCAATGAAGATTAGGCTTGTAGGTAAATAATACATATTGTTATCCTTTAAAGGTGAATAATTTAAAAATTTTTACAGCCTTAGACAAATTCGATTTCACTCCTAATTAAAACCACAATAAGATAAATGAATAATAATTAAAATTAAGAAAGTATCTCAAGAGTACATATGTTAAACTACAACCAATTGGAATTAGGAGATTATCTGACAGTTTAATGGGTTTGTTTGTGAAAATATCAAAAATTAAAAATGCTAGAGAAAAAATTACACCCCAATAAATCCCGATAAAGAAAAAGCATATTATAAAGGTTGTAAACATTCCTGCTAATGATCCTTCCCATGTCTTTCTTTTGTTCCACAAAATATTACTTGTTCCAAATCTTATACCAACTTGACTTGTAGCCAAATCACTAATGGAACTTATACCTAAAATAGTAAAAAATACCATTGGAGGACAAATAAAAGCAGCAAACATTTGACCAATTGCGAAGTAAAGATATGTACCATAATTTTCTCTCTCCTCATCAGAAAGATAAAGCTTTGGGAAAATTGTAAAAGGGAATGAAAAAAAACGAGATTTACGTGCAAACTCATTAGCAAGCATAAATAGACTTAATATATAAAAAAAGAAAAAGAGGAGATAATAAAACCACCCAAATGAAAACATAATATCCCTAATTGAATTTGGTTCATTTAGAATTCTAAAATACACTAATAACATATTATTTTCAGTAGGAATCATTCCAGCTGAGGTTCCTGTAAAAAATATTACTAAATATAATCCAATATACCACACAACCAGAAGACCAATAAATATTAAAATATGATTTAGCTTTCGAAGCGTGTCTTTTTTAGCCTTGCTCCATAGCTTACATTTCTCTAACAATTTATTATTCAACTTCGAAAAATCTTTTATTACTTTTTTTTTACTTAGAAATACTACCCCTGTAGATATTATTATTAGTACCACTATAAAAGCCAATGGAATCCCTAAAGCAAAAAAAAACAAAGGAACTATAATTGGTGGAAGCAATATTTCCTGATTCATCAATATTAGAAAAATTGCAATATGAATAAATACAAAAAATAGAGCGCCAAATCCAAATAAGTTATTTAAAATATCTGCTTTATATGAAAAGTGTAGATAATTAAAAAGAATAAAAAAATAAGAGAATATGATTAATGAAAACCAGATCAAAATGTATTCCATAATTTTAATAACCAAATTTATAATTATTATATATTTGGTAATTAAAATAAATTTAATATTTGGATTACTTTGTCCACTGAAATTATTAATTTTTAATAAAAATTGTATGAAAAAATTTACAGAAAAACTGATCTTATAATAAAGTAGTCTTTAAATTCAAAGAATGTGAAAATAAGTATGAAAAAAATCATCTTAGCTTCTAAATCAACTGATAGAAGTGAAATGTTTAACCGAGCAGGGATTTCATTTGAGATCTTTGCTACCAACATTGATGAAGAAAAATATAAAACAAATTTCTCGGAAGGGATTGAACTTGTAAAAGAACTGGCTAAAGCAAAAGCATTATTTGCGAAAAACAAAATGATTAATAATAAAGAAAATGCTATAATCGTTGCAGCAGATACAATAGTAGAACTTGATGGAAAAATTATCGGGAAAGCTCATAGTGAAGAAGAAGCATTCGAAATCCTTAAAAAAATGATGGGAAGAACACATAGACTTATAACAGGAATTGCCATCACTGAAATTAAAAATCCAAAAATAGTCATAGATTCAGATACCACATTTGTTGAATTTCTTGAGCTTTCTGATGAAGAAATAAGAGAATATATTAAAACTAATGAATGGAAGGGACGTGCTGGAGCTTATTCAATAAGAGATAAAGCAAGTTTGTTTATTAAAAAAATAAATGGTTCTTCTTCTAATGTAATTGGCTTATCAATGCATAAATTATATCTAATATTAAAAATCGAATTTCAGATAAATTTATTTCAGCTTAGTGAAAATTTTATTTAACCATGGCAAAAATTAATGTTTGAATAAGTACTTTAACTAGTGTAAAGAAACTAAAAAAATAACCTAAACCCTATTTACCTGAAAACGTCTTCCAAACTTTTAAATCTTCATAAAATTTTAACATCTTTTCAAATTTGGAGATTTTATTTTCATAATAAGTATGATCAGCATATTTTCTTTTTGATAACTCTTTTGCCGCTAAAATTCCATTTTTATACCGAGTTATTTTTTCATCAATCACATTTTTTTTTCAATTATAATCTTATTTAAAACACAAAAATATCACGGTATTATCCAATCAAAAAATTTAGGCACTTTATATGTTATTTTAATGATAAAATTTTCTCCATTTCTTCTTCTTTTACATTTAACAACTCTGAATGAGGAAGTCTTTCAGTAAGTAAACGCCAATTGTTGTCTTTTTTGAATATTCTTTTAAACAGCATTAATGCTTTATCCATCTGATTTTGATTTGCTAAAGAAACGGCTGTCCAATATGTCATTTCCAAATTCTCTGGAAACATTTTCTGCGCAGCATCATATTCTTCAAGTGCTATAGCCATATCTCCTTTCTCTATAGCGAGATCTCCATTATTCATATGTTCATAAGCGCGAAAAATTTTTAATAATCGGTTTAATTCTTTTAATGGCTCTCTATGATCCTCCACTCTGAGATCAATTAAAGGGTCTTCCCATTTATTCTCTGTTGGTTCACCAGCAACCACTAATATCGCAGCGGATTGTTTACCTCTTATATCGCCTCCAACTGATTCTGCAGCTTCTAGACTTTTAATTATTCGCTCTGGTAATGATAAATTATGACTTTTTTCAAATGCATTGGCCATTGCTGGCCATACTTCATCAGAAAGCATCATATTTGCCTGAACAGAAAAAGTATTACCGATTTTATGTCCCGCATGTTTTATACATTTTGGGCCCGTATGTGCAGCTACACGTCCTTGTGTATCCAATATAGCTACTTGTCGTACATCTCTGCCATCATCATCTGAGATTAAGAGATTAATTGCTTCTTGAGGTGATTTACCTTTTCTTAGAAGTTCAAGTCCTCGTAAACCGAAAGATTTGTTAACAAGCGATTGTGTTGCAACAACTCCAACTCCCGCTTCTCCCCATGAAACAACACTTCCAACTGAAAACCAGTGACTTTGCACTCCAACGCCCATTTCTCCAGTTTCAGGATCTCTCGCAACTATAGAATAAGTATGTGCGAAAATCTTACCATTTAATTGATTACTTATTTGCTTCATATTTATTAAATCATTTTAAGCATTAATTAAAGTTTTATTAAATACTTCCTATCATTAAAATATTTCAAAAATGAAAAAATAAAAGTTTTTTATAATTTGAAATCTTAATTAAAATAATTCTTCTAAAAAAGAGGATAATTTATGACAAAACATTATAAAAATGAAGGCATAATCAAAGTATTAGTTATACTCGGCGCACTAGTAGGATTAATAACATTAATTTTAAGGTTTGCCCATATTGAAAGCTATGGCTATGTTGGTCCTCTAGTAGATTTAGATAGAATCATTGTTTTGATTATTGGTTTGGTTATAGTAATTATAACGTTTTGGGTAGGATTTAGACCGAATGACCCAATTCCATTTCATTGGCTTGTTTTTCTCATTTTGGCAATTTTACTCATTGCGTTTGGTGCGGGAATTTGGGCATGTGTACTGTTGATTATTGCTTTTTTAATCGCTTTAATAGAAGAGCTATAAACATCTTAATTAAATTATCTTTCTTTTTATTTTTAAATTAAGAACACTAAGAATCAGCATTTTCAAGATAAAAATTAATTATTTCTTCAGCAATATTTATATCCGTCACTTTTTGTAATGCTGTAAATCCTGGAATCGAATTCACCTCCAATACGGAGAGTCCTTTTTCGCTCTCTATTATATCAACACCTGCAATTTCTGTTTTAGTTATTTTTGCGGCATTGACAGCAAGGTTTTTCATTTCATTAGTTAATTCTATAGGTTCAGCTCTCGCTCCAGTGTAGATATTTGTTTTCCAGCCATCACTTACTCTATACATTCCAGTAATAACTTTATCTCCCAATACTAAAATTCTAATATCTCGATTGTGATGTTCAATAAATTCTTGTAAGTAGAAAACTTGATTTATCTGAGCTAGTGAATAAATTACATTTTCAGCAAATGCTTTATCATTCAATCTAGTTATCCCTATTCCTTTTGAACCATACAAGGGTTTTAAGACGCAATCTCCTCCTAATTCATCAAAGGCTTCTAATGCGTTATGAGGATCTTCGCAAATTATTGTTTTTGGTGTAGGAATATCATGATTTTCCAAAAAAACTGATGTTAAAAATTTATCGCTTGCGATTTCTAATGATTCTCTTGAATTAATTAATTTTATATCATATTCTTCTAACGCTCTTAAAATATCAAGCCTAAAAAATATTTTTTGAGTGACTGCGGCCCCAAACCCTCTTACAAGAGCTGCTTTGGGTTCGAGAGGCTCAAATTGTTTATAAAAATCACGTTGGAACCCAATCCCTACTTTTATCGTTGACGGAATAAAGTATTGAACCTTATAACCACGGATTTTCAATTCACTTGAGAGAATTTGAACTTCGGGCTCATTTGAATTAGGTGTAATTATCATTGACTTCATTTTAATTTCACTTTAAAATAAATTACTTAATTAATCTATAGCACTAATTTTTAAATAAATTTAAGTTCTTATAAATCATATATGAAATCAATGGATCCTAAAGACAATGAAAATGAAATTGAGAAACTATCACAGATACTTAGTAAAATTCAAAATATCTACTATAAAAAAAAAGAGCAACTCGAAGAGTTACAGTCAGAGATTAGTGAATTAAGAGAAGTGTTAAATTTCTTAAATTCTCTCGTATCGCGAAAGTCATTTCACAGTGCAGACGAGATTTACTCAAAATCATTTGTTAAAACAGTGGATGGATCAATTGAAGAACAATATTTCGTCGAAGATATCTCAAAAGAAAGGGTGGAAGGAACAAATATCAAAAGAAAGATTTTTACTAGAAGTAAGAGTAATGATGAAGAATTATTATGTATCTTGAACTTTTATGATCTGAATCGGGTTGTAATAAAAATTGTTGAACCAGAAAAGCTGTCAATAAAAGAATCTTCTGAAGAATTTATCCGTATCTTCATTAAAGGAGCACTTGTAGAAATAATAGAGAATAATCCTAAAATGAGCTTGAAATATGATTATTATAAGAGTTCGGATGTAATTAAACATATTAATATTACTAATTTGAAATCAATAAAAGAATATGATATAATTACTTCAAAAATGAGAGAGCTTTTAAGCCAAAGAGCTCGGAAAGGATAAAAAAAAATAATTTTGCTCTTTTAATTATCAAGTTATTCAAAAGAACTCATTTAAAATGGTTGATTTTATATACAAAATATTATATTGAGATAATATATTGTTTAATTAGAATAGGAAAAATTAATTATGCAGTAATTCTTATTTAAGTTAACCAAATTACTATTTAAAGTGTCAAGAAAATGCCTAAGAGACCCACTACTTGGCTCCAGATGCCGAAAGTGCATTCCAAGTTCCACGACGAGAAGCTAGAGAGTGTATTAATTGAAAAAGCTTTAGAGTTTTTAACTGGTGAAAAAGTTGATGCCCCTTCTTTTTTATTCCTTTCAGGAGCTTTTTTTGATGTGAAATCATTCGCTTATTCCGGATTAAGAGCTTGGAAAGGTATTGTAAAACCATCAGAAGATAATGGTGGTAGAAGACCTGTATTGGAAGCCACTTTTGCTTCTTTATCTGTGTATTTAAGTTCTTTATTAGCGCTTCAAGCTGATTTTTATTTCGCGTATGATGAAATTAAGGATATTTTATTGGAAAAGAAAAGAGAGGATCTCTGGACGATTGTTTCAGAAAAGTTGCCATTTATCTCAATCCCTCCAAAAGAAATGTATGGGACCCAAGTATCTCCTATATCTCCTTATTTTGTTATTAAACAAGACGAAGAATTAACATTAGGAGAAATATATCCATCTGCGTATTTATCTCAAATTATAAAGAATATTAAGACAAGATTTTTTATCTTTTTTCAATACCAAGGATACTCCGCTTTTGGATTTTTTAATGCACTACCCGAACTGTCTAAATTTGGGTTTGAAGAGCACGCGAATGATTTTAATGGGGATCCAACCGCAGAAAATTTAATCAAATTCGCAAAAAATGCAAAGAATGTTAAAGAAATATTAATTGCACTTATTCATGCCTACAATAACGCTTTGCTTGAACAATTTTTGATTCCTGACTACGAGCTCTTATTGAATAAGCTCCTAGAAGGAGAAGCATAATAAAGCTTATTCTACACCATTTTTTTACATATTTATCTAATATAAAAGAGTATGCTTTCCATCAATAATTAATTTTCCAAAATTTACATTTGAGATTGAAACCTTACACTACTATAAGGAATCAAGAAATTTTTTAATGCAGTCTATTACGATAGTTTTCGTATTCGGGAAATCCTAATTTACGATATTTTCCTGTAATTTCTTCTTTAAATGTATTCATTCCATCTAAATCATAATTGTAATTGAGTTCAATAGCATTTTTGAACTCCTTCAATAAAATATCAGATAATCCAATCAAAGCCGCAAAAATATCGTACCTGATAATTGTTACATTATTAAATCTAGTGTGGATTATGGGGTTAGGATATTTTTCAGCATACCATCTAGTCCCTACAAATAATAGCATTCGTTTAGGTTTAATATATTTTTTAGTCTTTTTCCAGATGTGTTTTTTTGAAATATAGCTTGTATATTCGAACACAATTTCGTTATATTCACATATATTTAAACCGATCTTCTCCCATAAGGATAGTTGTCCCTTATTTTTCTTAATAATTTCATTATAAAATTTTTGCATTTCTATACATGGTAAAAGATCATCAAATGTATAGTTTCCATCAGGAATTTCGGAAAATTTATGGATATCGTATAACAAAAGATGCTCTGTTGAAATGCATTGAATAATCTGATGAGCCGCAGTTCCTAGTTGTTGATATACATCATGGGGGAATCGTTCACTATGTTCATAATCGTCATAGTTAGGCTGAACCTTATCTAATGAAATTTTCGAGACTGTCCCTGTGCTAACATTGTGTTTTTCAGCAATCCCTGTTTGAGGTATGTTCGAGCATAAAATATCTGAAATAATAGATTCTAGTTGTGCCTCTGTAAGTCTAGGTTTTGCATATATTTCATCATATTTCTTTGGATGGGTTTTTGTAAAGATACGAGAAATAGTATCATAGGATCTATTGAAATTATTTGCGATCTCAGTAATAGGATCAGGTTTATACGCCTCATTTTTAATAATCTCGAATTTCCCGTTAATATTATCATATCTAGTAATCCCTTCATCATATTTTTCAAATTTTTTTATTTCCTGTTCAAATCTTTCTTGAATTGCTTCAGTTTCCTGTTCAGTCAACCTAGGTTTCCCCCACATATCATCAAATATATCGGAATATAGTTTTTTAGCATAATATCTTACCATATCATAACTGATTTCCAAATCTCTACCAATCTTACTCAGTGGTGTAGGAGATTGGTTCTTAATCTCACCGCTTAGTCTTTTGTATAATTTTTTTTTCTGGGTAGCAGAAAGGGCATAATCAGATTTCCAAATCAATAAATAATACTCAGGAAATTCATCTATAACGATTTTTCGAATAGTCTCATAGGAAGCATCTTCACTGAACTTCTTAGTTATTGAATTTAATGAAGTGGGATCTTGACCGTTATGATATCTTTGTATTTCAGTCTTAATTTCCTTTATAATTAAAGAACGGTTCACCTCCGACAAACCCCAATCTTCATCTCTCCCCCAAATTTCACCATATTCTATCGGATACTCTTTCTTCACCCAATAACTAATTACTGATTGATTTATACCTAAATCTTCTCCTATTTTATTAAGAGATTTGGGTTCAAGACCTAAATTGTATTTCTGGATTTCGAGCTGTACGGCATCTAAAATTTTTTGTAATAAGTAAGGATCAATGTTTTTTCCCGTTTTTGCTTTAGGTAATTCTACTTTTAGATGATCTGCCATTTGATTTATAAGCTTATAATCTAGACCAGTCATTTTTTTTATTTTCATTCGCTCCGCAGGAGGAGTTTTATTCATTAACCATATAGCTATAATATATTGTTGAGTTAATTCATAAACTGTCTTAACCTGCCCACTTATGCTGTTAACAATCAGTAAATTAGTGTATTTTTTAAGGTATTGTAAAATTAGTGTCTTAATTTTAGCCGCTTTATGGATATCCCCAATATTTTCTTTGTTTTTATCTATAAAATATTGAATACTCTCCCACAACTGCCTTTTTTTTTTACTCCATTCCACAGGAGTAAGAAAATAATGTTTCTTAATTTCCCTCTTGTCCTTTATACCAAGTGGGACTCTTTCACCCATTCCATTATACCCTGTTTGTATTAGATATTTAATAATTTACTACATATGTATAAAGATATATATTTAAACTTATGTCAGAAAATTTTAAATTGGCTTCTTTCAAATTCTTTTTCGGAACAATATTTATACCCCGTAAAATTGCGATGATATTTCCTCCTCATATAATGAAAGTAGATTTTATATAATCATTGATTAAAAAAGTCTGAAATCTTACCCATAAATCAATCTGAAATTCCATTTTTTGTTTAAATATGTTTGATGCCTTTATATCAAAAAGGATAGAATTAATTAAAACCGTAAGAATTATGGGGGATAGGCTAAAGTTCAAATGAAAGATGATGAAACTACGGAAAATGAGTTTTTAGTAAGGAATTTTAATTTTTTTTCTCAAGATATAAATGATATAATATTATCAATTTTCTCATTTTTAAGAAAATTAGGGTTAAAAAATGATTTTCCCTTCTTTTGTCGAGAAAGGCTTAAAGATGAAAAAGGGGAAGAACATTTGAGAAAGATTGAAAAAAGACGAATGAAAGCTACCGAAGAATTTTTTAAAACATTTATCATGAAAAATGAAACAGTAAAACCTTTTAATATTGATCTAAAACACTTTAAGAAAACAATCCGACGCGGGGTGATTGGTCTATGCAAAAGAGCTATTGAGTATTTAGAGACACTAGCCTTAATGGAAGATTATTATAAAACTTTGAATGAGGATGAGAAGTTGGTCTTCAAAAAAATCAACTTGATTTTAAAGAATTATTAAATTTTATAATGCTAAACATATTTCTAAAAATTTCATCACCGAATTTTGAAAACACCCTACTTTTTTTTTAAATAGATTTGCTATATTAACTGATTAAGTAAAAAATTTAAGGCGCTTTAATGAGATTTCTTAAGAGATTTAGAATTAAAATTAAGAACCTATCAGTTAGATCCAGAATTCGATTTGTCCTTTCTTCTACCAATTCTGAAGAAATAATAATAATCTTCCCCGTCAATTTCCAATTGGTATAAATCTTTTTTTTCTACAAGAGAATCACATAACCTTTTTACAGTAGGAAAAAAATCAATGTTATTCTTAATAGGAATAATCCGATAATATGGGCATACAACTAGTTTAAATATGTCATCTATAGTATACGCAAATTCATTGTTCTCTCTAATAAATTCATGAATTGTATCCCTCAATTTTACAAATTCAAACCATTCATATGTTATTTTGATTTTTTTGTCTTTACTCATTGTATCTTCTATATCACTGTCATAGGTTATTCTTAATTGGATTATAAAGCATGATAAAACAATTCACCGTTAATTTCTATACGGTTTACCTTCCCCTCTATTACCCAATAGTCACAAACGGTTTTAACTAAAGGAAGAAAAGCATTACTATTAGAATAAAAAGGAGTTATAACTATATCGAATATGTCATTGACGCTATATGCATTATCTTTGTTTTTAATAAATATCTTATAAATATCATAAGTTATAACCAACGATTCTAACCATAACCTGCACATTTCATTACGTTCTCCTTTCAAATTCAATTATTCACCAGCTTAAATGTTTAGAAATTTTCAATTTGAAATATTATTAAATAGCTCTCTAAGAAATTTTTCATAAAAGATGTAAATAGACTTTCTAAAATCACTCATTTTTTTCATAATTCTCCTTTGTTTCCATTGCCGATTCCATAGTTTTTAGTTTTTTTCAAATTCTCTCTCGTACCGATATTATTCAGATTTATATTAATAGCTTTCTCAAAGTATGTAATTAAATCTTTATATCGTGTCATACAAACAAACACAAAAGCTAGATTATACCATGTAGTATCGTTCTCTGGAGCAATATCGAGTGATCTTCGAAACTTTTGATCTTCCAAGTTGGAACTCAAAGCATATCCGAATCAATAAAAACACTTTAGAGAGTTATATGAAAAAGAAAGCTTTTTATATATTTAATATATAATAAACTAGAGCAATTCAATAAATCCTAAAAGGTGAATTACATTTCTGATATAATTTTAAAATTAGAGAATGTATGTAAGAAATTTGGGAATTTTATAGCAGTTAATAATGTAAGTATTGAAGCTAAGAGGGGTGAAGTAATTGGATTTGTTGGTCCTAATGGAGCTGGTAAGACTACCACGTTAAAATTAATTGCTAAATTATTGAAACCTAATTCTGGCAATATTTTTATTTTAAATAGGCGGGGAAAATTACAGAATCTTCAAGAAAATCCTAAAAATTTAGTAGAAATGGGGTTCTTGATAGATATTCCTCATTTTTATAATTCGACTCCTTATCGATTATTAAAATATATAGCAAATCTTAGAAATTATCCTAAAGAAAAACTAAATGAAAGAATAAGCGAATTGTTAACGACCTTTAATTTAATCAAATGGAAATACAAGAAGGTTAAAACTTTTTCAAAAGGTATGAATCAAAAATTAGGTTTTATCGCAGCAATTATTCATGATCCTGAAATTATAATATTAGATGAACCTCAAACAGGATTAGATCCCAACGCTCGTATTGATGTACGTAAGTATATAAAAAAACTTCAAAACGTAGGAAAAACGGTATTTCTTGCTTCTCATATGCTATATGAAATAACTGAAATATGTGATAAAATTGCATTGATAAATCAAGGTTCAATTATTGAATTTGACACATTAGATAATTTAGAGAATTTAATTAGGACAAAGGAAATAATCTTTAAGCTTTTAAAGCCAATCCCTGTAGAAAAGAAAGACTCAATAATAAAAAGGCTTATTCAAAATCTTGAACCATACTTAGAAAAAGATTTAGATCCTTCAATTTCTAAACAACAAATTATATATAATTCAAAAGAAAAAAGTATTATTATTTATTATAATGGTAAAGAAGAATCAAGATCAGATATATTAAACATTCTAATTAACAACTTTAAGTCTGATTTTATAATTGATTCATTTTCTATACCAAAAACTTCCCAATTAGAAAAATTATATTCTCAAATAATTAATGAATAATAAATAAAATCCTAAGTTTAATAATAGGAGATAATAAAAATGAAATCATTGAATAACATTTATTTTAGAATAAAGCCAGTTTATCATATATTTTTGTTTGAATTAACATTACAAGTAAAAAAATTTATAATTTTTTCAGGTATTGCATTTCTTCAATTATTTCTAAATAGTTATATAAGAATATTGTTAATGAAAGCCTTACCAACTTCATTAGATTTATTTTATTATGACGGTACCAATTATTTTGTACTAATCATAAATATTGCAGTTAGTCTTTTTTTTTCAGGCATTATATGTTCTGAATATAAAGATAAAACTGGGTTAGTTATACTTCCTTTAATTGATAAGAATAAATTAGTTATAGGAAAATATATTGCAAATCTATTATTAGTTATCGGGATTACAATTATTCATTTTTCTTTATTGATTCTTTTCGGTTATAACTTTTATGGTGAACCAATATTCAATACGTGGATTCTTAGTTTTTGGGTTGTTATATTATATATTATTACTTTGGGTAGTATTGTAACATTTTTTAGTTCTTTTATGTCATCTTCAACTCTGATCATTGTATTAATTTTGGGGCTTACATTCATAGGATTTGATTTCATTGATGGTTTATTTATTAGTCTATTTAGTGATTTGAAACCTATTTACTCATTATCCTACCTTTCTAAATTAATATTAGATATAATATTAATAGATTTTGATATATCTCAAAAATACATTAGTATTGGGGCAATATTGATAATAATGCTAATTTACATTATAATTTTTTTTATATTAGCGTTAGTCTTATTCAAACGAAGAGAATTTTAATTTTATTTTAAAAATTAAATCATGTGGTCGAAATAATCTATGAAAAATACAAGAAAAAAAATATCGTTTATAATACTATTTCTTTTTTTAAATATCTATATAATTATTTTTGTAAAGGCAAATTCTAATTATAGCACTGGATTAGAGATAGGTACACAAATTTGTGAGGTTAAATATTATGATGAAGAAAGTTGGAATAATACAGTAAATCCTTCGATGGATCCTAGTTATTGGTTGGGCGGAGAAGCAAATATTATTGGTGCTAGGAGCAAGCTTACAATAGAAGATTGGTATTCTAGTGATTTAATAACATCAGTTATCTTTGCTAGATTTTTGTATTCAAATGAAACATTATCTATTTTCCCCATTATTAGAGACCATGGATATGGTGAAGAATTTATAAATGAAAATTATACCCATTATTATTTTGTATGGAGTTATACCTTTGATTATTGGTCTTTTACAAGTAGAGGATTTCATATTCATCCAAATTTTAATTTTGAAACTTCAGTGATCCTACAAGATCCCTTAGATTTTAAACAAGTCTTAGACGATTATAATGATTATGCTGGAATAATTAACATTAATGCAACTTTTCAATCATTAAATATTTCATTTCCTATTTTGAGCGGAGATCTTTTAGTTTGGAGAATGTTAACCAATTGCTTTAGATATACTATGGGAAATCCAATTAAAGAATATTTAACAACATTTACAAATAATATTGGGTGTAATAATGTTACAATACAGGATAATACTCTTATATTTCAACGATGTGGAGTAAAAAATTATACTGTTGAAGTAATTTATAATCCTCAAGGAATAATAGAGACATTTAAGGTCAAGAACTCAGAAGGAGATGTTATATATGAAATAGCCAGTTTTTATCCAAAAACTGTATTTTTTATTATTTTAGGAATTATGAGTATTTGTGTATTGGGACTAATTACACTATTTATTATAAAAAAATTAAGCTTCAAAATCAATTTACTCAAAAATAAAAAATAATTAAATTTAAGTAAAACCAAAATTATGTTTTTTCAATCTTAAATGACTGTAAAATAAATTAACTACTTTTTTAACTTCTTTTAAGTCTATTATTAAAAATAGATTTTTATAAACACTAAAATAAAATCTAAAAACTAATTTTTAAATGATATAAAAATCATACTAATAATACTAAAAAAAAAAAGTGAATTAATTGAATAATTTTTAGATATATATACTAATAATTTACTTCAACATAATCAACTTGTAATATTCCGGCATACCACCACTCAAGATTATAATATTTTACATAATCCACGATTTTATAATTATCCAGATCATAGATAACTGTCCTCCAACCACCAGCACCTTGCGAATGTGAATCATATGTACCATCAGTATAAAATATCTGTATAGTAACGCTACCCCCTCCAATAAGTTTTAATTCCATTTCAACTTCATTATTCGTGCCAACACTAGATTTTTCTGGAAAATAAACCTTTGTCGATATCAGAAATATAAACCATGAATATTGTGCCCCCTTCCATTGTACATAATCATCATCTTCAGTTTGTATATCTTCAAGGAGACCAGTTTGATATCCATAAGTATTTACTATTTCACATGGTACAACCGTACCAGTAAAACCTAGAGTTGTTGGCAATAACAATATTGTAGTAAGTATTCCAAATGTCCCTAATAGGATTAAAGATTTTTTATTTTTTATACTATTCACCCTTTATTTTTATTTTAATGGTTCTACAATGAATGAAATCAATCATTCAATTTTTTATATAATTTTGTCAAATAAATTTTAGCTTTGATTCCTATTTAAAACTTACTATTTTTTTAAAGCTTAAGACGTGTGTTAGGACTCAAAACAACAATAAAATTATTTAATATTTTTGTCAAAAACATAAACATATTGTAAAAATTAGTCTTCACACTAGTAGAATTAGATATTTAACTCTATAATTGTCCTAATCATTAAGGGGTCTTCACTTAATCCAGTTTCAATAGAATTAATATGACTCATTACATTTCCGAATACTATTTCCATCGTATTAAAAAAGAAAAGATGGAAAAATTGAGGTAAGAAATCTATTGTATACGGGGATAATGATAGAAAAAATTTCAACTGAAGACCTAATTGAATCACATTCTATAAATTGTGATACAGGAGAAAGGATAACAGTTTCAGACTATTATATCTATCGCAAATTTGATTGAAAAGATTGGATTTTGGATTCCTAAAAT
This sequence comes from uncultured archaeon, assembly GCA_964409945.1. Lineage (GTDB taxonomy): Archaea > Asgardarchaeota > Lokiarchaeia > Sigyniarchaeales > SOKP01 > Loki-b32. The sequence goes on along the minus strand of CAYPFJ010000045.1, from coordinate 343 downwards.
TCATATTCTTTATTTAGTATTAATTACATTATCTTTCAGAATACTTTTCGATTATATAATTCTGCAGGGAACATGCATATTTTTCTAAATTCAGGATTAATATTTTTTGTTCATACTGCCTAAGATAAGATACATCTAATCTCTTAAAAAACAATTTCAATCGATCAATTGTATCAAAAATCTCTACAATTGTTTTCCAATCATGTTCCCATTCAATATCTTGATATTCAACTTGCATTTTAAAGTAATTCCATTTTATAAATTTCTTGATTATTTATATGAATTATTTAACTTAAGTTTTGCATTTTTTTCCAATGAACTATGAAGATCTTAGATTTATGAG
>CAYPFJ010000044.1:0-28144 GCA_964409945.1 uncultured archaeon | reverse complement strand
CTCCAATATCCCATATAGAAAGAGTTGCTACTTCGCCTTGTCTAAATTCTACATCTTTAGTTAAAATATCTACGCCAACAGTTAATTTATAATTTGCTTGGAACCTGTTTTTGATGAATCTCTGAACAAGACTAGTCTTTCCCACAGCAGCGGCTCCAGTTAATAATACTTTTAGTTTAAAACTTGACATAAAGCTTCACTCACGTCGGTTTTTACAATCTTTTAATTTTTTTTTTTAATTGTGTATATAAATAAATATTATAAATGGTATTTAAGAATTTATTTAATTTATTAATATGGACTAAATTAAAGATAAAATAAATTCTAAATTTAAATATTTTTACATAAAGTAATAATGATTTTTATTCATTTCTATGGTTTTAAAATCACATAAAAATAAAAATAATTAAGTAGGGGAATTCTAATAACCAAATTTTACCTTTTGGGGATTACTTTATATTCTTTTAAGCTTGGAAAATAATCAAGATTAAAATGAGGAAAGTACATTGCCTCAGCGTATTCTTTTTGAAAGCTTTTATCTACTGCAATTTCAATATATTGAATTTTCTTTAATAATGTTTGTGCTTTATTTCGCAAATTTTTATTCAATAAACAATGTTGTGCTCCTATTCCAGCAGCATTTCCTATCTGAAAAATGTTATCATCATGAATATCTGGAATCATGCCTATAAATTTTGCATTATAAGCATTAATATAATTTCCAAAAGCGCCTGCTAAAAAGATTTGTTCAATTTTTAAATTACTCTTTAAATTATTCAGAATAATCTTTGCGCCAGCATAAAAAGCAGCTTTTGCCATTTGGATTTGTCTCACATCGTTTTGGCTAATCGTTATGTCCTTATCTAAAGATGTCTCTTCATTTTTAGCTACAATAAATTCTATCTTTTTATCTTTTTTAATAAATCTTTCATGATTAATAATTTCTTTATTGAAATTACCACTTCTTGTAATTATTTTAGATTTCAACATCTCTGCTATTACATCAACCAATCCAGAACCACATATTCCTATTGGTTTCTTATGTTTGATTGTAGTATAAGATACATCCAAATTCTTGGGATTAATTTTAATTTTATCAATAGCACCTGCCGCTGCTCTCATTCCATCAGCAATATGAGCCCCTTCCAAAGCAGAACCTGCAGCACATGATCCTACTGTTAGAATTTTACGATTCCCTATAATAATTTCACCATTAGTACCTATATCAATAGCTAAAGTAAGCTTTTTTTCATTAAAGATACACGACGAGAGAATAACGCCTATAGTATCGGCTCCAACAAAACCAGCAATTAATGGAGATGTATACACATTTCCGTTTTTTAAAATATTAAGATTTAAATTTTTTGCTTTAATATTCAAATTTTTTTGAATAACTGGAATAAATGGACTTAAACCTATATTAACAGGGTTTAATCCTAAAAAAATGTGATGCATAACAGAATTTCCTACAACACTAGCTTCATAGATTTGAGAAGGTTTAATATTTGCTTTATTACATACGTTTGCAATTATTTCATTTAAATCATATATTACAGCAGAATTTAATTTCTGAAGATTTTTTTGATTATCTTTTATAAATGTTAATCGTGTTATTAAATCCTCTCCATATGCAGTTTGGCTATTCAATTTTGAATCAACAGCATAAATTTTACCGTTATTTAAATTCATCAGATACCCCACAATTGTGGTAGTCCCAATGTCAAAAGCGATTCCAAAATTCTCTTCAGTTGTATTACCTGGCTCACAAGTGATAATATTAGTATTATTCCATAAAACTAAAGTGATTTTGTATTGATTTTCTCTTAGAAGAGTCGGAATATCATTTAGAACGTTAAAGTTTATCTCAATTTCATCATTTCTCTTCAAATTCAGACTTTTAGACAAAAAAGCTGATTCAATTCTTTCAAAATCAGCAATCGGTTCCTTTAATGATGGTTTTTTTACTTCAATGAAAATCTTTGTAATAGCTGGTTTAATTTCAATTCCCTTACTGATCCCTGACACTAAAATGTTAAAATCTTCAAGTAAGAGTTCACGGGGCAAAAATACACGAAATTGTGGGGGTTGAAGTGTTTCAAGATGTGTTTTTTTTTTAATATCAATTTTTGTTTGACAAGCGAGACGCCACCCATCTTCAATTTCATGATTACTCAAAAAATTTTTTTCAGAAAGAGTGGGATTATTCAAATACTCATTACCCCGTTGAATTAAGACTTTACATTTTCCACAGGTCCCCAAACCTCCACATATCGAACTTATTGGCACGTTTAATTCTGAAAGAATTTCATAAAGCGAGTAATCATCTGAAAAAATCACTCTTCTTGAAATTGGTTCAAAATCAATAATAATATTTTCGTTTTTTGCTTTCATATTTTAGGTTCATTGATGTATATAATTTCTATTTAAAAATTTGAATTCAATATTATGGTAAATTCAAAATTGTGTATCGTTTTCACTAAATTAGTTAAAATAATAATCATAATATAAAAAGTTTAATTACTTAATTGGTTAAATTAAAGTAAGAAAAGTGTTTGCATTTTTAATATCAAATTACAATTAGGTGGCTTCGGTTAAATTGCAAAATCCAGAGGAATTAGCACAAGAAGCTTTAAAATTTTTAGAGCTTGCTCAAAATTTTGAAGTAGAGAAAGATGTAGAAAAAGCTATTTCAAATTATCAAAAAGCAGCCGATCTTCTTAAGCAGAGTGGATTTTTGATTCATAGAATCCAAGAGATTTATGATAGGATTGGTGAGTTAAAGGATTTTATCCAAAAAGAGACATTATATCAGCGAGTTCAAACTCAAGCTCAAATTGAACAATTGCAAGATCAAGCTTTTATTTTATTAGAAGGTGCAAAGAAACTGGAATTTGATGGTTTCTTTGAAGATGCTATCCAACAATATTTATCTGCAGTAAAGCTATTAGTTCAAGCAGGATGGTCTGAAACTCAATTAGAGAATATAAAATCAAAAATTCATAAACTAACAAGAGACTTAAAACAGCAAATAGCTGTTCAGCACCCTCAAGAACAGGAAATGGACTTGAAACAACAGATTCCTACAGTATTACCAGACGAGAAACCTCAAGTTGTTGGTATGTTTGGACAAAAGAGCAGTGTTGAAAAAGGAGAAATTATTGACAAATTCCGAGTACAGAAAAAACATGAAGAAGATATACAAAATCAAGCTTTTGCCCATATTGATGCTGCTAAAATATTTGAAAAAGATAAGAAATTCGATAATGCTATAATGAATTATGAAAGAGCTATTGAATTACTAAAATCTATCGGATGGGATGCTCAGACTCAAAATATTCAATTATTAATTGAAAAACTTAAAACAGATAAAAAATATTATGAGTCTCTTCAAGTTCGGCAAAAGCAAGAAGCGCTGCAGTTAACAAGTGACATTGAGGACCAAAAAATTGTTTCAGAAAAAGAAGCAGAAATGAAAAAGGAAAAACTTATTGAATTTGAAGTGAAGAAACAGCATGATGAACAAATTCAGATGAAAGCATTTAATCTGATAGATATTGGAAACAGACTTGAAAGGGAAAAAAAATATGATTCAGCAATCGAAAAATTAGATGAGGCAGTTCAACTTCTTAACTCAATAGAATGGGATTCATATATCCAGCCTATTATAAGTTTAATTGATGGAATAAAAAGTAAGCAAAAAAGAGAACTAGCAGCTGACTATGTAAAAGAGAGAAGACAAAAGGATTTATTGATTCTTCAAGACTCAATTTATAAAAAGCAAAAAGAACAGATAGTCCAATCAGCAAAAGAATTGGATACAAAGAGAAAGGGGTTTGAAGCAAAAAGAAGCGATGAAGTATTGAAAGAAGAAAATCTTTTCATAATATTAGATAAAGCAGATGAAATTTTAAAAGAAAAAAATTTCGATGATGCCATAAAAGAATACAACCAGGCTTTAGAAATACTCACAGATTTAGGCTCTGGTTGGGAGGTTTATAAATCAATGATCAAGAACACAATTTCAAATATAGAAAATCTGAAGCATAGCCGGCTTACAAAAAAATATGAAGAACAGAAGAAAGTAGAAGAAAGAAGACGAGAAGAATTAGATTTTCAAAAACAAATTGCTATTCTTTTAAATAAAGAACGAGATCGTTTAAAAAAGAAAGAAATTGTTGTCAGAGATACTGAAAAAGAAATTAAGTTTTTTGAACATCGTAAAAATATTGCGTTTGAATTTTTGGATTCCGCGATTGATTCCTTAAAAAAAGGGAAATATGAAGATACAATTCTAGCATATCAAAATGCAGCAAATATTTTTGCTGAAATTCAATGGTCAGAAGAAATTCCATTAATTGAGAATTCGATAAGAGAGGTTGAAGATTTACAAAGACAGCAAAACATCGAAAAACAAAAAAAACTGCAAGATGCTATTGAGAGAGAAAAAAATGAGGAAACATTCCAAAAACAAATTTCAAAATATTTACAAAAAGAACGTGAAAAACTGAAAATAAGAGAGATTGAATTAGTGGAACGTGAAAAAGAATCACAATATCGCGAGGAAAAAAGAGAAGCAGGCTTTAAATTACTAGAAGAGGCACAAGAAAATGTAAAACAAAATAATTTTGACGATGCAATTGAGATCCTCCAATATGCTATAAACTTTTTTGCGGATATTGAATGGCAAAATGAAATTACTCTAATCCAAAATTCTATTGTAGAAATTGAAAACAGAAAAAGAGAAGCAGAATTACAAAATCAATTCAAATTGCAAGCTGAATTAAAACGTGAAAAACGAGAAAAGATATTTCAAGAACTTATCACAAAAGAAATGAAGACTCAACGCGAAAAGTTTATGGAAAGAGCAATTGTTTTAAGAGAAAGAGAAAAAGAACTTTCCTATCGTGAAGAAAAGAAGAAGGAAGCATTCGATTTATTAGAAAAAGCTCAAGATTTTGTTTCTCACAGAAAATTTGATGATGCACTTGAAATATACTATAACGTGGCAAATATATTCGCTCAGATTCAATGGACTGATGAAATTTCAGTGATCCAAGAAGCAATCAATGGTATTGAAAATAAAAAGAGAGAGAACGAATTAAGTAAACAAAAACTCCTTCAAACTGCAATTAAAAAAGAAACTGAAGATAAAGCATTTATTGATCTAATTAGATATCAAAGAGAGAGAGAAAAAGCGGATTTTTTGAAAGAAAAAGATTTAATGGAACAACAAAAGCGCATTTCTGCTCAAAACTTAACAAAACAGCAAGAAGGATTTAGATTAATTGAAGATGGAGACATTCTACTAGAAGCTGAAAATTTTGATGAAGCAATAAACAATTATAGAAAAGCAATAGAACTTTTAAAGGATATTGGCTGGGGAGAAGGATATTTAAAATTATTACATGATACAATTCAAACTATTAACATAAAGAAAAAAGAGAGAGAAAAAGAAAAACAATTAGAATTTGAGGCTTCATTAAAACGTCAAAAAGAGGATGATATGTTTCAGAAGAAAATCAGTGAATATATGCAGGTAGAGCGAGAGAAATTTAAATCCAAAGAAATTGAATTGCAAAAGAGAGAAGATCTCGCAAGAGGTATGGAGAATCGCAAGTTAAAGGCTTTTAAAATAATGGACGATGCTGAAAATCTATTGAATAAAGGTGAATATGATCAATCAATTGATAGATATCATCAAGCTGAATTAATATTGAATGAGATCAATTTCCCAATAATAGCTATTAGAGAAATGATTCAAAAGATTCAAGAGAAAAAAAGAGAAGAAGATTTGAATAAATTGAAGGACTTAGAGATTAAATCAAGAAGAGAGCAAGAGGAACTGTTATTTCAGCAACAAGTTTTGGAGAAAATAAAACTTGAACAACAAAAAATGAGAGAGAAACAAGAACAACTATTAAAAGAAGAACAGTTAAAAGTATTTCATGAACAGAAAAAGCAAGAAGCATTTAACAATTTGGAAGAAGCACAAAGACAAATAGAAAAAGGAAAATTTGATGAGGCAATTGCTTTGTATCGAAAAGCAGGAGAGATTTTTGTAGATATTCAATGGGAGGGGGAAATAGAATTAATTCAAAATTCTATCTTGGAAATTGAAAACAAAAAGCGACAAGCAGAATTAAAAAAACAAACAGAATTAAAAGCTGCGTTAGAAAAGGAAGAAGAAGAAAACTTATTTCAACAAAAACTTAAAGATGAAATGAAAACACAAAGAGAAGAATTAAAGAAAAAAGAGATTAAACTTAGAGAATTAGAAAAAGAGCTTGAGTATCGTGAAAAAAGGAAAGAAGATGCATTTATATCATTAGAAAAAGCTCAAAATTATCTTTCAGAGGGTAAATTTGATGATGTAATCGAAATTTACCACGATGTAGCTAATTTTTTTGCCCAAATACAATGGATTGATGAAATTCCAATATTATACAAAGCAATTCAAGATATTGAAGACAAAAAAAGAGAAAAAGATCTCTTAAAACAGAAAACAATTCAGGAAGCTATCGAAGTAGAAAAACAAAACAATGCTTTTATGGAACAGATTAACGATCTGAGGGAGAGAGAAGAAGTTAAATCATTGGAACAAAGAGAATTAATCCAAAAAAGAGAACTGATTACAGAACAAAATTTAATTACACAACAAGAAGCGTTCAAATTAATAAATGAGGGATATGCATTACTTAGGCAAAAAAGTTATGACAAGGCAATGCAAAATTATCAAAATGCAATAAATCTTTTAACCGAAATAGGTTGGACAAGTGATTATTTAATATTACTTCAAGATACAGTTAAAACAATTGAAGTTAGAAAAAGAGAAATTGACCGAAAGAGAGAATTAGAACTTGAATCACTGAAGCAGCAACAAGAAGAAGAATTACAATTTCAACAAAAAATTTCTGATAGCATGCGAAGAGAACAAGAAAGATTAAAAACAAAAGAAATTGAGATTCAAAAACAAGAAAAATTATTGCAATTATTGGAGAAACGTAAAGCAGAAGCATTTGATTTAATGGATGAAGGGGAACAGCATTTTAATAAGAAGCAATATCTTAAAGCAATTGAAAAATATCGCCAAGCAGAGTTATTTTTAAATGAAATTGGATTCCCAACTAATGCAGTAAGAGAAATGATTCACAAAATTCAAGAGAAAAACAGAGAAGAATGGATTGCTAAACAAAAGGATTTGGAGCTTAAACTTGAAAAAGAAAAAGAAGAATTAAAATTTCAGCGAAAAGTTTCTGAGAGCATAAGAATAAGAAATATGAAATTGAAAGCTAAGCAAGAAGAAATTAATAAACAAAAAGAAGCTCAAACTTATATGGAAAGAAGAAAGGAGGAGGCATTTCATCTTCTTGAAGATGCCGAAATATATATGAATAAATCACAATATGATAAATCTCTTGAATATTATTATGCAGCTGAATTAATTTTAAATGAAATTGCGTTTCCAACAGATTCTATAAGAGAATTAATTCTTAAAATTCAAGAGAAAAAACGAGAATATCAAATGGCAAAACAAAAAGAATTAACACAAAGCATTCAAAGAGAACGAGAAGAGTGGAATATTCATCAAAAAGTAGCGGAAAATTTACAGATTGAAAAAGAACGTTTGAAAACAAAAGAATTAGAAATTTTAAAAATGGAACAACTGAAGTCAAAGTTGGAAGAAAGAAAAGAACAAGCGTTTAAGATTTTAGATGAAGGAGAACGCTTTCTAAAAGAGCAAATTTATGATAATGCAATAGTTTGTTATAGAAGGGCGGGAAATATTTTGAATGAATTACAATTTCCAACTGATTCTATAAATAATACTATATTTAAAATAAAAAAAATAAAACATCAAAAAGAAGAAGAAGAAGGCTTAAAGTATCAAAAAGAATTAGAGCGATTAGAAGAAGAAAAAGCTTTAAAAGCCCTTATTGAAGAAAGAAAGAGGCAAGAAAAAGAAAAAAGAGAAGCTCGACAATCAGCACTGAAAGAACGAGAAAAAATGATCCAAGAACAAATGAGTGTAAGAGAATCAGCATATTCTCTGTTAGAAGAAGCTGGAAAGTACCTGAAGCATCGTATTCCCAACTATAATAAAGCAATATCTCTATATATTCAAGCAAGGCATATTTTAGAAGAAAATATTGGTTGGGAGCCAGAAATAAAAAACTTAAATGCTATGATAAAAGATTTACAACAAGAACAGGCGAATTTTTTTGAAAAGAAAAGATTAGAAGAACAAGCTCACCTACAAAGGCAAAATGAATATGCAGTATTTCAAGAAGAAGTGAAGAAAAGACGGTTAGAACAAGAAAAGCTAAAAAGAAAACAAGAAAAGCAATATAGAAATGTAATTCTGAAAAGACGACAAGTTGATAAATTAAGAGATGATGGATTAAAACTTATTGATGAAGGCAAAAAATGGTCATCCTATCATAATTTTAAAAAGGCATATCAAAATTTTAACTCTGCAATAATGAAGTTCAAAGAAATTGGATGGGATGAAGAAGTTAAATATATTGAAACCGAAATTAAAAATACAAAACTATTAGAAGAAAGAGTTAAAAAAGAGGAACTTAGGATGCAATCTATTCAAGATCAATTAGATAAGCAAAGAGCTTTAGAAGATAGCCGTAGAAAAGATGAAGAAGCAAAATTAAAGAATATGATTGGAGAGGTTGGTGAATTAGCAGATGATGTAATAGGTCTAATTGAAAAAAAGAGACAAGAACAAAAATCAGTTGAAAAACAGAAAAGAAAGAAGATCGTAGATGAGTCAAAAGAGTTTCGTAAAGAGATGGGAGATTTACTAAAAATTAAACAAGAACTTATAGAGGAAATTGGAAAAAAGGAAAAACAAAGAAGTAAATTCCAAGAAGAACTGCGGAAAGCCAAAGAAAGGGAAGAAGTTGATAATCTTAAAAGAATGATTAAAGAAACAGCAAAAAAGAAAAAAGGTTAAAAATCATCCTCTAAAAAACAATATTAACTATTTATCTAAATTATTTTCTTATTATTTGTAATAAACGACTAAAAGAGTTTAAATTTAGATCTTGAAATATAAATATTATAATAATAAAAAATAGGGTTTTTTAAAATGACTGAAAAAACAGATGATATTGTTAAGTCCCGTATGTATGCTAGACAACAATTAATTGAAGGCTGGGATCAAGAGACAATAGATAATGGAACAATCATGATTATTGGTATAGGTGCTCTTGGTTGCGAAATAGCTAAAGATTTTGCTCTAATGGGAATTGGTAAGTTGATCCTTGTTGATCTAGATACAATTGAAACTTCTAATTTATCGCGACAAATGCTCTTTAAGCCTGGGGATGAAGGTCGTCCTAAAGCTGAAGTTGCTGCCGAAAGATTGAAGGAAATGAATCCTTACCTTAAAGTTGATTTTTACTTCGAAAAACTCCAGAAATTACCAATGTCTGTTTATGAAGAATCTGATGTTATAATCGCAGCTTTAGATAATTTTAACGCGAGATTGGATTTAAATAAGATATGTTTAAGATTAAAAAAACCAATGGTCGAAGCTGGAACTGTGGGATTTGAATCACATTGTCAAATTATAATTCCTGAAGGTTCAGGTGTACAATATAAGAATAGAGACAGAGAAATTGACAATGTAGTTGAAGCAAAGCTTTGGGAAATAACTGAAATTGAATATCCCGAATATTTTCAGGCTCAAAAAAGAATTGAAGAATTAGAAGAAGAAATTGAGACAATAAAAGCAGATAAAATAACGCCTATTATCAATAAAATTCGAAAAGAAATAGAATTGGTGTTTGATTGGAAATATGCTCCAAAATTATTAGATCAAACTCCTTGTTATAGATGCTTAGTGCCAATACCTCCTGCCGATGATAAACTCATTGCTGCATGTACATTAAAAGGTTTACCACGCAATAGGAATCACTGTGTAATAAAGGCGGAAGTAGAGTTTGAAAAAGAATATGGACATAAACCCGATTTGAATTTAAACGATGAAGTGATAAAGCTAAGAGAATTAGCTCAAGAAGAATTAAGGAAACTACGAGAAAGAGTATTTAATGAAAATATTTCTCCTGAAAAGAGAGAAACTCTAACAGAAGAAGAAATTGAAGAATGGAAAAAAAATATTGAAGACACATTTGGACCTGATTACAAATTCGAAGAAATGGAAAATATACTAGGTAATAAAATTGCAGCTATACAAACTGTAAGCTCTGTTATTGCTAGTATAGAATCTCAAGAAGCATTAAAATTGTTATTTAGAGTTAAAGGGAGAAATATAGGCCCTCCTATGGATCCTCCATATGTAAATTATAACGGAATATATGGCCAATTCGATCATCTAAACATCATTAAAAGAGAAGATTGTCTAGCTTGTGGGAAAATAGAAGGAGAAGAGAATGTACAAATTGTTGTTCCATTTGATGCGGATGTGGGTTATATCTTTAAAGCCATGAAAGTAACAGGATTTGAGTTAGATCCAGATTTATGGATGATAACCAACCCAATGACTAAAGAAATTTATTGGAATCCGTATATGCCTTCACTGAGAGACCCAGATATTAAATTAACTTTATTGAAAATAAAGAGCAATGATATTATATCTTTAACTCCTCTAGGAAAAGCTTTAGCAGAGTCAGAAATTAAAAAATATAATGTCATAATCTCTTTTATGTGAAATTCAATTTTTTAATTATAAATTTATATCTGAAGAAAAGGTGTTGTTGATTCCAGAAAAGTTAAAGAAAGATAGGCCAATGAATAAATCACATTTTAAGTTTATGGTAAAACATTTTGAAAAACGTGATAAAGAGTATCCCCCTCTTGATAAAATTAGAAAAACTAAAATTAAAGAGGGAAGTATTGTACTAGATTATGGCTGTGGTCCAGGTAGTTACTCAATTGCGGCAGCACAGGTTGTCGGCGACTTAGGAAAAGTATATGCTGCTGACATTAATACTTTAGCGATCAATGAAGTTAAAAACAGAGCAAGAAAAAAGGGAATAATAAACATTGAGACAATTTTAACTGACTGTAATACAAATTTAGATGAAAATTCTATTGACGTTGTTTTATTATTAGATATTTACCATAATCTTTCAGATCCAAAGAGTATCTTAGAAGAATTACACCGTGTTTTAAAAAAAAATGGGTCACTTTCTGTAGATGACCATCATTTTAAAAATGACGAAATTATACGCAAGATTACCAGCACAAAATTATTTAAATTTTCTGAGAGAAAGGAAGAGCTCTTTAATTTTATAAAAGTATAGAATTACTTGAAATATTTATTTTATTTTTGTTTTATTTTGCTTTTTGTTTTATTTACAAGTTCTATTAAATCGTCTATATAGTAGGATTCAATACCCGCATTTTTCCCAGTTAATATATCATGTTCTAAATCCCCAAAATATATCATTTCTTCCTTCTTTATTTTAAAGTGTTTTTGAATCTTTAATAGACCTTTAGGAGAGGGTTTCCATTTCCTTACATCTTCCCTACCGACAATATATTCTATTTTATTAACTATATTTGCGAGTTCTAAAGCCCGTTTAATAGTATTTCTTGTATTTAGAGAGAAAATGGCAAACTTCGCTTCTTTTTTAACACTAAATAATTCTTTATTATTAATAAAAAAAATAGTTTCTTCAATAAGTTGAGTATCTTTTATGTTTTTAAGCTCAAATTCTCGTATCAAATCGAAAAAGTTGTTCAAGATTGCTTCATCTTGCTTTTGAACAACTTTATTAAGACAAGTAGAAATTCTTTCAATATTACAATCATCATTATAATGTTCCTTATACCTCTCAATTAAAATATCTCTTAAAGTATCCCAATCCGCTGATAATCTTACCACTGTGCCATCTAAGTCGAAAGTTATGATTTTTTTATTAACAAATGAAATATTCATAATGATCTGTTAGAGAATTTGATAACTTTATTGGATTAAAATCCCTAAAACATAAAAATTAAAAATGAAAGATAAAAAATAATTAAAGAAAGGCTCGAGATTAACGATTCAGTTAATCTCCTAGTCTTTTGCATACTTCTCTGTCCATGATTTTGCTTTAGCCTCAAACTTTTTCTGTGCTCTAAAATACTGTTCACCTGCTTCATGATTTAATGGATCTCCAGGATTAAAGAAGGGAGGTTCAATATGCATCATCCCTTTTAATGCTTCTATAATGTTTGTAAGTGTTTTACTTGGAGTCCAACCTGATGCACCTGTACTAGCGTCAACTTTGCCTACAAGATCTGGATTAATTAAATCTAAACAGATATTTAATTTTCCTGGAGGAATTGAAGAATCAATATTAGGATGCCACATTAAAGTGACAGCATATGCGTAAGGAGGAGCAAATGGGTAGTTTTCAGGAAACTTGATTTCAAATACAAACTTACCATCAGCATAAGGAGTTCCCTTCTTTCCAATGATGGTAAGTCTTAAATGATCAATACTTCTACCCCATGGTTCTAAAATTATGAGTGGTTCATTTTTGTATGACTCGATTGCTTCAGTATAGTCTGTTTCTTCTCTAATGATTATCACCCATCTTTTAATTTTGCATTTAAATTGTAATTGTTATATTACTTTAATTTTATAAAATTATGGATTAATATATTAAAAATTTTTCACAACAAAAGTATTTTACGATTTTTAGTTGTAGAATTTTTGGGTTAATATTCTTATAATGTAAGTAATTTTTAAGTTTTGTCAAACAAAAAATCACTATTATGTCTCGCATAAATTTGTATTAACTCTAATCCAAATTTAAAAAAGCGTAAAAAATATATAAATTCTATAATTACTTAATTTAAAAAATAACCCCTCCCTAACTCAGTGGCTAGAGTGCTCGGCTGTAGATAATATCGCGTACTAAAGCTTGTAGCTAATGAAGTTACGTCAGCCGAAACCGAGCGGTCCCCGGCTCGAAATATGGATTTGAATCGAATTCCACTAGAATCCGGGGGGAGGGACCATTATATTTAATATTCGAATGAAAAATGCATAAATGATGAGAAAATAATTATATGAATCAGAAAGACCCTAATTTTGAGCAGCATGAGCTTGAGAAAATTCGTATGAAAAAAATGAAAGCAATAATGGACGCCAAAAAGATAAAAGAAGCAGCTCGAGAAAGAATTGTTTCTGTTTCTGAAAAAATAGATTATGTCTTAAGAGTTGTTCTAGCTCCAGAAGCATATAATTATTTAAATAATATTAAGAACAATGAGCCAAATGTCTATCAAGCTATTTATAATGAATTAATTAGCCCAGATGTGGTACAAAGTATTGATTATTTACTTGCAATAATTCAAAAGCAAGGAGGGGTTCCAAGAAAAATCCCTTTAGATGCAATTATTTATTTAGAACGGAAAGTTAAAGGGATAAAATCTAAGATACAAGTGAAACGAGGGGACGATATGATGGATTTAAGCTCATATCTTAGTAAGGAATAAATTTATTGTTCTCTTCCAGAAATAATCGCTATTACTTCCCATTCATTATTGGAAAGAGGATTTGCGGATATATCAAAAAATTGAAATGCAAACGGTCTCCCAAATATTTGTTCAACCATAAAACCAAAAGAACTTATTGCAAAGATAAAGATTCTCTTTAAAATTGACTCTGTTTTAACTTGAAGATTTAATTGGCTTATTACGTCTTTAATAATTTCGATTTCTTTATCGTTATAATGATACTTAAATACTAATTTGAAATCAACTGGAGTTGGAGCTTCTGGTTCTGAGAATGATAAACCCTTCTTCCGAAAATGAAAAAAAGTATTCAAATAAAAACTAAAGATTTCCTCATGATGATCTACTAAGAGATTAGAAATGCGAGAACGTTCTTTGTATTGAGGCCAATAATTTTGCATTAATTCTAAAAGCCGAGGGTAATTTTTATATTTATTTTCGCTCTCTTTCTTTAAATAGTTAAGTAATTGGTTCTTGAGAGGTTTAAACTCTGATTTTTGACCGACTCGATTGATGAATTTTCGGAAGTTTTGGCTCATTCTCTTAAGATAATAACTAATTTTATATGAATTATCTTCAAATACATTTATTTTTTTCTATGATATTTTGATAATACAAGTTCTCATATTTATTACTACTTTTTTTTACAACTTATCAACTATTACCTAGAATAATAAAAGAGATTTGTAATTTACATTAGTAAAATTAAAAGGAATTTTAAGTTATATAACAATTATGGTTGATAATGTCGGTTTAATTTATACTGAAGATTATCAGAAATATAATTTTGGCAGAGATCACCCTCTAAGACCTTTAAGACTTAAATTAACATATAGTCTGATGGAAAAATTAAAGCTTTTAGATCATGAGAGGCTTACAATTTTGAACCCTCGATTAGCTACACAACAAGAAATTGAAAGAGTGCATTCACCCCAATATGTATATGTTGTTAAAAAATTAAGTGAAAATCCAGACGATATAAGTACAATTCTCATGGTTCCCCGTCATTATGGATTAGGTCCAGGAGATAATCCTATATTCAAAGGAATGTATGAAGCATCTGCTTTAGTATGTGGAGCTTCAATTAAAGCAGCAGAAACAGTTTGGAACGAGGAAGACTTTATAATTGCATTTAATCCTGCTGGTGGTTTACATCACGCAATGAGAGATAAGGCTTCGGGATTTTGCATTTTCAATGATATTGGGGTTGCAATTAAATATCTTAAAAATTTGAAAAAAGATATTAGAATTGCTTATTTAGATATTGATTGTCATCATGGAGATGGTGTGCAATGGCTATTTTATGACGATCCTAATGTCTTAAAAATATCTTATCACCAGGATGGAAGATTTCTCTTTCCAGGGACAGGAAGTGTTAACGAGATAGGAGAAGGAAAGGGAAAGGGATTCTCCATTAACTTTCCGTTGCTTCCTGGAACATATAATAAACCATTCATAAATTTATTCAGAAAAACCGCACCAAAATTATTAGAAACCTATGCCCCTGATATCTTAATAACACAACTTGGTGTTGATACATATTTTGATGACCCATTAACTCAAATGGGCTTTTCTCTAGCAGTTTATAGAGATGTTGCTCAAACACTTAAAACTTCAGCTCGTGATTATTGCAATAACAAATGGTTAGCGTTAGGAGGAGGTGGATATTTAATGACTGTTGTTCCCAGGGCGTGGACAATTTTTTTAGCAAAGATGCTTGATGTAGAGTTGAAAAATGAATTACCAGACAGTTGGATACAAGAAGTTAAAAAAAATGTTCCATATGAAGAAACTCCCTATTTATTATGGGATAGAGGTGAAAAAGTAGAAGTCCAAATGCTATCTCATCCAGAAATTGCTAAAAAAATTATTGAATATACCAAAAGTTTAGTAGAAATCTCAAATGAGAGATATCTGCCCAATTTAAGTAAAACATAAAACAATCGAATATGATTTTATCTTAATATCAAAAATAATTCACTTTTGAATATAATTTATTAATCCTCTTACCCGTTTACCTTTATTTTTAGAGAGATTTTTTTCTTAATTAAGATAAAAATAAAATATCACATGGGTAAATGTCCAATCTTTTATCCACTCATAACACGAAATCAGAATCATTTTACCATAAAGCAATCAAAAGATTATTTTTTAAGTTTATTTCAGAATATAACAAAAATGTTAGGGAGAAATCTCTTGAGAAATATATTAATAATAGAAGAGCGGATGTATATTTTAGGTTAAATTCTGGGGAGCAAATAGTTGTAGAAGTTCAAAATTCAAAAATTTCGGTAAAAGAAATCATTGATCGAACTGAACATTATAACAAAATGGGAATATATGTTTTATGGATCCTCTATGGAAATGGTTCGTGTGTCGCTTCGCCGAAATATCCTCAAGATAAAAAGAATGTAAAGATTAGTCCTGTTGAAAATTATTTACATAAGACGTATGGTGGAAGGGTATATTATGTCAATTTTAATTTTTATGAAGACAAAACTACAATCTCTGCTCCTTTTGCTTTACATTTCTCTGATTCTTTAAATAAAAAAAACCAAAAAATTTTTCGAACAAAATATGAGAGTTATTATATCAAAAATGTTAATTATACCAAAATTCCAAGTTGGAATTTACTGTGCGTAGAATTTAATGAGTTTAAACTAGCTAGATTCTACGACAAAAGCATAAAACGAGTAATCAAAAATCAAATTATTAGTTTTTTCAAGAGAAATTTAAAAAAAGAAACGAATCAAAAGAAAATACTCAACTCAATCATTAAATATTTTAAACAAAAATATGGATTATCATTGATTTTGCAAACGCTTTTAGAATTAACAAAAGAAAAAAAAATTGAATTAAATCACAGAATTATTAATAAAATTCAGAAAAAAGTGCATTATCAATATTCATAAAATATCAAAAAGTCGTTAGATTAGAATTATTTTTAAAGATCTTACCAAATCGCTATTAAAATCGCAAAAACAATTATAATTATTTAAGGTTAGCTAATATTGAGCCTTTACATTAAAGTCAATTTTGTCATGAGAAAAAAAGGAAATCCTTAAATACTAGTTTTTGATGAATATTAAATGATGTAAAACAAAAAAAGATCGGATAATCATGATACTAAAATATATTCTTATACCTAATGCCGTTGAATCGGCTAAATACCTCAACCCTTAACCCTGTTATTAGATAAATACTGTCTCCTCTTTTTGATTTTGATTATCATGTTTTCCGATTTTTTCTCTTTTTTCTTATAATTTTCCCAGAGAGAGATCTGAACAATAGTATATTAGATCACTAAAATTTTATAAAAATTTTTGGTTTCTTATGGTATATTCCTAATTGTTCTTTAATGTATTTTATTTTAAAAATTAGGAGTTTTAGCTTAATATTCTATAATTACCTTAAAATAACTAATGATACAAAAATGCCACAAATATGTTTAAAAATTATCCTACCGCATGATAATGAAGCATGGAATGATGATAATATGCTGGTGCGATTATATACGCTAAGGGCCTTCTCTTAATATAGGTCTCTAAGTCTTCTTCTAAGTATGAATAGATACTTAAATGAATTGTAGGGATTATTAAAGACTTCCATTTAATTAGCTGTTCTTGTGTTATATCATTTTCGATTGCTAAAATATTCGGGTTTAGGACCATTAACAAGGCATATTCAATAAGTTCAGGAATAAATTTCGCACTTTGAGCTTTTAGGATATTGGATTGAGCTCTTAATAAAATCATCCATGTTTCTTCAGGATCCCAAGGGAATAAAGATCCTATAGAAGAGAAAAATTTACTTCCTTCGAGAACTTCTTTGAAAAGGTTATAAAAGTAATTATAAGCATCAAGGTTAGTAGAATATGCAAGTGTTATAAATACATATAGCATTTCCTCATCTATCTCTTGATTTAAATGCTCAAAAAGACTCGAATTTTTACCAATTATCGGTAAATCTCCTTTAAATTCAACAAAGATTCCCAAATTATTGAGATATTCATTTAAATCTTGCTCATTTTGATTGTCTTTTGAGACCCAGACTGAAAAAAGTCTTGAAAGTAGGGATATTGCTTTCTGGATTTTAAATGTAGATATACCGGCGTTAATAAACATTTCATTTAGTTGTTGTATGGGTGCATATTTTTCATATCTATTTTTAAATTCACTATCTAACATATTAGCAGATCCTAAATTTCTTGGAATGGTTATTTCCGGATGGCTCATAAGATAAAAAGATAAACGCATCATTTTCATTTGAGCTTTATTATACGAATATTCGCTCATGGTGATATCATTCATAATATGAGTAAGGTTTAACATATTTGTATTGATTAAGTATAACGCCCAAATTGGAGAAAACTTGCTTGTTCGCATAATAGTTCCTATTTGGTTAATAATCTTACCGAATTCCTCATCTAATCTCCTAATGACATCTATGAGGTCTGATAGTTCCCTTGAATAAAAACGTCTACGTACTTGGATTTCATTAATCAAGGTATTTCCAAGTGGTGTAAGAACAACTTTTTTACCATTAACTTTAACGGCACGCTTATATGTCTCCTTTTCAATAGTTAGCAATAAAATTTGATCTTTTAACCTTTTAGCTTTTTCTTCTTTGCTCTTTATTATAACTTTAAGTAAATTGATCTCCTTTTTTAGCTTATAATTTAATCTAAAATTTTTGAGATCTGCCTCCATTGACATCAAAGTTCTATAGGAGTCCCGGATTTCAGTGTTTAATCTAATAAATTGATTTTTTTGCCCTTTTAAATCGTATTTTAGGGATATACTGGGTTTCTTTGAAGTAAAATAAGAGATAAGGTTAAAATTAGCTAATTCTGATATTTCTTCATAGGAACAAATAATATCAGTCGCAGCTAATATCGAGTTTAATATTTCTAATGCTCTTTCACATATCAATTTTAATTCACCATTTCGATTAAGGGTATCTCAACACTTGGAAGAGAATCACCCTCTATTATTATTAATAAATTATTATTTCGGTTTTCAGCATAGGTGAAAATATCTTTATTAAGTGCATGATGGATAAGTAATGCTAATTCCTCCCGCTGAATTTTCCATTCCAAATTTCTTTCATTAAGAGTATGACGATAAGAATCAATTTTAATTAGTGCATATAAAAACTCAAATACCAATTTTTGCCATTCTTCTTTTATGGTTTTATCATATTCTTCTTGTGAGCTGTTTTTCCAAATAAATCCTTCTATGTCTGCAAAATGAATAATACCATCTGGTGCTACCACACAGTCTTTATCAAACCACACATCTTTATATATAATACCAGAAATTTGCTTACCCTCAATTTTAGCTGATCTTGCATAAAGTGTTAATAATGCAATTCCGCTTTTTATAAAATTGAGTTCAAAGGATTCTGCTTTTTCAACAGAATTTATCTCAAATAATGAAAAAATTGATTTAGGATTTGCAATAACTTGAGTAGATTCAAAATATAACCTAATATTTGAAGGGACGAGCCGAATTACTTGATAGAAATGATTATCATAAGCCCTGCACCAAAAGAATTTTTTTGCAACTTTTTCAATATTTTTAGGGAGTTGAACAAGCCCAATAGCAGGGCATAAATGGGCACCATTAATTGAATCCAAATTACCTATTGATGAAAAATTAAGTTCATCAAACCCATTAATGTATCCTTGTGCACCATACGGGCTCTCACCCATCCAAGACTCACCCATTATAAAACCTGAATTACTTTTGATGTTTTTTAAAAGATGGAAATAACTTGGATCCCGGCAAGCAGCTTTAAGTTTATCAGCAGTTAATTTTCCCCCAAAAAACATGTCTTCTTGTGCTCCACAACCTTTTACAGATAAATAAAAAAGCTTTCCATCAAATTCTTTATTAAGATGAGGAATTATGGCATTTCGATTCTCATCCCTTAAAGCAGCATATTTTTTATCTGAGATATTGTGAAATTCTGCTGTAGCAGGACCTAAATATGCGGTTACCCATTTCTCCAAAGATTTATAATTAGGGTTGATATTTCGACTTTCCGGTTCAGTTTCATACAGACTATAATCTAAAGAATCAATCAAATACCGATGATAAGTGGTTTTATCCAATTTCGACCGATTCAGTATCTTCTCACCTTAACTTTTGGTAGCTTTTTACCAAAGAGATTGATTTTACCGACCTTTTGTGCTCTAAAGTCGTCATATATGCTTTTTGCAGGGCTGTTCCATTCAGCGATCTCTGTTATTGCAGTACCACATCCCATCGCTTTAAGAGCTGACAATCTTGCTAATACCAACATTCGTCCGATCCCTTGATTTCTGAAAGCAGGATGTACATAAAGCCCATATAACCAACCTGTGCCAATTCCAGGGGTCGCAAATCCCACCCCTAAAATAATTTTATTATTAGCTATTTCAGGTTTTGGATAGTTCCATCGAAATAATTCAGACATTATTTTGCTAATCCAATTTTCTTGTTTGATCGCTGTAGCAGCTATAGCAATATCATCTTTGAAAGAATTAATAACCCAATTAGCGTATTTTTCTCTTTTTATTCCACTATCTTCATTTGCAATCATTCTCATTATTGCCCCTAAATGAGATTCTTCGGCTGCTTTAATATGATCTGTATCAAAATTAAAATCACGTTGTTGAAGATTTTCAATCTGAAATATATCATAGGTTTCGATGTTTCTGTAATTTGGTAATTGTCTCATTTCTGTAAAAACAAATTTCACTTTAGCAAATTTTACTAATTCTCTAATGTATTGCCCAAAAAAGCTTCCAAAATTTCTTTTAGTTTCTATAAAACCGATTCCAATAATTTTATTTTGATTATGAGCGTAAACCACCATTTTCCCTTGTGATCTAGCCCGAGCTAGGTAGGTGGATATCATATCTGAATAAACAGATGTTATCGATAAATTAGAGCTAGTTGGGGCAGTTCTCTGAATTATGACATTCCTTTCTTGAGATAATTTAGGAATTACTCGAGGTCTCCATCGGATTTTTTCATAAACAACATAGAATAGCACAAATAAAAATAAGAGTGGGAACCAATACGCTAGGAAGTAATAACCAAAACAAAAAGGCAGAGTATAACTTGAAGAAGTCACATATAGTACGGAATCTAGGTCAAAAACAGACCATAACGCTGTGTCTCGATCATATCCCTCATCATGTTCATGGTAGAACTCCCTAATCACATATCCTTCTGGTGAAAAATAATTATTTGTGTTAAATACCGCTTCAAATTGTCCATAAGTATCATTTCGATTGTACATCCCCTCAGAATGCAGTTGTATTCCTTTAAAGGGCATTAAATGGCGTACCCATATGACAACATCTCCAATTACTTCATAATAAGTATCAAGGATCTCATATGAACTTGCAGTAACTCCATCTGGAATATGAAACCATACATTCATTCCAGTGGCATTATAGTCTTGATCATCTCCCGAAAGATATGAACCATTAATCAAGGAATAAGTGAACATATAGTTTTCAGTATCTCCATCCGTTATATAATAATAATTATCTTCCCATGTCCAAGTTACTACAGCAGTTACATAAGCGATATCACCATTAAAATCCACTATATAATGACCACTAGAACGATATTTTTCAGTATAACCTTGATACCATCCCCCAGTACCTTTCAGATCCCAATTATATGTATATTCAAATTCTAAACTATGTGAAGTAGATATTGTTCTAAAAATTGGAATTCCAAATAATTGTATAATTAATACAGTGCTGGTAAAAATAATCATTAAAATTGTTCTTTTTCTCATGATTTATAATCAGCCCTCTTAGTTTTAGGCCTCTTACGCCATTTTTATTATCAAATCTTTTCTTATTATTATGATTAATTTAAAATTATTTAAAATTATACAATTTAGCACTAACATTTAAAAAGTATTTCAAACACTTATAAGAGTAATCACTATAAGAACTTCGGGTTAATTAACCATTTCAGATTCTCTTTTCCAAGCAACTAGTAAATTTTCTATTCTTTCATTAGTGATCCTATAATTACGATGGTGAATCCTATAATCAACATTATTAACGAAGTTGGATAAGGAATACACATACGTAGTCCAAAGATATTTGCTGAAATATTAAATGCCTCTAAGAATAACCCTCCTAGTATTAAAATCAATCCTATAAGAACTAACCAATAATCTCTGCTCTTTTTTGCCCATTTACCGCCAATTATAATACAAGTAAGTCCCGTAATAATCAGAATGCAATCTATAACAAAACCTATTAGAGCTATATCCCATACCATGGCAGAAATTATATATAAAGGTACTGCTCCAATATACAATATAAGACCAATAACAATTAACTTATTTCCAATATCTAATTTATCCACCAAAATCCCTCCTATTTATAATATTTTTTATATTTTTTTAAGATCTAAGTCATAAAAGGAGAGGGTTGTTCAATATTTAAATATTAAGGTTGTTAATTTCAAGGATATAAAATATCTGAAAAATTAAGACATATTTTTAAATTATTAAATCATCTATTATCCTCTATAAATCTCTAATTAAAAATAAAAGTGAAATAGAATGTCAGGTAAATCAGTTTTTGGGAGTATTTTAATAAGTATATTAGGTTCTGTAATTATAGTTGGGATATAGGGATACTTTTTACTTCCTACTTTCTTACCACAAACAAGCATACAGACAAATCCAGTTATAATCCAATCAAAATATCAAGAATGGGACAGTGCTGCATACATTTGGGATGATGATACCATAAATTATTTGAAAATGAATGATACTGAAATGAGCATTACAATTAAACAAAATTCGAAAATTTCAGTAACATTTTTTGCGATGGCTCTTTTGAGCCTTCAACCAACTTTCGATGTTAAAAATTCATACAAAATCTCTTTAGTAATAATGGGTGTTAGTAATCGTACATTTGTCGTTGGCTATTATGATGATAGTGGCGCTACTGGATCTGTTCGACAGTTGACTTTTGATTTATATAGTAATTACATATCTCAATCTTTACCGGCTGGAACTTATACATGTGCTGTGTATTGGAAATCTACTTTTGATGCTGCAGGTATAAATTCCCTTAGTGTAGCGCATGCTCCAACTTGGAATTATACTCGTTCTTTGTTGATCCAAGAAATGGTATAAAAATAAAATTATTGATATTTAATTTTTATTTTTTTTTCCTTAAGAGAAGAAATTTTCTTTTAATTAAAAATATCGAAACTGTTGTGGCGATACCGAAAAGAATAACTGTATCATATCCAGGTATGCCATTACCATTTTTTTCTTCTTCTTGTGCGACAGGGCATTGCCCAATTATGAATTCTACTAGGCAAATATCACTTCCACCCACTCCATAGCTCATTGTATATCCCGTAACGAAAGCCGTTCCATTCGGACCCAATACTACTCCTTGAGTAAGATCGGTTTCGCTTCCGCCCCAAATACAGGACCAATCTGCAACACCACTAGAGTTAAACCTTACCAAGCACCAATCGTAATCTCCATAATGGGTAGCTGAAGTATATCCTGCAATATATGCATTTCCTGAAGAATCCATTACCATAGCATAGGTATAAGCATGATCTCTTTCTTTCCAAGTATTATTCCATTGATAAACGCCTTCAGAAGTAAATTTTATCAAACCAAGTCTCTGGGGGATCGGGCCCATATCAGCAGGTTTAGAGCAATTCGGAGATTGTTCGTAAAACCCAGCAACATATAAGTCACCCGAAGGACTATAAATTATTTCTGTGCCATAATCATTATCAGCACAACCCCATGTATAGTTCCATACCATCCCGCTCGAGTTAAACTTTGCCAAGTAAAGGTCGTATTTTCCCATTCCAAAGCTTTTAGTAGAGCCAACAACATAGGCGTTTCCTAATGGATCTAAAGTCAAGCCATAAGCTCGATCACTATCAATTCCTCCACAGGTGTAATTCCATACCACGCCACTCGAATTGAACTTTACCAAACACATGTCAAAATCTCCTTCCCCAAAGCTCTGTGTATATCCAGCTACATATGCGTTGTTTTGTGAATCCAACGCAATACTCCATCCGAACTCATCGTAAATTCCTCCCCATGTATGGTTCCATTCTACACTCCCAGTAGGGTTCATTTTTAGCAACCATATATCAGAACCGCCTGCACCATAACTTTCAGTGTATCCTGCGATATATATATTATCGAGTGAATCTAATACGATACTTCTTCCAAAGTCTTCATAGACTCCACCAAACGTTTTGTTCCATTCCACTCCAGAAGAATTGAATTTTATTAAACAAAGATCATAATCACCTACTCCGTAACTATCAGTGAATCCAACTACATAAGAATTGTTTGAAGAATCTTTAGCGATATCCCACGCTGATTCTGAACCACTTCCTCCCCAAGTGTAATATGAAAGATTAGTTGGTGTAATTGAATTATGAAGCTGATTAGAATCCATGTTGATTTTAGGATTGATCTCCTTAAATGATGTCGGACCAATTAAGAGAAGCACGCATATCCAAACTGCAAAAACTATTGAGAACCATTTTTTGTTTGTTTTCATTTTTAGTACATATCAAAAATGACTTTTATATTATAAACTTATTAGTAGATTCGCTATAATAGTGAATATCTTTTCACTATTTTTATTTATTCCATAATAAACTAACTATATAAAACTTTTGCTTGAATAAACTATTTTGAGAATTATTAATTAATAATTACAGAATAGTTTTGTCGTTGTAAAATTATAAATTAAATTAAAAGAGGATCTTTAGGGTTATATGTTACTTGTTCGCATTTTTCTTTACCGACTATAAGATCATCTTCTAGTCTTATACCCCATTTACCAATCCAATATAAACCAGGTTCATTTGTATACACCATATTCTCTTTTAATATAGAAGATTCAGGGGCTTTTGAACTTACTCGAGGACCTACACCGTGTGCTTCGAAATCTAGTGCATGTCCTAATCCATGAAAAAATAATTTCTCATGATCATAACCCTTTTCAGCTAAATATTCGCGACATTTTATTGCGGGTAAACAACTTGGAGTACCATCAGTGTAATATTTATTTGCAATTATTTTTGACTCATAAAGTGCATTATAGGCATCTATAAATTTTTTTGAAGGATTACTGCCTACCCAATATGTCCAAGTAATATCAGAACACATTTCATCAATTTGCATACCAGTATCAATTAGAAGAGGACCAGGTTTTATTTTTTCATTTGAAGAATTATGGTGTGGGTCAGCAGAATGTTCCCCAGTGCCCACGATTGCTGGAAAAGCGGGTTTACCTAGTTTCGCATATTCATATTCTAATTTTGCCATTACTTCCCTTTCAGTCATGCCGATTTTTGCGAAATCTGGAACAGTTTCTAGTAATTCAATGGTAGCTTTGCATACATTCCGTAAATCTTCAAGTTCTTCTGCAGATTTAACGCTTCTAAGTTCATATATTATAGGTGCTGCTGAAATAAACTCTGTAGTTGGTAATAATTTTTTTAGTGCTGAATAAGTACCAAATGGTATATAATCTGCATATGAAGTTGTATTCTCTTGAAAAATATTCTCTCCAAAATCAAGAGCTATCTTTGGTTTGCTAACGAAATTTTTTAATTTTTCAACAAATTCGCTTAAGGAATTAAACGGAATTACTTCTGCGTCTACTCCCTTTTTTTTAAGAGAATTTTTAACCATATTTGCTTCCATAACCACGGGGAAAACTTTATGGTTGCCATCAGCAGCAATAAAAATCGCGTGAAGAGCATGAGACCCAACTCCTAATAGATATCGAGAGTGGATATCGTTATCTTCATTGACAACTATTAACCAACCATCTCCATTGATTTCTTGGAGTATCTGTTGAGCTTTTTCAAATTTATTCATATATCAAATCATTACATGGTTTTTAATTAATTTTATTAAAATATAGAATTTTTGATATATTTGTATAAAAATAAAAATTTATAAATTCAAATTTTAGCGAATAATTGTTATAATCTATTTATACAAGGAAAAAAGAATTTTTGCTAATTTTTTATTTTTTAAGAATAAAAATATTTATTATAACTTAG
Source organism: uncultured archaeon (assembly GCA_964409945.1). GTDB lineage: Archaea > Asgardarchaeota > Lokiarchaeia > Sigyniarchaeales > SOKP01 > Loki-b32. Next base: position 2,561 of record CAYPFJ010000044.1, on the reverse strand, counting down.
TCCATTAATTAATAAGGATTAACAAAAATATTCAATTAAGTTGAGGAATGATATGACAGAAATAAAAAAACTACAATTAAGTACGGGAACAGAGGTAGATTTTGATAAAAAAGCACCAACTACTCTCTTTGAGCTGATAATTAGCGAGATATTGATTCCTAAATATAAAGAAAATGCTGATTGGAACTTAAGTTTAAATATTATCCTCGAAGAAATGAATCGCCTTATAAAAATGTATGATTTAAACCCCAAGTTAAAGCTAGGATTGCTTAATGATGTTGAAGAACATTTAGATCAAGATATAGAAGAACTCACGGGAGTAGATAAAATTGAAATATTATTTTTGAATATGGATGATTATGTTGAAGATATAAAAAAGATAATAATTGCAGGGAAAGATAAAGAAGAACTTCGCACAAGTATGGCTCAGCTAACAATGGCCTTAACGCCTTTTGAATTATCTGAACTTTTTATTTATTTAGGAAAGCGAGCTTTTTTAAAATAATCAATTTTTTATCTTTTTTTAAATTCTATCTGTTTTACTTTTTCTTAAAGTTGTAATCGGTCTACTCTATAAAATATAGAGAAGGTTATCTTCTATTGCCCATCCAATGTCTTGAGGATAATTGAAACTTTTTTCAAGCTTTAATCCAAGTTTATAGAGTTGAAAAAGTTGCGACTCATTAAGAGAATATACATTTTGAAGATTTTTTTTAGATGCTAATACAGTTGTAGAAGATTCAGAAGAATTAGGAGTAGTTATTTTTTCTTTTTCTCCTATAACCTTTTTTATAATACTGAGTAGATGGTATTCATGAAAAATTTAGATACATGTGAAATAAGGTCGGTTATAATGGAATATTTACAATCATTTTGGAGATCTTAGACTTAAATTTTAAAATTAAAAGTTTTATATTATTTAACATTTAATCTAAATTAAAGTATTAAATAATATGAGATGTTTAGGAGAAAGTAAAAATGTGTAAATGGTGTATGCAACATGGAATCGGAAAAAAATGGTACATGAATGCAAGAAATTATTCAGATCAGCTTGCTGATGAATATAATCTTCGAGAATATCTAACTGAACAATGGATGAATTTTGAAGCAGTATACATCCGAAAAATTGCTGGAATATCTTCAAAAGCTTTGGGCTACAAATTGCAGATGCCGATAATTGGGAAAATTCTTCGATGGAGTGTTGAGCGAATGATACACGGAGCTGTTAAACATCCGAATCCTATTAGGGCAGATGGTCATATTGGGCAAGTTATACCTATGGAAGACGCTCAAATTATTCTTTCAAAACTCGCAGCAGAACCCATAGTTGAAACCTATTGTATGTGTCGCAAGATGCAACGAGGCATAAATTATCAATGTTGCATAAATTTTGGAGTGCTTTCAGAAGTTTTAGAAAAACTTCCGAGATTTATACCTAAAGAGAGAGCACATCGGATATCTCGAGAAGAAGCAATGGAAAAAATAGAACTACATAATAAAAATGGATTAGTATCTACTGTGTGGTATCAACCTTATCCATATATAAATGCTATATGTAATTGTGAGAGTCCAGAATGCGGTGCATTGCGCTTAAGAAATGATTTTGATCTAATGATAATGTCTAAAGCAGAATATATAATTAATTTAGATCAAGATAAGTGTCAAGGGTGTAAAGCTTGTGTATCTATGTGCCAATGGAATGCTATACGTTATATCCCATCTATTAAGAGAGTTATAATTGATTACAATAAGTGCTTTGGATGTGGAGTCTGTCGTCATGCTTGTAAACATGATGCTCTAAAGCTTATACCAAGGCAAGAATTTCATGGATTTGATGGACATTTTTAGGTGGTTGTATGGGAAAAACAAAAATAAAAATTGATTATTCGAAATGTGGTCCTGAGGGTAACGTTGATCCGAGAGACTGTGCAAAATGCCTAAATGTATGTGATCCCTGTGTGTTTTTAAGACATGAGGATTTAAAATTTAAAGAAGAAAATGTATTTGACCCTCAACATTGGAAGATTACACCAATTTGGCCATCTGTTTGTACACGCTGTTATAAATGTATAGATGTATGTCCAGAAAATGCAATAAGTATTAAATGGTGACAATTTTCTTTTTCATAATACATAATCAAAGAATTAGTCTATATCTGCTTCTTTTGCTGATTTATAAAGATAGTCAAAATAGTATAAGGAAGCTGGCCCAAAAGCCACGTGGTCTGTTAAAATCCCAAAATAAGACATTTTTTTTGGAAAAAAGCTTTCAGAAAGCATAATAAACGCATCTTCTCCTTCATCAATAACAACCGCACTACCGAAAATTTGATCTCTCCATCTTATTTCGCAAAGTGAGTTATACTTTTTAATCAGAGTTCTAAACTTTTTATCTTCTAATGCTTCTGCCTCTACGAGAAGTCGCAAATCAGTTACACCTCGTGCTCTAGCTTTTTTCATATCTTCATAAAACACTTCCAATAATTCATATTTAGTAGAAACAAGATAAATTGATGTCCTTGCTAAATTAATTAATGATAATGCTTTGTTAACACACACGTC
>CAYPFJ010000043.1:26975-28582 GCA_964409945.1 uncultured archaeon | reverse complement strand
GCCAATTCCCTTTTTGAATTAGACCTTTATAAGAACAATTGACTAAATTTATAATTGTAATTTCTTTCTAAGAATTAAAAACTATAAAGAAAAAACTTACTTGATTTAAATGTCTAATGTTAACTTAAATAACTATATGTTTGGATTCATAGAAAAAGTTTGTAATGAAATAGGACCAAGAGAATCTGGGACTGAACAAGAACTACTCGCAGGTAATTTGATTGAAGAAGAGTTAAATAAATTTTGCGATGAAGCTCATCAGGAGGAATATATAAGTAGCCCTCATGCATTTCTTGGAGGTATAAGGTATGCTGCTTTTCTTGTTTTCGTGTCAATCATTTTATATTGGCTTTCTTTATTGATAGACCTCAGGATTTGGCAAATAAATATCCTTTTCAGTGTTATATTTATGTTTATAGCAGTTATTCTAATTATTTTAAGTGTTAGTTATTTCATCTTAGAGGTAATGAAATATCATGAGACCTTTGATTTCCTCTTCCCTAAAAGAACATCAAAAAATATTATTGGAACGATAAACCCTTCAGATAATGTAAAACATTCTATAATTTTTTCAGCACACCATGATTCTGCATTTGAATTCAATACTTTTTATTATTTGAAAAGATTTGGACAAATAATAATAAATATTGGATATCTTGGAGTAGGGATAATATTGATTGTAATCATCTTAAAAATCATTTTACAAATGCTTTTAATCCAGCTTACGATTTTGTTTATATCATTTGGGATTTTCTTCCTTGCTTTTATTCCGATAATTCTGGTATATATATTCTTTCACACATATCATCCAGTCTTAGGAGCATTTGATAATTTATCTGGGGTGTCAGTTGTTTTAGGAATAGGCAAGTATTTATCAGAAAATAAAGATAATCCTGCCCTTTTTCCTAAAAATACTAAAGTCTATTTAATTTCTTTTGCGGGAGAGGAAGCTGGATTAAGAGGAGCAAAACGGTATGTTACTGTTCATTATAAGCAATTAAAGGAAGAAGGAACGGTGGTTGTTAATATGGATAGTATTGCAAAAAAAGAAATTGTTATTATTCATGATAGAGAACCCGGGATTGGGGCAACACATGATCCAAAAATATACCAACCTATATTTGAAATAGCTAAAAAAATAAACTCTAATTCGAAATTATCTCCTTTACCATTTGGAGCAACTGATGGAGCAGCATTTAGTAAAAAAGGGATATCTGCAGCATCTATGGAGGGTCTTAACCTAAAAGATGAGCTTCCTCCCTATTATCATACAAGGCTAGACACTCCTGATAATGTTGAAAAAGAAGCATTAGGGCAATTCGTTGAGATTTGTTTGAAATATCTAAAATATGTAGATTCGTAATAATATAAAAAGTAATATTCAATTTGGGGAGGATTATAATTCGAAATAAAAAAAGTTTATATTTTATTGAAATTGAAGATGCTCCCAAATTCATGCAGATGGAAGCATTAGAGACAACAATTTTATCAGGATTACATGGTGAAAAGATGACAATGGCGCTCAATGCCACATTACCAGATCACACTGTTCCTATGCATTCTCATAAGCATGAGCAAATAGGGATGGTATATAGTGGAGAAGCAAA
>CAYPFJ010000043.1:0-26875 GCA_964409945.1 uncultured archaeon | reverse complement strand
AATTGCGTCTCTAAGTTTACTTTTCTCTATTTCTGGACCTACTTCAATCATTTCACCATTAACATAGATTCTTCTCTCAATGCCATATTGTTGTAAGACTTTTTGATCAACTGCTGAAAATTCGTTAAGAATAACATCATTTCCGTATTCTGAGACTACTTCTCGCACTCTTTGTGCTTCAACATCACTAGTTAAACAAAATCTATTCCAAAATAAATCTATGACAATTTTTCCCTTAATAGGTTTAAAACTATAATTTTCTTCTCGGAATTTAGGAGGTTCAGTATTTAGATCAAATTGCTTCCAAAAAATTGCTTCTTCACCATGTTTTTCAGCAACTTTAAATCCTAACTTTAAAAAATAGTCTGCTGGCATAAACCAGAAATCCCAAAAATACCCAATAGTCGCGATTCCATTTCGATTTTGGCTTTTAGCTTCTTCTTCTGCAGCTTTTATTAATAAGCTCCCTATTCCTTTTTTCGAAAATTTAGATTGTGAAACTAAACAAGGGAATACCATCAAATCTCTACCTTGAATATTCCAAGGATTTATCTCAATTGGCATAATATATAGAAATCCTGCATGAACTCCATCTAAAAGAGCAACTTTAACTCTCAAGCCACTTTTTTCCATACTCCTAAGCCAAGATATACGGTGTGGACAAGACATTTCATATTCATTGTTATTTTCATTTACATGAGTACATGTACCAACATAATATTCATCATCTTTGGTCATATCTCGGATGATAATTGACATTTTTACACCTCTAAATTAATTCTCAATCATTTAGGTTTATTTAACATAAATTTTGTTTGAAAAATTGAAATTCAGAATAAAATGTGCTTTATTTCAATTAAACTATCTAACAACATATAATTTAAATAAGATTAATTTAAAATTTATAAGAAATTAAAATTTCAAATAATTATGACAGAAGAACAGTATTTTTATGCTATAATAAAGCCATATCGTCAGGATTTCATTATAAATCCAAAAGAAGAACAAATCATGTCTGATCATTTTCTTTACCTAAAATCGCTATTAGAACAGCAAAAATTATATCTTGCTGGTCCAACGTTGATTCCTGAAGATCCATTTGGGCTTATAATTCTTGAGGCAGAAACAGAGGAAGATGCAAGAAATTTACTTGAAAATGATCCTTCAGTTAAAGCTGGCATCCAAAAAATAGCAGATTTTAGACCTATTCGACTCTCTTTAACAAGATAATGGCAAGTTTAAGACTAAATAAGAGAAATCTTATTCTCATTAGTTTTATGTTTATAAAATCACAAACTATTAATTTTTTAGTTCATAATATTAATTACTTAACTTCGTTAAATTTCATTATTTTTATGGGTATGTTCAGATGTTTAAGCTTTACACTATTGAAGGAAAGATTGAGATACCTCCATTTCTGTTTGGCCAAAAAAAAGAAGTCAGTGCAAGAATCATTCTTTCAGAGGATTATGAAGGTATTATTACACGAGACTATGGGTTTGTTATAGCAGTTGTAGATGTCCTTAATGTAGGAATGGGGATAATTATACCTGGTAATGCAAATACCTTCCATGAAGTAGAATTCACAATACTTTCATTCAAACCAACAGTTTCAGAAGTCGTAGAAGGTACAGTAGTAGAGATTGTTGATTTCGGTTCATTTGTCCGTCTAGGTCCACTGGATGGTTTAGTCCATGTGTCTCAGATCTGCGATGATTATATCTCTTACGAACAAGTTGGAAATCGATTTATTGGCAAAGAAACCGGAAAAATCCTTGAAGTTAATGATCAAGTAAGAGCAAAAATAATTGCGGTTTCTTTAGGCACGGGAAGGAGCGGGAAACTTGGATTAACAATGAGACAAAAGTTCCTGGGAAAAGAAGAGTGGATTGCAGATGATATTGAAGAAGCGCTTGCAGCAAAGGAAGAAAAAAAAACAGGGCTAAAAGAAGTAGGAGATAATACCGAATAAAAAATAGAGATAAAAGTGAATAATAATGAAAGAGAAAGCATGTAAGAATTGCCATTTGATAACTAAAAATGAGACTCTCTGTCCTAAATGTAAAACACATACTCTAAGCGAAGATTTTACTGGAGAGGTTGTTATTATTAATCCTAAAGAGTCTAAGTTTGCAGAATATTTAAAAATCCATTTTCCAGGAAAATATGCTTTAAGAGTCAGATAATTTTTTTTTCCATCAACTAAATACTTAGTAAGTCTTTTTAATGTTTATTTTATTTAGTATCTTGATATAAATGGATTATAATTTACGAATTCCTCAAGATAAAAGGAATTTATTTTCCGAGCCTCTTGATATCCTAATAGCAGGTTCAAGAGATGAAACAATTATTCAAGTAGAAAACATTTTCAAGGATTTTATAAAATCTGGATTAGTGCTTTCCTTCTACATTATTGGAGATATTGTCGCCCATGATATATTATCTAATCAATTTTTAAAGGCTTTTGTTAAAGTGTGCATTATTGATGAAAAAACCCAAAGAAATCAAATAAATTTAGATTTTGAGGAATTTTTTGAACAAACTATTGAATTTCAAAATCCAGAGGGAATAATAAATAAAGAATGCTGGAAGCTCTTCAGAGAAGTTATTGATTCTGGGAAAAGAACATTAATTAAAATAACTGAAGGAGAAGAGGATTTATTAATACTTCCTCTTGTACTTGAACTTCCAATATTAAAAGAGGTTAAAAATTTTGCTTTTTATGGTCAACCTCCAATGACAGATTCTAACTTTATCATTCCTGAGGGAATTGTAATTGTTGATGTTGACAAAAATATTCAAGAAAAGGTTAAAAAAATAATATCAATGATGGAAGAGTTCTAAAGATTTAACTTTCACTTATATGAAAAAGCAAAATTTTATTTTTTATCTATTCTTTTGAATGTTATATTTTAGTAAAAATCTTTAATGAATAAATACTATTACTAGAAAAATGTCGATAAACATAGAAATCACGGAAGAGAAGAAGAACCCTCTAATTGAGCGAACAGAATTAAAATTTAGAATTGATCATTTTGGAATAAGTACTCCAAATAGATTAGAAGTAAAGAAGAAATTAGCTGCACTACAAGGAGCCGATGAAAAACTAACAATAATAGTAAATCTTAAAACCCGTTTTGGAGCCTCTTATACAATTGGGAAAGCATATATATATAAAAATGTAACAGAATTACAATTTTTCGAACCCTTCCATATCCAAGTACGAAATCTTGAAAAAGATAAAAGAGCTGAAATATATCAACTGAAAAAAAGAAGTGAAAGTTATAAACATCTATTTGAATATTAATTATAATACAAATCTAAGATTAAAATGAATTCCTCAAATTATTATAAACTCGAAGGAGATAAATTAGTTAGAACTCATCGCAGTTGCCCAAAGTGTGGTCCCTCTTATTTCCTCGCAGATCATTATGATAGATCCTCATGCGGGAAATGTGGATATGCTGTCTTCAAAAGAAAGGGTGCCGCAAAGAGTAAAACTACCCGACGAACTCCCAGAAAACGTCAAAAAGCATAAAAGTAATAATAGTTAGACTTTTGATACTTTATTTCATTGAAATAATAAATCAATGTTATTTCTTAATACTCAAGTCTCTTTTTCACCTTAAAAATTATTCATCTAATTAAAAATTTGGTGAAATTTATGAAAAAGAAGTGTTTAGGCATTGAATCTACTGCACATACATTTTCAGCAGGGATTCTCGATTTTGATGGAAATGTTTACAGTTTAATAAATGACATCTTTATACCTGAAGAGGGAGGGCTTCATCCTGCGTTAGTTAGAGAACAACATTTAAATAACTTTATGAGGATTATAAATAGAGCTCTTACTGAAGCTAAAATCTCTGCGAAAAACTTAAATTTAATTGCTTTTAGCCAAAGTCCTGGATTAGGACCTGTTTTAAAAATTGGGGCTTGGGTCGCACGCATACTAAGCCAAGTTTTAGAAATACCAATAATCGGGGTAAATCATTGTATTGGACATATAGAAATCGGACGTTTAAAATGTAATATTGAAGATCCATTGACTCTATATGTTTCAGGAGGAAATACAATAGTTAGTGCTTTTGAATCAGAAAGATATCAAATATTTGGTGAGACTCTGGATTTAGCTTTAGGTAATATGATTGATTCTTTCGCACGAGATGCTGGATTACAACATCCGGGGGGTCCAAAAATTGAAACTCTAGCTTTACGGTCAAAAAATTTTATTCCATTACCATATATTGTAAAAGGAATGGATTTATCTTTCTCTGGGCTATATACGGCAGCAAAAAATCTACTCCATTCTGATGAATACAATAAAAAGTATAATTTAAATGATATAGCTTATTCCTTACAAGAAACTGCTTTTGGAATGCTAAGTGAAGTTACTGAAAGAGCTTTAGCTCATACAGAAAAAAAAGAAGTTCTTCTTACTGGAGGTGTAGCCGCAAATAAAAGATTACAAGCTATGATAGAGATTATCAGTAAAGAGCATGATGCAAGGTTTGAAGTTGTACCCATAAAATATGCTGGTGATAATGGAGCAATGATTGGATGGGCAGGAATATTAAGATATAAAGCAGAAGGAGGCTTTAATATTTCTGAAACAATTATTAAACCTAAAAAGAGAATGGATGAAATAACAATCCCTTGGAGGTCTTAAGAGAAATTGAGTTCGGACGTGAAAAAAGAAAAAATAATTAGAAAAGGTGCTGAGGCAAGTCTTTATTATGGGCATTGGTTTGACAAAGAAGTGATATTCAAGTATAGACTTCCAAAGAAATACCGTATAGAAGAACTAGATATGAGAATTAGAACTGAAAGAACCTTAAATGAAGCTCGAGCGTTGATAAAAGTAAAAAATTACGGAATAAATGTTCCCCAAGTATTTGAAATTGACTCAACTAATTCCACTATTATTATGAAATATATACAAGGAGATAAACTAAAAGATATTTTGTCTGATTTAGATAATGATCAAAAAGTAAGATATTTCAATGAAATTGGTAGAGTTATAGCAACTTTACATAAAAATGGACATATTCATGGAGATATTACTACAAGTAATATTATATTAACTCCTAATAAAGACATTTTTCTCATTGATTTTGGTCTACATGCATATTCTGATACGATAGAAGATAAAAGTGTTGATCTCCATCTTCTTAAAAGGGTTTTGATCTCTTCTCATGGGAAAGATTATGAATGTTGTTTTACTGCGTTTCTTAATGGGTATAAATCAGAATATAATAAGGTGGACTCATCTGAATGTGATCAAATCATTAAAAACATTGATGCAATCGAAACCAGAGGTAGATATATAAAGTCAGATCAAAGATTATAAGAATATATGATCTAACATCCTAATAGCTTTAAAGGAGATTTTATGAATGGAATAAAATATTTTCAACCAAACTATTAATATGTATTAATTTGTTTCATCTAAATAATTAAACAATCAAAATTTTGTATATCGCTTTAAATACCACACAACTTTATATAGATATCTAACTTATAATATTATATTGGAAAAGAGTGAATAAAATTTAAGGGCAAAGAATATAACTGCTTTCTAGTTCACTTTTATCATCTGAAATAAGAGAATTTTAGAAACAGAAATTTGTTGAGTTAGTCCATGACAGATACCGATAAAAAGAAAAAAAAGAAAAAAATGGTAAATATCACCATTAATTTGCCCGAAATTTATGATGAAAATATTAAGAAATTAATCGGTATGAAGATTGTGGCCAGTCGTTCTGAAGCAATTCGCACAGCTCTAAGAGATTTTCTTCACAATGAATATGATAACCTTAAATTACTAGGTTTTTTTGGAGAAGAGTCCTAAAAAGTATAACTCCAAGTCAAAATTTAATATAATAATTTACTTACTTTTACTATATTATCCTATCTCCTTAATGAAGAACAATGTTAATATATAGTGTAGCTGAGAATGGAGCTCTAAGAAAAGTAAATAAAGTAGATTTCAATGAACATAAAGTCTTTCTAATCGATGATATTAAAACATTGTACATATGGTTTGGATTAAAAGCTTCCAAAAAAAAGAAAAATTATAGCATTAATAGAGCAGAAAAAATAAAAAATGAACGAGATAAACCAATAAAAATTCAAAAAATCAATCAAAATCAAGAATATGGCTCATTTTTAGCAATAAAAGATATTTTGAAAAAGGGTTTAACACCAGAAGATATTGAAAGGCGACCTGAATTAAAAATAAAATTTGAGAAAACCATTGAACTTATTGAAGCGGGAATTGACCCTGATTTTGAAGCTGAAGTCACCCTTAGCGCTCATGAACTTGCTCAAAAGAACCACAGTTATGAAGATTTAGCACGAACGTTAGCAATATTACAAATGTCATATTTAAAAGGTAAAGCTTCAGAGAGTGAAATTCAAGTAAAAACAGAAGAAATAATTAAATCCTCATCAACTTATGAAGAATTATGTTTTTTAATCGCAGAATTAAGTAAAATATTAGTAAAAAAATCCTAAAACTATACAGATACCCTACATTTAATTGTCAATGGAGTCTTACTATCATTAAAAGTAATATATTTATTCATCAATTCATTTACAGCTTTAATGTAGCACCCACGTTCACCTACCGCAATATGATAAATGTTTAAATCTTTTAAAAAACAAATTAAAATTTCGTATTTTTCCTTTACATAATTTATATCTATCTTAATATTATCTATACATAAATCTGGAAATAGATTGAAAAGTAGATTTATTAATATTTTATCAATCCTTATAATCATAACCTTTCTACAATAAATTGTGCTCCTTATTGAGTTTATATTCGCTTTTGCTTGAAAATAATCATTTTGTTTCACAAAGAAAAAGATGAAATCAATATTTTCAATTTTAATAAGAATGATATAAGAGGGATATACTTGTGTCTTTTCATAAAAGTAATTATGAAGTTTTAGCTCATAATTTGAATATTTTGGACGTTTGATTATCAATTGTTGATATAGCATTAAATCCTCGAGAATTGTGTAAAACATTAACTAATTCTCTTAGAACAAATATATAAAGTACTATAAAATCCGTAACTATAAGCATTTGAAAAAAAAGCTTTAATTTTAGTTTTAATATTATAATAAGTTCGTCTATTTAATTAAATTATAGAATCTAGCAAGGAAAAAAGCATTTATGGTTGAACTATGTATAATATCACCATTATTGATTATTTCATGTACTCTTTCAATGGAGAATTCAGATACTGAAATTATCTCATTTGAATCTATCGGTTTCGAATTATTTTTTTTCACAATAGCAAAATAAAGGTAATTCCAGGCAATATTAAGAAATGATATTTTCGTTTTGCCTAAAAAAGTAATATTTTCCACCTTGTAACCGGTTTCTTCTTCTGTTTCTCTTATTGCAGCTTCCTCAGGTGTCTCGCCTTTGTCAATTATACCACCCACCGTGGTTTTTGTTTTTATTTGCCATGGATAGGGGTATGCATCCACAAGAATAATTTTACCATCAATTGTCTGACAAATAACTGTAACAAAATCTCTCCCTTCAATAACAACATATTCTATTTGTTGACCATCTGGTCTTAATACTAAATCATTTCTCAAACCAATAAAACGATTTCGAAATATTACTCTTTCTTCTAATTGCTCCCAAACATAACTTTTTTGGTCCATGTAATATTCAATGATTAAAATCAATATAATTCTATTTATCAGAAAAAACTCTTACAATTTTTTTTGATTTTCTAAAGCTGCATTGACAGCATCTATATAATAAAATATTCTCATTTCGTGCCTTTATCTAATCCTTAGCTCGCTAATTATAAAACGGTTTAAGCAGGTTCTGCTTGGTTTAGTCCATTGAATAAAAGAATCCTAAGGCAACTCATCTTTATCTAATCATCTTTAAAATTTATTCTTCTCTCCACATAAATAGTAGATAAACTGCTATCCAACATCCTATTATTATAAAAGCACCTGTGACAATACTGTGTATTGAAAGCTGTGGCACTCCACCTAATATATTGGATATATTACATCCCGCTGCTGTCGTAGCCCCAAATCCCATTAAACCCCCGCCAAAAAATTGCTTCAATAACGTAAATCCATCTGGAGCTCTAAACTTAAACTCTTTAGCGATAATGGTACTAATGAAAGATCCAAGGATAACTCCAATAATAATGAAACCTGACCACCCAACAAAAGTTTCAGCAACAAGCCATTGATATATTTGATTCCAACCACAAATAAAACATACAACCCCATTACTGGAAACATAGCCCGTAGTTAGGATTAAACCTATAAGAATTCCAGTAACCCACCAAGGATATGCTTTTTTGAAAGCTGCTTCTTTAAAGTTTTTGAATTTTATCAGCGGTTCATTTGCATCTCTTTTTTTCTTAATTGCTGGCCATACCCAGAAGTAAAACATAAGAGCAATTCCTATTAATCCAACAATAAGCATAAATATTGGTGTTATCTTTGCATTAAATGGACCAAAAAGTGTAATTTTTCCGAGATTTTCTGCTTGTAGGAAAATTCTAGCATCGGCTAAAACTCCCCACGATGTCATGACTATGCCCAATGTAAATCCAATAGCTGCAACCATAGATCCCATCATCCCTTCTCCAATTCGATATGTAGTTCCACTGACACATCCCGCAGCAAGAACCATTCCAACCCCAAATATTAAACCACCTATTATTGCACCCCAAGGTTGAAAAGATTTTGGAGCTAAATCAATTACTCCAGCAAATGCAAAAAATGAAAACCCAACCATTAAAACAACCAATGAGACTGCGACTGCTTTTGCTAATCTAAATTCTTTTAAAAATAATATATCTCTGAAGGCAGAGTTCATACAAAATCTTCCACGTTGCAATATAAAACCAAAAATGACTCCAATTATGAACCCCGCGACTAATCCGTACCAAAAATCCATTTTTTTTACCTTTTTTTATTTGGACGAGAATTTTCTAAGAAGACTTTTCGGTTTTTAAAAGTTCTAAAATATTGAATTTGACTATTTAGCTTTTTTATGATATATTTGAATGATGTTTTTAAATTAAAATTTTACTTTAGACTTGATCTTCTAATTTAGTTTGAATAAAAAGAATAATTCTTATAAGTTAAAATGTCTTAAGAAAGACTTTTGAAGTACTATGTAATTTTAATAGTTTGCAAAAAAAAAGAGATAAATTGTTAATCATAGCTTTATTTTTATTATAGAATAATACTCACTCCTATTGCATTTGAAAGCACCGCAGCAAAGAATATTTGAATAATACCAAAAGAAATCATAATAACTGGATAGAATGATTTTACATTTTCCAGGATTTTAGTATTTTGAACTATAACCAATAAGAAAATTATAAACATGAATAAAACACTCGGGAAATAAGATATTCTCATTGTTAATAACATCAGACTTATCATTATTATAATACTTGTTAGTATCAAAACTCTATTCTTAGAGCTTTCTGATTTTAAGTTGTTGAGTTTCGGATAAATCACTTTTTGGAGTAAAATCTCAATTGATAAGAATACTGGGAAGGCTAGATATCCTAAAATAAAATGAACAACAAAATTTGAGGGCCAAATGAAACCAAACGGGTAATAAAAAGAAAAAATCATATAAATTCCTATTAAATACGCTGAGCATATTATTGTAAACATAATATATTTCAGATTAAATTGAGATTTTATTAATTCTCTTAGATCTTGTTTTCTTTCCACATATTTAGGTTTCTTAAGATAAACTAATAATCTTATTAAAGAATAAATGAACACGATGTTTAATGAACCATATAGAATGCCTTTAATCCCAAAAATTCTCTCAAATATTATCCAATTCAATAAGAAAGTACCGATATACGAGACTATCTTTAACATACTTTTTCGGTTATTTGAAGTAGTCAACAATGGATTATAATTTATTGAGTTAGACTCTTCAGGTTTATGTTTTTTTCTAAAAAATATTCGACTTGATACTGAAATCAGAGAAATGATGATTATGAATATTAAGATTATGTTTAGGAAAATGAATATATAGTTTAAATAAAATGTGATAATGATTGGTCCATTTATAGTTATAGAATTAAAAAATTTTTTTTCAAACCAATTAATTGAGTCAATAAGAACCTTGTTTGAAAATAATTGATGTCCTCCACCTAATACTGACCCTGTTATTGGAATAACAGTACAATTTGTAAGCTCTTGTGCTTTTAAGGCGTTTTCTGTAAAATCTAATGCCTCATCATTAACATGCATTATTATCAGTAAATTTTGAGTATTTTCATGATTCAATAAATTAACCGGAATATAATCAATGAGTTGTTCATTATACAAAAATCCATATTTCGGCGGGTTAAAATTGACAAGTGGGGCTAAAGCAACTATAACTTGAAACCGTGGATCTAAAGCTTGATTCATAAGTACAACCATCCCTCCGAGTGAATGACCTATTAATCCAATCTGAGATGTATTTGTATTCGAATAAAAAGGTAAAGTCTCTAATTTATCTAAAAGTTTTGAACAATCTTGAGCTAGCGCTGGAATACCTGTAATAGGATCTATATTATTAATATTTCCATCACTTTCACCATGACCTTGATAATCTAATGCAGCAACGTAAAAACCCCTCTTAGTAAATTCAATTGGTATTCTAAGGTCAAAATCTCGTTTTGAGGCAATACCATGACAGTATATTATTAATGGTTGTTTATCTTGAAATTCTAACGTGTTTGATGGATAATATAAGTTGGCAAAAACTGTGGCTCCTGAGGATTCAAATTGAACTCTTTCATATTTACTATAACTCTGTGCTTTATTAAAATCTAAACAAGTTAGAGTAATAATCAAGATTATCGTAAAAATCAGTAATTTTTTAAGATTTTTATGATCTCTATATGTCATCTCACCAACTATAATAAATTCATTCTCTTCCATAACAACTGATTGTTTTTTTGAGATAATATTTCATCACCAATTTTATAAGTTTCAAACCTTGTGAAACCCAATCATCATATGACTATTTACATATTTAAATGTTTTCATACTTTTTGAAACTTGAGAAGATATCTTCAAAATTTATAAATACTCTAATGTTAAAAAGAAAGTGAATAAGAATCTTTAGAAAGAGGGCTATTAACTATTTAGAAAAAGTTGGAACTTATTTTAATTGAACAATAAAAGAAAGAATAATTATAAATATTTAATTTAACGACGGCCCCTAATTTTACGAGCTTCCCTTTCAACTTCCCTTAATATCACAGTATCATCCATTTTGATAGGACCTTTAACGTTGCGAGTTAAAATTCGATTTCTATCAGGTCCTTCAAGAATCCTTACTTTGATCTGAGTTATTTCTCCAGTAAGTCCCGTTCGACCAATTATTTGAATTACTTGGGCAGGAATGGAAAAATCTTGAACTGCAACACCTTTGGATTTATCTAATTTAACCACAATAATTCACTAAATTGATTATTTCTTTATTTGCTCTAAATTTTTAATTATATCATTTAATACGCTATCATTTCCTGTGCCAGCATTTTCAACAGCAATAGCACTTGAAGATATATTGATTCGCACTGTGTTTCCTAGTTCTTTTTTAGTTGATAGATATCCATATGGAATACCTTTTTCTTCACATAACAAGGGAATGTGGAAAAGAATCTCTGGAGGACTTACATCTTCTGCCATAATAACTAATTTGGCTTGAACCCTTTCTATACTTTTAGTTACTTCATTCATTCCTTTTCTAATCTTAGAATCTCGGGTTTCTGCAATAGTACCTAAACTATTCTTAATTTGAGTTTTAAGTTTATCAGGAATATTAAATTTTATATAAGAAATTTTTCATCACACTCATTCAAATATATTTAATTTTAGATATATTTTCATAAATCATCGATATAGTATGCGAATCAAAGTCAAGGATAACAAATAAAATTTTTTATTTGGGTAAAAAACCTAAAAATTTTTTTATAATGCTTCTTTTAATAAGGTATGATTATACCTATTCGTTGTTTTTCATGTGGCAAACTTATCGCTCATGTATATAAGCCGTATTTAGAGCTTATAGAAAAAGGGGAACCTTCTGAAAAAGCTTTTAAAGAGTTAGGAATAGAACGTTTCTGCTGCAAAAGAATGATAGTTTCGCACGTTGACTTAATAGATGAATTACTTAAATTTCCACGCTTACAATAATTACATTATTTTTTCATATCTTATAAAGAATAAGCTTTTATAAAGCTAATTATTGTTTCCCGTAGTGGGCTGTCCATCTTGTTTTTCTCGCTTTTTTTCCATAATCATTCATGGCTTTTCTGCATTTATTTGTGCAAAAGTTCAAAACTGTACCGTCTCTTTTTATGAACATAATCCCTCTTCCGATAGCAATATCATACCCACAAAATGAGCATTTTTTTACTTTAACTATGCGTAATCATCTCTTTATAAATATTCAATTTTACTCCTTCTTAAAAAGTTCAGCTTCTCCGTATTTTACAATCTTCATATTAATTAAAGTCATGTTATGCGTAATTTCATTACCTCGAATCGTTCTCTTTTTTTTTTCTCCTTTTCTTATGGGTTTGTATCCAATTCCTCTTTTAGACACAAGAATTCTTTTTTTTACGGGTCCATGGACATCCTTTCTCATTGGAAAACCACTCGAATCGCTTCCACCTGTAATTTGGAATTCATAGTTTGGAAATCCTATAAGGCCACCCTTGATAATATCTCCAATTTTCATTCCTTCAAAATGGAATTTCTTTTCGTCAATCTCGATTTGTTTAGATAATCCTTTGCCGATCCCTTCATTTCCCCCACTGATATTCAATTTATATACTATTTTTTCAAAAGACACGATGCATCAATATCGAACTTAAAAAAGCAAAATTAACTTCTAAAATGTATATTTTCATAAAAATTTTATGATATTTATTGATTGGATTTATTTTCTTAATTAATATAGATAATGAAATTTATTTTAATGAATTACCTATTAAACTTAAATAAGAAATTAATGGATATTCCTAAATGCAAATATTTGAAGTAATTGAGCTAAATGAATTTCCCTATATGGAAATAAGAGAAGTAGTTCAAGGCCAGAATGTAGGAGATATATTAAATAAAACTAGTATAGAACGAGTATATTTACTAGTTGATCATGACACTAAGAGAATTTGGACTTATAACGGACCTCATAGTCCCTTTAAAGTCCAACTCTATGGGGGAATTTTAGCTGGAATGCTAAGGAAACAACTAAGATTATTTTATAGGGTATATCCATTGAATTTGTATTCAAAAGAAGACCGAGAATTTCAAGAATTATTAGAAAAACCAATTGGTGGAGGTAGAGCTACCCCTATTGAAAAACAAGACTTTCCAGAGCCAACTCAAGATAAGTATGTTGTAGATGTTTCAATCTCAAATCCAAAAATAAATGCCGCACTTGAATATATAAATCAGTTTCCTCAACCTGAACACCTCATTCGAAGATTTATGATAATAGGAGGAACGATATTTACTGATGAAGAGATTACAGAGTCCTTCCTAAAAGAAGAAAAAACGACAATCAATCAGGTCAAATTAGGTAGATTAAACAATGGTTTTACTTTCTTTCAAGATCATAATTACTCAACTCGAATAATCATAAAAGAGCGAAATATTCAAGGAATTGAGTTATTTATTAATGAAGAAGATGAATCTCCTAGTCTAAAAATTGAAATACCTATTATTCATGAGGATAAATTTACTAAACCCGGGTCTATAAACTCATTAATTAAAGCATTTCAAATTCCAAAGAAATTAGTTGAAGAAAGCCAAACTAACAGTCAAAATGATTCTTTTAATTAGTCCAAGAACTTCTAAACCTTCTGAGTTTAGGACACAATATTTTAGAGAACCGAATTTAGGATTATTATATTTAGCAGCAATCTTAGAATTAAACGATATTCCCGTAGATATCTTAGATCTTGAACAATTTATAGATTTAAACGAATCTGAGTTAGAAAACCTAATTAAAGAAAGGATTATTGGATATAGAATTTTTGGAATTACGGCCCTTACCAATACTTTCCATCTAGCTCTTAAAATCGCAAGATTAGTAAAAATTGAAAGACAAAATTACGTTATATTAGGTGGACCTCATGTTTCTTTTATGTATAAAGAAATCCTGGAGCAAGATAAGAAAAAAGAAAATTTAATCGATTTTATCTGTATAGGAGAAGCGGAGATTTCTTTTCTGGAATTGGTTAAAATACTAACAGCTCAGATTTCAGATAATAAACACTTAAGCAACTATGAAACTCAATTACAATCAGTTAAAGGTCTTGCTTTTATTAATTCAAAAGGAAAACTTATAGTTACTAAATCTACTGATACAATAAACTTGGACGATTTACCTTTACCAGCTCGTTATAAATTATCTCAAGAAAATTATTATTACTCTGTAGCAAATGTAATTGTCAATAGAGGGTGTCCAAATCAATGTTCATTTTGTTCGAGACAAAACCTATTCAAAAACACTCGAATCAGAAGCATCAAATCAATATTAGAAGAAATATGGGACATCCAATCCTTACAAACGTATATTCAAATCAATTTCTATGATAATATCAATATTAATCGAAGATTTCTTAGGGATTTTTGCAAAATGTTTATTGAAAATAGGATTACAATCCCATGGGGTTGTGAACTCCGTGTAGATACAATAAGTTTTGAAGAAGCAAGTCTGTTGAAAAAAGCAGGATGTAAATTAGTAGCAACAGGTATTGAATCTGCAAATGAAACCGTTCTTAAAAAAAATTTCAAATTTCAAGATCCAGAGCAAGCTAGAACTGGAATTATTAATCTAAAAAAACATGACATTGCTATTCAAGCATACTTTGTGTTAGGCTTACCGGGTGAAACAGAACAAAGTTTTTCTCAAACAGTTGAATATATAAAATCATTACCTTTAGACGAAAATGATGAACTAAATTACTTTATTGCCACACCTTACCCTGGATCTCGTTTATGGGATGAAAAAGAACAATTCGAAATTGAAATATTCGAGAATAATTTTACCAAATATGATTGTAATCACCTTATTTTCGAAACAAAAGAATTAAAGAAAGACAGATTAGAAAAACTATATATTTCTGCAAAAAAAGTTGAGAAAAAAAGCAAGATAAATTATAAATAATATTTTAAAATGGTGAGTTTAAATTCCTAGTGATTTTACGCAAAGAATTATTAATATAATTAAGAAAATTCCGGAGGGTAAAGTTCTCACTTATGGCTTTATTGCTAAACTAGCTGGAAATCCAAGAGCTGCCAGACAAGTGTCATGGATTTTACATTCATCTTCAAAAAAATATAATCTTCCTTGGCATCGAGTTATCAGTTCAAAAGGAAAAATAACGTTAAACACGGTTGAGGATTGTGAATATCAAAAAAAACTATTAGAACTAGAAGGAATTAAATTTTCTGATGGATTTAATGTAGATCTCAAGGAATATTTATGGAAAATTAACTCTATTGAAGAACTCTAGAATTAGTTTTGAAATCAAGGATTTCTAGTTCTGTATGGCAAACAGCTCGGAAATGTTCGAAAAAATATTGAAAATGCGACATCTTCTCTGCCTTCATGAATTAAATTTCTAACTCTTTTTAAATTCTCATTCTGATCAACTAAAACTCTATTAGGAGAGCCCAATTGAGCAAAATCCATAATCTGTAATTGAAGATATTCGATTACTCGATTTTCATTATCCTTTTTAAAGTTTTTAAAATCCTTTCTACAAACCTCTAAAATATTACCATCAAGGGGCTTTTTAGGAAATTTTTCCTTCGCAATCGTATATGTCATTTATCTATCACACTTTAATATTAAAGATCCAATTTATTTATTTTGATATAAATGTCAATTTTGATATAAAAAAGTTGTGACTTCCTAAAAAGACACACAATTAGATGATGATTATCGATGTTCCTCAAATATAATATTTCTTTCTATTTTACATATCAATCAAGGATAATTTTATTAATAGAGTATTAACTCTAGAATAATGTAGATACGCAATTTTTTTATGTTATCTATAAAACACACTAGTATAAATAAAAAAACTCTACAAGATTATAAAAAGAACAATTATATAATTAAAAAAGGAAAAGCGTATGGCTAAAAATGAATACTTTATCGGAGAAGCACTGATCGGAGAAGCACCTAATCTTGCTCACGTTGATTTAATAGTTGGTTCAAAAGATGGACCTGTAGGAATTTCTTTCGCAAATGCGCTAAGTACTCCCTCAAAAGGCCATGGAGGATTACTAGCCACTATTAGACCTAATCTTTTATCCAAGCCCGTCTCTTTAATAGTTCCTAAGGTCACTGTAACGGATATGGAAGATGCTAACAAAGTATTTGGTCCTGCTCAGGCAGCAGTGGCGAAAGGTATTGCTGATGCCGTAGAAGAAGGGTTAATCCCTATGAATAAATTGGATGAGTGGGTAATAATTGTGAGTGTATTTATACATCCTGACGCTACAGATTACCGAAAAATCTATCAATTTAATTATGGTGCTACAAAACTAGCAATTCAGAGAGCTCTTAAAAATTATCCTCCGATTGAAAAGATTTTTTATGATAAAGACCGCGCTAAACACCCAGTTGCGGGAATTCGAGTACCTAGACTCTGGCGCCCACCATACATACAAGTAGCATTAGATCATCCCGCCTTGGAAAAGCAAATTAAAGTTGTCAAGGACTTACCAAAAAGTGATCGTATAATTCTAGAAGTTGGAACACCATTTCTCAAGAAATATGGTATGGAATCAATTAAACAAATTCGTGAAGTTGCACAAGAAAAATTTATTGTTGCTGATTTAAAGACTTTGGATGTTGGAAAATTAGAAGTTGATTTTGCTTTTGACGCGACAGCCGACGGAGTTGTAGCAAGTGGTTTAGCTGCTACTGCCTCACTTGATAAATTTATTATGGAAGCACAAAGACTCGGAATTCATGCATTCGTTGATACAATGGAAGTTCAAAATCCTATTGAAAAGTTAAGTTCCTTAAAACAAATACCAGATGTCGTGATAATTCATAGGGGTATCGATGTCGAGCAATCTACAGGAGACAAATCCCCTGATGCTCAACAACGACAGAGATGGTCATTAGTTCCAAAAATTAAAGAATTGTACGCAAGTAAAAAGAAAGCTTCGGGAAAGGATAGAGTACTGGTTGCTGTTGCTGGAGGAATTGAACCCTCAACTGCAACATTTGCAATAGAACAAGGAGCAGATATTTTAATAGTTGGAAGATTTATCGCATCAGCCAAAGACGTTAAATTTGCTATGAGAAGGATGCTTAGTGTTCTCCCAGGTTATCAAGACATAGATCTAAAACGAATACATACAGAAGACGATGATAATGATGTAAAGAAGGCTACTTGGGATTGAAATTTCCTTATTTGGTAAAATCTACTTAATTTTTTTTAACTTCTTCTTGTTAAATTTCTAATTCTTTAGAGGTTCTAATTTGAAAATTTTATCATTTTTTTTAACTGGTTTATCAACAATGATTCCAATGGCTATTCTATCTTTTTTAGATGAAATAAATGGGGTTTCAGTTAAATTTTTCTTTTGCTTGATTTGAATTGAGTTTACTTGTTGCTTTAAATATGTGTCTGTATGAGTACCAATAATATAAATTTCGTCTTTTAACTTTAATTGACCCGAAGTTAAAAGTATTTTGGCTGCCATTTTTTCTGAAAAGTAATTTAGGACCTTCCCAATCTCAATTTTTTTATAATTTGAGATATTCCCATCAAATTCTCTTTGAATTTCACTCCCTTTTGGCAATCCGAAATAAAAGCCCGTTGAGAAACCTCGATTATATACTTTATTTAAGCGTTTTAGCCAATCTTTAATTTTATCTTGCGTAAAAGTATTTTCATAATACGCATCAATAGCGTCTCTATAACATGAAGTTGTCTCTTCAATATAGATTGGATCTCTCATTCGACCTTCTATTTTAAAAGCGTCTATTTTAGCTTCGATTAATTTTGGAATATGTTCAATCATACAGAGATCTTTCGCGTTAATAAAGAAAACACCATCATATAACAATTCATTATTTTGGTCATCATATACCCGCCATTTTCTTCTACATGGTTGAATACATTTCCCTCTATTTGCTGAATAATCTTGGGATTGACAAATTTCCGCAGAGAAATAACATCGGCCTGAAATTGAAGTACACTGAGCACCGTGAACAAAGGTTTCAATTTCAGTTTTACTAAGTTCCTTTTTAATATCTTCAATTTGTTGGAGTGATAATTCTCTTGCAAGAATTAATCTTTGCGCTCCTAAGGATTCATAGAATATTGCAGTTCGAGAATTAGATATATTCGCTTGAGTAGATATGTGAAAATTTAATCCCTTTTCTTTTACTAATTGAATAGCACCAATATCGTGGATTATTACAGCATCAATTTCTGCCTCTACCGCTTTATCCAATATTTTGTCTAAAAGTGGGAATTCATTTTCATAAATAATTATATTTGTTGTGAGATAAGCATGCGTATTATTATCATGGCAAGTTTTAACAATACTTTTCAGCTCTCCAAGGTTAAAATTATCACTATACATTCTCATATTAAGCGACTCAACACCAAAATACACTGCATCAGTTTTACCTAACACAACATTCAAAGATTTATAATTTTTTAACGGAGCCATTAATTCGACTCTTCTAGAGACATCTTTCATCGTTTCTATACCATAATAATTTAATTCCAGCTTGACTATTTGTAAATAGTATCACATAGGCTAAATATTTATTTCTAACTCAATAATAAGGAAAAATTAAAGCCTGAAGTATTTAAAAAGAGAGAAATAAAATAATTAAAAACCTTGATTAATGCTTTATTTTATAGGACGACTATTAGCTTGAAATATAGGCCCGATAAATTGCGAATATAATTTTGCATATCCTTCTTGGTTTGACACTATTGCTATCATATCAGCTTCTGTTTCAGTAGCAGGAGCGAGAATTACTTCTTCCGCGTCCCTAGTTACCGCAAAGAACTCACCCGTACCTTGTAACTGTCGGAATTGTATATTACCGAGTTGCTTCATCTTGCTAAGAATACCAGAATATTGATCAAGTGGAAAATGGCTAGTCAACATGAATCTGACAGCTTTTTTCTGAAAAGCATATTCAGAGACAACCTGTAATATATCAGGGACGACGTATGGAGTAACAATAATGATTGAAGATTTTACGCGATAAACGGCATCTTTTATAGCAGCAACCATAGCATCTTTTCCCACTACTGGCCAAGTTGTAACCTTAGCTATTTCAGGAATTGAACTTGAGGCATTAAAAATATCATTTAACGTTTCTTCGTTATTCTCTGCTAGTTCAGTTGAATCATCAATAGAATTCATGAACTGTAATGTGAAATCTGCGATTGCATCTTTTATATTTTGAATAGTATCTCTTGTGGTATTTGATAAGCTATTTTGGAGGGTCTTTGCATTTTGTTCATATTTAGATTTATGATCTGCAAGCATGTCAGTTAAGTTTGTATTCATATCTTTTGCTTCAGCATCCCATAATCTAATTTCACTATTAATTTTATCTGAACAGTCTCTTTTGCCACTATCGAAATTCATATCCACATCTCTAGTCCAATCTGCGCTTATCTTTTTAATTTCAACATCAAAGTCAGTATAATGTTTTAGAGAATTGTCTTTATGATTATTTATTGCATCATCATATTGTCTATGATGTTGTTTAAGTGAACTTTCTAGAGAATCTTTTAACTTTATTCTTGTATCGGAACAATCTTTTACACCACCTTGTAAGGTATCATCAACTTCGCCAGCTAGATCGGTTGCTAAGTTCTCTAATTGAGCATTTATAGTTTCCTGAGTCCTATAATCAAGATCATTAGTTTCTGAAGCCAACCCATCATTTTCTTTTACCATAATATCTGTTACGTCAGATTTAATCTGTTCTGTGGTTATGCGAGTATTTGCGATGTAATCTTCACTTGCTTTAACAAAATCTGGTTTCATAGGTTCTGTATATTTTAAAATATTCTGTATAGTGGTTTCATGCCGAGCTTTATATTTTTTCTTCTTTCCCAGCCATAAAAATCCTTTTTTTGCCATATCTTCAGAAAAGTCAGTAAACCTATTTGCATGTTCAAGTAAATTATCAATTAAGGTTAAAGTCATACTTTTAAAATCATTTGTCTGGTCAATTAAGGTTCTATGCCTATCATCAACTCTAGCTTTTAAACTTGTCTGGAGAGTGTCTGTAGTGTTCTTCACATGATTTGTGTGTTCTTTTAACAAATTCGAAATTTTAGCTTTTAAATCAGTGATTACTTTATCCATACGTTCTAAGTATTTCTCAAGAATTTGTTCCATTTTCGGTTTAAGTTGGTTTGCGATATTTTTATGCCTTTCAACATGTTCATCCAGCTCCATCTTCAATTGTTTTTCTAAATTTTCGACTCTACTTGAAAAATCAAGTAATAATTTCGAAATCAATGATGTTAGATCGTCTCTTGTCTTAGTAATTTCAGTTTCATTTTTATTAACAATTGTCTCCGAGATATTTTTTAAATTTGAATTTAAAGTATCCATTATAGTATGAATATTACTTTCCAATGCCCTGTTAGTCTCAGTAAAACGCGTAGTGGCACCATCTAATCGATTCTTTTTAGTTTTATTTTTAGAATCAGAATCTTCAAAAAAAGTTTTGATTTGAGTATCAACGGCATTTTCTACCTCTCCAATACTTTTATCTTGAATCGCTTCAAGTTTCTCAAACCGATCAGACTGATCAGTTAATATAGTATCTTTAATTCTAGCAATTTCACTTCTAAAATTCTCTGATTCATTTGTAAATAATTTGAAATATGGTTCAAGTGGAATATATCTATCAATAATTCCTTCAATTCGTTTGAGGAACCCTTTCTCAACTAACCAATTGGTGATTTCTAATACAGTTTCATATTGTAACCCTTCATGCTTTTCCACTAAAGTCATGTAAACTTCAGAAGGAGTCGCATGAGGCACTCGTAAATAGACTAAATAAATATTAATGTGTTCTTCGTCAAAACCATATCGTGTGAATACCTCTTTAGTGAAATCTTTTAACGACATAACTTTTTCTCCATTAAATTGAATTTGAATTCAAATTAAACTAGATTTAAGATGAATTCCTTATTATTATTTTAATCTGAAAATGTTTAATAATATTTTCAAAATTTCAAAATTTCAATTTAAGGTTTAAGGGATTTTTTTCTATTTAGGGTAATCGAATTCTAGCGCAAGAATAGCTTTATAATACATAAGTGTTTATATATCGAATGATAATTCTGTAAATCAAATTAATTTTATGGGGTATAATTATTCCTCAATCTTTTTTATAGGACACCCGTTAATTTACTTAGACCAATTTAGGTGTTCAAAATAGAATGAAAAAGTCAAATAAAATAATTATCGGAATTTTTACTTTCGCAATTTTCTTAGCGTTATTCAACGTTAATACAGTATTAGCTACTCCAGATACTCCAATTCCTGTGAATAGCCCTGGATTATATCAATATCAAGTGCAGGCGAATCACAGTTTAACGTGGCAATTTCAATTGCAAACGAGACTAACAGTTCGAGCAAATATATCAATTCAAGGATATATCAATTGTAGTGAAGCTCCAAAAATCGGAGATAAACATTTTGAAATTGAACTTGAAGCAGAGAATGACCTTGAAATGAATATGACATGTACAGAAGAACAGAAAGAATTAGGATTATTACTAGGAAGCAGATATCAAGTAAGAAATCAAAATCGTAACTTATTATATCAAGAAGGGTTTTGCATAAGGATTCAGACAAATAAATCAGGAGCAGAACAAATTAAAGCACAACTTAAAATTCAAGCAAATAATAGAAATCGCGAAGGAACATGGGCTTACTACAATGAAACCGAAGAAGAATGGGTAGCTGTTCCAACAACAGAACAGGCAGGATATTTAGTTGCCGAAACTAACCACTTCTCTGACTGGACGATTCTTATACCTGAAACTGATGATGCAATTTGGGGTTTTATAGGTATTGAGATTGTTTTTATAGGAGTAGTAGTCATAGCCGTTGTCTCAGTGGTATATAGGAAAAGAAAGTAAAAATAATCATAATATTTTTTTTTTTTAATTTTTATATAATAACAAAAAGCAATTGAATGAATTTGTTGAACACTATTAGATTAGCAAAAAGAAATAGGTATTTTTATGCCATTGTTCTACTTCTATTAATATTTTTCATTGAATCTAGTTTATCTTTCTCAAATGTAAATGCACGAAAAGAAAAAGTTAATGGTTTTTCAACTCAAGATTCTATTAAACCAAAGGAAAGAGTATTTTATGAGTTTATGAATAATAATACATTCGAAATTTCAACGGATACATATATTGATCTTTATATTGAGTATGAAAACAGTATTAGCTATCGTCAAACCTATTTTATAATAAATAATAGTCTACCAATTTCATTAAACATATCGACAAAATCAAATTTACAGAATTTTGGAGTGATCCAAGCTCCACAAAAGCCCCAAAGAGCCAATTATCAATTTCAATTTGGTTATAATTGTATTTTTAGGATAAGAACGAATACATCACTTTCTAATTTAACCATTAGATACAAAAAAAATCAACTTTATAATATAAATCCGGGGACAACATATTCATTAGCTATATTCGAATCTAATCAAGACTCGTGGAAACTAATTAACACTATTGAGATAACCAATGACACTACCTCTGAAAAAACCTTAGAAAGTTCTCTTTCAAACCTTCAGCAGGATACTGATTACTTTATCACACTTTTAGAAGTTGGGATTATTCAGACTGATTGGTCTTGGTTAGTAATCACAATTGTAATAATTGCTGTTGGAATTGCATCTTTAGTAGTTTTGATTTCAAAAAAGGATTATTTCCAGTATCTAAGAACAAGGACAGTTCCAATTGAGAAGGGTGCACATCGATTATCATTAGATGATGTTTTAGAAAATGAAAATCGAAATAAAATAATTGAATTAATTCTAACTGAACCTGGGATACATTTCAATGAATTACTACGTAGAACGGGGTTAGCCGCAGGAAATTTAGTCTGGCATCTTGACATTCTTCAGACATATAAAATTATTGGAAAAAAGAGAATAGGTAATTTTATCGCCTATTTTCCATATTATCAAAAAAATCCAATTTCAAATGTAAATCTAAAGTTACAAAAGAGTAAACTAACTCTAGAGATTTTGGAAATGATTGAAAAAAGACCTGGAATATGGAATAACTTAATTACTAAAAAATTTAAAGTAGATCATAAGACTATTCAATACCATTTAAATAAACTAATTGATCTCGGTCTGATTAAATTAGAAAAAGAAGGTAGGAAAAAGAAAATATATCCCAATTTCGAATCTGATTATTTTAATCAGGAATAATGATAATGCTTAAAGACTAGCAAACCATGAGTTAATTTGGAGAGCAAATATACTTACTAATATAAACAACACTATGAATAAAATACATAATAAATTATGCCATTTAAAGCGGCCTCCAACGTTTATTTTATATGCTCGTTCTCTAAACTCCCTAACTTTCGCCTTATAGAAAGTTTTTAAGCCTTTAGGAGTTAGTACTAATT
Source organism: uncultured archaeon (assembly GCA_964409945.1). Taxonomy (GTDB): domain Archaea; phylum Asgardarchaeota; class Lokiarchaeia; order Sigyniarchaeales; family SOKP01; genus Loki-b32. Next base: position 3,152 of record CAYPFJ010000043.1, on the reverse strand, counting down.
TTCCATCTAGGGCTTCTATTAATCTCCCCTCTAATAGTGTATTCAAATGTTTTTCAGCAATTTCCGGTCCTAATTCACTATAAAAGAAGTCAGCAAATCCTTCATAATATTGTCGTCCGAGAGTTAAGCCTTCATTAAATTTGTTTATGATTTCTGAACGAGTTAGACTTTCTCGTCTAATACTTCCTAACAGATAACCCGTTAAGCGATTATCATAGACATTATCTGCTATTACTTTTATTGCGGTAATGTCAAAGTCCTCTTCTTTTTTTGTTAATTCGTATAATATTTCAAATCCCTCTTTGAAGACTAAGATAGATATAATAATTCCCACAATAGAATCAACAAATGAATAATGAAATATAGCAAAAGTTAAACCAATTAAAACTCCGGCAGATAGTTTTACATTTAATTCAGAATCCTTAGAATCACTTAAAAGAGATAAATTTCCAGATGTTCTTCCTACTATCCCTTTTAAAAACATCAATCCCGTATTTCCTAATATTGATACAATTCCTATAATATAGGATTGAATGGTTGGTGTTATAATAATGGGATTCAATAAAGCTTCAATATTGGACCAAATTAAGGTACCCCCAGTGAATATCATTAATAAAATAATTATTATACTTGCAATTTTGTCTTTTTTAAACTTTAAGCCTAAAATAACAATAATTCCAATTTTAACTAAATCTGTTAGATTTTCAAATCCGTCTGCAACCATTCCTTGGGATCCTAAATTCAAACCCGTTAAAATTTTTAATAAAGAGATAACGATTAAAAAAACTGCTGTGGAGAGCATCACCATAGTCTTAGAGAAAAATATCTTCATCCAATAAGAAGTGTGTAAATTCCAAAAGTAGCTAAACTCAACGAGATTTATTCCCTCATCAGTAAGCGTTATAATATTATCTTGATTAATTTGAATCAATTTTTTTCGTTTTGCTTTCTGTAAAAATTCCTCTACATCTTCCTCTCCTATAACAACAGTTCGTGTAGAAGAAATAAAAAAAAGACGCATCTTAGACTTTAAATCATCAATTGTATTAACTCCATCATATATCAAACATAAAAAACCATATAAAAAAGTATGGTGAGGGTCATGGTTATGAGATTCATAATATTTTGTCATCAAGTAATATCCTTTACTTGTTGGACCGTACTTTAGCTCTTTTTTTGAATAATGAGCTTTTAAATCTGTTAAAGGCATTAAATTATGATAATTTCCCAATAAAATGTTTATATAAATTTATATTAAAATTAAATTTGGAAGTAAATAAAATATAACTATAACTTTTTTAATCTACGATTTCATTGATCATTAATAAAATATTGTTTATAAAATAACTTATATAATATAAAAATGATAGAATCAGAAGCTCTACTAAGATTTCTTAAAGATAGAAGAAGTATAAGATCATTTCAAGATAAGACTATACCAGAAAAAGAAATTGAAATGATTTTAGAAGCTGGAAGATGGACTCCAAGTGCCTCAAATCGTCAACCATGGGAATTTATCGTCATACAAAATAAGGAAATTTTGGAAAAAATCTCAAAAACCGCATTTTATGGCAAATTTATGAAAGGAATTCCAGTAGCAATAGCAATTGTAGCTAAAATTAAAACAAGTCCTAAATGGTATTTGATTGATACATCATTAGTTTCAATGAATATGATGCTAATGGCTTGGTCTTTAGAGATTGGCACATGTTGGATAGGTGCTATGAATAGAGAAAAAGCAAAAGAAATACTTGGTCTAGGAGATAAGGACCATCTTTTAACTGTGTTACCTTTTGGATATATTAAAGGAGAGATTCCTGAACCTACATCTAGGAAACCGTTAAATAAAATAGTAAAATATGTATAGGCTAATAAAGATGCATCAAACTGGAATTGTAAGATCTTCAAGAGTTTCTGGAGCTTTAGTAAATTTTTGATATCCCGTTTCAGTAATCAAAACAGTATCAGAATGACGAAACCCTCCTACTCCTGGTATATAAACACCAGGTTCAACACTGATTACCATATTTTTTTCTAATTTTCTATCATATCCCTCTGCTAAGAAAGGAGCTTCATGCCCAGTAATTCCTAGACCATGTCCAGTACGGTGGATTATATAATCACCATATCCCTTTTCTATTATAAATTTTCTCACTGCTTTATCCACATCACTCATGATTATTCCTGGTTTTAGCATACTATATGCCAGAGCTCTTGCTTCAAACATTACTTCAAAGGGTCTTACAGTCTTTTCGGGCACGTGCCCTAAAAAGAAGGACCGTTCAATCTCAACTCCATATCCATCTACCTGAGCAGAGACTATTGAAACATGCGGCCCCCCCTCTTCCATAGGGGCAAATATATGAGGTATTAGATGAGGATCATGAGAAATTGATGGAGGCCAAACAGCTCCTGTGGTCTCTGTGGCTCTAAAATTAGCATTAGGTATATCTTGGACTATTTTAGACGTCATAGCATCAGTGATCTCTTTATATAAAGCAAATTCAAGGACTTTCGGACGACATTTTTTTAATAATACTTTATGCCCTTTATTTACTACTCGACACGCATGATAAATCCGTCCTATTTCATAATCAGTCTTAATAATACGAACTTCATCAATTATATCTGAAACAATTATTTCTCCGGGAGTTTTATTAGCAATTCCTATAGGTAATTCAGATTCAATGCCTACTCTAGCATTTGATCTAATTTGCTTTTGATAATAATCATACCAGTTATCGCCGGGTCGAGCAGGAAATTCATAGTAAACAACAAAATCGAGTTCACATCGCGCTCTAGATTCAAAATGCCCTTTTTCTAGTCGTGGAATTAACATTTTTGGTAATTGATCTTTTTCTATTATAAGTATAAATGGGCGTTCATGGACATAAAATGCAAAATTGGTTAAATAATAGATATTTACTGGATTAAATGAAATATAATAATCCAACTCCTGTTGCTTCATTAATTTTCTAACTTTCTCCAAACGATTCGACAATTCCTCAGGACTTGGAGGACCAGTAATGGATTTTATTTTGATACTCATAATTCATGTTAATAATTTATGATAATAATATTATAAGATTAAATTAGAAACTTAAGTTTTGTAATCTATAATTATCGGTAATTTTAATAATTTTAGCAAGAGG
>CAYPFJ010000042.1:19130-29060 GCA_964409945.1 uncultured archaeon | reverse complement strand
AATGTTTTAGGAGTATTCTTTGTTAATTTGACTTCTCCTTTAGGTCCCATTGATTTAATTAGTTGTTTTGTAAATATCCCAGCATTATATTGTATTATATTTTTTAAAAATAAAGGACTTTTGAAGTATTTAGGTGGTTTATTATATGCGATTATCATCTCGTTATATGTAGCAATAATTTTATATATTGTTGGTAGTTTGCCTATTTGGATAAACTTTCTTTATGTTCTAATTCCAGAGGTAATTTTAACGACAATTGGAATAACTTTATTTGAGATTGTTAAAAGCAGATTCAAAATAGAATAAAGTATAATTTTAATTTTTAAGCTTAAGTATTTTTTATAAAATTTTCATTAGAATGAGAAAATTGCTATCAAACTGAAAAGTTCTCAAATGGGATTTAGTAATTATGAAGTTATTAAGCTAAAAGGATTAGAAAAAGCGCTCATAGAAGTTGCTGAACAAATTCAGAAAGAACGTAAATTTTTCTTTATTTCAAGTCTTTTAAATTTCACCCTAGCGGGAAGAAAAGCCTCTAAAGATGAAATAATAAGTACTATAATTGATTTGAAAAAAAAAGGGCTTATAATTCAGGCAGAAATAAAGTAATTATTAAAGTAAAAATTAATATTTTTTTTCTTTTTAAATTATACATTAATAAATCATATTACACTATTTAGAGGGAATTTTAAATTAAAGAAAATGATATTCAAACTACCCTCAGATTGATTTCAAGATTTATAAGAAGAGATACTGACATTTTAACCGAAACATTACGAAAAAATAATAATATTATTCATTATTACAATGAAATCATTCGATTTTGGAATAAAATTAACTTTGTAATAAAAAAAACACTTTCGTATTCTAATTCTCTTGAAAGTAATGAATTATCGAAATATTTTTTTGCTACTTATAGAATGTTATGGGAACATACTTCTAAGAAGAAAATTATTACAGAATTAAAAGAGATTGATAAAGAATTTTTAAATAAAGTTAGGAAATTCTCTTGGAATAAAGCTATTGCTAATAAAAATGAGAAAGAAAAGCTTGGTATTTTAGAAGCAATCCCTAGTTTTATGATTGAACATCTTTTTCCTGTTATGAACTTTGATTTTCTTCAAAATAATATTCATTTTATGAATGGTGAGGAAAGTAAAATTGAAATTACTATACGTGTTAATAATCTTTGTAGAAATCCAAATTTTAAGGATTTATTCACACAAATAAAGGATAATCTAAACAAGAATAAAATAGCTTATCGTAAAGATCTTGATCTTTCAGATTTATTGTGGATATCCGGCTCACAGAAAAATAGAGTTATTAGAAATCCTTATTACCAACAAGGATATCTTATTTTTCAAGATAAAGCATCTGCAGCAGTAATCCAAACATTGGCACCTCAACAAGAAGATAAAATATGCGATATGTGCGCTGCTCCCGGAGTAAAAACAAGTTTAATTGCCCAATATATGAAGAACAAAGGTCATATTATAGCCGGAGAATTTCTTACTAAAAGGGTAAAGATGATGAATTTATTACTTAAACAATTAAATGTTTTAAATGTACACATCATAAATACCGATAGTATTATTTTTCCCATCCGATTTCAAAATTATTTTGATTGCGTTTTATTAGATGCTCCTTGCACGGGATCAGGTGCCTTCCTAGCTAGTCCAGAATTAAAATGGCGACAAAATGAAGGATTTTTATATCAAAATGTTATTTTACAAAAAAAATTAATCGAAAATGCGATAAAAATTTTAAAACCTAATGGAATATTAGTCTATTCTACTTGTAGTCTCTACCCAGAGGAAGGAGAATATCAAATTTTAGATTTTATGGATTATTTAGATCCTTTAAATTTACCGAAATGGTTCTCTCCAAGTTATATAATTGATAATAATACTATCCCTGGAACGGGTAGATTATTCCCATCACTACATCATACTCAAGGATTTTTCATAGGAAAGTTCAAAAAAAAGGAAATATGACTTTATTCATTCTCACTATGAAAAGAATCAGAGGTTTTAATTATGGTAAATACGCTAAGAAAATATATGACAATTGGAGAAATAGATGCAACCGGAGTAAGAGGTCCACATGAAAAAGAATTAGCAGATATCAGTAAAGCAAAACATCACTTGTTTATTAACTTAGAAATGAATAAGTTAAAAGAGATTGTCGAGGAAGATCTTGGAGGAAAAATAGAAAATATTGGTTTTGATGAAGATTGGACAATAACTATTGAAATGTTTCCAGAAGTAAATATTCACATGGCTTATTCATATTTTGGAGATGAATTTGGTGATGGAATTGAAGCCGAATTCAAATTTTTCTTTTCGGGACAGCGAGTTTTCTGGGTACCTGGAGAAGATAGCGCAACTTTTATTGATATTATTATGGATTTCATCGAAAGAAAAATAAAAGGACAAGAACCTTATGAAAAAAAGTATGAGGAAAAAACAGAATTAATGGAAAAAGTTTTACTGCAAAGAAGAGAACCATTTAGTTTTCTTAAAGATGTTGATAGAGAAGATTTAGCTACGTTTCTTGGGGCAAAAGTATGGAAAACCAGGAGTGGATGGAGAATAAAAAAAGAATTTTTTCCAGAAATTTTCTTAGAAATTATTTGGGACGCGCAGAATCATTTAGATATCAAATTTTCAGGCATTAATCTCCCAAAAAATATAGATAGTTATCATTTAGAATTAGTAGGTATCTTTTTGATCAATCATATACTTAGGTTTATTACCGTAAATAATATTGATAAAAACCTTCCTGACATTTGCTATATAATGTTCTCACGCTACTATACAAAGAATATTGGAAAATGGAATTATAGAGTAAGATGAATCTAAAAAAAGATATGATTGAAAAAATAAATTAAATAGCTGTCCAAAGTATTGACCTTCCTTTTTTAGCCGCTCGTTTAATTTTTTTAGAATTTTCTAAATCAGACATTACTTTCCAAATTTGTGAATTACTTAATTTAAAATACCTTCGTAATTCTGGAGTTGTCATTTGAGTACCACTCAATAAATTTGGGATTATTCGTATTATTTCTTCAATAGTATCCTCATCAGAGTCTACTGTAGTTTTTTCATCATCATCTTCATCATTTGATTCCATTTCTGTGATTATACGCGAAGCTATTTTATTTAACTGGTTAATATTATTATCCACATTCTGAGGTTTCATAAAAAGACAACAAAGTTCTAAATCTCTTGGAAAGGCAACAATGTAAAATTCGTCATATAGGATTGCTCGTGGTTTTTTAACAGAATTATTTCCACCACGAAAAGCTAAATAAAAATTCATGGCAAAATCATTTAAATTTACACTATTACTTATTTTTGAAAATTCTTTTTTCCATTTAAGAAAGGGACCATCTATCATATCGAAACCGATTAAGGCGGCTCCAAACATTTCACTTTCGGTAAAATTCAATTTTTTAATCTCCTCCTAATTGCTATTTTATCTAATTCTTTTTTAATTATATTCATCAATTTAAACCGTTCTGAAGGATTAATAGCAGTTAATCCATAAGTTTTGCAATGGAGCACATCCTCAACACGTTTTACATCCATTCGCCCATCATTCTTTACCAGGTCTTGCTTATTTGCAATCACAACAATAGGACAATCCTTTCCTACGAATTTACAAGCATAGTTGATAAGTTCCCTTGAACTTAAAACATTTCGAGGAGTTGAGTCAGACACTATAAAAATAATATCTGAACCTAAAAGGTAATCTTTTGAATATGCCCTAAGATAACCGCTTTGACCTGCCAGATCCCAAACTCTTAAAAAATAATCTTCAAACTTAACTGTTTTGAGATCTAATCCGTGAGTTGGAATGTATAATCGATCTATCGTCTGTTCGGAAAGCAGTTTTAACATTGTAGTTTTCCCTACAGCTGGAGCTCCAATGAACGTAATTTTTACAAGCCGACTTATTTCAGAACTCAACAAAAAAAACACAACACAAAAAAAAATAAGATGATTTATTAAGAAAGAATGAAATGAAAAAGAATATGAATCTGGATAATATCTAAGTATTACAAAAAAAATAATAGTATTTTGAAAAGAGAAGTTATTTACTTTTTAAAAAGAGCTTTTTCATCCATTTGGGTAATAAAAATCCTCCATACCAACAAGTCGCACTCAATATTAAGATTAATCTAATAATAATTATCGTTGCTTCACTAAAAGGTACAGACGCGTCTAACAATGCTCCAACTGAAAAAGTAATATATGCGATTATTAATAGTTTTCCTTTGAGTTTTACTTCTGGATCTTCAGATTTGAGAGAAAGATTGGCAAATAAAAATCCGGTAATTACGACGATTAAAAGAAATAGTATTAGAAATACAATTATAAAAGACTTATAATTTACATCTACAGGACCATTTAAGTCTCCTATTAAACTTTGATTTAGAAATAGAAAAGTGATAAACAAAATCTCAAAAATGGTTCCAATTACAGCAAATATTGAAAGAATTAATTTACGCTTTTCAGAATACAAGAATTCTGTAAAAGCTAACAACCAAAGAACAATCGCTACAGGTATAAAAAGATTTCCTATTAGAAAATATACCCCTTCAGGAATTCCAACGCCATTAATTAATGCTATCAAAAAGGAGAGGCTAGAGGGCCACCATGGTTCAGATATAAAAATCCAGGTTGCTCCGACTAATAAATAAATCCTTTCTTTATATTTAAAGAATCTCGAGAGTATTATAAAACCTATTAATAAAGAGATCGCTACAAAAATGAGAGAAAATACTCCATTTACAGTATCCAAAAGACTTAATGACATATTCTAATTGTGTTTAATTTAATTTGTATAAATAAAAATTAAGAGCTTGGATTATTTAAATTTTAAATTTTTTAAGAAAAAATGATGCTAATAAATTAGAGAACATATAAAAATATTAAAAATATCAATGATAATAATGTTGGGGCGATTAAACTAATAGTTAATAGACTTTGAGATACTCTGATACATTCCTTAAGAGTATTGATTATAGCATTGAAATATAAGGGGTCTCCCCAGATCTTAACATTTTCAAACGAGTCCTTATAAAGGAACTCTACGGGTTCTAAATTAGCCTCAGCCTTTTCGATTAACACTTCTAACTTTTCAAGAATATAATTTGTATTTATCTTATCTCCAATTGGGGAATAACCACGATTTGAAAATTGGCGCGCAACTGTATGCGAATCGGAAGTTGTAATTTCTGCTCTTTCAATACCTCGATTTTGTAGAAAGTTTAAGATATTAGATCTTATTTCAATATAAGCATTATTTCCATCGAAGTGAATTAATACAGTTTTCTGGTTTGTGATTGTGTTTTTAAATAAATGAAGTACTATTCCTCCAAATCCAATCCCATCATCTTCAGAAAAATCCTCTAACTGATCCTTTGCAACACCATATAACTTTGGAACATTTTGGATTTTTTTTACAGTTTCACTCTCCATATACTTTTTAACAACATCGATTAAATCATGAGCTTCTATAGTATTTTTTTTAATTAAGACTTCATCTCCAATTATTGCATTGTGAGAATCTACAACGATTATATCTCTATAACCTTTAGATTTAGCAATATTTCTTATATCATCCCCAACTTCTGACTCAATATCATCAGAGGGAAGTGGATGTCTTGTTATAAATACAACTGGAACATCTCCAACTTCAGTACCAATAAGTTTAGCTGAATTAGAGATTTTCCTTGTGAATCCTCTAATTTCTTTAATCCATTCGATTTCTGTGTTATTTTTAATTTCATTTATATCTTGTCTAATTTTTTTTATTATTGCATCGACATACCCATGAGTTGTTAAATTTTGAGTGTGATCATTTGTAGTATGATAAACTGTAGTTCCAGGAATATCTTGAAATTCTTTATAAATATATTCTGGTAAATCTGATGAGCCACATGTTTTAAAAGGGCCAAAATGAATGTTTGGAATTACGAATAGTCCTTTTATCTTTTTATTGTTAATACTTCGAATTAGTAAATATTGTATTTTTACCTCAGATTCTATACCGACATCATCAAAATAACGCTCGATCAGATCATCATTTCCCTCTGTCATCATAGAAAGAATAAATGCTCTAATAAATGCGTATCCTCTCATTCCTGTTGCTACTTCGTAGATATTACTTACCTTGAATAATCCTCTTCTGTAAGGGACTGCAAAAAATAAGGCACAAACTAGGAAAACTATCATAGCTCTTATGAAAAAATCAAGATTAAATTGCCCCGTATATAAACTATAGGTCAATATCACTGTAAATGGTTGAATCAATGCTAAAATTATATTTCCACTACGTCCAACTGTAGTGAATGAGAAATAAATAACAAAAGAAATAATATATGAGAGAATGGAACCCAATATAAGAAATACTTCTTGCATTGTAATATTATTTACAAGTATGGCAACAATCTGACCAAGAATAAATGTTATTTCTATTATACAACTGAAAAATGCATTCATTTGAATGGACCATCCAGTCGGAGGTGCTTTTAAAAGTGGTGATTTCTTTGAATAAAACCCCATAGAAAATAACGTACCAAATCCAGATGTTAAAAGAAAAAGAAATATAAAACGGAAAAAATGAAGAAGATCTAAAAAACTCCTTAGGTAAAAAAAATGCAATAGCATTGATAATAAACCCAAAGCGATTGGTATGCCAAAAAAGATAGAATAAGCTGACTTTCTTGAAGAAAAAAGCTCCATATATGTAATAATACCTGGAATTTGACGACTCTTTTTTTCTTTTACAAGCATAACTAAAGTTACTGAATGAATTTAAATTAATAATACTTAATTGACAAACTTTCTTCTAATGTAATGAATTATTAATACAAATTTATCTTTATGTAACAAATTATAATATAATATAAAACAAAACATTCTTTTATAAGGAATATGGAAAAAAAATCACAAGAATTGATACATCTTGCGAATAAGAGCTTTACTGAAATTATCTCCGATGGATTTAAATTATTTTTTAAAACTTATAGACGTTTGATAATACCATTAGCCCTCTTTCAGATATTACTAATTGCTTTAAATGTTTTATTATTAACCGATTTCAATTGGTATATCAATTCATTAAGAGCATCGTTTAATGAGATTATGGATAAATTTATTGAAAACACACCTCTTACGGAGGGAGAATTAAATCAATTAGCTAGCTTTCTTTTTATAAACTTAGCTCTATTTTTTCTTCAAAATTTAATAGGAGCAGTAATTATTACTATTGCTATGTGTTCAGTCAGTAATTATGTTTTTAAAATCTATATGAAGGAAGATATCAGTTTTACAAATGCGTTTAAATCATCATTTAATAAAAAGATGTTAATTGTAATTTTAATTATTGGGATCTGTGTACCAATAGGATCTTTTCTATTACTTTTTCCAGCTATCATTATATTTGGATTTTTTATTTTTTTAATTTTCACTTATAATATAGGAGATGGAAAAAATTCAATCTCAGAAGCCCGCACTATTGCTAAAAAGGCTTTCTGGAAAATAATCGGCATTTTTGTTATTAATGCCCTCTTCATTTTAATAATAAATTATATTATTACAGCTATCCTAGATTTTTTTCTAATCAATGAATCAACAATCCCAATTATTAATAGTTGGTATAATCCTACAACAAGAAATTTTGGAATGTTAATTCTATATAATATACTATACAGTATTGTTGATATAATTTTTGCACCATTATTTATCTGTTTATTAACCGCACTGTTTTCTTCTTTAAAGGCAAAAAAAGATTTGAAAATTCAATATCAACAAGGATATTATCCAGAAAGAGAATTTTATCAAGAATCTTATAAAATTCTTAGGCAAAAACCCATCGATCTTGTTGAAACAGAAGGAACTACAACTGTTCCAGATATAAGACTAGATAGTAGATTTTACTGCCCATTTTGTGGAGTTTCAATCGATAGTCCAAAGAAATTTTGTCCCCGCTGTGGAGAGCCCCTTTCATTTATAAAGGAATAGTCTATATAAAAGTTAGATTAAAAATGTATATAAATTTTGAGAAGAAGTTTGAATTAGAAAAAGAAAACTTAAGAAACCCAATTGTGTTAATAGGATGGCCAGGAGTTGCGTTAGTTGCTAAATTAGCAATTACTTCGATACAAGAATCCTTAAATGCAGAAGAATTTTTAAATATACAATGTTTTGATTTCCCTCCTAAGTCTGTTGTAGAAAAAGGATCATTAGAAATACCCTCCGCAAAAGTATATTATAAACCGACAGATAAAGAGGAAGGGAATGATTTCTTTATTTTATCCGCTGATTATCAACCTCAAAACCCTGAAGGTGTTTTTGAATTTTCTAAAACTTTTTGTGAAGAAATGCATAAGTTAACAGATGGAAAGATACGAATGTATGTAAGTACTGGTGCTATGATTTCTGATGTTGTACACGATACACCCCTAGTATATGTGTGTGGAACTGATCAAGATTTAGTTCAAACATTTTTAAGAATGGAAAACACTAAACTGTATGAGGGAGGATATATCTCAGGAGCAAATGGTATCCTCCCCGCGTGGGCAGGAGCAAATAACTATGCTCCGGGAATTTGTTTATTAGCAGAAACTTTGCCATTACCAATGATGACATTAGATCCGCGAAGTTCTAAGGCTTTAGTTACACTATTAAAAGAATATTTTTCTATAGATATGGACTTTAGCAAACTTAATGAAAAAATAAAGGAAATGGAAAGTATATTCGAATCTTTTAAAAAACAGGCAGACCAGTTTATGAAACCACCTAGCGAGGATAGAGGGTCAGATTCGTACTTTCGTTAATTATTTGTATAATAAATTCTATTTTAATTATAATCTATAAAACAAAGAAAATTACATAATATTTAATTTGAATTCTAATTAATTGATTCATTGTGCTAGATACCAGTATTCTTAAGAGTAATAAAGACATCAAAGATAAAATTTCTAACAAATTAAATGGGATTAAAGAACAATCCCGTAATTTTATAAAGGATATTATTACTCTGATTAATAAAGAGGTGGGGGTTAATAAAGTCTTATCAATTTTACTATTTGGGAGTCAAAGAACTAAAAATTCTAAAGATGTAACAATCGTATCTGATTGTGATTTACTGATTATTTTTAAAGATAGAGTATCAAATCATCATATTAAAGAAATCGAGAAATACTTTATTGCGTTAGAAATTAAACATAAATTTAAAGAATATGACGACCACTTTTCTAAAAAAGTATTAGGAGTAATTAACCAAACTACTGGTATATTTAGGAGTCACTTTTTAACTAAAAAGAAATATTGGGAAAGTGTTATCTTTCATAAAATATTTCGCGTAAATAAAGTATTCTCATCAATCTTTGCTCCTAGAAAAATAGTACTTGGAAATATTTTAATAAATAGTTCAATCCTTTACGGAGATGATTTAAGAGAAGATATTAGACCAACTATTCAAATTACTTTCCAAGAAATGTTGAGAAGTACTGTTATGAATCTAATGATCTCCCTATTTGCGATAGCAATATCATTCCTCAGAAATTTGAACCCTACGAAATATCAATTAGAAGCAATAAAATGGGCTTTAAAAGCATCAAATTATTATTGTTATCGAGATTCAGAAAATCTAAAGACTATTACTAAGCGATTTATCTTATTTGAAAAAACCAGATCACAAAAAAAAGCAAGAAAATTCTTTTCTGACTTTCTACAATTAAGAAGATCTCCTCATAATGATATGGGTTTCATGATTAGATGTCCAATTAGACTCATAAAAATTCACATTAAAGCAATACTATTTAAGAAATTGATTAAAAAAAAGGCACAATTAAGGCTTCCTTATAAACATATTGAACCAATTATTCCTGATCATTCTTTTCCTTTAAGATTTTAA
>CAYPFJ010000042.1:0-19030 GCA_964409945.1 uncultured archaeon | reverse complement strand
TTATAAACATATTGAACCAATTATTCCTGATCATTCTTTTCCTTTAAGATTTTAATATTAGTATATTAATTAAAAAGATTTGATATCTTATTTTTGAAATTTTAAAAATAAAAATATAAATATTTATGAATCTATTTAGAATTGTGCTGTAAAAGAAAATTAAATTTATCTTTGCGTAATAAAATAATAAGAATCTATTAGAGAGGAAGAAAATATGGCAGAAGAAGTTGATATACGAGAGTTATTCTTTGATATATTAGATATTGTCAAATTCGAGCTAAAATTTTATAGATATAAAGAATCTCCTATGTTTGAACGCATAGTGAAAACGAGAGTCTTTCAACAGAAGCTTCAAAAGCTCAAGGATTTCATAAATACGTATTTTGATATCATGTACAAAGACGAGGAGAGTCCTATAAATCAAACAGCCCTTCGTACTCAACTGGATAATATCGCTAGATTAACTAATTATTATGATGATTTATCAGAATTTTATACTGATCATACAAAAATAATGATTACTAAAGATAAGTTACAAGGATTACTCGAGTATTCTCATGTTGAAATTTTATTCTTGGTGTTCACTAATATAATTGACTGGGAGCATTACAAGTCTAGCCTTATATTCCCAACTGATAAAGCAAAAGAAAAACTATTGAAAGGATTTCTCTCCAAATTAGCTAGCTCTGAAATTAAGGACGTAGAAGATATTATCACTCTAGAACAAACTATAGATGATTTTATACAAAATATCGAGGTTTGAGATTACCCTTAAATTAAAATCCTATTTTTCCCTTAGCCCTCGTGAATTTAACTTATTAGAAGGAATTTTTAGGCTTAATCTTTCAAATAATTCATATCGCCATTCTAAAAACCCAGAGTAATTATACTCTTTAAGCTCATTTAAGGACCAATTATAATCTTCATAAGATATTTCTTTAGATGCTAATAAGATTTTTTCTAATAAATTTAACTCATTATTTTCTAAGAAATATCGAAGATCTTCATGATTTAAAAGTATTAATAACTTAAGTCGAATAAAATTGGAAAATTTAGATAAATTTTCTTCATACAATACTTTAAAAATCAAACTTCTTACTTCACTACTTAAACTTCTTTCTTCAGAGAATTTTATATAGCAATATAATAAGTTGACAATTGAATAGACCTTATCATCTGAATTCAATCTATTACTGAACTCTTCTAAAAATATAATCTTTAATTTATAAAAATAAAATTTATATTAGAACTAGCTCGTTGTATTCATAGGAGAATACACTTTTTTATTTTCAAACTTCAATTTTTAGAATCTTTAATATATTGAAATATTCAACTTTTTGGTACATATTATATGACAATCAAAATAAAACTCTACGGAGATTTAAGGGGAAAAGGATCTCAATTTAATATAGGTAATGGATTAACTAGTACTCTAAATATAGAGATCGATAAAATTAAAACTGTACTAGATATTATAGATAAATTTAGTATAAAAGAGAAAGAAATCAGTCATGTTTTTGTTAATTGTAAATATTCTGGATTGGAAAAAGAAGTAAAAAATGGAGATCAAATTGGAATATTCCCTAAGAGAATGGGATTATTATTTGTGGAAATGAGAGATCCTTTTTAGCATAATAGAACTGTAATATACCTTTTTTTCTTAGGAAAAAAGAGACAATCAATAGAATTAAATATGGGATACATTATGTATCTGCTTAAGCAATGCATAAAGAATAAAAAATGTACTAGAATTAAGGGATTTTATATTTAAAATGGCTGATTGTGTAGACAAAATATTGGAAATCTGTGAGAACAGTGAGATAAAGAGATATCAAGCTCTAATCAAATTAATGCAGGGACTAGATAAAGAAATATCAAATGCAATACGAGTCAGAAATTGTTTGATTTTATTAGTGAATTTATGTTTTAATCCAGAGGCTCCCGATTATTCGTATAATAAGGGTAAATCTACACATGATCTTTCTGAACATGAAAAGCTCGAAATGAATGAATTATTAAAATGTGAGTTAAATAACTAATTTGGTTTAAAAAACCTTAAGGTCTACTTCTTTCCATTCTTCATATTGATGAAAAATATGATCAATAGTTTCTAAAGTCTCAATAAGTGCATTTTTGGTTTCATCCTCTTGTTTAAAGGTATCAACTATTACATCACCAAGATCTACTTTATACTCTTGAGCAAGATCTGAAATTTTTCTTAAATCCTCTCTATCGATACCTTTTTCTTCTAATTGATCGATAGCATTTTCAATTTCCTCTTTTAACTTAACTGTGGCATTTAAAGATTTGGAGCATTTATCAAATAATTCCTTTTCTCTATCAAGTACTAGCGTTTCTTCTTCAGAAAAATCGTGTTTTTCATTTATAATTTCAAGTCTTTCATTTAATAAATATTTCACTCGTTCATAAATCTTAATTGCCTCTGATATCTTACTTAATCCTTTTATTAAGTCTAATCTCTGGTTTAATCTTGCTTCAACTACTTTTAAGTATGCGTCTTCATAATATATTTGAATCTTTCCAAATGTGCTTTTTTCCCATTCGTTTATTTTATAATATATTTGCCTTAATTCATTATTTAGGTTAGTTATCTTTTTAGGATTTAAACCTTGATCTGCTAACTCTCTAAAAATCTTATCAGTGTCTTGTTTTAACATTAACACTCTTAAATACATAATATGTGCTTTTTTTTCTATGTTTGTTATACTCCTTGAAGTACCTTCGCGCTCACAGAATTTATATATTAGTAAAGCATCATCAAGTAATTCATTAAATCTATCTTGATCTTTTCGAATATAATATTTAGAGTCTTGAACTTTTTGAATTGCCCTATCCATTTGAATTTCTAATTCGAATATATAATCAATTAAACTCACTTGTTTTCTTTCTGACAAAATTCTTGATTTATACGCCATATCTTCTTCTACTTTCCTACTTGCTAATAACCAAAAAATAGATGCAGGGACCCAAAAAAATATGCTAATAAATATCATATTAAATATACTTCCAAAAATGGAAATAAGTGTATATGATAGTAATAGTGTCATTCCTTTACTCAATTGCTCTGATAGTTTAAAAAAAGAAGCAGCCGTACCTTTATGTTCTGGCATATTAACATCTATCATTATTGCGTTTTTATTTGCTACAGGACCAGCGCCTAACATTGAAGCCATTAAAGCAAAAATAAAGAAAATAATATATGTGGGATATACTATAAATATTTCACCAATAGTGCGTAAGATATATGAAAAAAGTTCGTTAGTTGGGATGGAATCAGGGTAAACGATACTCAATTTAGTCGGATTAATAGGTCGTAATGAAAGTAGCATTATAATAGCAAAAGGTATTGAAAAAATCAGACATAAAGTCGCTAACCTAGCTCGGTTTTTTTTATTTCGACGAAATAATGTATCTCCTAAACGAGCAAATACACTATTTCCAAGTATATATCCGATACCAACCATACCCGCAAAAATTGTTGCTGTTTGTAGTTTTATTTCAGTAGGAATTTGATAAAAAAATTGAAGCATTAACATCGAAGTCGTAAAATAAACTAATACAGTACCAGGGATAACAGTGAAGAAACCTTGAATTATTAAATAACGATTTGACTTTTTCTGAATAATTGTTTTCAAATCCTCTTTCGAAATTCGATAACTATATTCTAAATCCAATTCAATTAGCTCTAACAATTCATCTTCACTAGCTCCGCGTTGAGGTATTTTAACAAAAAAGAGAATTATCACTACTATAACACTTATTATAGAAAGCAAAATGAAAGGAAATCGCCATGTCAATATTGGTCCAAGAAACGAAGATAAACCTTGCCCAGCCCCATTCGATATAGAACTTAAGATTGCTAAAGTTCCAAACCAACCCGATCTCTCTTCTGGAGGTATCGCATCTGAAATTATAGAATACCCCACTGGTAATACACATCCTAATCCGGCACCACATGCTACTCTAGAAATTACTAACATAAGATAAGTACTTGAAAAAGCAGTTAACATCATCCCAATTGTCCATGAAAAAGCTCCAGCCATAATAACTATAGTTCTGTTTATTCGATCAGTATAATATCCCCAAAGTAAAGCAAAAAAAGCACTGATCAATACAAAGAAAGCATCAGGGACGGCAATTAATGCTTGTGGAATTTTAAACTCTTTTTGGATCGCAACATAACTAGGAATAAGCATATTAGCGCATGCTGTTGATATGAAAAGCAACACCATGACTAAGATGATTGGTGCTAGATCCTTGAATTTCACCTTAGTTAGTTGAAAGTGTCCAATAAGCAATTACCACTATATTGTGATTATAATAAATAGCATTTGAGTCTTAAAAAAACTTACAATGATTTATTTTAATGATAAGTAATAATCTAAGGTTGCATCAACATGAATTTGTAATGTATCAAATAATTTAATTTCGGCATCATCTTGGGTTAGTATTAACGGTAATTCAGTGCACCCTAAAATAGCACCATCTACTTGGTATCGATTGATAATCTGAAGTAATTTTTTTTTGGATTCTTGCTTAAAGAAACCAATTACTAATTCATCGAATATTATTTTATCTATTACATCTTGCTCATCATTAGAAGGTGTTATAACCTCGACACCTATTTTTTTGAAATATTCTTGGTAAAAAGTGTTTTGCATCGTAAATTTTATTCCAAGAAGCAATAATTTTTTCATTTTTTCTTTCTTTACTTTTTCAGCTGTAGCTTTAACGATACTTAAAATTGGTACTTCTGATAAATCCTCCAAATCATTATATACAGCATGTGGAGAATTTGCTGCCATAACTATAAATGTAGCTCCTCCGTTTACTAGTGAATTAATGCCACTCATTAAATATTCAATATATTTTTCTCTTTTTTCTCCAAGTTCAAAATCTATAAGCTTCTGAAAATTCATACTGAAAATTAAAACTTCAGGATAATAATAATTATTGAATTTCTCATAATACTTTTCTAGAAGTAAATCATAATACTTGATTGTAGATTCATAGGACATACCTCCCAATATTCCTATTCTATTCATTTCTTTTAATCCACCTTCCATTTCCTTCTATTTAACGCTCTTTTTATATCTATTAATAATAGAACCTATTAGTAATAACTTTTCCCCTTTCAGAAATCTTTATTCCTTCCATCTCTAACAGTCTGCGTTTCATTTTTATCCCACCTTGATATCCCCCGAGCTCACCATTTGTTTTAATTGCTCGATGACAGGGAATTACGATCGGAAATGGATTCCTGGCAAGTGCGTTTCCAACGACTCTAGCTCCATTATTTATACCAATATGGGTTGCTATTCGTTTATAAGTACTAATATACCCTCTAGGAATCCCATATTCTGCTAAAAGCACTCTTTTTTGTACCTCTAAACAACTATTAAAATCAACTAGTTCTAAATCAAATTCTACAGTTTCACCTTTAATGAACTGTTGTATTTTCTCACCTAGTGATGTTATTAAAGAAGAAGATTTCGACTTTATGTGCTTGAAAGATTCCAGAGCCTTAACTTCCGAGTTGAGTTTAGCATCACTAAGAAATATACGCAGCACTTTTAGTTCGGAACCCCTTCTTATCCATACAATTGTAAAAGACTCAAAAGAGGAAGAAAAAGTAGCGTAAAATGGATACTCCATGCCTTGTCAACATAATCAATAAAATAAAAATTTTTTCTATTAATATTCTTCGTGAAATCATCGTATCACCTCTACACTGAAAGATTACGTTCGTGAAACAGTGATTTCACGAAATTTTAGAATAAATTTATGTTTATATCGATTATTTTTGATATTTTCATATCTTTGATGTGATTTTTATATAATAATTTCTTAAAAAATTTTTATAATTATTTATAATTTGGAAGGAAGTTGATTTTAGGCATCATGGTATTGTTTTTTCATTTAATCTTGTTTTGCTCTTTTTAAATTCTAATCTCTCTACCTTCTCTTCATAAATTTTTTCGAGTTTTCGCTTTCTGTTTGAAAATTTATTTGTTGCATTATCAAGTAATTCATTCAATTTTTTTATTTTTTCAGAAAAATTAAGACTATGTACTATTTTGATTGATTCTGGTTCTTTTTTAATGATCTCTCTTAAATCTTTAGAAAAAGAATTAAACACATCGAGATCTGCATACCATAATTCTTGGTTATATAAGTTCTCATACTTTGATTCAAATTTTTTACCGATTCTTTCAATTATAACGCTTATTTTCCTTTCCTTAAGAGAAATTTTGTCAGTTATCGATATTACCAACATAATATGCTTTAAAAAATTAAAAAAGATCTTATGATTTGATAGCTTTATATGTTTTATCTCATCTACAAACACTTCATCAGCAAAACTAACTAAGGCTGAAAGAAAATTTAAAATCATATCTGTTGATATTCCATGTTTTGTTATATCGTTATAAATTTCTTCATAAATAACGATTCCAGATTCAATTTCTAATATCCAGATACTATCAATAAAATCTTCGATCATTTTCCTCTTTAGTATATTTTTATAATCTATTACATATAATAAAATTTTAAGATAAATTTAAATTTTATCACTTAAACTTATTCGATTGATAAGATCATTTGGTTGAATAATCCTTTAGTGTTGTACATTTATAGGTAAATTCTAATTTATTATCGCAGTTATTACACTCTATTTAGATTTCACAAAAGGAAGGATCATTAAAGTGCCCAAAATACTTTACAGAACACACTTCTCGCATTCTGACCATTGAAAATCAATATAATCAGTGGGAGAATCGGTTATAAAATATTTAAGAGTATATCCTGCTTTGTATTGATACTCAGAATACTACTGATATCACATGGAATTAACTTAAAATAAGTATTCTTATCTAAAATCTTCTATAATTTTCAGAAAAATTGAATATGAAATTACTATCCAACTTTCTGCAAAATTTGCCCCTTCAGCCCTTTAAAGTAAAAATACCTTTGCTGCATAAATTTGAAATTTTATTCTCTTATAAAAATGTGATATGTAACCTAGTGTAAATCCTATTATAATAATAGAAATTCTTAAAACGTTTTCTAGTCCGGTTAAGCTAGACATTTGGGCAAAAAATAAAGGAATAATTTAAATATTGTTCTATAGTTATTGAAGAAACTAAAAAAAAAGAAATTTTTATAGTTGAATTATTTATTAAAGAAAACCTAAAATTCCTGCAATTAAGACTAAAACTCCGCCTATCCAACTTCCAAAAATTATTATAAGAATACCCATTATCACTAAAACTATTCCCGTAAAAGGAAGAGGTTTATCTGGTTGTACAACGCTTAGAATTACAAGGATCGCAAGAATTATTGCTATAATAGGCCATACAATAGAATAACCCCAATAACCAGATGAAAAGCTCCTACCGAAAAAACTAAGTAGGCCATCTATTAATGCAATTATACCACCTAGTATAGCTAGTATTTTCATTATTTGGTCATATTTTGCCATATTATTTATCACACTTTTTTATTATGTTAAAATTAATATTACTAAATAATAATAATAATAAATTATTATGTTAAAATTAATATTACTAAAATATAGATTAAATTTTTTTTTTGAATATATAATTTCATTCACTATATGTGTAAAGCTTAAAAGCTTTGCATCTATTTTTTTAAATTTCTTTCTTTCGTTTCCCTTCAAGGATGGCTATGCCCATTTCTAATTCCCTATCAAATGGTTCATTAAGATCCTCTCTAACTTTCAAAAATATTACCATATTTGGTCAAACACCTGCACATAGACCATTAAAATTGATGAATTTATAAAAGTATTATAAAATTTATAAAAGTTATAAATAATTTGAATGTTGTGCTTGTAGTTTTGAAAGTTAATTTTTCCACATTTGATATTTTATGGGATAGTCTTTTTAAAACTTACTTCGAGAAAAAAAAGTACTCCTAAAATTCAGGAATATTATATGGTGAATACCTAATTAAAAACTTGGAGGTTTTTAATAAAGATTGACTATCGGAAATAGGGATGCTTTTTCCAATTATTATAAATTTTTAATTAATTATTTATTTATGCTAGTTTTATATATAGTTGATTCTTTTAATAATATACACTTTTAAAGTATCATTTAAAAATTATAACATATAAAAAAAAGTGATTAATGTGGGAAGATCAGCTGGAACCTTTGCTCTATTAATGGGAGTATTAGCAATAGTATTAGAACTAGTATTGAAGTTAACTTCATTCTGGTTTCCATATGCAGACACCGTCTTTTTCATACTAGCCGCCCTTGCTATAATTGCCGGCATAATTGGAATCGCATATGATAGTTCAAAAAGCTATGGTTTAGGCGGTTTGGTTCTGGGAATTATTGCATTAGTTTTATGGTTCGTGATATTATAATCACGTTATAAAAATTTAATTCTTATTTTTTTTCTTTTATATTTTTGCTTAATTTGATTTTCTACTTTGAAATACATAAAATTAAAATCACATTTAACGTATCTTTTCTATCAAATTTCAATCCTTTTTTTTTATGAAAAATTCGGATACTCCTAACTTTTTGAATTTTGGATCACAAATACTAATGATTTTATATTAATATTTAACATTTTTGTAACCTCGGAAATCTACTTCTGATTGAAGTTCCGGTGTTATAGAGAATTCGTGGTACCTCATTGATAAAAACTCTAAAAATGCACAAGTTCTTTTTGAAACTGTTAAGAATTTTAAAGATTGGGAGAATCGAGAATTATCAACAATTCGCTTTATGCTTGATACCGAATGGGTTTGAATTGAAGGAAAACCATATGTAGGAGATCTTTAATATTAATTTTCAGTCATAGGTTTTTAATGGTTTTAATTTTCTTAATATAGTACGTTAATTGTTTTTCAATTATTCCTCAAAAATATGATAAAATCAAATTTAAAGTAAATAAATAATTTAAATACCTACATCTCAAATAGAATGAATTTTAAGTAAGGACTAAATTTTCTATTAATACACATTCCAAAAATACAAATATTCTTTTTAATGCAACTGTTAAAAAAATGTTAAAATCAAAGAATTCGAAGGAGACTGATTCTAAGATAACTCCTGACTTTGTTCCAATGCTTAGAATAGTTTTTTGGAATAGTTTAGGGTTCTTCTTTTTTACGTTTTTAATTCCATATGTTACAGCTCAACTTTTTGAGGCTTCAGGTACCGAGATGGGTCTAACATTCGCAAGTCAAACACTTGGAGGTTTAATAAGCACACCAATTGTAGGATATCTCACTGATAAAGTATCTAAGAAACTTTTAGTATTAATAGGTAGTTTTGGTAGAGCTGCATGTTATATCCTTATGTATATTGGAATAATTCTTTCTTCTTTGATTATATTTGCAATAGGGCTCTTTATACTCGGGTTTTTTGTTGGATTTTTTTGGAGTCCTTTAAATGCATTAATTTCAGAGAAATCTCATAAAACATTTCGTTCGTCCGCATTTGGGAAGCAAGGTGGAATGCTTGGTAAAGGAAATTTAGTAGGATCAATTGTTAGTTTTCTCATTTTTGGAGTAGCAAACTATTATGTACCGAGTAATAAATTTATAGTTTATTTTCCCTTAATTTTATTTACAATCTCTAATATCTACGCAGGAATCGTATTTCATAAGAAAGTGGATGAAAATTTAACATATGACATTCATTTCAATCAGGTGAACTTATCAACAGAGAAAATAATAGATAAAATTTCAATTAATTCAAAAAAAGAAAATAATAATATCTCACTAAAATTATCTCTCGGTTTTCTCATAGGTTTTTTCATTTTAATAACTGCTTTTATGACAAGTAGTGCAAATCAAACAATAGCTCCACCCTTTTTTCAAGTTTATTTAATAAATGAGTTAAAAGTAACTGACGCAACATTGGTAATGATTATTTATTTCCCTAGTCAAATAATATCATTGCTACTCGCTCCACGGATGGGTAAAATAGCTGATAGAATTAAACCTCAAATAGCAATAACATTTATAAGTGGATTCGGAGCTCTTGTAACATGGCTTATAGTAAATAGTTCATCTGGATTAATGTTTGGGATTATTTTAACATTTGATGTTACATTAGCATGGGCTAATTCTCTAGTATTACAAAATGTACTAAGTCGTATATCTAAAGGACATCGAGGTAAAATATTTGGTATGACTCAATGGATGAGTTTCCTTGGAGCTATCTTAGGTCCTATTGTGGGAGGATTAGCATGGGATCACTTAGGACCACAAGCACCATTTATAATCTCCATATTTATAGAATTATCTGTGATACCACTATACATCACAGCTATAAAGATATTGAAGCCCTATATGGCAGAAAAAATAGAAGAATCTTAAAAGATATGCTAAAGGACTCCTAAAATAATAAAATTTAATTATTTGGAAATGTTTATTAATATATCATCATGGGCCAGTGGATTAGTGGAAGATCGTTCGCTTGGCATGCGAAAGGCCACGGGTTCAATTCCCGTCTGGTCCATAACTTTCTCTTGGTTTTGGTTAATTATTTAAAACTTAATTGAAGTAAAGTCAGATAAATGCCTGTTGAACCTAAAATTGCTGCTACTGTAGTATTATTACGTGAACGAGTACCAAATTTAGAATCTGATGATGATTGTGAATTTGAAGTATTCATGGTCAAGCGGCATGAAAATGCGAGGTTTATGAGTGGGCATCACGTATTCCCAGGTGGTGGCATAGAAACGCAGGATACCACTTTAGAATCAAGGATAAGGCTAATCGGTCCTGAAAAAGAGATTTTAAACACTGTTAAAGAAGTATGTGATGAACCGTCTGATCTTTGGATAATTGCGATACGCGAACTTTTTGAAGAAACTGGGATTCTAATCGCAACGAAAGATAAAGTAAGTATTATTGAAATAAATAGAGATAATGGCACGAAATTTAGAAATTATCAAGAAGCACTTCAAAAGGATCGGGAAACTATGACAAGTATTTTGATAGAGGAGAATCTTTATTATGCTGCGAATTATTTAAAATATTTTGGAAGATTAATCACCCCTAAAATATCTCCTATTCGATTTGATACCCAATTTTTCCTATGTAAATGTCCTCAGAATCAGAATATTAACTTGTTTAGAGACGAATTATCAGAAGGATTGTGGGGCACTCCAAGAATCCTATTAAAATTATTTCGAAAAAAGAAGATTAAAATAATTTTTCCTCAATATACAACGCTTAAGCGTCTTAAAAGGTTTAAAACAATTCAAGAAGCTTTTTCTAATTCGAGAAACGGTTTTAAAATGGTACAAGTGAAGGATTTTTGATAAAAATCTATTATTATAATCTATAAATATTTTTTCTTCATATTGTTTTGCATTAAGCATCAGATATACTAATTATTTCGAAGCATAGAAAGGAAGAGTGCTGAGTTTCTTTTGGATTTCGTTAAATGGGTGTAAAACCATTTTTTTTGTGAGTTCCAATTCATCCTTTATATCTGAGTAAGTATTATACAATTTTACAGAGTTTCCATAAACGGTGTTTAACATTGTCTTTTTATTAAAGAGAACATCCTTTGCCACATTTTTTGGCAAATTTCCTAGGGCTTCTTTATAAACTTTTTCTATAGCAGTTTTTACCTTCATTTTAGGATTAGCCTGTAATTTTATAACTACATTATCCATGTAGTCTTTATACTCACTTATATATTCAAAAGTCTTTTCAACATAATTAACGATTTTTTGAGCGTCAATTTTATTCACATCAAAACTTTGAAATATTGCTTCAATCCTTTCTTTAGCTTTATCTACAAGCCCTACTTGAATTTCTTTAATTAAAACATCCATTGATCCTTGATCAGATAAAACATCATTAGCCATCTGTTCTACTCTGGAGAGTAGGTTTTTTTCTATTTCTATTGGTGAAGAATGAGTACTCTCATGGACATCTTCTATTCTATCGTCTTGTTCCATATCATATTTATTCACTTTATGAACCTCAGCACTTTCTTTCTGCATTTGATTTTCTTGTTGTTCTCCTGCCATGCATGAAGGACAAATACTGTTATATGTATGTACTTCACCTATCCAGGGTGTAGTATTATATACCTTTTTACATTTCTCACAATGATTATATTTTACCATAAATAATTCATATCTTGTTTTTTAAACATTTGAAATTTAATTTTTAAGGCGAATCCACTGATTGAATTAAAGGTTAATAGAGGTAGCGATAATTTAAAGATAATGTATTTTTTTTAATTCTTTTTTATATATTCTTCATTCTTTCTGAAGCACGCATAATCATGCGGCGTGTGAGTTCCTTAAAAGAATCTTCAATATTTTCGCCTGTTTTAGCAGATGTCTCAATATAAATGCTATCTTTATTTTCTGCATATTCCCTTACTATCTCAGAATCAATCGAGCGACCAACCTCTTCTATTAGGTCCACTTTATTTCCTATTATAATAAAGGGTATTTTTTCGTTTAAAATTGAAAACATCTCTGACACCCATGTTTCAAGCGCTTCATAGGTTTTAATCTGAGTAAGATCAAAAATTACAAGAGCACCTTGAGTTCCTTCATAATATTGTTTATGTAGAAATTCAAACTTTTTCTGGCCAGCTATATCCCAGATAACAAGCTTAGCAAAATCTTTTTTTTCCATGTGTATTTCTTTTGTTAAATAATTAATACCTATAGTAGTTATATAATCATGAGAGAATTGGTTTTTCACAAACCTATATAGAATGCTAGTTTTTCCTACAGCAGCAGCTCCTAGCAAAAGTACTTTAAAACTATATTTAGTCATAAAAACTACATGATTTTAGAATTTTCCACGTAAGAAGATATAATTCATAATTTTTAAAAACATTTTAGGTTAAAATATTTAGGTTTAAATATCTGTTCTTATTTGATAAAACTATTATGAGGAAGATAAAAAAAAGTATAACTCTATTAATCCCTGCTATCATTTTTGTCACATATTTCATTATTCCATTTATAGGAATACAATTAAATAGCTCAGATCCTTATAATCCAAATTCTAATAATGCCATTAAAATGGATTTATCACCTACTTCTTTTGGCACACAAATTAGTTCAAATGATATCGTTCTAGAGGATCATTCAGAAAAAGAAAATTCTAAGTATGATACTTACCTTGAAGAATTCTTATTAAATATCACTCTAGCTAAAGTTAGTAATCCAAAAGAGATCAAAATAATTGTTCATTTTGAGGATTCTATACCAAAAGAAGAAAGAGTTGATATCTTAGATTCTGTTTTTAATGATTACGATTTAGTAACAAATTATGATATTATTTCCGCAATTTATTTAAAAATTAATCCAAATCAGTTAATTGAAAAAGAGAGTATAATTGAAAGCAATATCGCGATAACCAAAATTTACAAATCGAGAGTATTCCAATATCCCTATATTGAAGATGATGATCTACAGCTCAGTGTGTTAGATGAAGATAATTATCCTAATTGGTGGCTTTCTGCTATTGGAGCAGAAGATCTACTGTATGATGGATCGGGTGTGAAAGTAGCGGTAATTGATACTGGAATATATGCTCATCCAGATTTGACGATTGTGAATAATAGTAATTTTGTTACTGATGAGCTACCGTCAAATTTTAATGATGATGTTGGGCATGGCACCCACGTAGCCGGAATAATTGCAGGTGATGGTGGAGCATCATCGGGAAAATATCGCGGTGTAGCTCCAGGAGTCCTTTTAATCAATGCAAGAGCCGGAAATGCAAGTGGGTTGAGTGATGTTGATATAATAAGCGCTATTCAATGGAGTTCTAAACCTACAAGTGAGGGTGGAGCTGGAGCTGATATCATTTCGATGAGTTTTGGTGGAGGCTATCCAATTATTTCAGATTCAATAACGGATGCGATTTCAAATGCTAAAAGGAATTATGGTGTTATTTTTGTATCATCTGCAGGTAATTCTGGTCCAGACTATTATACAGGATCAACTCCTGCTTCTGGTGTAGATGTAATTGCTGTAGGGGCGACAGATGGAGATAATAGACTAGCCTCTTTTAGTAGTTGGGGTCCAACATTTAATTATATTGGTTACCCCGATGTCGTTGCTCCTGGTGTTAATATTATTTCTACAGAATCATTTCAGTCTATCATTTCAGACGAAGAACGGTATAAAGGAGATTATTTCGATTTTCCCGGAGATGGAGATTATATCCCTCTAAGTGGAACGAGTATGTCCTGTCCTATGGTTGCTGGAGCATTAGCAATTTTATTAGAAGCTTTTCCTAATATTACTCCTGAAACTGCTAGAATTGCTTTATTAGAAGGAGCAAGAAAACTTGAAGATGAAAATAATGATGACATTCTTAAGTCTGGAGCGGGATTAATAAATGTGTCTGCTTCTCTTAATTATTTAAACAGTATTTCTCCTGATTATAATAATACCGCAAAATTGTATCCCGATAACCTTCCCGTTAAACCATATGATTTATTGCACTTTCCAGGAGATCATCAAAAATTTAATTTAACAATAATTTCAGGAGAGAGTAATACATTTGATATAGAAATTCCAGATAATATTCAAGGTGTATCCTTTTCCATAGATAAGTTAAATATAACCTTCTTTGAAGCGGGAATTAGTTTTGTAGAACTTAATATTCAAATAGATAAGGATGCTTTTCCGGGAGTAAGGAATTTCCAGATTAATCTTACAGTGGGAAGTCAAGTATACGATACTTCGGAAATTACATTAGAAATTCGATTACCCGAATATCGGATATTAATGGAATCCTTTCATGGGTTAAATGATTGGTTTCCAGAACCATTTTATTCATTTTATCAGATAGGTTTTTATGAGGCTATGGAAGATCTCTCTGAATTAAATATTTCAATTGATTATGATATGGAATATTGGACTCCTGACTATAATAAGAATTTAAATAATTCAATATTAACAGAAGAAAAGTTAGCGCAATATGATCTTGTATTATTACAGACCCCAATACTTCCATATAGCCCATTGGAAATAAATAATTTAGAAAATTATTTTGATAATGGAGGCAATCTATTATTTTTAGGTACAAGATATCAAGATATGGTTATAGAAAATATTAATTATTTATTCTCGAGATTGGGAGTAGATATTCAAATTAATGAAGAAAATGTAATGAATGATGAGTGGTTAGGAATTGGAATAAGCTTAGATTCTCAAAGTGTGAATGAATTTGATAATCCCAAGATTTTTAATGGTGTAAGCCAATTCTATTGGCAATATGGTAATAGTTTTAGCGTTTCTACAAATGCAGAGTCAATTGCTACAATTAATAATACAACTGTTGTAGCTATGTTTAATGGAACGCCACAAGGAAAAGGACAATTCTTAGCTTTCGGAGATTTACATTGGATATTTGACAAATATAAATCATCATCTTTTTCTCAAGATCATTTTACCCTCTTAAAGAATATAATCGAATTTCTTATACCTAAAAAAGACGTATCTATTAATATTGATCTATTTAAAGATCGTATTTCAGATCCAGAGATTGGTTTATCCATTTATTTAAAAAATCAAACCTCAGAATCCCCAATAAATGTTTCTGATTATACTTCTTTAGATGTGACTATTTCAAATGGTCCCTTTTCTAAACAAATTCTATTAAATACGTCATTTTCAGATAAGGGGATTTATTTTAATAGGTCATATATTCTTCCTTATCCTAGTTACTCACCTTATACCATTGAAGTAAATTTAACAATTGGATCAGAAAATTATATTAAAGTTACAAAAATTCTCTTCTTTAAACAAAGCGAAATTCCCCAAATCATTGACCTAACTAGTGATCTCCCTATTGATGATCTTTCTATTACAAGATCAATTGGAGATTCAACATATTTAATAGCTGAGTTGGATAATTCTTCGTATGATGTAGAAGGGTATTTATCAATCTATTCTTATTCCTTCTATAATACAAAAGAATCTGTGAATAAAACTTTAGCATTTAGTTATTCTTCGCCTAATCATGATTTTAGGAATAATTTTAACCCAATTAGTACCGATCCTTCAGGTTATGCTATTTATTACATTATTCCGTCAAATTCAAATTATACTAACCCAAATTCACCTAGATATGCATTTACAATTATCAATAATAATCCTGAAATATTAAAAGCAACTTCTACATTCAATTATGGCGGAAATTCTGACATTAGTTTTGCCGATACGGAATCTGATGAAGGTTCTTTAGTCTATTCAGCGACTCAAGGAAATACATTTAATTTTGAAGTTGCTGTATCAGATATTGAAGAAACTGATAAATCTAATTTAAGAGTGTTTGTAAATTTATTTATCTGCTCTGTAACTGATAATGGGTTTATCATGTTAATTAATCCAAAAACCATTGAAGTAGCTGAATTGCATTATCAACTACTATTGAATAAATTTGAAGGATCCTTTATTATACCAGATACAATGCAATATAGCTCTATTACTGGGACTAAATCAATATCAACTGCCGCTGGTTTTGACACTAGTACTAACCGAGGATATCTGGGTATTCTTTATATCACAGTTTATGATAGCGAGGGTGGATATGAGGACTTTATAATTATATTAATTATTTCTCAAAGACCAATAGATTATTCTCTTATTATTATAATTGTGATTTCTATAATTGCTCTAATAGGAGTCGTGAGTATGATATTATATTACGCAAGAAGGAAAAAATATCCAAGAGTTAGTCAAGCTCAGCCTTCATTTCAAGAATATTATTACCGCCCATCCTATGAAAAATCAGAAGAAAGATCATATATAACTCCTGAACCTTTATCTCAACTAGGACAATTTTATTGTCCTTTCTGTGGACAATTAGTATCAACACCTAAAAAATTCTGTCCCCATTGTGGCGAATCTCTTATGTTTAATGAAGAAGATCAGTAAATCATTTTTCTTAGAAAGAGTATTTTTTCCTCATTTTTTTTCTAATATTAAAACTTTCCCATCCCGATCTCCTATATAAGCCTTAGTTGTCATTCCAATGAATAATCCCGTATCAACTACTCCAGGAATAAATAGAATTTTTTCATCTAATTCTTGGGGATGACTAATTTCGCCAAAATCTACATCTATGATAAAATTGCCATTATCCGTAATTACAGGACCACTCTTTGACTTAGCCATTCGAAGTTTTGGATTTCCACCTAATTCTTTTAATTTCTTCATAATTGGAAAATGAGCCATTGGAATAACTTCAACAGGAACTCCGTATTTCCAATTCTTTCCTAATCTCTCAGATCTCTTCCTAAAATCTGCTATAATAATAAGTCTCTTTGAATTTGAAGCGATTATTTTCTCTTGTACTAGACAACCTCCTCCACCTTTAATTAAGTTGAGATTTTTATCTATTTCATCTGCGCCATCAATATCAACATCAATCTCTGGATAACGTTCTAAAGATCCTAACTCTAATCCATTCTGGATTATTAATTGATGAGCTTGAAATGAGCTTGGAATGCATTTTAACTTTAAATCCTTTTCTTTGTTTATTTCGCCTAATCTTTTTACAGCATATACAATAGTAGATCCGCTTCCTATACCAATAATCATATTTTCTTTAACATTTTCTTCTATAGCTTTTATAGCAGCGTTCTTCTTTCCCAGTTCAATTAATTCTTCTGTCAAAATTATCACTTTAAGATTATTTTTTTAAAAGATCCAAAATTCTAATTGCCAAATATGCAGCATTTTCACCTCTATCAATACCAACTGTCGCAACGGGAACTCCTGGAGGCATTTGAACAATAGATAACAATGCATCCAAACCACCTAATTTAGAACTTACTGGGACTCCTATAACTGGTTTACTGGTCTTCGAGGCAATTACTCCTGGTAAAGCAGCAGAAAGTCCAGCAACTGCTATATAAATTAAGGAATCACAATTCTTAAGATAATTATCTAACTTTTCAGGATCTCTGTGTGCGGATATAACCTTTGACTCGAATGAAATATTATTTTCCCTTAAAATCTTTTCTGCTTTCTCGTATACTAATTTATCAGAAGTACTACCCGCAATAATTGAAACTAAAGTTTTATTAGCACTTGACATAATTAATCTAACCCATCGAAAAATAAAAAGTATTTTAATAGGTTCTTAATACTTGTAATAAATTTGCTATAAAGGAAAGTTTTATTATTTTTTTTTAATTCCATAAGTTAACATTCAATATTAGAAAATTAATTTAAAAAAAATTTAGAGGGATATTTAAATCCTCGATGGTATCGGCACAACAGCAAATACCTTGAGAGTTGCCCCAGCGACCTTCATATCCCATTTTAATTCATCTCCTCTTTCTGTGGTTTAAGTTCTGGATCTGGTGTTCCAATATGGATAAATTCTGAAAAATATTTAGAATCGCAAATATAACAGATGGCTTGACGAAGATAATTTATATCTGGATTTTCTCCAAGTTCGATTAAGAGGGGTATTTTCTCGTTTTCAATGCGACTATTACACGAATCACACACAATTAAATCATCGGGGATCGGGATCTCAGCGAATAACGTGTCAATTCCCTCTGTCCAATCAAACATTCTCATTGACCGATTCTGGAAAATAGAATCTGTTCGAGAAGCATAATAAATAAATTGGTCAGGGAGCTAGTCTAAATTCTGAGGTTTCTTAACTAATTTCGGTTCCATACTCTTTTTTCCCTCCTATAAATTCTTTAAATAATGGTACATCTCAACCATAACTGCATCGTAAAGGTCTTTGTCAGTGAGGATTTTTAGAAGAAATTTGTTAGAATCTTCTATTAATTGTTTAATTTGCTTATCGTCTAAATTGTGTTCTCTTATGTAGTTGACCAAGATCTTATTATTCTCGATTAATTCTTGATATTGGCTTTCATTCTCACTCATTTTTTTACATCACATCTTTTCTTTTTTAAAAATAAAAAATTAAATTTAGGATTTTAATTCCAGCGTTCTGGAAAAATTGCGATTTTGTTAAACTTTTCTTGGATATATTCCT
>CAYPFJ010000041.1:0-29802 GCA_964409945.1 uncultured archaeon | reverse complement strand
ATGTATCGATCCCCCATTTTAATGCAGAGTTTTGTTAAAATATTATTAAATCAGTTAAATGAGAAAAAAATTAATCTACGTTTTAAAGAAAAAGCAGTCCAACCAGATAAACAGTTACAATCAATCTATAAAAAGTTAGGATTTCAAGATCTGAATGGATTTAAAAATTTTGTTGAAGATCTGCATGATTTCAGTGTATCTATTCATGAGGAAAAACTTGCAAATGGAGAAATTTCACGAGATTTTGTTGGCTCTTTAGCAGAATTTTGGTTAAAATGGTTGAAAACATACACATTAGATAATTATTTTTTTTGTTATAATATTAAAGAAATTAAAGGAAAGCGGTCAATCTCACTTGAAATTGTAGCATTAGATCCTAGAGAAATTGCTATTCCTATTTTGAAAAAAGGATATACATGCTTAAATCTCTCTGGAACTGTGAACCCTTATGTTTATAATAATTTAATGGGATTAAATGAGTGTGGTAAGAGTTATAAAGGAATTATTGCTGATTCACCATTTAGTAAGAAAAATATCAAAGCTATTATTATTGATGGAGTAGATACAAAAAGAGATAATAGACACCCTGACATGTATAAAAAAATGATTGGAAAAATAAATGAAGTTTTAACTTGTACCCCCGCAAATGTTGGTATTTTTTGTGCGTCATATAAAATTCTTAAAGGATTATTAGGTAATGGAATAGAGATTGTAGCAAAAAAGAATAATAGAAAATTATTCATTGAGGAACCTGGATTATCCGCCTCTGAAAATGCAATATTGGTGGATGATTTTAAAAGCATGGCTTCAAATAGTGGGGCTGTCTTATTAGGAGTATGTGGGGGGAGAAACTCAGAAGGAGAAGATTATCCAGGGGATTTTATGAATTCTGTAATAATTGCTGGATTTCCTTATCATTTACCAACCCCTAGAGTAGAAGCAAAAATAAAATATTATGATAAAGTGTTTAAAAGACAAGGGTGGAATTTCGCTTATTTATACCCTGCCGTTCAGAGAGCAAATCAAGCTTCAGGAAGGCCAATAAGAAAAATTTCTGATAAAGGAGCAATAATTTTCATGGATAGCAGATTTAAAGCAAAATATAAATGGATTTCAGAATGGATAAGAAAAGAATTGAAAATAATTCCTGATAAACCTAATGCAATAATTCAGAATCTCTCCCCTTTTTGGCAGAAGGTATGATTTCTTGATTTGGTTTAAATTTCACAAAAATGATTAAAGTGGAAATTGCTGGGAATATTATCATAAAAGACATAACAATATAATAATCTGAGTTAAAAGCAGATAATAATAAACTGAATAAAATACCTCCTACAAAACTTCCTGAAAAAACACTAGTGTTAGCATAGCCCATATACTTTCCTTTATTTTTGGGTGAAGTCTTCTGAGCTATATAAATTATAGTAGCTGCCCAATGCATAGAATAACTAAAAGAAACTAAAAATTGAATAAGTAAATAACTCCAAAAATTAGTTGAAATAATATATCCGAAAACAGTAATCGAGCTTAAAGTATAACCAATAATCATGAAAGGTTTAAGATTTTTATTGTTAATTATCTTACCTATTAATAACATCTGGAAAAATTGTAATAAAAAGTTTATTCCAATCAAAAATCCAATCTCTATATCACTGCCTAAATAAAAACTCATGATAATTGCTAGGATTGGCATAATTGGTTTGATGCTAAAATTTCTAAAAAATAAACCATAATAAATTGATTGAGAAATTGAGATCTCTTCTTCAATATTATTTAAAACAAGATTATAGGCATTTCTCTCTATATTTCTGTTATACCTTTCTAAAATCAAAGACCTCTTTTCCTTAATAAAAACAACTAAAATTATGTTTGGTAAAGAAATTAGTAAAATTAATAAAAATATATGCTCGATTGTATACAAATCAATATAAATGCCACCAGATTGAGCTCCAACAAACCAGCCAGCTACAACCGAAGCGTTAAAGTAAGAAATGAGTGTTTTATCATTTTCTACTAATTCCGCAAATAACGTCATCAATAAGTTAGTTGATGCCATAAAAAAACCAAAAATAAATAACAAAATAACTATTAATATCAAATTCTTGGTTAGAAATAAAAAAAAATAAGTAAAAGTTATACCAATAGTTCCAAATAAAATAAAAATGTACCTATTTTGAATTTTATCTGAATAAAAACCAAATAAAGGCGGAAAAACAAAAGCAGTTAAAGGAAAAATTGTAATTATAAGCTGCATTAATGGTTTTTCTATACCTAAAAATAATAAATATTTAGGCACATAAGTATAAGCTATAATTGCGGCTGTATTAATAGTAAAAACAGATAATAAAATTAAAATAATTGACTTTCTTGATAAGATCAAATTATTATCCCAATTTAGTAAATATATTAAAAAAGTTAACAATAATTACTTTATTAAATAATTTATGAATTAAAAGCCTTATTTGCAGCGGTAGAGTTAATTTTCCTCGTAAAAATATAATTGGTTTTTAAATTTTAAAGATATAATTAACATAGAAATGATCGGAAAAATAATCATAAATGACATGGCTATATAATAATTAGAGTGGAAAATTGCTAATAATAAACTGAAAAATATTCCTCCTATTGTCGTACCAGCAAAAATACTAGAGGTTGCAAATCCCATATAGCGCCCTTTATTATTAGGAGTCGAATTTTGAGCAATATAAACTGTCGTTGCAATCCAAAACAGTGAATAACTTAAAGAGACAAAAACTTGAAAAATTAAAAAACTCCAAAAATCGACAGATAAAATGTACCCAATAATAGCAACAACTGAAAAACTGTATCCTAAAATCATAACGCTCTTAACATTTTTCTGTTTTAATTTCTCTCCTATAAATAGCATTGCAAAAAATTGAAATAAAGGGTTGATACCCACTAAAAATGCGATTTCTGTATTATCAGGGACGTGAAACCCAATGATAATTACCAAAATATTCAAGATCGGAATAACGGCAAAATTCCTAAAAAATAGGCTATAATATATTGATTTAGAGATATTAACTTCCTCGAGAATATCTTTTGTTACTTTTTTATCAATATTCTCAGATATTTCTGGATTATTATCTAAAATTAATTGCCTTTTTTCTCTAATAAACATATTTAAAATGATACTCGATATGAAAGTGACTAATGTAAATAGGAATAAATTTTCAATTCTAAAATTGGTGATCAAAATACCACCTATTATTACACCTATAAAACTTCCCATTGCACAGACCGAATTATAATAAGATATCCATTTTTTATCATTCTGTACTAATTCACTAAAAAGAGTAAAATAAATAGTTATAAATGAAGTAAAAAAACCAAAAACAAATATTAGTATATTTAATATAATTATGTTTCTTGTAAAAAGAAGTAAAATTAAAGTAATAAGCATTCCACTAGGACTAATAAAAATGAAATAAATTCTATTCTGGAGTTTATCTGAATACATCCCTAATAGTGGTGGGAAAATAAAAAAAGTAGACATTGCAAAAGTCATCGCTAAAGTAATAATTGGAGATTCTGTACCTATAAATGTTAAATATTGAGGTAAATAAGTATACAACATCATAATAGTAAGATTTATGAAGAAAACAGTTCCTAAAATAAATATAACAGATCTTTTTAAGATAATCAAAAGTCTAGCTCCTTAAGTATATGATGAGCGAAGATTCTTTATCAAAGTATACAACTCGATTAATTTCATAGAAACAGTTTTCCATCTAAAGTTATGTTCTACTCTTTTATAGCAATTTTCTTTAATCTTATTGTAATAATTTGGATCTAATAATACTAAGGATTCAAGTATTTTATCAGGAATCTGATTAACTAATTGAAAATTTTCAGTTTCATAAATAGCTTCCTTTTCTTTTACTTTCTCAGAAATTTCCTTTAATTTAAAAAGAGAGATTAATGCATCTGCAAATTGAGCTGGGTTATCTTTATCAATTAAAATACCCGTACCTATTTCAGGAAAATTTCTAATATCTATTATAGATTCTTGAAATCCCCCCACTTTTGTTGCAATTACTGGTAATTTAACAGACATTGCTTCTAAAGCGATGATACCAAATGGTTCCCACCGGGATAAAGCACAATAAACATCAGATGAAATATGGGCAAGATGAAATATATCTATAGCTACTCCAAATATGATCCTTAGATTACTAGGATACTTTTTAACGTATTGAGCATAGGTCTTTATTTCATTTATACTATAATCCGTCGGTAATATGAGAAATAAGAATTTAGCATTAGGAATTACTATTAATACTCTAGGTATCGCCTCAAGAATTGTTTCAAAACCTTTTTGTGGTGATATTCTTCCAGTAGTAATTACTAAAGGCCCTGATTCTTCAAAAGCTTTAATATATCCATTTCTAACAAATTCATTTCCATTTGAAATCTCATTAATTATATTCAATACTTTTTCTGATTGAATTAATGGACTTCTATCTAAATGTGATAATTTATAGGTCAATAAATACTGTTTTATATCAGATAAGGTTAAATCTTTTTCATCTGATACAAGTAAAACATCCCTTATCTCATGCTCATGATTTTTTAATACATTCTGATATATTTCATTATAATCCCAATCACATCCATCCCAGACAAAATTAGATTTGAATTCAATTAATTCTTTACCACAATTAGGGATTATATCTGATTTCAAATAGGATTGACTTACTGTTGTCACCAAATCACTAACAAAAGCTCCAACTTGCTCTACAGTTGGTGGCTGATACGTTCCACTAATTTTTTCACAGATTGAGAAAATTTCATTTAGATTTAATGGTTTAAGCCCTTCTTTTAAATGAATAGAAATGGGAGTATCATCAATTCCACACATTCTATAAAATTCAATTCCGTATCTAGGCCAAGTTAACAAATGAATTGTAATTAATGAGGCTACATCTAAGCCATTTTTTGCCAGTATTTGTTTTATTCCAATAAATGGTATCACAGCATGATAGTCATGAATATGGATTATATCTGGTAATTCTTCTTTTTGATAATCAATTAAAAAATCAATAAAACAACGCATTCCTATAGCAAAGAGAGAAATCTTTCCACTAAGCGTATCTGGATTATATACAATTTTATCATCTAAAAATCTAGTAGTAAATGGATTATCCCCATGTAATAAAATAATATTTACATTATTTATTTTCGATTTGTAAAATGAAATATTATATGTAGCTTCCGGTTCATTAGCACCAAATTGCGAAGGATTTATTTGTCCTACACAATTAAATGGCAATTTTTCCCATCCAAGAGTTTTATCTAAATTCTCTAATTGACCATGTGAAGGAATAAATACTGTGATGTTATAATCATTAGCAAGATGCTTAGCTTGATTTGCGGGTACCTCTCCAAGACCGCCTATTTTTACAATTCCAGCGTATTCAAAAGTAAATATCCAAATATTATCTTTATTTGCTTTCAAGATATTTCAATGTTAATAGAATGCATTTACTGGTTTAAAATCAAAAAATTGTCAACAACTTTAATTATAATTAAATCTAATTCATTAAAAAAAGAATTTTATTAAAACTTAATTAAATTTGGATTGTTTGACTCATATACGACAATAAGTAAATTTTATTATTATGGGTTAATCGTAATTATCAATATCAAACAATTAAATAAAAAATAATTAAAAACTTTCTTGGTGATGATCAAAATGGTTAATTTTGAAGTAATTGATACTGGAGCGCCTAAAGCTGGTCCCTATAATCTTGGTATAAAGACTAATAATCTTATTTTTATATCAGGACAAGTTGCAACTCCAGAAGCGAGAGATATAAAGAGTCAAACATTTGCTGCTTTTGAAAAAATCAAAAAAATATTAGAAGTCGCGGGAGCAAATGTCTCAAACTTAGTGAAAGTAAGTGTTTTTTTAAAAAATATGTCTGATTTTAAAGAAATGAATCAGGCTTATAAAGAATTTTTCGAGCAAAACGGTGTATCTGAAAAATTTCCTACTAGAACTACTGTTGAAGCAACTTGTCCTCTCCCATACGGGTTAGTTGAAATTGATGCAATAGCAATATTATAATCTAAATTCTTATAATTTTCTTTATAATTTATTTTCTTTATAAGTTTATAATTTCATCAGAAAATACTTTATATAGATAATAACATTTTCATTTTTATTAAAAATTATAAAATAACTCGTGAAAATAATGGATGATATGGAGAAAGCAATTATAGAAAAAATAGATATTATGAAAGATGAAATTGTCCAATTTCTCCAAGATTTGGTTAAGATTCCTTCTGAAGTACCACCAGGGAAGTATAAAGAAATATCTAAATTTGTTGAAGCTAAAATGAAGGAATTTAAGATAAATACAAAAGTTAAAAAGAAAAATATTATTGGAGAAATAGGAAATGAAAATAAGCTATCTCTAATATTTAATGCTCATATTGACACAGTTGCTACATATGATGGTTGGATTAAAGATCCACATGGAGGAGAGATTGTTGAGAATAAAGTTTACGGACGTGGAGCTGCTGATGATAAAGCATGTGTTACAGCAGAAATTTTCGCGGCTAAAGCCTTATTAGATCTTGGAGTAATTTTAAATGGAAAATTAATAATAACTGCTGTAATAAATGAGGAAATTGGAGGTTTATTAGGTGCTGAATATCTTGTAAACGATGGAATTATAACTGGAGATGCTTGTATATTAGGTGATGTTTGTTGCGATTATCCAATTGCTTATCTAGGTGGGACTATGCAAATTAGTTTTATTATTAAAGGAATACGTCGCCATGCTCAAACCTATCCAGATTTACCTCCACCTTATCGTAGTAAATACTCAGCAATTAATGCTATTGGAAAAATGTTAAAAATTATGAACTTTTTAATGGAATTACAGGAAGAATTCAAAAAAAGTGAAACCAAATATCCTTTGCATCCCGATTTTCCATGCAGTATAAGTTCAGTAAATTTTACAATGATAAATGGAGGAAAATCTGTTACCACAATTCCGGATAATTGTATTTTACAATGTTTGATTAGCGTTATTCCAGAAATGGATCTGGATAATGTCAAGGTGAGGATCTTTAATTATGTTGAAACTCTTAAAAAAGAAGATCCCAACTTAAATATTAAAGTTCAAATTGGAGCTTATATGAGACCTCATATAACAGATACAAATTCTATTTTTGCACAAGTAGTGAAAGAAGCATTTAATACTGTTTTCGAAGAAGAGAGAGAATTTAAGGCATTTATACCAACTACAGATGCTCAAATATTTCAAGAAAAAGGTATAGAAACTATTTTAATTGGACCCCTTAGAGGAGAGAATAATCATCATGCTCAAGATGAATTTGTCTATATTGATGATGTCATGAATGTAACCAAAATCTATGCTTTAACCGCTTTGAATTATCTTAAAAAAATCTAATTCATTCCTTATTTATTAAATAAATTTCTTTAAATTGAGGATATGTGTGATACTCTAATAGCATTAGGCAATTCTACAGAAGATGGAAGTATAATTTTTGGAAAGAATTCAAATCGCCCCTTTAATGAGGTACAATTGATAACTTATTCTCCAAGAATGAGGTTTAAAAAAGGGGATACGTTAAAATGCACATATATAGAAATCCCTCAAATTTCTGAAACCAATGCTATTTTATTAAGCCAGCCATGGTGGATGTGGGGGGCGGAAATGGGCTCTAATGAAAATGGTGTTGTAATTGGAAATGAAGCCGTATATACACATGAGCCTTTAAGAAGTACAGGACTATTAGGAATGGATTTATTAAGGTTAGGTCTTGAGAGAGGTAAAACTGCAAAAGAAGCAATGGAACTAATGATCGATTTATTAGAAAAATTTGGACAAGGAGGTGGTTGTGCATTTGACGATGCGAATTGGATGTATCACAATTCGTTTATAATTGCAGATCCCAAAGAAGCTTATGTCTTAGAGACTGCTGATAAATGGTGGATTGTAGAAAAGATTAAAGATGTGCGATCAATATCAAATGGTATTACTATTAGAGGTAAGGGAGACTTCAGAAAAAAAGGAATAATTGAACATGCTATCGAAAAAAATTATTGCAAAAACAAGGATGAATTCGATTTTGCTGAAACTTTTTCTGGATCTCCAATTTCTGCTATTCCTTCACGTTATTCAAGAGGAGGAAAAACCTCAATATTGTTGAATGAGAATATAGGAAAAATAACACCTAAATTAATGATGGAATTTCTGAGGGATCATAAAGCGGGAATTTGTATGCATGGAGGATTTGAGTCAACGGGTTCTCAAGTTTCCCATTTAAGGAATGAAAAAAAATCAATTCACTGGGTTACAGGAACTACGCTTCCATGCATCAGCATCTATAAACCTTATATTTTTCCTCTAGAAGGTCAAAAGTATTATAACCCCGGACCATATTCAAACATTAATTCTGATTGGTTTTGGGTAAAACATGCAAGATCTAAACCTGTAAATAGAAAAATTGACCTTAGAAACATTGAAAATTCAATTATCTCAAGAGTAATTGATCTTATAATTCAAGAAGACAAAATTTCTGAAGAAAAATTTCTTGAAAATATAAAAATGTTAAATCTAGAAGCATGGAACAAATCCTATGAAATGATAAATTAAATTTATAATAAATTTCTTATATTTATTTTATTTCTCTAAAGAGTTCTAACATCTTCTTTTCTATAAAATACCCACATATGGGACTAAAACTAACAAGTGGTTCATATCCACCTTCTTTAATATAGTCATTTGCAGGAAATAAATACGATATCCAATCATTAGAATTTTGAAATACATAG
Source organism: uncultured archaeon (assembly GCA_964409945.1). Classification (GTDB taxonomy): domain Archaea; phylum Asgardarchaeota; class Lokiarchaeia; order Sigyniarchaeales; family SOKP01; genus Loki-b32. The sequence continues at coordinate 20,969 of CAYPFJ010000041.1, read as the reverse complement.
GAATTATCTTTTCCGGTAGGTGATTCTTTAAGCAATAAATCACCATAGTCTTCAAAAAGTTCCCCTGGTACAGTCATAATACCAATTGATTTTGAAGTTAATTTATGTTTGAAATTAAATTTGATAAATTGTATTACAGTCTTTCCATGAATTTTTAATTTCTTTCGCTTTATAGTAAAAGAAGGAAAATTGGCTTTTTCTAAAGTTATTTTTGCAACTTTCAGTAAGAGATATTTTTTAAGTAAATAAATTAGTTTATTCCTAAACCAAGTTTTCGAGAAATATTTAAAATCTTTCATTGGAATACAGAAGAAATTTAAATAGAATTGAAATTCCAAAGCATTTAAATAATCTGTTATAGCTATTGAATTCACTAAATTTAATGCTTCTTCAGCAATCGTATATCCTATTTTTTTTGTGTGTTTGTACGTACCTAATTGATCATAAATCAATGATTTATCAAGTTCTAATTTTTGATAATTTGTTCCACAGGTTGTAATAGGGTTTATGTCTCCCGCAGCACCATTAAAAAAAATAGCACCAACATTGCTATTGGTAAGTTGGGAAACTTTCTCTATAATTTTACCGGGATAATCTGCCGATAGCTTGTTGTTTTGAAAAGACAATGTTGTTGGGTGGCATGAGTAATTAACAATAAATCCAATTAAGCCATTATCGTCTGCATTAATGAAACTAATTACACCTAATTCTGGAATTGATTGACGAATTGGATGTCTTCTATTTATAACAATATCTGGATTAAATTTTTTTTTCAACCATGCCATTTTACATGGTTTTAAATTGTTAATTAAATCTTCGACCATTTTGACTATTTGACTTACAAACCATACAATATAATCGTCACTATGATTACGACCGAACATTATCCCTTTTATCATGTTTAACAGACCTCCTGGCCAATGAAATTCACCAGTAAGATCAGGTGCAGAATGGGTATGGGTACAATGAATTAAAATTTGGTCAGCTTCAAGAGATGGATGGTTCTCTTTAATTTTTTTCTTAATGTAATTACAGAGTGTTATTGGGATCTTCAATAAATCTAATGAGATGAGCAAAAGTTTATTTTTCCATCTTTCTTCACTTTTTCCTTCAATCAAAACACCATAGGCATATATGTCATCTAATTTGCCCATACAAGGATTTTTTCGGGCATAACCCGCCATAGGTCTACCAAAAAAATCTTTAGGTGTAATTATAATTTTACTGAAAGAAACTCTCATCAATTTATATTTAAAGTGAGCTAAAACAAAAATCTTTTTTTTTATAGAAGTGAATTTAAAATCTAAGTATGAAATAACATTTAAAAAAACTTAATAGTTTTGGAGTATTTTTTCTATTAATTTTTTAAGATTAAAATGCTTTTTAGTAGTCATCTATGACATTAAATAAATTAGACATCCTGGGTATGGAAGGAGTTATTTCAAATTATAAACGTGGGCGTCATACAATACATCAGAAACACTGTATCTTAGTCTTTCCAAATATAAAAACAAGAAATGATGCTAATAAGCTTATAGGGAGAACTGTGGTCTGGATTACTCCTACCGGTAAAGAATTAAAGGGAGTTATATCTCGATCTCATGGTAATAATGGCGCTGTAAGAGCCCATTTTAAGAAAGCAGGAGTTCCAGGTCAAGCACTTGGTAAAAAAGTAAAAATTATTAAATAACTCTTTTCGATCTATACCAATTTTTCTTCCTAGTTTTATCTGGATAATACATGATACACCCATATTATAATCTTTTTTTATATCTCGGAATTTCTTATTCTTTTGATAAAGCGATTTTAAACGAAATTTTTACTTTATTAGGTTGGGTTTAAGTATTAAAATGTCATCAGAACAAGTGTGTCGTTTTTGTCATAGTGTACACGTTAAATTAGCTTATTATTGTGAGGAATGCGGCTCTAGTTTTTGTTCTGATTGTCTCCATGAAAAAAAAGTTGATTTTTTCATTTGTCAAGAATGCAAATCTAAAAATATAAAAATTTTAAAATCTGAAAATGAGAAAGTCTGTAAGGACTGTGGAGGAAAAAATATTGTAAAAATTAATCAGCGTTTAAAAGCTTGCCCAAAATGCGATTCTCACCAAATAATTAACATTTATGAAAAAAAGGAAGAATTAGAAAAGGATTTTTTAGAATTAATCAAAAATACACGCTCATTTGTTAATCCTTTAAAAGAAATTATAGAAAAACTATACTCATTTCAATCAAAAATCAGAGAGGTAAGAGATCCTCCAAATAAATGTTATCACTTTCCTAAAATGGAATCAGATTTATTAGCTCTATTCAAACTATTTCTTTATATCCAAAATACATTATTGGAAAAAATTAATATTCATTTTCATCAATTAAATCAGAATAAGGAATATTTCTTTGATATTTACTCTCAACCTAATTCAAACATAACAATTATAGAAGGAATTTTTGAAAATTTATTCAGAAGTTATAATGCAATTGATGAATTTATAACTACAAATATACAAACATTCAATGATAGTTTTAAAACTTTTGAGAAGAATCTACAGTTTATCGCTAAGATAAGTTATTATTTTAATTTATACAAGAGATTAATAAGACTCGCAGAAGGCGAAAAACCTGTTTATGCTATTTTTGCAAAATTAGCTAATGGATTAAATACTCAAGAAAAGTATAAGAAAGACAAAGGAATTTTATTTATCACTAATTATGATCTATCATTTATCCATGAGCACGGAGTAGTCAAGAAAAAACAAGAATTAATTCTAAAAGCTCCTGTTGAAGATTTAACAAGAATTAAAGAAAAAGGTAGAGTATTCAAAAAACTCTATATTGAATTTGCTTATGGAAAATATGAGTTTACGCTCCCTCCTAAAGCTATTTCTAGAGTAATTGAATACGTTCTTTTAGCACGATCTTTTGACGAAACTACAATTTATGATGAAAAAACCGCAAAGAAACTTCAACAAATAAATATTGATTTAAACGACTTAATCAACTTCATTGAAGAAAGTATTAACTCATTCTTTAGTATAAAATGCCAATATAATAAAAGTTATGAACATATACACATTAATAATAAAGATTTAACTAACCCTTTTAATATTTACCCCAACCAAATAAATAATGGTGCATCTCCGGCATCACCTCAATATAGGTATCCCCAAAACGTCGCTCAACCTTGGCTTAAAGAACATTATAGACCATATCCAGATAGTGTAAATTTTCAGGGAAATCCACAAAATATCCAACCCTCCTTATTTCAAGCACCTCAATTTATGCCCAACTATCATCCACCTAACTACGACAAGGAACAATTCTTTTTACAAAATGTTTATGAACAAAACCGTGTTCAAAATTATAATCCGCAAAGATTAAATTCTGATAATGAACTACTTAACAACTTAAATCCATACATTCCGAACCAAGGTGGCAATGTAAATAACCAATATAACGAAGATGATTATTTTCTAAACAAAGATAGTATGTTCCAAGATTATAATAGAAATCATTTATCAGAGTTGTTTGATTCAGAACATAATCAACCAAATAAATCTTATAGGTATAAACGGAAGTTATTTAAACTAGATAAGGAAAAACATGAAAAGATGACTGAACTTAACAAAGAAAGATACAGTTTGAAAGAAACTTTGAAAAAATTAGATACAAAATTTGATCAAGGAATTATTTCAGAGGTTGATTATTTTAAGACTTTTAAGAACCTCCAAAAAGAAATTTATTTAATTGAAAAAAAAATACAAAATCTTCAAGAAAATATTGAAGAAGTTGAAGAACTTAAAAGAAGTAGCAGAAGTTTTGATAATAAACGATTTTATACATAAAGTATTATTTTTTATTTTTATGCTAAATTTGCATATTTTATTTATCATAAATTTATATTTTTATCACTCTTCTACATCTTATGGATAAAGAGGATGGACTATTTACTACAGTCGTCGGAAGCTGGCCTTTAAGTAATAATCATGAAAATATGTTAAGAATTTTCACAGATTTAATTCAAATCGGTATCGATTTTCCATGCTACCCTCAACTCCTATCTATGACACACCAATTCTTGTCCCCTTTATCGGAAATAATTCCTCAATTGAAAGAAGTTGATGAAAAATTTTATTTATATGAGGAATTTGAAGTACCAAAAAAACCAGTTGCCCTAGAATATGGAAAATTTATTGTTAATTTTTTTAATGAATATCCCGACCTTAAGGTAAAAATTAAAGGCACTAAAGCTTGTTTAACCGGACCATTCACTTTAACATTTGAGACAATACTGAAAAATGAGATCGCTAAGGGTTTAAAACCAATAATTTTCGAAGAACCACGAGCTGTGATGGTTGATTGGATTGTGAATAAGTTTGCTGAAATTATAAAGCAAATAGCAGCCACCTATAGTGATATGGGAATAGATATTGTTTCTTGTGATGAACCAATATTAGGATTGTTAGTAGGAAGGAAAATTTTATTCCATTCAGAAGATTTTATCATTGATACTATTAATAAAACAATATCAGGAATAAAAGGGTTAACATCGATCCATGTATGTGGAAGGATTAGTCCTAATTTACGTGATCTTCTTTTAAAAACAAATGTGAAGATTTTGGACCATGAATTCAGTACAAACGAGCAGAATTTTAAGATTTTTGAAAAAAAACATTTCCAAGAAACTGATAAATTCTTAGCATTGGGAACGGTTGATTCTAAATTTGTCCCTATTCCTGATAAAAATATTGATGATTATGTGGAAAAAGTTGAATTTCTTAAAAAATATATTAGAAAAGGAATAGAACAATATGGGAGAGAGAATTTAATAATTAAGCCAGATTGTGGCTTCTATCCATTAAAGGTTTTTGGAGAAAATGATGGTTATGAAATTGCCATCAAAAAAGTGAAAAATATGATTCTTGCCTTAAATGAATTAAAATAAGTATCATTATATTCAAAATTAATAAAGATTAGTTGTAATAAGTTAAGAAGTTTTACAATAAATACTTATCCTTGTAGTTCCTTACGAAGTTTATCAATCTCATCTTTCAATTGATCTTTTGATTTAATTTCAGCTTTCTCATCTAACTCATCTAATTCAGGTATATATTGTAAATCATCTGAAGGAATTTCAGGCATTGTCCCTCCTTGATCTAGAAGCATTTCAGTCTCAAGTTGATTTAATTCATCTGTAACATCAATAGCAAGATCGATTTCTGGATCACCGGCTAAAATTTCTGCTGCTTCCTCGATTTCAGAAACATATGCTTCAGAATCCTCTGCTATTTCTGCTACTTTAGTGGGTGAAGCTTTGGTTGCAATATATTCAAGTTCATCCCGAATTCCCCCCATCACATCTCCAGTTTGGGAGATGAGCATTCCTTCTTCTATCGCTTGAATCTGCCTTTCAATCTTTAATCTTATATTATTAGATCGATCAACCTTAGCTTGATATGCTTTATATTGTACAAGATAACTTTTTGCTCTATCTTTTTCCCCCCGCTTCAAAGCAATTTTAGCGTTTTTTCTACTTATTTCTGCTCGTTGATTGTAATTTTTATTCATCATATTTAATTTATGAATATGTCCTTTAGCCTTAGCAACTAAATCGTCTTTTTCCTTACTCTTCCTAGGAAATAACTTTTTCTTTAACCCGATGATTGGCTCAACTCCATAGTTTTATTTATTTTCTGACTTATGAATTATATGATTTTTCTAACTTAAAAATTTAATATTATTTGCTATAATATAATAAAATAATTCTCATCAAAAAAGTTTAACCTAGACCAATTTTTAAGCACTATGAAAAAAATAATATTAGACTTCGAATCTAAAGGTGATAATTTCAAAGAGCTGGTTCAAGAAGCTTTTAATAAAAATATTTTAAATTTCTTAGTGTCTCAAGAGACAGTTAAAGAATTTGAAAAAATTGAAAGGGCAATGCTTTATTCAAAAGACCCTAATGTCCCTTCTGAATTTTTAGTTTATGATGATAAAAAAAAATTTGAAAAAAATTTAATTAATGAGAGATTTAGTAAAAAAAATTCTGGATTTTTTATTGAGTTAAAAAGCAAGGAAGATGAAAGGGAAATAATTGAACTGTCGAAAATTGAGTGTTTAGACTTCATAATTGTTTCTGCTAAGGATTGGAAAATAATCCCTTTTGAAAACCTTATAGCTGAATTACATTCAAATGATACAGAACTAATAGCTGTGGCTGATTCAATTAAAGAAGCTGAATTGATGTTAAAAATCCTAGAAAAAGGTGTAGATGGAGTCCTTATAAAACCAGAGAAAGTAGATGATATTTTTAAGTTGAAGAAACTAATCCAAACTAAAATTCATATTGGCTTAGCTAAAGCTAAAATCACTAATATTCAAACAATTCCTGAGGCGGAGAGAGTTTGTATTGATTCAACTTCCCTTCTCAATATTGGAGAGGGCTTTTTAGTAGGCTCAACAGCCACAGGCTTCTGCTTGATTCATTCTGAGACATATGAAACGCAATTTGTTTCTTCAAGACCATTTAGAGTTAATGCTGGGGATATATCGTCTTATATATTAGTACCTGATAATAATCCTGAAAGAATTTATCGCACAAAATATCTAAGTGAATTGAAGGGGGGAGATCGAGTGTTAGCTGTTACAAATAAAGGTGAAGCGAGAATTGTATCAATTGGAAGAGTCAAAATTGAAACGCGACCCATGTTAAGATTTGAATTGGAAGTTTTCGAAGGTAACAAAAAGATTCCCATTAGTTGTATATGCCAAAATGCAGAAACTGTTCGATTAATTGATACAAGTGGCAAAGCTAAATCTGTGGTTGATATAAAAATAGGGGATGATGTTTTAGTTCATAAAGGACCGGGAGCTACCCATTTTGGGACAGTAATAAAAGAAAATATCATAGAAAAGTAAAATATTAATTATTTTGTCTGAATTTCGTATGAAAATTAATCCAATTAAAGTCCTACTTTTTATTAATATTAAGTTCAATCTTTAAAAGAATATACCTAAAATTCAATTATACTTTTAAAATTTACTTTATGGCGTTTTGCACCAATCATACCCGTTATAATTTTAGGGAAACTAAGTTGGAGCATAGTAGAAAGTTGTTTTAATGAGATTTTTGATACTTCACGAAAAGGTTTCATAAATCCAGAAACAGCAAAATGACCATCAATGTAGAAAACATTAATTTCATCTTGGTCGTTTCGGTTTTCAAAGTATTCTTTTAGTTCATTAATAGATTTTAATAAAAACATTACTTTTAACAATATTTTCAACTCATCCATATTGATTAAAACATGCCCTTACAGCATCTATTAAATCATTCTTAGTATTGTTTTTAGTAGAAGTTATATAGACTATAGGCTTCATAATAAATATCAAACATTTATGATATCAAAGAAATTATGTAAACCTTTTAATTGTATTTTTTTATATAATAATATTAAAAATTAATTACGAATTAGAAATAACCAGATGTGATTGATTTGACAACTTATTGGGCACCATTACTTCACATTTACCAACCTCCCACTCAAGATCTTAATATTTTGAAAAAAATCGATAAAGAATGCTATAGACCATTATTCTCCTTATTAGAGGATTACGAAAATATAAAGATTTGTTTGAATATCAACGGTGTTCTTATTGAATTGTTTTATAAGTATGATCTATCAGATACTATGGATCAATTGAAAAATCTCGTTTCTGAAAATAAAATTGAAATTGTAGGAACAGCAAAATATCATCCAATTCTTCCGTTAATTCCAAAAAAAGAAGCTAAACATCAAATCCAGTTGAATGAAGATTTAAACAGAAGAGAATTTGGACGTTGGAAGAGAATAGGGTTTTTTCCACCAGAAATGGCTATTTCTGGAGCTGTTGCTAAATACATTCGCCAGCTAGGATACAAATGGGTTATAATGAGTGGAATTGCTTGTCCAGTTGACTGGCCTTATGATCAGATCTATTGCTCTCCGAATGGACTTCAGTTATTCTTCAGAGATGACATTCTCAGTAATAAAATCTCTTTTAAGGATGTGTCTGCCAAAGAATTTGTAAATGCAATTAAGGAAATTTTTCAACCAAAAGATAGACTAAAGACAAAATCGACAAAAGAAATTGACAGATATATAGTCACAGCAATGGATGGAGAGACTTTTGGGCATCATATAAAAAATTATGAAAAAACGTTTCTAAAGAAGGTATTAGATCTCATATACAATGAAGAAACAATTAAAATCATTTCAATTTCAGAATTGGATCAACGTTTTCCAATAAGTAATAAAAAAGTCATACCACGTGAATCGAGCTGGAGTACAACTTATGAAGATATGCAAGCTGAAATCCCTTATCCATTATGGAAACATCCTAATAACAATATACATAGATATTACTGGAAACTTATGAATAGTCTTAATAATTTAATAAACTTAACAGATAATTTAGATCTAACAACAGATTGGGAGGTTGAGAATTATTATAATACGGCTCGATATTTTTATGACCGTGGTATTTATTCATGTCCCGTTTGGTGGTCCAATCCTCAAAAAGGGACATGGAGTCCAAATTTAATTTATAAAGGTATTGAACTTTTAATGAGAGCAGCTCTTAACGCTCAAATGGCATTAGTTCATGCAGGTAAATCAGATCTAGGAGAAGGGTATTTTGATTCCATATCTTATTATCATGGATTAATACTCATGGAATTAAGCACAATAACTAAAAGAAATTTAAAAAAGTATACTGAGAATAAAAAAACATGAATTTTATCTATTTTTTGATAATAGCTGTCTAAGAATTTCATTCCATTCATCTAATTTTCGTACATACCATGCAGCTGAGTCAGTTTCTCCATTTTCATTTCTAAATGTTATTTTTAAAAGAGGCCTAAATACTGATCTGTGCATATGTGATTTAGGATTTGTGATCTCAATAATAAATTTCACAGGGATCAATAGATCTTTTTTTGGTTTCCACATTCCAAAATATAATTCTTCTTCTGTAAGCAATAATACACCATTTCCACGAACTTTCCATACTCCCGAGGATTCTAACCCAAAAAAGTTAGACATGTCATCAGCTATTAATATATCTTTATCTTTATAATTTTCATATACTTCATTAATTCTTTTCTTAAAAATTTTTTTTAGCATAACTATCTCACCAATTAATTTCCTAAATTATAAATTCATTAAGCTAACCATTCAATATTACCTTTTTCATTATACTTTCCCCACTTTAAAACAGCGTATACAATTTTTCTATAAAAAAATTTGGTTGAAGAATTGACTCCTCTGGGTTCATGAGGAGGATAATTTTAAGGTTGCCAAGTTCTTGGTGAGAATTGAGAAATTGAGAAGAAATCTGTTTTTAGATTCATGCAAGACATAGGAATGTGATTGGGTTTTTTTAAAGTGGAACGCTCTTTTTACATGTTCCTCGCTATTCATAGAATTTTAAATAATATTGATATTCATTTAAGTGAATAAAATGTAAGCAAAAATTATATAATTTCTAGTTTATATAATTTACAAAATAATACTATGAAAAAGATTTTCGTTTAAACCTACTGTTATGTCAAATGATAATAAGAAAAAGATCAACTATTGTGTATATTGTGGATCTAATGTAGATGAAAATGAGACATATTGCCCTAAGTGTGGTAAATTAGTCATTAAAATTAAACCGGCTAAAAATATTCCGCAACCTAAGATTATAGAAAAACTAGAAGTCTCAAGAACATGCCCAGGATGTGGTTCTGTAATAACATCTACTATTTTAGATCAGTGTCCAATATGTAATACTGAATTAGAAAAAATAACTGAATTTAAAAAAGCAGCAATTCAGAAAAAACCAGGATTAATTTTTACAAATAAAAAACTTGAGCTTGAACAAAAGTTTATATTAAAGAAAGAAACTTGGAACTTAAAAGAGGGTATCAATGTTTTTGGGACATGTATTTATATATTAGTGATTGTCTTCTTTTTGTTATTTACATTAATTTCATTTCAATTAGATACAACAACCCTTACTATTGAACAAATCGTATTGAATCAAGTACCCGAATTATTATTTGGTATCTATCCAATTTGGTATATTTATAATAAAAAACATAGTTTTACTAAAATAGGAATTTATTCTAATTCAAAAAAAATTCTATTCGGAATGCTTATTGGTGCATTAGGTGCTATAGTGTTACTAATACTTAATTACTTTTCAGACTCTCTCATAAATTTCTTTTCACGTATTGGTTGGGATATTTTTGGTGTTGGAACAATTATAGGGGAGCAGAACCTGGTAATTCAGGGTGCTGGGCTATTGTGGATAATACTTTTAACGATTACATTAAGTATAGCGGCAATCTCTTCAGAAATTGTTTTTAGAGGAGTTCTACATAACACTTTAAAGCAGAAATTTAAAAATGATTTCTATGTGATCCTTTTAGTAGCACTAGCTTACTCACTTGTAATGTTGTTATTTACGTTTCCAATAGGAGTGAGTTTCTTGCTAGTAAATTTCCTATCGTTTGTGGTATTAGGAATAATCTTTGAACTTACGAATGGAAATCTTAGTACTACGATTTTCAGCAACATTTTTTTTAATATTGTTTTAATTATACTCATCTATCTTTATTTTTAACTTATCATTATCCCCCAAATATAAAATTTTAATAACAAGAAAAATCAATAATGTCTAGAAGTATTTATTTTAACGCATAGTTTCGTTGTTACGATTTAATTTTAGTGATTAGGAGTAAAATCAATTGAGCAAAACTATCTATAGAAATAAAGGCTCTAAAGATAACATTGTAATTTCTATTGCTGGAGTCCATGGTGTAGGAAAAACAACAGTCTTCAATCTTTTCAAATCGAGAGTTGCAGATAATAATAAATTTAAATTTTTTCCCGAGAGATACATAAAAAAACCCCCCTTTCCCTTCGGTTCTTCAAACAAACAAATCGGATTTAGAAGTGAAATCCATTTTCTTCAACAACTCATCAAGCGTAATCAAAATATTGTAAATTTTGACATTAAATACAATGGACGGATAATAATTTTAGATAGAACACCTTTATGTGTTTTAATTTATTCCAAGAGTCTGAACTTAAAAGAAAAAGATTATAATCTTATTTTAGACACATGCAATTCTATCCAATGGAAAGAGGATTATATCTTTTATTTGTATGCAGAACCAAATACAATCATGAAGCGTATAATTCAAAGAGGCTCATTAGAAAACAATAGGAAAGAATGGAATGAAGAAGATAAAGAGTATTTGTTAACAATTCTTTCGTATTACAAACAATTTCTTTCAAATAAAGAAGGAGTTTACATGATTAATACAGAAAAATTAACACCTGAAGATGTAGTAAATGATGTGGTAAATAAAATAACACAATTATCGGGTTACACTTTCGAGAAGCTTGAAAAATCTTTTTCAACCCAAATGAATTTACTGAAATTTTTAGAATAAAGTAATGATAAAATATATTAAAATAGTCTTTATATTTATACATAAATCGATGTTAAAAAAATCGTGTTCAATCCTAAATTATATCAAGGAGAGAAAGTAAATGTCCACTATTGCGGAAGATATCCGTAAAAAAATGATGTTTGTTTTAAAAGATGAAGAAAATAGAACTGATTTAGAAGATCTAGCAGTTTTATCTCGAGTAGGAATGAAAGTAGCGAGCTCAACATCTTCAGAATTAGATGCTGATGCAACTTCTGCATCAAGTACTGCCTTAATAGATTTAGGTTTAAGATTAAATCAAGCAACTGTTCACGGAGCGTTGACAGAAATAATCTTACACAATACTTCGGGTTATAGCATTTTAATGGCAATTGATGACGAATATATAGTATTTGGGGGTTTAAGAGCGATTTATCGAATTGGATTCTATTTAGGCTACTTAAGAGAATTAGCAAAGAAATTGAATAGATTAATTTCCGGGGATCAAGAAACAGAGATGATGCTCTCTCTTGAGGAATCCGAAATAGAGAAAATTGAGCAGCAGAAAGTAGAAGAAGAAGTTGTTAAAACTATAGTAAAGCCATCACTTGCAAAAGATAAAGCTGCTTTAGATGATCTGTTAGGATTTTTAGACAATTGGGAGAAAGAAGGCGAAGAATTTGGAGAACTTGAGGCTACAAATGAAAACAATATAGTATCGATCCCTAAATCGATGGGTTTAGGGATTGAGAAAGAAGTAAAGGAAGCTGTTGAATTTAAAACACCCCATGCAGCTAAAGGTGTTACTCCCAGTTTCCAGTTTAAAGTGTATGATGATGAAGTTCCACCAATTCCTCTTGATGACTATACTCCAATGGAAATGGAGGATGAACGTGTTTCAGAAGAACCAGTACTTATTTTAGAAAAAGCGAAAACGAGAGAAGAATTACCCCGTCTTGATGAATTACCCTCCTTTGAAGAGTTAGCACCCCCAGATTTCGACTCAGAACTCTCTGCTACTGAATATGATACAGAATTTGTTTTAGAAGAAGAATCAGAAGCTCTAGGATCTGTACTACGCAACCTTGGATGGGAAGAAGAAGATTAATTAGCTTTTCAACGTTAATTTAGAGTAATTAATACTTTTCTTTGTGTATTTAAAGTCTTTTTCGTTTTTTTTATTTAATCTTAAAAAATCCCTTAAAAATTTAATAAAATTTTAAATAAAGTCTTCTCTAATCTATACTTGATTAAATTTTTACACAAAAATAAAAAAATCATAAATATATGTGAAATTAAATGAGTGAATCTGAACAAATTGTAAGAGGACAAACAAGTAGTTCAATGAAAGTACTTTTTAGCGCCCCAAGATTAGGTACATCTATTGTATTAGGGATAGAAAGTTGGGCACTCCTTACTCTTTATACAAGTGGTTATGGATTACACCCGTTTCTCGCTGGATTTGCCATAATGATGGGTTATTTAACTATAGCTCTCTCTCAATTTTTATTAGGATGGATTAGTGATGCAAAATATACGAAATGGGGACGAAGAAAACCTTATATAATTATTTTTGCCCCTCTATTAGGAATTTCAATTATTTTCCTAATATTACCAGGATTATTTCTTAATCTTAACGATACAGGAACATTATTTATATGGATGTTAATATGGGAGATAATCTTTAGAGCAAGTTATGCGGTAACCACACCTTATCAAGCATGGATGGCAGAAGAATTTCCTGTAGAAGAACGACCAAAAGTCTCTCAATTTCAAAATACTTTTAATTATATCGGAAATGGGATAATGGCTGTCTTTTCATTGATAGTTCTTACAAGTTATATTGACGCTATGAAAGATGCGGAAAATCCTAATATTCCAATTCCTTTAACTATAATTATTTCTATCTTTACTTTTGGTATTTTAATAATTGTCTTATTTTTTATCATTGCTTTTAAGATGCCAACTGAACCTAAATATGAGATTAGATCTAATTTAATTGAAAGTTTAAAAACTATTGTAAAAAATAAGAATTTTATGTTGATCGTTCTAATGGTTGGCATATCAGGTTTAGGTTGGTCTATGGTAGCCTCGACTATGTTAAAATATCTTGTTGATGCGTTAAATCTGGGTACTTTGGATTATATCATTTCCGCTGTAGTTCTACTTTTATCAATTTTCATATTTCTTTATCTATGGAGAAAATTAATTCAAAAAAGGGGTAAGAAACAATCTCTATTATATGTTTTTCTTGCAGCAGTGATTTTTATGCCAATCTCTTTATTAGGGTTAATTCCAATGGGATCATATTTAGTATTGGGAATTTTCTTTATAATGGGGATTGGCGCAATTCTAGGAGGGTGGTTCTTATTTCCCTATATAGTGTATGCTGATGTAGCTGAAGATGATGAAAAATCTACAGGAGAATTAAAAGCAGGAATATACGCAGGATTTCCATCAATCATTCTTAATATATTTCAAGCAGTAGGCGCTTTTTTCATCGGTTCTATTTTATCATTGCCGCTTATTAATCCCACTGGAGCTGTGGATGCGGAATTTTCTATGGGCTTAGTTCTTTTTGGTCCAATTGTGTCTGTTATTTTACTTGTCTCTTACTTCTACACAAGAAAATATGTTAAACTGGATTTTGATTGGGAAAGAAAATAACTTTAATAAATTTAATTTTTTTTCTTTTAACTTTAAATTTTGATGATAATCCTAAATATTAAGATATTTCCGCTTACTTTATAAAATTTGTTTTAATAAAATAGGTTTGAAATATATTTTATGATTCATAATTGAAGAAAAGAGAAAAATTAAAGCAAATAATAATTAACATTAAAACATTAATATCTTCTGTCTTTTGAAACAATTTTTACTTTTAATGCTTCAGGACCTTTTCCTTCGTTAGATTCTTTTAGCTCAAACTCTACTTCGTCCCCCATATCAAGTTTTCTAAATCCATCCATATCTATATTTGAAAAATGAACAAAAATATCATCTTGCTCAGCAACACTGATGAAACCAAATCCTTTTTTCGCATCAAACCACTTAACAAACCCTTGATTCTTTTTCTTTGCCATTCGAATCTCTCTTATTTTTAATTTAAAAATAAATACAAAACAAACACTCTTGTTTTATTAACTGTAATATTTATTAAAATTATATAAAAAAATAAATTTTTATTTTAAAATTTTTTTACTACTCTTTCTTTTCTTGATAAAAGCAATAAATAATCATTTACTTAATTCATGTAAGCATGATTTTTGACAAAGTACTAGAAATCTATCAGAAATACTATATATGCATTCACTGTCTTGGTAGAATGTTTTCTCTTTTAGGATCATATACAACAAACTATGAAAGAGGAAATTCATTATTACTCTCGTTAACAATGGAAAATCATAGTAATTATCTATCTGGAGATACTGCTCTCCATAAAGAATCAATTATTAATTTGAAATTATTAGCTGAAAATGCTCATTATTATCCCAGTCAAAAAGTTTTATCTGATGAAGGGTTAAATTTTGTGAAGAACGATTCAAATCAAGTCTGCTATTTATGTCAAAATATTTTTTCAGATATTCAAAAATACATAAAAAAATCAACACAAATACTTGAAGAAATCGAATTTAATAATTTTTTAATTGGTTCAAGACCCAAAGCTCAGATTATTAATCAAGAGGATAAATTTAAGACAGAATTTAATCTTTTAGAAGCTGAATCCTTTAAAAGTCATTTTAATCGCGTAGTAGGAAAAGAACTAATGAAACATCTCAATAAACCTCCTGAATTTAACTCGCCTGAAGTATTATTAATTATATCTTTAGATTTTGAAAATTTTAATATTGAATTAATACTAAAGTCCATTTATATTTATGGGAGATATAATAAATCAATAAGAGGAATTCCGCAAACCCACTGGCTTTGTAAGAAATGCATGGGAAATGGTTGTGAACTATGTAATTATACTGGAAAGCAATACCTTATCACTGTTGAGGATCTAATAAGCCCAGAATTTATTATAGCTTCAAAAGCAAACGATTCAAAATTCCATGGAGCGGGAAGAGAAGACATAGATGTAAGAATGTTAGGCTCGGGAAGACCTTTTATTCTTGAATTAAGAAATCCAAAAATTAGAAATTTAGATTTAATTAAAATAGAAAGGCTTGTTAATAAAAAAAATAGAAAAAGAATCAGAATTAATGATTTAAGATACAGTAGTAAGAAAGAAGTAATCGAACTAAAATCAAGCGCAAAAGATACAAAAAAAGTCTATAAAGCAATTGTAAAAGCTGAAAGTAAGATTGACAAAGAAAAATTTGGACATATTGTTTTAAAATTGAAAGATTCTTTTGAAAATCAAGAAATTCATCAAAGAACGCCAAATAGAGTATCTCATCGTCGTGCTGATAAAATAAGAAAAAAAATTATTTACCAGATTAATGGTAAATATATTAAGCCTAATCTTTTCGAATTTATTATAGAAACTCAAGGGGGAACATATATAAAAGAACTTATTAGCGGTGACGAAGGGCGGACAACACCCTCTTTTTCAGAGATTTTTAAAACCAAATTAATTTGTAAAGGTCTGGATGTACTAGAAATTTCTCTTTAAGGCTGACATCATCAATTTTTCTTTGTTTAAAATCAAAAAATAAATAAATTATCATTCATAATCCTACTAAATTAATTTATTACTTTAATAATAATCTAAAAGGTGTGTCGCGATAGTAAAACACCGTGGATTTCGCACGAAAACGAGGCATAAACACAGAAAAAATGTACGTAAAAGAGGCTTAGGTTCTGTAGAAAAGTATTTAATAGATTATAATATTGATGATAAAGTTGATATTATTACAGATCCTTCCCAACATAAACGGGGGATGCCCCACTCAAGATTTCATGGTAGGACAGGTACTGTAGTTGGTCAAAGAGGTCGCTGCTATTTAGTTGAGGTAAAATTGGGAGACTCTAAAAAGACTTTAATAATTGGAAAAGAACATCTAAGATTAAACGCAGTTTCAATTAAAGAAAACTAAAAAATATAAAGGAAAAATTATGTCTGGAAGAAAAAAGGATGAAAAAACTGTTTCTATACCTGAAGTTAAAGAAATAATGGAAACTGTAAAAGATCAACTATCAGAAATTGATTCTGATGAGGGAATGTCTCATTTTCAAGAAATCACATATAATTATGTGAATAAATTTGCGAAATATGACGCAAAAATAGCGAAAAAAGTAAAGAAACTATTGATGGAAAAGTATGAGATTGAAGAAATTTATTCTATTAATATTCTTAACATTGATCCCCAAACAGTTCCAGAATTACGGGTGATTTTAGAAAAAAGTTTCACTGGGAAGACTTTAACAGATGAACAACTCCAAGAGTTATTATACAAAATAGAAGATATAAAAACATCTTAAACTGTCTTATCCCAATTATAAAATTTAGACTCTTGATTTTAAAATTCGAAGAATTTATAAGTCTCAATCTCTATATTTCTAATGAACAATCCCATCTAATTATGTAGTTCATTACAATAAAAATTTTGAAATGGTAATCGGAAAAGTAAAAAAAAAAATAATTAGTAATGATGGAAAGAAGAGAGCGATACAGAGGTCCTCCACGCAGAAGAAGTTATCGAAGTGGTCCGAAAAAGAAAAAACAATTTATAAAGAAATTTCGGGAAGTTGTTATCTTAGATCTATTAATACATGGACATCCAGAAGAGGATAGACCTAGTTGGGCTAAAACCCCAATTGCACAAGTTCTTACTTTCCCTGATTTTGTTCTATATGAAGTTAAAGCTAATAAAAGCTCTAATATCCAAGTCCAAGAACAAAAAACCTATGAAGAGTTCGTAAACGAAGAAAAATTAAATGATGTCTTAAAAAAAATTGATTATGACGATTTAACTAGTACATCAAAAGCGTTAATTCAACCAATACTCGAAAAAGAAGTGGTGAAATATGAAGAAGAATTTATTAATTTCTTTAATAATTCTACTTCGATTACACCAAGAATGCATGCTTTAAAACTATTACCAGGAATTGGACAGAAACACATGTGGGAAATACTCAATGCTAGAGATATGCAAAAATTCGGAACATTTCAAGATATAGCTGATAGAACTAGTATTTCTCATCCCGCCAAATTGATTGCACAGAGAATTATCAAAGAACTTCAACGAGATGTAAAATATTACATTTTTAGCAAGACTCAAAAATACGAATGAGTTTCATGAATATAAAAGAAATACAACTCATTTTAAAGCAATTGGAAATTATTCCCAACAAAAAACTGGGTCAAAATTTTTTAATTGATAAAAATATTGTAAAAAAGATTATCAAATTTTCTGATGTCTCTCAGAATGATGTTATTTTGGAAATTGGACCCGGTTTAGGAACGTTAACAGAAGAATTAACAGATTTAAGTAAAAAAATCTATGGTATTGAGATTGATAATCGTCTCTGTTCATATTTGAAAGAAAAGTTATCTATTTATGATAATATTGAGATTATCCATGGAGATGTACTTGAAATCGAATTACCAAAACACAACAAAGTTATTTCTAATATTCCTTATACTATTACTGGACCACTTATAGAAAAGATTTTTTTTAATATTAATTCACCTAAAGGTATATTACTTTTAGAAAAAAGTATTGCTAATCGAATTTTTATATCAGGAAATTATAAAGAATACTCACGGATCAGTATCGGTGTTAACGCGTTTATGAAACCCATTTTAATATCAGATATTTCAAGAAAAAGCTTTTACCCTATCCCAAAAATTGCGTTATCACTTATTAAAATTATACCTCGAGATGATATTCATCCATTCCTCTCAGAAAAGGGTTCAATTAACTTTTTTTTAAAATTTATTGCTGGAATAATGCCCTATAAGAACAAAAATATTGTAAATGCTATAGTATATTTTTTAAAAAATCTAAACAATACTGAATATACAAGAGAAAAAATTGTTAAAATTTTATATGAAAATAACTTTGAGAATAAAAAGGTTTTTAGTTTTAATATAGAAGAGCTTATTGAGATTAGCAAATTGTTTTATTGTTAAAAGAAAATTAAGAATAAGTGATACCTATTCCTTTCATACCCGACCCAATAATTAATTGTGATCATAAAAATGTTTATACTCCTTCTGATGATAGTTTTTTATTAATTGATTATTTCAAACGTAATATTGATGAAAATAATTTTGATGGTATACCTATTAGTAAGATTGAAAATGTTTTAGATTTAGGTACTGGAACAGGGATAATTGCTATTCTTTTTCAATTAATTAAAATACAATACCTAAATTTTAATCCTAAAATATATGCTTCAGATATTTTAAAAGAAGCAATAGAGTGTGCTAAAATAAATGAAGGAGCGAATAGTATCAATAAGGAAATCATTTTTTTCCAATCTGATTTATTTCTATCCTTTCAAGAACGTTTAAAACATTCTTTTAATATTATTGTTTTTAATCCTCCCTACTTGCCATCCTCACAATTAATAAACAAAAATTATAATAACAAAATTATAGATTATAGTTGGGATGGTGGATTAAAAGGATATGAAACTTTAATCAATTTTCTTGAAAATGCCAAACTTTTTCTAAACTTGAAGAAAGATCACAGTATTTATTGCATTACATCAAGTAGGACTGACTTACTAGAATTAAATAAAAAAATTAAAAATTTAAATTATAAAAATGAAATAGTGGAAAAACGACACATATTTTTCGAGGATATTTTTTTAAACAAGCTACAATATAAAACTCATTAGAAAGGTCTTCGATCTCTTCTTTTTTCTAATAAAGAAACACCATGGGTATTTAACGTCCTAATTAAATTATTGAGTAATAATTCAACTTCTTTTGGTTTAAATACAGCCCTTCTATGAGCTTCAATTTGAGGGATTGGTAAACCATAATGTTCATTCAAGCTTGATATTGGCATTAATATCGAAGATATTAAATCTGCTTTCTCAGAAGCTTTTCTAAGTAAATGTTTTTCATCCATAAAAAATTCTATCCTACAAGGGGTATCAAATCGTGTAGTTTTTAAGTAAAATGCATAAAATGACAGAGGAAAATAATATGGTATTTCTTTTTTGATTCCAGTATCTCTAATTTTATCAATTTCCCTTTTACAGTTAAAAATACAAGATCTCTCATTTTTCTTCAATACACGGTTAAACAAGTCTAGATCTGAGAAAAATTCCATTACTTTTCGATAATTTATTTTAAGAAAATCAGTTAGATTTGAATAGCTGGGTTTCAATAATTGGATAGATACTTGTAAAAGATGCGTTAAAGCAGAAGTTCTAGTATCTTTGATTGAGCCAATTAACAATATTCCATTTTCCTTACAATATGAATACAAATTATGATATTCTTTTAGAAGCTTGTCATACTTTCTCGATATTTCTGGATCTTTAGAAAATAATAAGTTGATTGGCATGATAACAATCGATCCATCAATTATTATCATATCAATCTCAGGAGTTTTTCTTATCATATTATTCAGAAGATTGATCTCCATGAAATTCATGTCAATTGAAATTTTAGTTTCTACCGTAGTTTCATCTTGATTAAGGAAATTTGCTTGTACATAATAATTATTAAAACCATTTAGATCGGGATAATATACAATTTTTGCAGCATAGTTTTTTTGAAAATAATATTTTGTAGCGATTGCTTTTAAAAATGAAAAGTCAACGTTCATAAATTTTTTAGTCATCGAGCTTCCATCAACACTCACTACATTTAAACCCCTAATGTTAGCGGAAGATACTTCTCGTTTTAAAAAATCTTCTTTTATGTAAAATCTGGGATAATCAATGAATTTCGAGAAATCTAAAGTATCAAGATTTTTCAAAATTATACCAATGAAATTTTGTTTTAATTTTTCAAGTGCTAAATACTCATTTGCAATAGCTTTAAGATCCTTTAATAAAAGTTGTTCTTTCGTTAGTCCATGATTTTTATTAATCTCTTTACTATGACTATAGAGATCAGAAGATTTTAATTCTGGGTTTATGAACTTATCCCTAATCATTAAAAGTACAAAAAGTAGAATTAATAATAATAATAATGAGATATTTAATTTTTTGATTTATGAGGATTATTTGAAAACATAATTATAAGAAAAATGGCAATAAATTTAGGAGAAAACCCTTGGATCTTGATAGGGTTAATGCTCTTTGAAATTTTATTTGTTATTGTTCCTGCTCTACTATCTAGCAAATTGGAAAAAATTTCTTTTAAGGATGCTATAAAAGGGATGGGATTTCAAAAAAATGAAGATATCTTTATTAAAATAGTATCAGGCTTAAGTTTTGGAATCATTTTCTTTTTTTTTGGCAATTACATCATTATTTTTTTCCGGGATTTTATTATAGGAAATATTTTTGGCACTGAATTTGTCGAACTTGGGCAAGAAGGAGCTATTAGTACATCTCCTATTCAACCCAATTATATTCAACTAATAATCCT
>CAYPFJ010000040.1:0-29851 GCA_964409945.1 uncultured archaeon | reverse complement strand
CAAGATATCTAGCTAAATATCGAGCGACATCTCTCATCATTTTATCTTCCACAACAAAGAATTCATATCTTTTAGCAAATTTTTTCTTGTATTTTTTCTCTTCATTATTCAAATTAATCAAACCGCTTGAATCTAAAGTTTCCACCCCAAGTTTTTTCGCTTCTTGTAAAATCTCATCTGACGCAATTACACAAATATTAGGCCTGTCATTTGTAATTACTTCATTTGATAAGATAATTTCTTTATCAATTCTGCTTTTTGGATCGTTTAGATTAATATCTTTAATATTAATGATGAGATCAATAGACTCATCGAATTTTCTGACTTTGTCTTTAAACCCTTCTTTCTTCATTATAGAAAAATCAATAGCAGCGTTTAATGATTTCTTTAATAATTTATCATCGACTTTCAAATTTTCTTAATCACCTCTTAAGATGTCATCAAATTCCCCATTATCTATTTTTTTTTGGATAGCTCTTGGATCTTGTCCTTCTACTGTTAACCCCACTGATAATGCTGTTCCTAACACTGTTTTTATACTTTCTTTAATTGTTTTATCTAAAAATTTATCTCTTTTAGCCTTCACTACATTTTGAACTTGATCAAGTGTTAAATTTCCTATTTTTGTTTCTGAACAACTAGCACTCCCTTTTTCAACACCTACCTCTTTCAGCAATAATGATGCAGTAGAAGGTGTTTCTATAAAAATTTCAAATTGCTTTGTCTCCGGATCACATTCAATTCTAACGGGTACGGTTAGTCCCCTAAATACCATTGTCTGCTTGTTGATTTCGTCAACCACATCTTTAATATGTGCATCGAAAATCGAAATAATTTTCGTTTATGCCTGTGGGACCAACAGCAGGACCTTTACCATAATTTAACAAAAGCGATATGCTTTATGCAATAGGCGGCCCTCCTGATGCATTTGGGGTCTAATCGAAATGATTATTAAATATATACACTCCCACCAGTCACAAGAGCCTTTACAACAATTTTTCCTTTTTCACTCACATACTCTCACCGTTTTTTTAATAATTCTTAGTTTAAAAAATATCCTAAAAGGTAAGAACGCGAAATCACAAATTATTCCTATTTCAATATTTTTATTATATCGAAACCGCATTAATTTGCGTCCTAAGTTTCTTAGAATAATTTTTTTTAAACTTAGTAAGTTTTAGAATTAAGCAACCTTAAAAAATTTTTCCAGAATTAAATTAAAATCTACAACATAGCCTACGACCATGATTCAAATCATGTTTTAAGTATTCTTCAGATAAAATCTTCATTATTGTATCACAATCTAAGTTTACTTTTTCGATAATATCTTCAATCTCAATTCCAGGAGTCGATATTAAGTCAAAAATCTTTTTCTTAACTTCTTCACTAATTTCTGAGTTCATTATGATGAAGTATTGATTTTCCTTAATAAATTTTAACTAATAAATCTGATTATTTCGTAAGCAATTTAATAATTAAGTATTATTCAATCTGCGACTCCACTCTCAGCATCGCTTTTAGGCATTCCAAAAGGCATAGTTGTCACTTTAGATTCTACTAGTGTTTTTACACATTCTGTATAGGAACAAAAAAGTATCAATTCTAAGAAACTAGATTTATGATGTTTTAATCCCCTTCTTCTAAGATTACCTTATGTGTTATTTTACCAATTTTTTCTATCGATGCTTCAATTAATTCTCCTGGTTGAATCGGGCCTACTCCACTAGGAGTTCCAGATGCAACAATATCTCCAGTGAATAATGTGACAAACTTGGAGAGATATGAGAGAATTTCAGGAATTTTGAAAATCATATATTTTGTATTTGATTGTTGACGAACTTCTCCATTAATTTGTAGTTCAATATTTAAATTATGAGGATCTTCAATCTCACTAAAAGGTACAATTCTCGGGCCAATTGGTCCAAATGTATCGAAATTTTTGCTTCTATACCATGGTAAATTAATATTCCTATCACTTATCTGCATTTTCCTCGCGGTTATATCTAGAAAAATAGTGTATCCTTCGATATATTCATAAGCGTGCTCAGTTTGAATATTCTTACATTTCTGAGAAATTATAAATGCTAATTCTACTTCATGATCCACTTGATTATATTCTTGATTATCATACAATATTTTAGGATAGATAATGGGATTCCCATCAGTCACCAATGTATTAACAGTTTTCCCGAAGAACACTGGATCTTTTGGTACTTGTGCTTTCATCTCCCTTGCATGATCTACATAATTACGTCCTAAACAAATTATTTTTGTAGGACTTATCTCATTTTCTCCAATTTTGATATTAATTTTTTACTCACCTTCCATAACTACTTTATTAGTAAGAGTTCCTATCTTTTCTATTGTTGCTTCAATAAGATCACCTGGTTGTACAGGACCAATTCCACTTGGAGTTCCTGTAGCTACAATATCTCCAGGTTCAAGGGTAAAAAATATCGTAATATACTCCATAAGTTTGGGAATTTTGAATAATAGATGCTTAGTATTAGAAAATTGTTTAATCTCTCCATTTAACCTTAATTCAATATTTAAGTTATGAGGATCTTTGATATCATCAATATCAACTATTCTTGGACCGATCGGCCCAAAAGTATCAAATGATTTAGAACGAAACCATGGCAATTTAGAAACTATATCTTTTGCTTGCATTTTTCGTGCAGTAATATCATTAAATATTGTATATCCAAGAATATGGTTGTATGCTTTATCTTTTGGAATATATTTACATTTATCTTTTATAATAAATGCCAATTCTACCTCATAGTCAACTCTATTATATTTACGTTGGTTATACAAATATTTGGGATAAATTATCGGGGCATTATTCGAAATTAAGCAATTTAATGTTTTTGGAAAAAGAACCGGCTCTTCTGGAATGTTCAAACCTGTTTCTTCAATATGATCCATGTAATTTGTGCCGATGCAAATAATCTTTGTCGGATTTATCGTTTGGGTCCCAATTTTCATATTATATTTACAATTTTTTGAAAAAATTGAAAAACTCTAAATAATTCTTTATGACTTTAAATACTTTAATAGATTAAAACTCTTTAATTTCTTAAATCTTTGATATCTCCCTTAACAAAATTTAACTTTTAACTCTTTTAAAAAAAAAATTATGGTAAAAAAAATTAATAATATAAGAAAAATTGTTAGAATCAAGTGAGAAAAATGAGTGAGCAGAAACCTTACAATGATGAAGAAAAGAAAAAGTTATTGCATAGTACTTTAAATAAAAAGATAGCTGCCTCAGGTATTTTCATTGCAGTTGGATTAGTTTTGAGTTATCTTAATCCATTTGGATATTTCTTAATATTTGGCACGAAAATAAATCCATTTGCTCATTTTATTAATGCTATAACCGGTGTTTTGCTTGGTACAATTTTTTCATGTATAATAGCATTAGGGCTTGCCATCCTTCGATTTTCATTCGCAATTGGGACAATACATGCGTTTCATGGAGGTATTACAGGGGCTTTTGTAGTTGGAATTGTTTCTCACTTTTTACGTAAAAAATTTCCTAAATATGTCGAGGTAGCTGCTTTTACAGAACCATTGGGAACAATTTTCTTAGGAGGAACTATTGGGCATTTAATTGCTCCTATAGGAAGCATTTTTGCGATTGAGAGTCTCTATACGTATTGGAGTTTATTCGCATTAAGTTGTATTCCTGGAAGTATCATGGGATTTCTAATTCTATTGGTTCTAAAACAAGCTAATATAACATGGGAAGATTTTTACTAAAACTCAAAACTTAACTACGCAATTGTCATGAAATTTAATTCATCTTTAAATTATGAGGAATGTATTGGAAATCAGACTTTTCTTTACGGAGAAACAAACACTAAAAAGACTTATTATACAGCAAAATTTGTTCAATTCCTTATAGAATTAAAACATTTAAATCCAAAAGAAATTAGTATTTTGGATTTTGCTCCACCGCAAAGTATAATTAAAAATGTCAAAATTGGCGGCAAGATTAAAGAGTTTTATAATGACAGTATTAAATGTAATAATTTGTCCTTTGAAGGAGAAATTATACCACCCCGCCTTAAAGCTAAGAATCTTACCGAACTATATGAAAATGCGTGTAAAAACTTTAAAAACACTTATAATATAATCACCTTTTTCAACAATAATCCAACTTCAATATTAATTATCAATGATATGTCAATTTATTTTCACATTGGAAATAAAAGATTATTAATGGAATCAATAAAAAAGTCAAATACTTTTTTTGGGAATTCTTATTATGGATCATCAATAAAAAGTGATTTTACAACCCTATTTAGTCGAAGGGAAAAAAGATTGGTTGAAAATTTAGCAGAAAAAATAGAATTTTCATATTATACGGGATAAAACTTATGAGATCTATTAAACATAACTGAAAAAGGTGGTTATTATCATATCTCAAAAAAATTAATTCCATTTGGGTTAGTAGAGCAAATATCAACTATCGATTATTTAGTAAAGCATAAATATAGATTAACGGAATATGGAAAAAAATTCTTAAGAAAGATTTTCTCATAAAACTTTATATTATATAGGCTTTATTTGAAGTTTTACCTAAATATTATAATATAAGAAAATATTATTTTAATTTATGCTTGAAACTAAACATTATATTATTTTCGGACCCCCTGGTGGAGGTAAAGGTACTTTTTCTGGTCAAATTAAGAAGATAATCCCAGATATCGTACATATAAGCACTGGAGATATATTTAGAGAAAACTTAAAAAACAAAACTCCTTTGGGTTTAAAAGCCAAAGAATATATGGATAAAGGAGAATTAGTTCCTGATAGTCTAACTAATGAAATTGTAAAAGATAGATTAGAAAAGATTAAAGACAAATCATGGATTTTGGATGGGTACCCCAGAAATATGAATCAAGTTGAGTTCTTAGAGAATATAACTGGAATAGATCTACTTTTATTGTTGGAAGTTTCCAAAGATATTATATTTAAAAGGATTTTAGGCAGATACAGCTGCAAAAATTGCGGGGAGATATACAATAAATACACACTCACACCAAAAGTAGAAGGAATTTGTGATAAATGTGGTTCTGAAATTAAATTTGAACAAAGAAGCGATGATAATGAAGAGACTTTGAAAAATAGGATTGATACTTATGAAAAAAATGCCAAACCGCTTATAAAATATTATAAGAAAAGGGGAAAACTGAAAAAAGTTGACGCTACAGATACTTTGAGTTTTATTGAGGATGATATAAAAAAAATTATAGAAATATAAAATTTTCTTTTACATTCATTCTAAATTATGAAATTCAATCTTTGTGTCCCAATACCTATCAAATACACAAGTATAAAAGAAGTTAGACCATTAATTGAGAAAGCAATAAAATCAAAACCTGACCTAATTGAATTAAGATTTGATTATATTTCTAATATTAAAACTCTTTTTGCGGATTTTGTAAAAGATTTATTAAATATTATTCATCCTCATGCTGCTGTTATCTTCACCTTAAGAGACTCATCTGAAGGTGGCCTCCTCAAAATGCATCAAAGAGAACGCTTTAAAATCTTGAAAATGTTAATAGAGACTAAACCCGATTATCTTGACATTGAAATGAATACCGATAAAAACATTTTAGATGAGATTATTAATTTAGCTCTCCAAAATGAAGTAAAGATAATTTTTTCGTATCATAATTTTGAAAAAACACTAACATTCGATGAATCAATCAAACTCATAAAAAATTTCGATGAAAAATTAACTCAAGAATTATCTTTGGATTCAAAAAAATTTGAAGGTAATATCTATAAATTTATCTTTACTGCTCAAAATTTTGAGGATAATTTAATACCATTAAAGCTTTGTAAAGAATTATCGAATTCCAATCATAATATTATCTCATTTTGTATGGGAGCCTTAGGTATTTTCTCAAGAATTATGTGTGTCCTTACTGGCTCTTTTTTCACATATGCTTCCTTAGATGAAAAAACTGCACCAGGACAACTTACTATTTCAAAAATGAGAGAAATTTATAATTTAATATTAAATAATCGTTAAATTCATCTTCCTTCTAAAATTGGAACTATGAAGATTAAATAAAGTATGTTTTCTACTATATAATATGGTAGTCTAATTTGCCTTTTTTACATTTAAGGAGAAACATAATGATTAAATAATTATCTTTCTTATTACTCCTAATATTTATCTCTCATCGGAGAAATCTTATGAAACTTACTAATCTTAAAATACATGATTTGTTAAAAATAAATCAAAAATTCACTTTTTTGGTTGGGGCAGGTTGTTCTGTTAGTGCTCCCTCAAGGCTTCCTGCTGGAAATGCTATGATGGAAGCGCTTATTAATCATACATGCGCACAATCTGAGATAAATAACATAATAAAGTTAATGAAATTAGGAAAATTACGATTTGAAGCACTCGTAGAGATTATTCGAAATCAAATAGATGAGAATCTTAAGCTTATTGAATATTATGATCAATGTGATAAACCCAATATTCAACATTTTTTCTTAGCAGAGATGATAAAAAGAAGACATTTTGTTATGACAACCAATTTTGATTATTTAATTGAATATGCTTTAAATCAATCAGGAGTACCTATTGAAGAGATTGTACCAGTAATAACAAAAGAAGATTTTAAAACCTTTTCTAACCCCTACGAGCATTTAAATCAAGGAAAAAAGATGATATATAAAATACATGGTTCTACTAAAAATTTTAAAACACAAGAAGATACTAGGGATTCTCTGGTTGCTACAATTCAAGCATTTGGATCAAACAAACAAGGGGAAAATGTTTTCCAACTCGAACCATTTAAGCGCCCATTATTTGAAAACATCACAAAGGATCGCTCTCTCGTAGTAATGGGGTATTCAGGAAGTGATGATTTTGATATTGTACCAACTTTAAAAGTATTGAAAAACGTTTGGAACATTATTTGGATAAATTATAACCATAATATCGATAAGGGAAAAGAACAGATTTTTGAGATTAATAATATGACACTCCAATCCTTAGATAAATTGGATATGAATTCAAAGAAGGTTGCTCAGATTCTTTTTGAAATCTGGCAGGAGAAGAATATAAGTCAAATATATTTAGTAAATGTTAACACAGATAAAATGGTAGAAGGATTATTAGATAGTCAACCTAATATAAGTGCTGAAAATTTTTCACTAGATCTTAAAGAATATCTTTATAACATATATCAAAATGTCATTGAAGTAACTAAACATTATATTCCTAATAGAATCTATCGCGAATTGGATATGTATTCAAATGTAATAGAAAGTAGTGAAAAAATTCTACAAATCGCTAAAGAAGAAAAGTATAATATTTGGAAAGCAATTGCACTCAATGATATTGCAGAAGTTTTAATAAATCAAGGAAAAAATTCAGAAGCCTTAAAAAATTTAGAAGAAGCTTTTGAAATTCCTACAATTTCCAGTAATTTATCTCTAAAGTCTACTATTTTTAACAATATGGCATTAGCTTATACAGCAATTAAGGATTATCCTGCAGCTATCATAAGGTATAAAGAATCACTTGACATAGATAAAAAATTAAGAGATCTAAAGAAACAAATTTCTGGTCATAATAATCTTGGTCATTTATTTAGTACTCAACAGCAGTTTTCTGAAGCCTTGAAACACTATAATGAAGGATTAGAGATTACCGAGAAATTAGGACTCCTAAAACCAAAAGGTCTTATTTTGAATAATCTAGGAAACATTTATGCTCAAAATAGAAATTATTTAGAAGCTACGAAAAGAATAGAAGAAGCATTAAAAATCTCTGAGCAATTAGGGAATCCGAGTTTAAAGATCTCGTGTTTAGCAAATTATGCAAGGATAAATGAATATCAAGGAAAATTCCAAGAAGCGGTTGAATTATATGAAGAAGCAAGTGAGATTGCTGAAAAAATTGGAGAAAAGGAGACAAAAAACTCCATCCTTGATTTACTTAAATCAGCTAAAGAGAAAACAGCAGAAACTATAGGTATGGTCGTAAAAAGTGGAACTACTCAAGGAATAAGAAAAATAAAACAAGATATTATTTGTCATCCAAAATGGAATTTAAATGATATTAAGAATTTTTTAAAAGGTTTTATAAAACCCTTTTTTAACTCTTTTAGAGATTCCCTTAATTGGCAAAGAGTTGAAACTGAATGTATTGAATTGCAATCAAATTTGCTAGAAATCTCTTCTGGTGATAATTTTAAAGCAACTTTTCATATTATTGAAGAAGATAAAAAGAAATTGACTCTTCAGATTATATGGGAAGAAAGAAGTCCGGTGGCAAGACAAGTATGGGAAGGAATTACCGACCAATTGACAGATCTGTTCAAAAAACCGGGATTAAAATCCTTGAAAAAATAATTCCATTTTTTTCCTTTAATCTAAACCTTTATAAAAGATAAAATATCACAAATAATACTATGCCAAAAATTATAAAATGTCATCCAGATTGGACTGATAGTCTAATTAATACTGTTATTACAAGTGCTGTTGAGGCATTTCTAGAAAACCTACGAGGCCAATTCTTATTTAAGTTTATTGGAAAAGAAACTACAATCAATAATATCGCATCCAATATAATGGAAATAAAATCAGGCAAAGACTTTATTGGAACATTCCAAATCATTGATGATCCCTCTGAAGGTAAAATTTTGAAAATAGAGTTTGAAAAAAGCGGTAAAAAATCCAAAAAATTACTTTGGAATAATATTTTTGAGTTGATTGAGGGAAATCTCAAGAAATCACCCCTTGATACAGCAAATGTATAAATTTAGCAGTGTTTCCTAATCACATTAGCTAAATGAAATTTTTTTATTTTTTATTTTTTATTCCTAATCTTCATAGTAATTCCATAGCACACAGTTAATTTCTTAATAATTTCAAATGTATCCTTGCATTTCAAGAATCACTCTACAATGAGCACAAATCTTTATATGTATAGAAATCCCAAATTTGCCCAAACACGGAAATGGCAACCCTCGTAAGCTTCATGAGGAACTATGAAGCTAATCTAGTTCCATTAAAGTTATGTAAAAATTCTAAATGTATCAATTCCTGAAAACTGAAATTATAAAGATTAAAAAAAGGATAATTTCTAATTATTATTATGGTAGTCTATTTTGGCTTTTTATTTCATATTTATCAACCGCCGGTTCAGATTCCAGTAGTAATTAAACAAATCGTAAACGAGTCGTACAAACCTATAATTGAAGCCTTAAGAGAACACCCAGAAGCTAAGATTACTTTAAACATTAACGGAACCTTAACCGAACAATTACATGATTATGGATATGATGATTTAATAGAAGCCATTACAACACTTGCCTCGAGAGGGCAAATTGAATTTACAGGTTCGGGTAAATTTCATCCTTTACTCCCTCTTATTCCTGAACCAGAAATAAGGCGTCAAATACAACTTAATAATGAAACTAATAAACATTTTTTCGGGACGCTTTTTAAACCTCGTGGATTTTTTCCCCCCGAAATGGCTGTTTCAGAAGAGGTGTTTAGAACTGTCAAAAAGGAAGGATTTGATTGGATGATTATGAGTGGAATCGCTAATACCTTGCCAGAATTTCCTACAAACCATATATCCGTACATCCAAATGGACTAAAAGTGTTATTTAGAGATGATTACACCTCAATTGATTGTGCTTTTGATAAAATTAACAATATCGATGCTTTTGTTTCTCGATTGTATTATAGACATACTTCAGAAGATTATTATGTTATACTTGCAATGGATGGTGAAACATTTGGACACCATGTAAAACATGCGATTAAAGATTTTTTAATCCCTTTGTTCCAAACCTTACCACATCGAGAGGATGTAAAATTAGGTACTATTTCAGAAATCGTTGATAGATTTCCTAAAGGGTTCACGCAAATTCCACGTGATTCAAGCTGGTCAACAATGCCGTATGACATAGCTCATGATGTTCCGTTTCCTCTTTGGCAGGATCCGAACAATGAAATTCATAGAGAACAACATAGATTTTTCATGTATGCCCTTACGTTAATTCATTTATCAGCGAAATATCAAGATAGTATGAATGATGAGAAGAAAAGAATATTTGATAACGCAAGAAATCTGCTAGATCGTGGAATTCACAGCTGTCAGCAATGGTGGGCCTCACAAAGACCCTGGTATAGCCCTGATATGATTTTACGTGGATTAAACGAAGTATTAATGGCAAGCGTGAATGCGAAGCGCAGTGTTCCTGAAAATAATCCTGACATAAAAGATGCTATGGAGCTTATTATGAAAGATATGTTAAAAGCACAGAATAAAATTGTTTTGGCTTTAATCTAATATACGGAACAATGAAATGAATCAAAATCCTAAAGATTATTCTATTAGATAGATTAAAATTAGAAAATAAGGGAAAAGAAATTACTATAAAAGAATTATTCTATTTTCAAAAAATTTCTCAAAACTAAAGATTTATCCGTAATTTAATGCTGGAAGAAAATACTTAATTCTAATTTAATAATTCTTAGACCGAATTTCATGAAACCATTGATTCCAAAAATTTAATAATTTTACAAACTTTTCTCTGGAGATAGAGTATTCCTTGAATTTACCTTGCTTTGAACTATGAATAAATTTGTGTTCCTCCAAAATTCTAACATGATGAGAGATGGAAGGTTGACTTCTATTCAAGCTTTTTTCAATATCAGAGAGTAAACATGGTTTACTATTTAATAAATTTAAAATTAAAAATCTGTCTTCATTACCTATGATTTCCATACATTCTTGTAAGAATTTATAGGAGGTATTATTCTTGAATTTTTTTTTTATCGTTTTAATTTTGTTCTTTGTTAATTCTTCCATGTTTTTCTTTCTCTTCTTTCTATTAATTTTTATACATTTAAGATGAGAGACTTTTAATCCAATTCTCCCATAAATGCACAAATTCCATTATTTTTGGCTTATTTAATGCATAATAAATATATTTTCCATTTTTCCATCCTTTAATGAATCCTGTTTTCTCTAATTTCTTTATATGGTGTGAAGAGGTGGATTGAGATTTATCGATAAACATCTGTATCTCATCCAATTTTAAAGATTGAGATTTTAGTAATTCTAATATTAAAAATCTTTCAGGATTCGAGAATGATTTCAACCATTTGACTAAATTGATTTTATTCCCAGAAACGTCTATTTCAAGCATAGGATCTATGTCTTCATTTGCTTTTTCAAGATAATTTCTTTTTTCTAAGGGATTATCAACCTGGGAGGGTAAAATATTTTTGTCTGGTTGAATTAATTGTTTAATCTGTTCAAATTTTTCATGACTTTTCTTAAGTTTGTTTTTCACTTGATGATTATACATTGCGAGTTCTATTGTAGGTAGAAGGTCATCTTCATTCGTGATAGGTTTTACTATATATCCATAAGGTTCCGATAATTTGGCTTTATTTAAGGTTTTTTTATCTCCATATGCAGTTATAAATATAATGGGAATATTATAGTTTATATTAATAAATTTTGCTGTTTCAATTCCATCCATAGTTCCCGCTAGAATTATATCCATTAATATCAAATCAAGATTTAAATTCTTGATTTCGGAAATTGCTTCTTCTCCAGAAGAAACAATAGCAATTGGATTATAGTTTAACTTTTTTAAAAGAACCGCTATTGCTTCAGCGGTAATTAGTTCGTCTTCAACAATCATAACTTTAATCTGTGGTATTTTACTACTGCTCATAATAATTTTTCAAATTACCAGGTGATTATAACATGAGTTCCCTTATTTTTTTCAATAGAAATCTTTCCATCCATTTGTTTGGTCATAGTGGATATAAGTTTTAACCCCATTGTGTCTGAATTCTTATAATCTACATCTTTGGCAAAACCTTTTCCATTATCATACACATCTAATAATATTCTATTGTTTATGGTTTTTTTCAGTGTAACAATAATTTTTCCTATATCATTTTTAGAAAATGCGTGTTTTAATGAGTTAGATACAAGTTCATTTATAATTAAGCCACAAGCAATAGCTTTGTCTAGACTGAAATCAATATCTTCAATGTTCAATTGTAGTTTAATCTGTTTGGAATTTGCTGAATACGCTTTAAATAGATTATTAACAAGGTTTTTTATATATTTTGAAAGATATATCTTATTCAAGTTTTCGGAGTTGTATAATGCTTGGTGTATTAGTGCCATAACTTTAATACGATTTTGGAAATCCTTAAAAATATGGAGAATTCTTTCATCTTTTACATATTGTTCTTGTAGTACTAATAAACTTGAAATTATTTGTAAATTGTTTTTCACTCTATGATGGATTTCTTTCAGGAGTATTTCTTTTTCTGCTAGGGAAGATTCCAGTAGGGATTCATTCTTTTTCTGCTCAGATATATCAATTATATTTATATGTATGGCAGAAACTCCTTGAAATTGAATCTTTTGTAAATATTGTCGAATATATAAATAATTTTCATTTTTATGCTTCATTCGGATATCGGATTGAAATGAGGATATATCTTCGTTTAAAATTTGATTATATTTTTCAATAGTCGTTTGTAAATCTTCAGGATGAATATACTGGGTTATGGTGTTTAGATTCCAAGATAAGAGTTCATTTATTGAAAATCCTAAAATACTAAATATCCCTTTGTTTGCAAAAATTATTCGTCCATCAACAATGATAAGCGTACCTAATAAGGATTGTTCTGTAAGCATTCGATATTTTTCTTCACTTTCTCTTAACTCTCTTTCAGTAGAATCACGAACAATAACACCTGCAAGAACATTTGCTATAGATTGTAAAAAATTGATATCATCTTTTGAAAATATCCGATGTTCTTTTGTATGAGCTCCTAAAATGCCAAATGGAGTGTTTGTTCCTTGAATAATAACACTCATGCCGCTTATAACATCATGATCCGCAAGAAGTTTTGGGGCACAAAATCGAGTTTCAGTCTTTAGGTTTTCCACTATTACTGGAGTAGTTTTTAGTAATGTAAAACCTGCTTGCGAATTTATATTATTTTCAACAGTTGCATTTCCAACTAATCCTTTATGCCAACCCACTCCTGCCCGTAATTTTAAAAATTTCTTATCAGGAAGAATTTCAAGTACCTTTGTAAACTCAACATCCAAAATTTCTGCAAGCAAAGACGTTGCTTTTTTAAATAAATTATCAATTTTTTTTTCAGTAATAGTTTCCAAACCAAATTTGGCAATTAAAGCTTGTCTATGGATATGATTTTCAATGAACTGTTGGATTTTTATGCTTTTCGTTAAATCTTGGGAAACACAGAGAATTCTGACAATTTTATTTTGTTTATCAAAAATTGGTGCTAGATTTGATGAAAGTTGTATATAACTTCCATTCTTTTTTTTAAATTGATATTCAATATTTTTAACAAATGTGCCTTCCAATACTTTTTTAATTCCTTTGGTAAGAATCATTTTATCATTAGGATGAATTAATTTATAAATGCTTAATGAATCAAGGGTTTCTTCTTTATTATATCCTAAAAAATCAGTAAAAGCATTATTAACATCAAAAAAATTTGTGTTTAGATCTAAGGTATAAATCATAAATTTAGAAGTTTTAAGCAATGTTTGAAATTTCTCTTCAGGTAAACATTGAGAACAATTAAAATCTTTTAGTTTATTGAAGGAATTTGTATTTCTTATCTCTCGTTTAATAGTAGGAATTAAGCGATTTAGATTATCTTCTTTGATATAATCATTTATTCCAGTTTCTATCAAGGAAATCATCGCTTTTTCATCTAATTCTTTTCCAATAACAATATAGGGTATAATTATTTTTTTTTCTTTAATAATTTTTAATATTTCTATTCCGTATAGTGTCCATGCTTTATAGTCGGATAATATAATCTCCCATGTTCTTTTAGATAACACTGAGTATAAATTGATATGATTTTCGATGAATTCCAATTGCACTTTGAAGTTATATACTTTTAACTTTTGTATTATTGAAGATACTACATCTTTGGAATCAGAAATGAATAATATCTCACATTTTTCACTCAAATTTCATACACTACTCTAAATTTTCATTTTTTTATTAACTTTAAAACTCTATAGAATTTCTTTAATTATAATATTGGAATTTTCATTAAAAAAATATCTGTTTATATTAGTTGCATCCAAGCATTCATTCTAATTTTCTTAATAATATTAACAAAATGGATTAAAATAAATCTTTTGGATATAAATCGAAATAAATTAATATTATTTAAATAAGTCAGATAAAATAAAAAGGGAGACTTAATTATTAATCTTAGAAAGGATTTTTATGTTACTATAATTTTTAAGGGTATTTTTCCATTTTTCAATCGTATTCTATCTAATTAATCAGTTTAAAAAATTTATCAATATAGTAAAATTTATAAATGAAAAAATGTAAGCAAAACTCATATAAAGAATTTTGATTTTTTATTCAAAATTTTTTATTTCCAAAAAAATAAAATAATAAAAATAGGAAAATAGGAGAAAAAAAATGGTAAAACTAACAAATGAAATGAAGGAAGGTTTACGTGTTCCCGGAAAAGGGGGCAGTTTGATTTATTTAGCAACATCATCCATAGATGGAAAACCAAATATAGCCGCAATGCGTTACGTAGATTCATATAAAGACGATAAAATTCTGGTTTCAGATATGTTTTTATTAAAAACTAAAGCGAATCTTAAAGAGAATCCTGAATGCATTATAACAATATGCCATCCAATGGATTCTGGAAGAGACTGGGTATTTAAAGGTAAGGCTATTGATATCGAATACGGTTTTCCTCCAGATTTCGATTGGTATGGTGTTAAAGCTAAAGATATCTTAGATGGTTGGGGTGATTGGCATCATAAAGAACCTCCAGATGAGGTTCCTCCAGATGTTGTATATTCAAAACCAGCACAACGTGGAGTTGTTGTACTACATGTAGAGGAAATATATTCTATTGAAAAAGGAAAAGTAGGTGAAAAAATACAATAGGAGGGAAGAAAAATGGTAGTAAAACTAACTGATAGAATGAAGGCTTGGATTAAAATTGGTTGTCATTTGAATGTGGCAACAAAAAAGGGGATCCCATTTGTCACGGTTTCAAGAAATGTAAAATCTGTTTCTGATGATGAGGTAGTATTTGCTTTATCTCAGGATGAATATTCTGTTATTAAATCAGCTTTATCTGAAAATCCCTGGGTCGCATTTGGAGTATCTCGAGCAGGAGGTATTCGTGCTTGTTATCAATTCAAAGGTAAAGGAACAGTTGACAAAAAAGGAGATATCTATAATTTAAAAGTAAAAATATCCGAATTGTATTGTACCAAACCGGGATGTTATGCTGGACAAAGACTTGATACTAAACCCGCTAAAGAATGTGAAGAATGGGAACATGGTCTCTGGACCGATTTACCAAAATAATGAATTAATAAATAAAATCAAATGTTTTTTTTTTGAATTTTGATAATATTTAGGATTGAAATTTTATTGGAAAATAGAAAATAGAAATAGTACGAATTTAGATGTGAATAATGTGGAAACTGAAGAAAATATCGAAGAGAAATTAATAGGTAAGAAGAAACCAAAAAAGCTTCCTAAACAAATGCCGTGGTTTATGCCTTTTATGTGTGATGGTTGTGGTGACTGTGTTAAAGTATGTCCACAGTCAGGTATAAAATTGTTAGGACTTGAAAGGAAGGTGCCCTCTGCATGGTTGGTATATCCAGATTATTGTATTGGATGTGGTAAATGTGCAGAGGCTTGCCAAAGCTCAGCTGTTCAAATGACTGCTTATGTAGAAAAAGCCATTGAAAGATATAAGACTAAAAAACCTTTCCAATAAATTTTGCAACACAAATAAATTTTAAAATAAAAACAAAAGAGGAAATTAAAAATGGTATTTGATTTGAGAAGATGTGATTTTTCAAAATGTAAGGGAGAATGTCTCGCAAGGTGTTTGTTCGTTGATTATGATGAAGCACAAGCTAAAGCAGATATGGCTAAATTGATTCATCAGCAACCTGCGGATATACTAGCAAAATGTGTTACATGTTATGCGTGTAATGAATTTTGCCCAAGAGGAGCAAATCCATGGGATTTGATTAACCAAATGCAAGAAAAAACAGGACTATACATATATCCGGAAGAGGCTAAAAAAACAGCATTAGGGTGGGCAAAAAAAGAGGATAAGATTATTAAAGGAGATCCTGGTAAACCAGCAGTGTCCATAGGAGGTTTTGCTGATGCTCTTCCATATGATAAAGTGTTTAAAGGCAAATTATTTGAGGGTTTATCTTTAATAATGGGAGGATCATACGCTTGTAGAGCACCTGAAACTCATATGTGTGATGCTAATTCTTGTTTAGATAATCTACCTTCACTAATAAAAAATCTTGCA
Organism: uncultured archaeon; assembly: GCA_964409945.1. Lineage (GTDB taxonomy): Archaea > Asgardarchaeota > Lokiarchaeia > Sigyniarchaeales > SOKP01 > Loki-b32. The sequence continues at coordinate 13,444 of CAYPFJ010000040.1, read as the reverse complement.
GATACAGGTTATAAAGAGATAATTTTCTACCATGATGCTTGCTATGGGTTTGTAACCTCAGAAGCATTAGCAATGATGATTGAAGTTCCTTTTAAACCTATACACCTTATGGAATATATTAGAAATTGGCTCCGTGATCATAAGGATCTTATTACACCATTGAATATGAAAATTGCTTATCAACGACCATGTACATCACGATATAACCCCCATGGAGAACTTAAAGAAAACTTTTATGATTGGGTTGAAGAAACCTTCGAATTATTGGGTTGTGAGCTTTTAGACCGAAAATATCAAAAGGAGAACTCTATGTGTTGTAGTTCTGGTATTTTTCCAACCCAGAGAAATCGGGCTATGGGTTATGTAAAACAAAATCTTCAGGATGCTAAAGATGCTGGAGCTGAAGCCTATATTACATTTTGTCCAATCTGTACTGCGGTAATGCGGCAAACAGCTAAAACTATGGAAATGGAACCTTATTATATTATTATGTTAGTGCAAAAAGCGCTTGGAGAAGATTTACCTATAGGTGGCGCTGGACTAGGTGTACCTGTTCATTAATATTTTTTAAATTTTTTTTTTTTTAAACATTGGTGAATGATGTTGAGAGTTTTGATTAGTGTTCGTTCATTAGAGGAAGTATTACCTGCAACAAGGGGTGGTGCAGACATTATTGATCTTAAAAATCCTAATGAAGGTTCATTAGGAGCAGCTTTTCCCTGGATCATAGATGAATTAAGAAATTTTGATAAGGATATGAGATTAAGTGTAGCAATAGGAGATATGCCAAATTTGCCAGGAACAGCATCTCTCTCAGCATTAGGAGCTGCTTATTCAGGAGCTAATATAATAAAAGTTGGTCTTCTTGGTCCCAAAACTGTAGAAGAGGGAATTTTTTTATTAAAAAAAGTTGTACAAGCAGTAAAAGATTATGATCCAAATATTTTAGTTGTGGGAGCAGGTTATGCAGATTTCAAGTTTTTCAATGGTATTGATTCATTGAAAATTCCTAGAATATGCAGGTCAGCTGGAGCAGATGTAGCAATGCTAGATACCTTCTCAAAGAATGGGAAGAAATTGTTTGATTTCTTAGATTTAAAAAAGTTAAAACTGTTTGTGGATAAAGCTCATAAACTTAATTTATTCGCAGCTTTAGCGGGATCACTCGAATTAAAAGATATTAAAACTATCAATAGTCTAGGAACAGATATTATTGGATTTAGAGGTGCTGCTTGTAGTGGAGCCGATAGGAAAAATGGAGTTGTAGAAATTAATAGAGTAAGGAAAATTGTAGAAATCTCACAAAATCTAAATAATAATAGTAGAATTTTAAGATCTACTACAATAGTATAAATTTTTTTTAAGAAAATATATTTTATTACAAAAATTTAATTCAAAATAGATAAAAATTAGGTTAAAAATTATGAATAATATTAAAATTAAACATTTTCCTGAAAAATGTTATGCTTGTAAAACTTGTGAATTAATATGTTCTTATCATCATACGAAAACTTTTCAACCATCAATTTCAAGTATTTCTGTTGAGAGAGACCATATTAACGGGATTTGGCACTGGACTTTGAATGATACATGTGATAAATGCCAAGATGAAGAACAACCTTTATGTGTAAAATTTTGTTTCTATGACGCAATTACTATTGAGGAGGGTGTAGATTAAGGTGAGTAGATATAATATTAAGGGTGGTATCACTGGAAAAATACTTAGAGTGAATTTAAGTGACGAGAAAGTAAGAGTAGAAGATAATAAATACGCAGAGAGATGGATTGGAGGGAGAGCTCTAAGTAGTTGGATTCTCCTAAATGAAGTAGAGCCAAATACAAAATGGTCTGATCCAGAAAATTATCTTATCCTTGGTGCAGGTGCCCTAGTAGGAACGATTGCACCCGCAGCATGTCGAATGAATATTGATACTTTAAATGTCTTCAATAATGGTAAAGGCTCATCTAATTTTGGGGGTCATTTCAGCCCTGAAATGAAATTTGCTGGTTTTGATCAGATTGTTATCAGTGGAAAAGCTGATAAACCAATATACCTCTTTGTAAACGATGGAATGGCAGAAATACGTGATGCTAATCATTTATGGGGTAAAACTACATATGAAACAGAAAAAACACTTAAAAATGAACTAAATGACAATAAAATTGAAGTTGGGTCAATAGGGCCAGCTGGAGAAAATTTAGTTCGTGGTTCTTCTATCATAGTAGATTGTGGCCGAACAGCTGGAGGGTCTGGTGTTGGTTGTATAATGGGTGATAAAAAAATAAAATCAATTGTAATCCGCGGCAATAAGGAAGTTAGGGTTGCTTACCCCGAGAAATTTGTTGAAAGAGTATATGAAGCATTTCAAAAAATTATGAAACGTCCTACAGCTAAATTATTTAGAAAAAAAACACTTGGAGGACTAGTATATAACGATTCTGAACAATTCGATGAACTCTGGGAGATGATGCATACTGTAAGAAATGCTCAAGATGTACATTGGTCCCGTGAAAAAAGAACAAAAATGATGGGAAAGAATGGCGTTGGTAAGTTTTTCAAGAAAATTCAGGCGTGCTATATTTGTCCAGTGGGATGCCAACCATATTCAGAAATTGAGGAAGGTAAATTTAAAGGTGCTAAAGGTTTAGGATATTGGATAAACTCTGTAATGTGGTCAGGTAAAATGGATATAACTGATCCAGATGCATCATTAAAATACCATCTTGATGCCAATCAATTAGGTTTGGATGGAGATAATTCTTCTGTCGTAATGGCATGGGCATTTGAGGCATATGAGAAAGGATTATTGACGAAGGACGATACTGATGGTCTAGAATTAACATGGGGAAATGTAGATGCTATGATGGAATTACAAGAAAAAATTGCGTACCGTAAAGGCTTTGGAGATTATCTCGCAGATGGTGTGGTTGAGGCAGCAAAAAAACTCGGAAAAGGGTCAGATAGATTTGCTATTCACCAAAAAAATCAAGACACTCTTGATCCTTATCGAATTGCTAAAGGTTGGTCTCTAGCATGCGCAACATCACCAGTAGCAGGACGTCATATGAGAGGTAGTATTAATATACCGATTGCGTTTGGTCCTAAAGGAGCTAAATTTAATCCATATTCTTATGAAGACCAGCCTCCAATAGTATTCTGGGAATTGCGTTCAAAAGAAATAGAAGATATAATTGGAATTTGTGTATATGTGGGTACATGGTCAGGAGTGTATGCACTTGAACCCTCTGATTATGTTGACTTAACTAATTTAGCACTTGGAACTAATTTAAATGAAGAAGAATTTATGCTGCTTGGACAGAAATCATATAACTTAGAAAAAGCTTTTAATACATTACATGTAGGATTCACCCGTAAGGATGATTTGCCACATCGAAGATTTTTTGAAGATCCAATCCTATCTGGACCCCATGAAGGTGAGAAATTAGATATCAATAAGTATAATTCAATGCTGGATAAATTTTATGAGCTTCATGGTTGGGACAAAAAAACAGGATGGCAAACCCGTGAAACTTTAGAAAATTTAGGATTAAAGGATGTAGCCGAAAAATTAGCTAAAGCAGGACGTTTAATTGAATAATAAATTTAATAATGAGATCATATATATACATCAATTATTCTCTTTATTATAATCGAACAAATCATTACAAACAAAAATAAATAAAAAAAACAAATTATTTTTTTATATTTTACTCCTTTTTAAAAAGATTACCACAACCACCACACTTCATGTTTTTAGCATAAACCGGAGTACCCTGCGTCAGTAGCATGCTGAAATAGCAATACTTATACTGTAGTAAAGTACATTACTCTTATCCGGTTCTTCATGAAGCATGCGTGGATTATCATTTCCACATTTAGGGCATTTTACTCTTTTATAATCAGCCATATTAGCCTAACTCTGTTATTAATTATTTTACATAATTAGTAGATTATAATAATATAAATTTAGGTTTTTAGCTGGGTTTTTATAACAATCTCTCTCACAATTTGCTGAACTTTTTTCTTCGTTGTATCAATAACCATTTCTGCTGCTTCTTCATAATAGGGTCTTCGATTATTTAGAACTTTTTCAATTTCTTTTTTTGGATCTACATAATTAATAATTGGTCTTATTTCTACTCCATCTTTTTTTGATCTTTTATAAATTTCCTCTAAATTAGCTTTTAAGAGGATAATATGACAATGTTTCTTTAAATTTTCAATATTGAACTTATTCAGGACTACCCCACCCCCACACGAAATCACAACTTTGTGTAATTCAGAGACTTTTTCACACACATAACTCTCATATTCTCTAAATTTACCTTCTCCCTCTTCCTCAAAAATTTGTGAAATTTTTTTACCAGTTTTTTGAATTATAAGCTGATCAGTTTCAAGAAATTGATAATCATTATCAAGATATTTAGCTAACGCTCTACCTATAGTTGTTTTCCCAGTAGCCATAAAACCAATAAGAGCAATGGAATCTTTAGGCATATTGAATTACGCTATAAAATTTTATTCAATGAATTACAAATTGTTTTAGATGGATTGTCCTATTGAAAAGCCATGTTCTTCTAAAACGCCTTTTTTTAGTTCAAGATAATGTCCCGCTATATATGCTGGAAAATTAAAATGTTCTGGATTTAACGTATCATTTTCAACATATTTAGGATTAGAATGTGTAGCAACTACTTTCCCAAAAAAACATACATGTGATCCAAATTCTATTCTATTTATTACTTTACATTCCATATTCCATGGAAACTCTTTTACCATTGGAACTTGTACCACAGAAGCTTTCTCTTGAGTTAAATTTAGTTGTTTCCACTTATTAACATCCCTTCCTGAACGTGTGCCACAATAATCAGCTTCTTTTAATTGGTCTATTGTTGGATAATTAATTACAAATTCACCGTGTTTTTCAATTAATTGAAAAGAATGTCGATTAGGACGTATAGAAATAGCAATAATAGGAGGATTATGGCACACTTTTCCTACATACGCTAGTGTTATTAAATTAGCGTCTTCGCCTATCCCTACAGAAATAACTGCTACAGGCATAGGAAAAGTTGAAATTTTTGGATTTAACTCTTCTTTATTCATTCTTATATCAGTATTTTATTTTGACTTATTAATTATCTTAATTTTTAACTTATTAAATAGTTTTAATTTGAATTATATCAAATTTTCCTATAAAACTCTTAAATAATAAAAAATTAATAAATAATCAAAATCCGTTGAAAATTATATAAGGTGAAAGAGAATTATAATAAAACATCGGGGTTTCGAACCTAAATTTGATTCCTCTGTATTTATAGCACCCACAGCAGCAGTTGTAGGTAACATTTCGATTGGAAAAGATTCAAGGATAATGTACGGTTCTGTTCTTGATTCAGAAGGTTCTACAATCGAAATTGGTGAATGTTCAATAATATGTGAAAATGCTGTTCTTAGGGCTACAGCATCAGGAAATCGCGACTATCCTGTAATAATTGGGGATCATGTCTTTGTTTCACCACAATCAACTATTATAGGTTGTGAGGTTGAATCTAATTCATATATAGCAACGGGTGTCACTATTCTGCAAGGTGCTATTGTTCAATCTGGTGCCGCGGTAGCTGTTGGAGCTTTTGTTCATGCAAATACAATTGTTCCCGCAAATTCGTTTATTCCTCCAAATAATATAGCTATTGGAGATCCAGTTAGAATCTATAGTCCTAAAGAGAAAGAAGGCTTGGCTAAAGCAATAAAATCAATTGAGTTTGCTAAAGTTGCATTTAATGTTGAAGCAAATTGGGAAAATCGCTTTGAGAGGTATAGACAAGCTACTATGGTTCGTTCAAAAGAATTTGAGAGCCATTTTAATGATGAGATAATTGTTTGAGACAAAAATAACTTAAATAATTAATATGATCGAGAACGATTTTGTTACTGCTCATACAACAGTTCTTTGTATTATTGGGTATCCAATTGAACATTCTATGAGTCCAATAATGCATAATGCTGCGATCCGTGAATTAAACCTTGATTATATTTATTTAGCATTCAACATTTTTCCTGCTAATTTGAACCTTGCTGTGAAAGGAATTAAAGCATTTAATGTCGTTGGAATTAATGTGACAATTCCCTTTAAACAAAAAATCATGAAATATTTAGATGAAATTGATCCTATAGCAAAGAAAATTGGTGCAATAAATGCAATTAAAAATGATAAGGGATATCTAACTGGGAAAAATACAGATGCGGAAGGAGGTATGAAAGCATTATTAAATGCAGGGTACACTATTTCAGGAAAAAAAGTTTTATTGCTAGGAGCTGGTGGGGCTGCTAAAGCTTTAGCCTATATAATGGCTGAAGATGTTAACAAATTAGTTATTGTAAATAGAAATGAAAAACGCGCATTGAAACTTTCGAATCAAATAAAAAAATATTTTGGGATAAATATTGAAGCAAAGAAAATGAGTGAAAATGTTTTAAAAGATGAATCTAAAAAAGCCGATATTATCATTAATGCCACTCCAGTTGGTATGTATCCTAATGTTGATAAATCACCAATCCCCGCAGAATATTTGCATGAAGATTTAATTGTCTATGATATAGTGTACAACCCATTAAAAACTAAATTAATAACAGATGCTACCCAAAAAGGATGCAAAACGCTAGGAGGTTTAGATATGTTAGTTGATCAAGGAGCTTTAGCATTTGAATGGTGGACAAACAAAAAACCTAATACTAGTTTAATGAAAAAAAAAATAATTGAATTTCTTGGAAAGAGCTAATAAACATTAAAATTTTGATTAATTATCGCAATAAATTTGATAAATTTACAAATATTTTAAAAGAAAAAAAAAACAAAAAAAAATTATTGTATTGAACTTCCACAAAGTGCACAGAATTTAGCATTCTCACTTTGATCTAACTCAGTTCCGCAATTATAACAAAATACTGCTTTCTCTTCAGTTTGTTGCGATTTTTTAATAACTTTTGATCTCTCTGGTTGATGAGAAATATTTATTACTTGATATTTTGAACTTTGTTGATCAGTTTCTTTTTGTTCATAACATACTGAATCACAATGAATACAACGAGGTTTATGTTCCTTATCTAAATAGATTGCAACATAAATCAATAGGCCAATACCCCCAGTGAAAATAGCTAAGATAATCGCCAAACCAATATTGAATTCATTCTTTTTTGTATAAACATTCATATTACATTTTGGACAATACATATTTTTATCATACCAAATTGTTTTATTTTTATTTAATTAAAAGAAGATTTTAATTGAATTAAAAAAATTTGGAGTCCAATTTTTAAAATTAATATGCAAAACGCCTATACTAAGTAAAAATACATAAAAAAATTAATTTTCGGAAATTTGACTCCCACAGTTCGGACAATAACTTGTTCCTGGGTTTAATTTTTCTCCACAAAGAGAACAAAAATTCGGTCTAGAACCAGTTATTTCTTCAGATGTGTTTACAGGTGTTGAATATGCTGATTGTTGAATTTGAGGTTGAGGTTGATAAGTATAGGGGCTTGGAGTTTGGAAGGTTGTAATTTTATTCCCACAATGTACACATCTATCTTCAGGTTTACTGTAATATATTGCGAGGTAAATTAATAAACCAATTCCCGCCGTAAAAATCAACAATACTATTGCGAGACAAGTATCAATCTCTTCACGTTTTAACAAAACTTCTTGGTTACAGCGGTTGCAATATCCTGTAGGATTTGTAGTTGTCATTTTACGCAATTATATAAAATTTTAATTTTATTCCTTTAGACTTTAAGATTATGAATATAAATATTAATTTAAATTTTTATTCTATTAGGTAAGCACCACAACTTGGACAGTTTTCTACCTCTTTTAATATTTCTTGTTTACAATATGGACAGTAAACCTTAGACTTTTCTTTTTTTTCATCTTCAATTTTTTGAAGTATTCGGCGAATTTGAGCTTTTGGATCTGGAATCTCTTCATGAGAATTATAAATACTTAATTGATTTTGGCAATTTGGGCAAATATTTCTTTTTAAAATTACATAACGATAAATGAGAAAGGGAACTATTGCAAAACCTAATGAAGAAATAATAGCTAGAATCCAGATATTAATGTACATATTCTCTATGGATTTTCTTTTAGGTTTTAAAATTTCTTTCTCACAATTCTTGCAGTATGCGAATTTATTATGTTTACGCATTACTCTCATTTTAAATAAGAATATTTAATTATTTTAATTTTTGTGGTAGGATTCTATAAGAATTTATTATAATATTCTATTGTGCTTTAATTTGTTAAAAATTTAATAAAATGAGTTAATTAAAAATAAAACGAATAAGTCCTTATTGATAATAATTTAGTAAATCTTAGTTGAATTATTGCTAAAATATAATACATTTTTTGATTTAATTTGAAGCAAAAATCTTTGTTTATTGCATTAGAAGGGATTGATGGATCAGGCACAAGCACTCATAGTCACCTTCTTAAAGGTTTTTTAGAAAGCAAGGGATTCAAAGTTCATTTAACGATGGAACCGTCTGAAAGCGATATTGGGAAATTAGTCAGGAAATATCTAAAAGATAAAAATGTACCGCCTGCCGCTGATGCATTATTATTTGCTACTGACAGAAACTTGCATTATCATAACGAAATCAAGAAAAAACTAGAAGATGGGTATATCGTTATATCCGATCGTTATTTAGAATCTTCGATAGTATATCAATCATTACAATCAGATAAAATCTCTGTTAAATGGGTTATGGAAATAAATAAATTTGTAGCACTACCTGATATAACAATTATTTTAGATGTCGATCCAAAAACGGCATTAGCAAGAAAAGAAGAAGATGATTTGGAAAAATTTGAGGATAACTCATTTTTAGATAAAGTAAGAAATCTTTATCTCAGCCGCGCTAAACAAGAAGGGTATTCTATTGTTAACTCTGATGATATTATAGAATTTGTTCAAGAAAAGATTCAGAAAATTATACTCGATAAGCTAAAAGATTTGAGTTGAATTATGAAAAAAATAACAAAACATTCATTTTGTTTACTATAATTAGTTAATTAACTATAGAACTAATTATTAAAATAACTCGCTACATCAATTCTTCAATTTCTTTTTGAATATGTTCGATTCTTTTTTTCGATTTTAACAAGATCTTACTTCTTCCATATTTTTGAAACCATCTATTAAATCTGGCTTGGATTGAAACTTCTCTCGTACCAGCCATATGTTTATCTGCTAAACATATTATTTTTTCTTCTAAAGTGATAGGTAAATAATCTTTTTCAGGTAATCCCACTTTTTTAGCATCTTGTTTATCTAAACCACCTAAAATATGAGTTTCACAGATTCTCGCAAGTTTATCTGAAAAACCTCTCTGTCTTAAGATTTTACCACCTATTAATGCATGGTTAAAACCATGGGTTTTAGATCTCCCAATATCATGCAATAAAGCCCCAATTTCAATCAAATTTACGTCTAATTTTGCTTTTTTTACTTTATTTGCTATTTCTATGGCTTTATCAGCAACTTTTTCTGAATGGCGTCTAACTGAGAGTGGAACTTTCAATTTCCTTAATAATTCTAATGCAAACTCCCGATCGGGTAAAATTTCTTCTTTATTCACCATTATTTTATATAATTAACCAATTAACTTTAAGTTTGAGTTATTACAAAATTCAGTAAATAACTACTCTCAGTAAGATATCTGCAATCTTTAAAGAATAAATATTTATAGATTAGTAATAATAGATTTAATTACTATATTCTATGAAAAAATAATTTCCTTCAAGGGTTTTTAATAGAATTCCTCGTAAGGGCCACTTACTAATCCACCAAATACTCCTCCTATTAGAACACCTATAAACGCACTGATTATTCCGCCCAATGTTTCATATAATTGAATTCCTTGGAATAAAGCCATTAAATCTTGACCAGATATAATGCTTAGTATAATCCAAATCAACAATACTACAATAACAACTAATGAACTGGCTATTGTTCCTCTTCTTAAACCTTTTGCTATTGAGCCTGTGATATAACCAATGAAAATCCATGCCAAAATTTCAGGTGCAAAAAAACCAAGGATAGTTGGTGTTCCTGTAAAAAATGAAATCATATTAAAATCAAAATTTGCTCCCACTAATAAAGAAGCTATTCTTATTATATCAGTTCCAGCATATAATTGAATTTGGTTTAATATAACCGTCATGTTAAAGAAAAAAACGGTAAAGAAGCTAATTAATATTCCAACAATGATACCAATAATTAATCGATAGGAAGTCATAACTAAAACCAATACCGATCTAAATGATTATATTATAGTTTTATTCAATAAGATATATTAATAATTAAAATCATTTTGCGATATTAAAACTTTAGATCTTAAGGATTTAGAAAATTCTGCTCAATAAAATATTAAAGTTATTATGTATTCAATAATATATTCATAAATTCGTTAGACATAAATATATTTTAATTTAATTAACGTCAGAAAAAAAAAGTAAGGCTACTAATTTGGCTCGAAAGAAAAAGAAAACTGAAGAACCAGAAAGTACGAAAAAAAACGATGATCTAGAAGATTTTAGCGAAGAATTTGATATCGATTTTGAAGAAGATTTAGATTTAGAAGAAGAACTTGACTTATTAGACACTAAAGATATAGAAGCAGGAATTGAGATAAAAGAAGAATTAATTGATAAAGATGAGGAAAGAAAACAGCTTTATTTAAGCTGTGGGATACATATTGGAACAAAACTATTAACTGGAGATGCCCGAAGGTTTATCTATAGGCAGACTAATTATGGATTATATGTTATTGATTTAACTCAAACTGACGAACGACTTAAAATTGCGGCTAGATTCTTAAGCAAATATGTTGAAGAAGGAAGTGATAGAGTCATTGTTACTTCAGTTCGACGATATGGGAAAGAACCAGTAAAAAAGTTTTGTGAAGTATTAGGGTGCAGAGCAATAACTTCAAGATTTATTCCCGGCTCACTTACAAACCCAATTATTGATACATACATTAAAGACGCGAGCGTTGTGTTAATTGTAGATCCTCATGCAGATAAAGTAGTTTTACGAGAAGCTAAATTAGCCCGAATTCCTTTAGTATCTCTATTTGATACCGATGATACTCTTACAGGCATAGATCTTGCGATTCCAGCTAATAATCGAGGTAAAAAAGCATTAGGGCTAGCATTCTGGCTTTTAGCACGACAAATTATGTTAGAGTTAGGTAAAATATCAAGTGAAGATGAGTTTCGATACACACTTGACGATTTTACTTCAAAAATAGTTCCTGTTTACCGTCAAGAACAGCAAAGTCAAACAAGAAGATAATTTATTAAATATTAATATCCTTATTACTTGCATTTATAATTCTTATTATTACACGTCCTATTCTTTTGAATTATTTATAGTAAGTTTTTAATTTTAAATCAATTACTTTTACATAGAGAAATATTACTAATTTTAAGTGTTTTAGTGATGAAAAAAATCATTTCATTTTCTGGAAAGGGCGGGGTAGGGAAATCCACACTCCTCGTCTTAATGCTCAAATATCTCCTTGAAAAATCTAAAGATCTTAACATCCTCGTAATTGATGCCGATCCCGACGCAAATATTGGAGACATTATCGGAAAAGAAATCCATTTTAAAGAAACCATTGGGGGGAAAATGACCATCTTAAAAGACAAAATCCAAAAACGGCAGATACCCCTTGATGTGTCGAAAGCGCAAATCATTGAATCTGAGGTTTTTGATGCTTTAATCGAAATGGACGACTTTGATATATTAGAAATGGGACGTAGTGAAGGTGAGGGGTGCTATTGCAGTGTAAATAACACCTTAAAGCGGGTGATTGACATCCTCTCAAAAAATTATGATGTCACATTAATAGATGCCCCTGCAGGACTGGAATATTTTGCCAGAAAAACGGGTCGAAACGTCACAGACTTAGTGATAGTAAGTGATCCAAGCAAAATGGGTATTCATACCATGAAACGGATATTAGAAGTATCTAAAGAGGTTGATTTGAAATTTGAAAATATATGGATACTTGGGAATCGGTTTCCAGAAAATATAAGAGATATTTTAGAAAAAGAAGTAACCAACATTAAAGAAGAATATGTAAAGCTTCTTGGCTTTATTGCGAATAGTGATGAAATAAGTAAAATGAATTTAGTTGGTGAAAATCTCCTAAACTTGCCAAATGAAAGCGAAGCATATAAAACAGGCAAAAAATTATTCGCTAAAATAGTATAAAATTAAAGGTATTCATTAATCTTTTTATTTCGAAAATTTTTTTCCACTCCACCTTTCATCCCAGGTAATTCAAAACACTTATCAGGAATCATCCGTTTAAAATAACTTTTGTTTTCTCTTTCAGAAATAAACTGTGAATTATATAGTGTCTCGAATATTTTTTCTCCTGAAAGTTGTATATCTTCGAAATATGGATTAAAAGAGCGATTTTTACTAACTTCTTCTACTACTTTTTTTAGAGGAGAATTAAACTCCCGGACTATCCCTTTTTCATCTATTATAGCAGTTTTAAGAGTGTGTTCATTATATAAACAAATTATGCATTGTGGCCATCTTTCATGAAAATATTCTAAAACAAGATCTATTACGCGATGTTTTAATAGGACTACTCCAAATAGTACACCACGATTATTGATCTGTGTTCGTGTAAATTGTCTAGCACGATACGATTCAGTAGACACTTCTCGCATCATATAGTTAATTTTTTTTGCTAGTGGCGTACCTGAATTTCGTAAGATCACTTCTGGAATTTTTTTAATATGTTTGATTAGAACAGGAGAAAATTTACAATGACGGGGTAGATTATGAATCAATTCTTCATGTGAGTGACCTTTAGCACACCCAACAACTTCTAACGGATCTTGAACTTCCTTTATTTTTTTCATTAGATTCCTTTTTCCATAATTTTATTCTCATTGAGATTAATAAACTTATGTAGAGTTGTTTGATTTCCTTTATTTATCAAAAGAAAAGGATCAGCTCTCTTTAATACTACACCAACCGATTTTAGATCTTGTCTACGTTTAAAAACAAATTTTCTAGTTCGCAAGTTAATTATCCTTTTAGCAGAAATTGGACCAATTCCGGGAACTCGAATTAAATCTTGGTAAGATGCTTGGTTTGGATCTACAGGTCCATGATCTTTAAAATATTTTCTTGCTAAGTGCATTTTTGGGTCACCTATAGGTAAATTACACTCTTCATTCAGTATTTCCTTCAAATCTTTCAATTTATAATGATATATCCGTAATAACCAATCACTTTGATATAATCTGTGTTCTCTTGTTAATGGAGCGGCTTGTTTGCCAGCTAAGGGTGTCCCTTTTATAGGAATAAATGAAGAAAAATATGCTCGCCTTAAGTCAATTCCTTTATATCCCCA
>CAYPFJ010000039.1:0-30130 GCA_964409945.1 uncultured archaeon | reverse complement strand
CCCGTCATACTACCTGAAATATCTAGTTCAAAACAAGTAGTTCGAAGCCCTTTAGCAGTTTCATAAACATAAAAATCGTCATATTCAATATGATCTAATTTTTTACCTTTTTCTAATATATTATAGAGCGTTTCTTCAAGATCAATGTTTTCAAAATCATCCCCAATCGAATAAGGTCTTACTATATTAATTGGGATCGGTCCTGTTGTAGAACTGCCTAAACGTGCTCGTGAATAATAAATGCCTAATTCAATTAACATTTTTTTTGCTAATTCTTTAACTTTTTGTTTAGTTGTTTCTGGCAGATTTTTGCGATGAATAAACCATTGTTTAATTAGATTTTCTCCACTACCAGCAGATAAACAAGAAATCATCTTATTTTCGCCTTCTTGGCCTCCAATTTGTTGAGCGCTTTTTAAAGCATCACTTAAATTAAAATTTCCTAGTGCTCCTAAAGCATCTCTATTATCAGAAGCTAATGCTATAGCAGTTAATTCTTTTATCCTCTCATAATTTAACTGATCTTGAATTTGACTCAATAAGTTACTTAGCCTTTGAAAATCTGCTTTTTTAGTTTCCACAAGCTTTTTTAACAATTGATAAGTGGGTTCAATTAATTCAAAAATTTCATCTTCAGGCATTTGAAGTTTCTTTCCAATCTTTTCAATAACTTCTGATGTTGGATTTAAACCGATTTTTCTTAAAAATTCGGTTGCATTTCTTAGGTGGGAAGGTGTGTCACAAGATTCCAAAGTTAAGGTCATGAGATTTGGAATGTTTTGAGCCATTTTTTGACTACAGTACATATTTTGACAACTGTTCATTAGTTGTTGTAATTGATGTGTAAGTGATTTAAAAGCCTCATTCTTTTTATTTTGAGAATTTGCTTCCTTAATTGCATTTTTTAATGCTTGATTAAATAGCGAATTCCATGATTTGTTTGTAAATGCAGTTTTTGTTAAAGTTTCAAGTGAAAGACTCATTTGGGAATTTTTATTCTGTTGATCAAAAGTATCTAATAATGAACCTCTTAGATTAGTGCCAAAAAATTGGTCAAGTGAATTTGCTAAATTGAAGTTATGTTCAAATGAAGATTGATTTAAACTATTGTTTAAAACTTGATTATGATCAAAATTGGGAGTTTCACCTAAGTGTTTTGCTGATTGAAATAATTGATCTAAATTACCAATCTTATTTTGAAGTTCTTTTTTTAGATTTTCTAATTGTTCTTTAGAAATGGCATTAGTTTCATTTAAAAATTTCATAGATTGAAGTAAATCTTCTAAACTTCCTGATTTTAACAATTCTTTTAAATCATTCTCAATATTTCGATTATTTAAAGCTTTACTAGTAATTTTTTCCCATTCTCTTAAAGATTGTTGTTGCACTAATTCATTTAATCCTAGGTTAGTACCAGCTTTAAGATCCTTAGGATCTAAAGAATTTATTTTTTGTAGCATTCGGTTCCTTGCTTCTTCAAGCAATTTTTCAAATGAGGTTATTTCTTCTTTATATAACTCAGAATCATCATTGAAGAAATTAAGCGCTGATTTATATGGTTCTTCATGCCTTTTTTGATCTAATTGTTCCATAAACTCTTCTAATTGTTGAATCATGTCTGAATCAAATGATTTTGAAAATTCAATCTCATCTATAATATCTTGCAATTGGTCTAATTCCGATTTGATTCCAGAGTTTTTCAATTCATCCTCAAAATTATCATTCTCACCCTCAACAAAGAATGATTTCACTAAGTCTTTCTTGTAATTTGGAAAGAGAATCTCAAAGGCAATATCTTTCGCTAAATTTTGATTATCTGGAAATGAGGTAACAGTACTAATTTCAATAAAATCATTTGGAGTAATAGATCCTTTACGATAATATCTTGATAAGATTAAATTTGGTATTGATAAGACTTGCCTTGGAGAGGGCATTTGGATTATATCTGGATGATTTCTCATCCTTCTAATAAACTCCACACTAAATTCACATGGGTTTTCAGGAAAAACTCCCAATAATTTTACCCTCCTAAGGTCTTATGAATAATATTCTCTATAATATTTTCGACTTTTACTCCGGGTTTAGGTTTTAAACTTCCCAATAAAACATGACGGGCAATTTCTGAGAGATACACATATACAGATTCTTTTTCTTTCACTTTTTTTTCTTTTTCTACTAGTCTTTTTCTTGCTAATAATTTAGCAATAGCAATTCCGGCTCTTATAGAAGCGGGTATTTCAATATCGATTTTATTTTGTCTAGTTTCTTTAATAATTGAATAAATTAATTCTAATTCAGATTCTTCAATAATGAAATGTTCTGGTAGATTTATTCTTATGATATCTAATTCTGTGGATTTATCTGGGTAGGTTAATTTGATCCAAACTTTTATTCTATCTTTTAAAGCTTCAGATAAGCGATGAGTTCCTGATAATTCTTCGGGGTTCATTGCACATATAAAGAAAAAATCGTTATCTGCTTTTATTCGCCCTAAATGGGGAATACCTATAGAAGCTTCCTCTAGAGGCTCTAATAATGTATTTTGAGAATATTCTGTAGCTCTATTAATTTCATTAGCTAGGAAAGTACCTCCTTCTAGCATTGCGTTTAATAATGGTCCGGGGTTAAAAGCTTCTAATACAAATCCCTTCTTTAATGTAATCGCTGGATCAAAAGAGCCAACAAAATGAGAAGGTTTTATACTCTCATCCATAGTTAACCAATAAAAACTCTTATTTTTCTTCTCTTTTGCCCTTAGACCAGCAAAATATCGACATAAAATAGTTTTTCCAACTCCCGGAGGTCCAACTAAAGCAGGAAATAATCCAGTTGCCTCTGCATCTCTTAATAATTCTAATGCTTTACCATATTGTCCTGAAAGAACTATATCAATTTGTTCTTCAGAAATGTCTTTAATAACATGTTGGCTAAATAACTCTTCAAATCTTTGTTTATTTATCATGTTTAAATCTCTACTACAATTTGAATAAGTTAATGATTTTCTTACATGAATATTAAGTGTTTGTTAATATTAAACTTTAAAGTTAATAATTAAAAGATATTATATTCTCTTAACCAGCTGGATTAATTTTTCATAATTTCTATAATGAATTTACCATAATATGATAAATCCTTATTTTGAAGAGAAAAACTTCATTTTGTATCATGGAAACGCTTTAGATATACTTACTCAATTTGAAGATAGAACATTTGATTCAATCTACTCTAGTTAAGAAAATATTTACTTTTCTTTCTGTATTAACATATAACGTTTTTTATTCTTTATTCTCTCAGATTCTATAAATCCATTTATCTCTAATTTGTATAAATAACTGTTTAAAGTATTATAAGAATCATACTTTCTCCTCTGTTCACATAAATTAAACATTTCTTTTTTCGTCATTTTTTTCTTCTCCTCTAATTGCGGTTTTAGAAAATCATTAAAGAATTTATCTGGTATAAATATCTTTTCTCTAGAATAATGCAGAATTTCTTTCATTTTTGTTAATTCTAATAATAAATTTTTTATGAATTTATTAGCGCCTTTTGAAATATTATCTAAGTTGTTTAGAATATGGTTTAGTTCATTTTCGTCGGACACATTAATATAAAATATAAATAATTTAAAAAGTTACATGTAACTTTTTTAATTATAAATTTAATATAAAAGATCATGGATTTAATAACTAATTATTTATATGTAACTTTATTAACTATACTTGATAAGTGTACTTTTAATATTTTTCTTTATATAGGATAAAAAGATCTGCATCAAATTTTTGAGGGATAAAATTGTCTGACAAGGAAAAATTATTGTTTAGAGATATAACTCAAGATTTTTCCAATAATAAACGTAATTACACATTTTTACATAAAAAAAAAAATAATACTTTATCTAATGGAATCCCCCATCCTTTTTTAAAATGGGCTGGAGGTAAAAGACAATTAATTTTACAGATGTACAAATATTTTCCGAAAAATTTTAATAAATACATTGAACCATTTGTAGGCGGTGGAGCAGTTCTTTTTTATTTGAAACCTAAATTTTCAATTATTATAGATATCAATAAAGAATTAATTAATTGTTACAATGTCATAAAAGATAATGTAAAAGAACTAATAGAATTATTAAAAACTCATAAGAATGAAAAAAATTATTACTATAAAATAAGAACTTTAGACAGAGATAAAGAAAGGTTTAATAAATTATCCAGTATAGAAAAAGCCTCCAGAATGATTTATTTAAACAGATGTTGTTATAATGGCCTATATAGGGTTAACAGTAAAGGACAATTCAATGTACCATTTGGTAAATATAAAAATCCTAACTTCTGTGACGAAGAAAATCTATTTGCTGTAAGTAGAGCTTTGAAAGATGTTGAAATAATCCATGGTTCTTTTGAAATTTGTTTAGAGCATGCTCAAGAGGACGATTTTGTTTATTTTGACCCTCCATATCATCCTATATCAAGAACATCTTCTTTTACAAGTTACACCAAAGAAAATTTTGGAAAAGATTCTCAACAGAAATTATTCGATGTTTTTAAAAAATTGGATAAACGGGGTTGTAAGCTTATATTAAGTAATTCTTATAATGAATATATTCAAGATTTATATAAAGAATACAAAATTATTACACTAGGTGCTAGAAGAGCTATTAATTGTAATGCAGAGAAAAGAGGAAATATAAAGGTTCTATTAATTTCAAATTATTAACAATATAATTTTCTTCTTTATTGGTTAAATTAAAAATCAAAGGAATCCAAAAATTTATTATTCTATTATTTTCAATTTATAATCGGTAGTAAGTATCTTTTGCTTAAATCTAAATCCAAGTTATGAATAAAATGAATTCTATTGATAGAAATATTGAGGAACCAGAACAACCCGTAAGAAATGCCTTTATTTTTTTAGTGAATCATTCAAGATCACCTGATGCATTTTCAAAAGAGGAATTTAAGAATTTTGTAAATTATCCAAATCCAGATAATTTTGATACATATTTTTCAAAGAAATTTAGACATATTTTAGAAGATGCTCCGAATGATCCCGGTAAATTCTTGGTTTCAGGAGTTTTCAAAAAATTTTCTAAGTGGGAAAAGTTTAAAGCATATTTTTCGCAAAGTTCGAGGATTAAAGCGAATTATATAGAAGAATATTTCAGAAAATTAATGATCTTTGAATTTTTTATGCCTTTAACCAATGAAAATGATTTAAGGTCGTCATTGGACGAGGTTTTTTATAAGGATACTATTAAATTAGCTTTAAACAGAATTCCTAAGAATGAATTAATTAATGCTATTCCAAAAAATGAAGAAGAATCTGATGTTCAATATATTGAACGAATATGTAATTGGATTTCCAAGCGATTTGGAGGATATTCAATCCAAAGTGTTAGGGGTAGATTTAAACTAAGTGATTTAAAGACATTTGCAGAAGTTGCACTTATTAGAGAAAAAGGAGAAAATTATATAATAGATGAGACTACCGCAATTGTACGTTTCATATTTCATATAGGAAATCCAATTATGAATCAAGTATCATTTGATTTTAAACAGTTTAATGAAGATTTGAATAATACTTCTCTTACTAGAGAGATGATAGTAGAGGCAAATCAAATCAGATTTATTTTTAAAAATCTATTTGTTAGAAGCATATTAGACCTTGTTAATGGGGAAGATGAAATTTGGATGCTAGAAAGTGGTATTATTAATCGTTTATATATTTGGAAAAATGAGGCAGCTCAATAATTAGTAAAAAGTATTTCTATATCTTTATATTTAAAGACCGTCATCTTGCGAAGTAGGAAATTCAAAGCTTTTATTAATATAATTTTTTAATTTTACTCGACCACTAAAATTCCAATATCTTATATCTTGCTCGATAAACATCCATTTGATAATCTTCAGTAAGATATTAATATTTTCACCAATAGAAAAACTAATTTTTTTTTCTTGTAGCCATTTTAATATGCGATCATCGTCTTCGCATATATAAATTTGGTTTATTGCTTTAAGGAGAAAGTTAAATTTATTTTGGTTTTCCAGTTGTTTGTATTTTAAATCTTGAATGACATCTTTATAACTAGGCATTTTATTTAGATTAAGTTTATTCCAATTCTCCATCCATATTTGAAAATCAAACCCCATCTTATATTGAGCAGGTCTTATTAAATACAATTTTCTTCCATCTAAGAATCTTTCGACATTATATTTATATCTAGAAACTAACTTTCCAGTACCTTGTCCAGGTTTCTCTTCCATAAATTTAAGCACAACATACTTACGTAATTCATTTCTCGAATTAATTTTAGGAAGATTCCAATTTATTGTTATGTAAGAATAGGGCATTTAATACACTCTTTATTTTAGAAATTATTTTATCAAATAATTCTATCATTATTTAATAATTAAAGATTTTAGGATAATGGATTTCAAAAAAAAACATTATTATTAGTTTTACATGTCTTTTTTAGTTATGTTTTTTCCTCCAATAACCAACTGGTGGTTTACTTATTTCATACTTTTTACAAACTTCAGTTATCCTAGAGTTTGAGATTTCATATTTTTCAGCAATTTTATATAACGGCATTTCCCAGACAAGTTTTTTAAGATCTTTTAGGAAATCATCAGTTATTTTCAATTTTGCTCTATCAATGCATGTTTGTCTCATTCTTTCAGACCTTTCTTCTGGCGTTTCAAAGATCTTCCTTTTTCTTGGCATACTAAATTGATAATTTCTCATCATTTCATTAAATAAATTTGCTCCTAATGCTAAATCCCACCCCTCTCCTTTAACTTTCTTTCCATTAATTATAGATTCACCTTTCTTATATCTCAAATCATAGCTTATTTCATATTTTTTTTTAATTTGTTCTAAAAATTTCTTACTACCAGAACTTATTACAGTTGAACCCTCAGTACCATCTCCATCATAATACCCTAGAAGAAAAGCCAAATTTAATTCTCGGTTACCAAGTTCAGGCAATTCTATTTTTTTAGATTTTTTCCCAATTATTACTCCATGATTATTCAAATGCATTGCAAAGCGATTATTCGTTATCATAAATCGAAGCAATATACCTCTGGAGCATGGTTTAACATATTTTTCTTCAATTCCAATCGTATTAGCTAGACGATAGACCATGTCTCGAGAATCTTTATCTTTAATATTTAGTCCAAAATGAAATCTAATAAATTTCTTGTCTCGAAATTGATAAGATAATCCACCATCAGAATATATAAAACCAAGCCAGTATGCTTTTGGTTTTGTATTAATATCCTTAAAGTAATCCAATTTAATATTCGGATGGTAATCATAAATGTGTTCATAATCTTCCTTTAAACTGTTTAAACTTTTATATCTTTTAATTAAATTTTTCGCTCTATTACATCTATCACCAAATCTTGATGTTAAATAACGTTTATATTCTCTGATTAAATTTAAATCCAAGAGAAATTTTGGATTTCTTTTGCAATTTCTTTTAATTTGGTATATATGGTTCTCTTTTTGACCTAAATAACTACTTAAATTTATTTCTGATAATCGCTTTCTATGTAATAATTCTTTTTTAGGAATAATTTTTTGTAATTCTTTTCTTAAATCTTCAATAAATTTGATAGTGGGATACATATATTTTTCACATTGAATTGTTTTTTTGTTTTTGGATAAATCATGACCTATGAAATAATTTTTTAAGTCCTTTAGAATAGTTGCTTGAAACTTAGGAAGATTTTTCATTTCCCACATATCCGAAACTAGCCTAAACACAATCTTTTTTAGCCATATTATAAATGTTAGAAAATGAGTTCGATAATCCTGATTTGACTCTACTTTTTTTTGGAGTAGTTTTAATGAATCATCAAATTCTTCAATAGAGATGTTATGTAAATTTTCTAAAAAGGTTCTACTTATTCTTTTAGTTAATATAGGTTTTAACTTACTTGCTAAATAGGTGAGAATAGATTGGTTTAGACTTACACGGCGCACACTAACATTATTTTCTTGCTCCCATTCCCCGAGGGAAAAGTAGATTAAGCGGGAAATCACTATGATTAAAATTTCTTTAAATATTTGAGTAAAATCCTCGTCATTCAAAATTATATTAACAGAAAACTTTCTTGATTTCGCTAACTTGCCAATTCTTTTAACAATTGACATTTTCTTTTTCTTAATGTCCTCTTTAAGAATTAAGGTTTTTTCATGTTGGTCTTTAACAAATCCTTCTTGAGTATCGACATTATCGATATTTATTTCAATTCCACAGAACTCACAGATTACAAGTTCTTTGTTTCCAATTAATCTTTGAATGGTATCTTGCTGAAATTTACAACCACAATATTTGCAGTAATTTGAAGAGTTCTCATCATTTTCTATCATATAAAGTTTTAACGTTTATTTATATTTAAAAAAAAAATTAAAATTCCAACTTTTTTAATCATTATCTCCTCTTTTGAACCTTCAAAAATAAGAAAACCAACAAACTTAATATTCCAATAATTATAATAAACTCTATTATAAGATTATCTTCTAAAGTAACTTTTTCACTTTTATTGGGGTCGTCTCCACTACCATCATGGGGATTATCACTGGGATCTCCATCAGAATCATCAACCGGATTATCATTAGGGTTATCAATTGGATCTTCAATAGGATCATCGACAGGATCGTCATCCGTACTATTTATTTTCGCTTCATATTTAAATACATAAAGGGTAGTCCATGGAGCGATATTACCTACAATGTCTTGTGTACAGACTCTCAGGAAATATGTTCCATTATTAATAGCTGGTGGATCATAACCCGATAAAGACGTAAAAGAAGTTGAAGTTCCATTAGGATCTTCTCCCCAGTAATAATAATATCCCGCTACATCTGTATGGGCGTCTGTTGCACTACTCCAAATAAAATCGGGATTCTTTATAGAATCCTGCGATATATCACTTTCAGTTGTGCCATTTAATTGAACGCACTCTGTCGGATTCATAGGAGGAGTAGCATCAACCAATAATTTGGAAGACCAAATAAAATTATAATTGTTATTTTCATTAAATTCATCAATTGAATTATCAGCATCGATAATCCAGCCTACATAGTAATTTCCACTAGCGCCATTATCAGGAAACGTTCCAGACCAATAAGAATCTTTAGAGGCTGTAGAAGCTAATGATGGGATTATCTCAAACCCGATTAAATAATCCTCTTTAGTGAAAGATGGATCTTTTGACGCATAGTATGATACTTTAATATTATTTGCGGAACTCGTTCCTAAATTACGTATTTTACACCATGCTTCAAACTCGGTTAAACCAGCTCCAACTATAGATGTATTGTACCCTGCCAATTGATTATATTCAGATGCTAAATCGGGTTTATCAGTCAAAGTTTCATCAGCAATAAGCCAATTATCAATACAATGGTATTTATTTTGGTTTATTCGAGTACCATAATTTAGATCTAATCCATTTATACTAGAAGTTACAATTGAAAGAATATACGGTCCACCGTTATAATATATCCAAACGGGACTGCCACTCTGGCCTCCAGTTATATCTAAGTAAAACCAATGATTATATTCATTGGCATCTAATCCATAATCATTAGTCCAATACATATTTCTTCCATAATCCAACTCAGCAGGATACCCAGCAGTATTTAATAGTCCTGAATATGTTGAACTTGATGATAATGTTGTATAAAGTCCCATCCATCCAGTATATAATCCTATATCTCTATCTAGTGTGAGGACAGCGAAATCATGATAAGTAGAAGCATTATCTTTCCAATCATCATAACAACGCATTTTGATAGCCCAAGCATATCCAAATGGTTCATTTCCATTGTCTTCCCCAGGTACAACCCTAATACTATCAGCCCACCCTCCAAGTGAATGTGAATATACACAATGTCCCGCTGTAAGCACATGATTTTTGTCGATTAAAGCTCCTGTAGCAAATGTGGTATATGCTCCCCATGTAATATGCAATTTAACAATCGTACTCCAAGGATAAGAAGTTGTGGATGTGATCCTCTCTCGATCATCAGCTCCTATTACATTAGCTATCGTAGGTCCTAGGGAATGTATAGAACTGTTATTGTTATCAACTTTATGTGCAAATGATGAGAGAATAATAATATTAACTATAAAAAACAAATATACAATTGCTTTCCTGTGAATTTTGATTTTAAGACTTGGATTAGTACAGTATTTTATTAATTTAGTCATAGAGATATGAATTGGTTTTCTCTTTATTCTTTATTCTAAACTAACAATAAAAAGTAAACAAAAAATAGAATTAGTAAAAAATAAAAATAATTTAATTCCAATCTTCGAAGAGATCCTGCTTTCTGTTTTTCTTAACCTTCGATTGATCAGTGTTTACTACTTTTTCCTTTATATCTCTATTCTCCCCGACTTGTATCCTATGTTTTATCTTTCTCCCACCCCGTACTACAAATGCTACCACGATTGCTGTAATTATTGAAGCAGAAATTGCTAGTACCATACCATTAACATCAAACGGAAGATTTATAGGATTTGGTATTGGATTAGGAAGCGGTGTTGGATCAGGGGGAGGTGTTGGATCTATAGGAATTCGTGATTCAATTTGCAACTCATGTTCAAATAAAATTAATCCCTTTGGGAAGAAAATGTCGACCAAAGTAACATTGAAATAATAACTCCCGGCGTCTTCGAATTCGTAGGTGCAAATAAATTTTGAATAAGTTGTAAAATCGATTTTAGTGAAATTTAGAGTTTCTCTATATGAATCATCTTTAAATACATGAACATAAACAGTTGAATTGCTAATGGAATGAAATTCAGAATTGATTTTACGTGAGACATTTACATTAAATGTTATTTTTTTATCGTTTTCTGTTATATTATAATCTATTATCTGTGCAAAGGTTGTTTGGAAAAAAATTGGAACTTGACCAATGATTTCTAAATGATCATAGATAAATAACCTTCCTTCTACAGAAGGAAGATATTTAGGATCTTCTGGAACTAAGAAATTAATTTGATATGAATTATCGAATTGTTCTTCTAAGTGTAATGTGCCAAATTTATTGCTTTCAAAAGTAACAGATGTTAATTGACCATATTCACTGAATATTATATTACTAAATGAAGCTGTGATTGTGTTAATGCTTCCTAAAGAAATTGACTTGATATAATCACATTCAATATATAGCTCACTATTTCTTGCCATATCACAGATCCAGTAAAAAATGTCTTGGTTAATTTCAACTTTGTCTAAACTAGCATAAAATTCACCATTATCATCAATGTATAACTGTTTAACTAAACTGCTAGTTAATGTAGCATTAAAATCAATTTCAAAATCTAAGATTTCAGAAATCTTGTAAGAGTAGTACACATTTTTTATGTTGGAGTAATCGATGTTTAATTGAACATAATCTTTAAGTTTTTCCTTATCTAAATCAAATAAATTTAAAGCCTTTAAGATATAGATAGAATAATACGTATTTTTTAGAATTTCTTCAAGGTTTGAAGCATACTGGGGTTTGAAATATGTTATGGAATCAGTTTCACGCAAGTTTCTTCTAATATATCCATATAGAGCACCCTTATTGAATGTTAAATTAGCAATATTCCCAAGATCTAAAAAATCAACAAGTAATTCAAGTGTTTTTATTGCATAATAACTACTTTCTAAAAAAATGCTTTTATTTTGGGCTTCGGGAGTTTTTAAAGAATATGTTATAAATGGTAAAAATGCACCATAGTTTTCAAATTCTGAATTTAAAAACTGGGAATCTAAAATATTATTGATTAGAATCGTTAAATCATAGTTTGAATCAAGATCATCTAACTTGAATATATTTTGTAAGGAATCTAATGCACGATAATTAAATTTATGATTATAAAGGCCATCAATTTCTTGTGTATATCGATGATACCCTAAGTTATAAAATTCAATTGGATAAGACCTAAATCCTATAAAATTTTCAAAATTTGTGCTTGCAGAGAAACCGTAGCACTCTATAATCCCAAAATATTGGAAACAATCCTCTATTAAATTGTATATCTCTAAAATTTCTAAATCTGGAATACGATTGAATAAGTCAAAAGAATTTACTATAGAATATATAAGATCAATAGACATATAATCATTAGAAATCAATGAAAATCCATTTTTTTGTGTATAATATCCAATCGCATTAGCTATCTGGTTTTTTTCAAGCTCAGTTAATTGAGAAATTAATCCGGATTCTTTTAAACACTGAATTATTTGAAAGGTGTCAATTAACTCATGATTTTGAAATACAGTTGAAGAATCCCAATTTCCCAAATAATTTCGATTAGTTAAAAGGAAATTCATTGCTTCATTTATATTTATACTTGTAAATCCCGTAATATTCGATAATTCTAATCCTAATGCTGTTGCTATGATATTACAAAAATCAGGTATTCCAAAATTACACATTTGGAAGGAATGAATAGAGTCATCATATAATCCTTCTAAATATTGGTAAAAATCTATTATTCTTATTGAATTAACTAAATTTAGTATATCTAAACTCTTAATACAGTAATATGATGAGAGTAAATTAGGTTCAAACATAGGTGAAGTAAGAGAATCAAAACTAATATTATTGTCATTATTAAAACCCCCATTTAATGATTGTAATCCATTAATATACTGTATAATTTTTGTTATTTCATTATTATACCCACTCCAGTCATCCATCAATAAGGCTAAAGTTCTAAGAGCATAATACGTATTATCCATCGTTGCAATTTTAAACTCATTTAGTAAGCTCGAGACATAAGGTTGCCCAATAAACCCATTTTCAGATCCCTCAGGATTAAAGCACCTCCAGATAAAATCTACAGACTCTTCACCATTTATCAAGTCCAATTGGCCCAATAAATTTAAGGATAATATCGCGTAGCAATTAACTTCAAGAACAGATGTATAAGGATAATAGCATTGTGAAAAATCCGTGTCTATATACCTATAAGCATATTCATCCATGAAAATTTGTGAAATATTATCATAATGAGATATGATATAACTTGTAATTGCTGTCTCATTTATTTGATCTAGTGCATCAAGAGTTTCAAGAATATATAATGCATAGTATGTTGCTTGTAGAGAAGATTCATAGATTTGAGGGAAATAACCTAAAGATGAATATTGTGATAATTTATGAGTAAAAGTGTCTGTAATTATTTCATAATTACTCTTTGTACTTGAAATTATGAGATTTTCAGTTAATTTGTTGGTAATATCCTTTTGCATATGTTCATGCAAATTTAAATTATAAGTTAACCTATCATTAAGAAGAGCTTGATCTATTATCAATAGATTTATTGATATAAAGACTGTCAAATAAGCTAAAAATTTATAATGTTTTTTCAATTTCCTTTTTACTCCTTAAATTTATATATTTAAACAATAAATTTTTCGAATACTTATAAAGAAAAATTGTGAATGAATGACAAAAATGGAGAATTCAAAAATGAAAAGCTGAAAAAAAATGAAATTTAAGTCTATATATCATCTATTAACCCTAGAACACCACCAATTAAGACTAGGATTCCTCCCATTAAATAACTAAAAAATAGAAGGAGTACTGAAAAAGCTAAGAGGAGTAGCCAATGCCATGGCAAAGGATCATCTGGTTTAAAAGCAACGAGCAATGTTAGGGCAGCAATTATCATTCCTAAAAGATTGCGTACAAACCTACCAAATCCAAATATTTCATTCCAACTGTTTATTTGAGTTGTATTTGAGATTTGGGAAAGACAATACATAAGTCCCGCAAAACCCCCTAAAATTGTAAATATTTTAATTATCTTGTTGTGCTTGTAATATTTTACCACTTATATCCCCTCATATCATTATACTAATTCTAAATCAATTATTTCTACTTGTAAAAATGCCAATTTTTCTTCTAACTTATGTTTTAATGACTCAATTTCATTAGATTTCTGAGTGAATACTTCTTTAGTAATTAACTTTCTAAGTTTTTCTGTAGTTAATCTAATACGGCGATCTTCAAGCAAAATTAACTCATCCTTTAATTCTTGATAGTAAGATGTCGCGATGTTTTTCAATTGATTTACCGAATCGTGAATATTTATCATTTTCTGAAGATAATACCCCTTAGTTATCTCATATTGTTCCGCATCAATGCGAGCTTTCCTTCTCTCTTTATTTAAATTTATTAAGTACTGTTGGTTATTTTTAAGCTCTCTCACCAATTTGAAAATATTGTAGGATGTTTTAAGTCTAGACATAAGTTCTTCAAATTTAACATTGTTTTCCGTAGAGACTATTTTAAAGGCGTCTATCTTTTTAGCAATGTCTATATTGATTTCTCCTTTTATCATTTTTTCCAGAGATTTTAGTCTTTTTCTTAATCTTTCACGAATATTTCTCAATATGTAAACTTCAAATAATAGCTCTATTTGCTTAAATTGCTCGGTTAAAAAACTAGGTTTAATTCTATTACTATACTCTGTTTCAATCATTTTTTTCAAACTCATTATTTTAATTTGAAAGAATGATCTATCAATCATTTATAAATAAAAAATCAAAACTTCATTGGAATTGACTTGAATAAAGAATATTTAGATGTAGCTATTAAAAGATTTAAAGATAATAAAAAAGATGGTCTATTATTTTCAACCGAAACTAAAAATCATTTAATGAAATTTATTTAAATCTTCAAAATTTTTGAGAATCTTTTAAAAAAATATAATAAAAACGTTTATTAGACAAAGTAATTATATTTTTAATTAAACTGAATGATTAATAATATTTAGGGATATAGATGCAATTGGAACAATTAGCCATTTCAAACTATAAAGAACGCATTTTAAGAATGAAAGATAAGCTTGTAAAGGCTCCACATGAAATATGTGTCGAAAGAGCTAAATTATTTACAGATTCCTATAAAAAAACTAAAGGGAAAAACCCAATTATTAGATTTGCAAAAGCTATGGACTATTATTTAACAAATATGACAATAAAAGTATGGGACGAGGAATATATTGTTGGTAATAGATGTACTAAATTTGTAGGAACTCCCATATATCCTGAAGCTCGAATAGATACAATAGAACAAGATATTGATAATTATGATACTCGTCCTGTCCAGAAACTTTTCTTAACAAATGAAGAAAGACAATTTATAAAAGAAGAAATAATTCCTTATTGGAAAGATGAGGAAATTACTGTGCAAGAGCGGTTTCAATCATATTTAGACTCAGATTTAAGAGATATCATGGAAAAACTCGTTTTTGCTGTAGATGTAGAACTCTCAAGTGGAATTGGTCATTTTTTTCCGGGTCATGAAAATGTTTTAAAAAATGGAATAAATGGTTTAATTCAAAAAGCTAGCGATAATTTAGAAGAATTTTCCTATAATAATAATAAAAAGACTTTTTTTGAATCAGTAATCATTCTATTAAATGCGGCTAAGAAATTTATTCATAGATTTTCAGTTTTTGCAATAACAATGGCTGGAAATGAACATAATCCTGAACGTGAAAAAGAGCTTAACAATATATCTAAAATTTGTGAGAAAATCTCTCAAAATAAGCCAAATAATTTTGAAGAAGCTATACAATTAATTTATTTTACTCATCTAATATCTGGTTTAGAAGATGGTGGTTTTGCCATTTCAATAGGTCGGTTAGATCAGTATCTATATCCCTATTATTTAAAAGATATAAAAGAGGGAAATATTACAAAAGAAAAAGTTCAATTTCTTATTGAATGCTTTTTTATTAAAATTTCTACCTTATGGAATTATGTCATTTCAAAAGGTGTAGTAGCTGTCGAAGGGCCTCCTATTGCTGAAAATTTAGTAATTGGGGGAGTAGATCGTGAAGGAAAAGACGCTACAAATGAATTATCTTTGATAATGTTAGATGCATATACTCATATAAAGACTGTCCAGCCAACTTTTTGTGTTAGAATTCATAAAGATACATCAGATGATTTTATATTGAAAGTTGGAGAATCGATAAAAAAGGGTGCTAGTATTGCACTATTTAATGATCAAGTTATGATCCCTGGTCTTATTAACCGAGGTTTTACTTTAGAAGATGCTCGCGAATATGCACCAATAGGATGTGTTGAACCTCAACATCCATATAAATCATTTGGGTCAACAAATGCTAACCAATTTAATGTTGTAAAATGTTTAGAATTAGCATTGAATAATGGAATCGATATGTTGACTAGGAAAGATTATGGACTTAAAAATGATAGAGAGATTAATTCTTATGAAGATCTTTGGGATGCTTTTAAGAATCAAGTGAAATTTTTCATTGATTACATGGTAAAAACGATGTATTTTCTTGATAAAGCAATTGCTGAACTTACACCACAACCATTTTTATCTGCAACTATAGATGATTGTTTAGAGCGTGGTCTTGATATAACTAAAGGTGGTGCGATTTATAATTTTACAGGACCACAGCTAATTGGTTTAGCCACAGTTGCAGACAGTCTTGCTGTAATTAAGAAAACTGTTTTTGAAGATAAAATCATATCATTTGAAGATTTAGTTCAAATGCTTGCAAAGAATTTTAGAGGTGTTTATCAAGGAAAAAAAGGAACAGAATGGCGAGAATATTTTGTTAATAAAGTACCAAAATTCGGAAATGATGACGATTATGTTGATCAGATTGCGGTAGAGGTCGCAAAATTTTATTGCGAAGAAATTTCAAAGTGTTCAAATTATAGAGGAGGGATATTTAATCCCGGAATTTATTCCACAACATTTCATTTAGCATTTGGCGTTTTCACAGGAGCATCAGCGGATGGTAGAAGGAAAACAGAACCTCTTTCAAATGGTTTAAGTCCAACAAGTGGTTTAGATAAAAAGGGTCCAACGGCCATTCTCAATTCAATAAAAAAACTCAATAATGAGTTAATGACTAATGGTAATTCATTGATTTTAGCTTTTCATCCAAATACACTAAATACAGAAATCTTAAATCCACTTCTTAGAACTTTTTTTCAACCTGAAGGTGGTTATCAAGTACAATTTAATGTTGTAGGAAAGGAGGTTTTGTGTGATGCTCAACTAAATCCGAATAATTATAGAGGGCTAGTTGTAAGAGTTGCAGGATATTCTGTTTATTTTACAGAATTATCAAAAAATGCACAAGATGAAATTATCGCTCGAACTGAATATTAAATTTTTTTTTTAAAATTTAAGAAAAACAATAAAAAATTTTAGTAATTCTGATTTTAAAAATATAATTATATCATAATTATAGTTGGGCCTGTAGATCAGTGGAAGATCGCTTGATAAATTAAGTGAAAGGCTTAATTACAAGATTCGCATTCAAGAGGTCACGGGTTCAATTCCCGTCAGGTCCATTCTATCTTTATACAGTTGAAAAGGATTGTAAATGACACAAGAAACAACTTATCCAAAAAGATTCAATTTTAAAATTATTCAAGAGAAATGGATAAAATATTGGAAAAATAAGAAGATATATGCTTTTGATGTGAATCGAGAAGATGAAATTTTTACGATAGATACACCACCTCCATTTGTTAGTGGAGTATTGCATATAGGACAGTATTTAAATTATGCTTGGATAGATTTTGTAGCAAGATATCATCGAATGAGAGGAGAAAATGTATTTTTCCCTCAAGGATGGGATTGTCATGGATTACCTGTTGAATTAGCAGTAACAAAAAATTATGGGGTAAGTAAAGATGATCGAGAAAACTTTTTAGCGAAATGTAAAGAATGGGTAGAAAACAATATTCTAAATATGACAAGACAATTGGATGAGTTAGGATATTCAACAGATTGGGACTATACATATCGCACAATGAATGATGATTTTAAACGAAAAGTTCAACTTTCACTATTAGATTTTTATGAAAAAGGTATGCTTTATAGAGATAAATTTCCAACTCATTTTTGTGTGAATTGTGAAACTTCTGTGGCAAAAGCAGAAGTAGGTTATCAAGATGAGTTAGGAAAATTATGGTACATAAAATTGCCAATTATTGGGAGAGAAAATGAATTTATTACGATAGCTACCACGCGACCTGAATACATGGAAGCTTGTGTCGCTGTTATGGTTCATCCAAATGATGATCGTTATTATGATATTTCTGCTTCTGAAATAGAAATTCCATTTACAAAACGTGCTGTTCGAGTTTATATGGATAACACCGTTGATATGAATTTTGGTACTGGCATTGTTTATGTTTGTACTTATGGTGATGAAATGGATATAAAGTGGAAACTTGAATATAATCTGGATGAGATCCAAATTTTTACTGAAAATGGGCATATGAATGAAAATTCTAAATATCAAGGTTTACCAATTATGGAAGCAAGAGAACAAATTGTTAAAGATCTTGATAAATTAGGATTAATCGAAAAAATTGAAGATTATGAACATAGTATCATTGTGCATTCAGAACGTTCATCTTGTCGGAAACCTATAGAATATTTACCCATATATCAATGGTTTATTAATGTTAAGGATTTCACAAGTGAAATTATTGAATCTGGAGAATTAATGAAATGGTATCCAGAAAAACAAAAACAAAGATTAATAGATTGGGCAAAAGGTTTAGATTGGAATTGGGTGATCTCACGTCAGCGTTTTTTTGGTACACCTATACCATTTTGGTATTGCAAGGATTGTGGTGAGATTATACCACCTAAAAGAGATGATTTACCATTAAATCCTGTGAAAATTTCACCACCGATTAAACAGTGTCCAAAATGCAAAAGTAAAAACATTTTAGGTGAAAAAGATGTTTGTGATTGTTGGATTGACTCAAGTCTTACACCTTTAGAAATATCAAAATGGACAGAAGATGCTGAATTCTTTAGAAGAGCTTATATGAATGCAAAAGTTCATCGTCCACAAGGTTATGAAATTATAAGAACTTGGTTATTTTACACATTATTTCGATGTAAAATTTTAACCGGAAAAGCTCCTTTTTATGAAGTATTAATTAACGGGATGGTTGCTGGTCCGGATGGAAGGCACATGTCAAAGAGTTTGGGAAACTATATTGCACCAGAGGAAGTCATGCCTGAATTTGGAGCCGATTCAATAAGATACTGGACTGCGATGGGAACCCTTGGAGATGATTATCCCTTTGAATTCACTTGGATAGATCTACAAAACAAACAGCCTGTATCAAATCAAATTATTTTGAAGGAAATGGAAAAACTTCCAGAAGATAAATTTAACAAAAAATATCGTAGGAGGTTTGAACAATTAATTGGAGCTTCGAGATTTTTAACTAAAATTTGGAATGCATATAGATTTTTATATTTAAATTTAACTAAGATAAAATTAAATGATATTAAAATAGATCCTAAGGCTTTTTCGAGTATCGATAGCTTTTTCTTTTCGGAATTTAATAAAAATTTAAATTTAATCACAAAACTTTTTGATGGGTATAATTGGCATGAAGCTATGATGATTTTTCGTACTTTTTTTTGGGGTGAAATCTGCGATAATTATATTGAAGCTATAAAGTATAAATTTTATGTTGAAGATAAAAGAACAAGAGAAATTTCCTTAAAGAATGCTTTAAACCTTTTTTATAAATTATTAACTATTTCTTCAGTTATAATGCCTTTCATTTCAGAAGAAATATATTTTATTCTATATAAACAATTTAAGGACTTAGAGTCTATAACTTTAGAAAATTGGCCAGAACCTTATGATCATATATCTGAAGCATTAGCTGAACAAGGTAAATTAGGTAT
The DNA here is from genome assembly GCA_964409945.1 of uncultured archaeon. GTDB lineage: Archaea > Asgardarchaeota > Lokiarchaeia > Sigyniarchaeales > SOKP01 > Loki-b32. The sequence continues at coordinate 10,381 of CAYPFJ010000039.1, read as the reverse complement.
TGAAATCATAAAATCTCTAAGGATGTTAAAATCAAAACTTCAAATACCTTTGAATGAGAGCGTTGAGAAAATAATTTTAATAACAGAAATAGATCTACATAAAAATATTGAGATCCTAAAAGAAGATATAAAAAATACTATCAGAATAAATAATTTAGAGGTAATTGGGAAAGCATTAGAAAAATCAATTAAAAAGAAGCCAGATTTAATAGAACATGTTGAAGATCTGAATATTACAATTTATTACTTTAAATAAAAAGGATTTCTAAATTTATTCTTCTCCTTCTTCACTTTCACTCATAGGTTCACCTTGTTCCACCTTCTCAATTTCACCTGAAGACTCACTTTTACCCCTTTCTTCTAGGCCCAATTGAGTAACCATAACTTGTTTCATTTGTCTTATATCTTTTGGCAACCCAAACATTTCAGCATACTTATCTGTAGTAGTTAATTCTTGAGATCTTCCTTTTTTTACAGCGTTTATGAATTCATTATCTAAAAGGTACTTTACATGCTCATATGCTCCACTACCCCTTAATTTTATAACCATTGATTTTAAGATCGGTTGCTTTAAAGCGATAATAGTTAAAGTTCTTAAATATCTTTCCGCTATTGCACCTCCTTTAGCAAATTTTGAAACTTTTTCTGTATATTCTGGTCTAATCTGCATTTGGAATCTTTCTCCAATTTGTGCGATGATAAGAGCAGTAGGGCGCTCTAGATAATCAAATGCCAATTCATTTACTAAATTTTCAACTTCTTTTTTAGAAAATTCTAATTTATTTGACAACTCTTCAACTGTTAAAGGTCCTCCAGCAGCATAGAGCGCGGCTTCAATGAAATTTCGATGAAGAGCCTTTTCTTCAAGTTTTAATGCTTTTTCATCAAGAACTGTGCTTTCTAACGTGTCTTCAACCAATTTTAGAGTATCTTCAACAACATTTTCTTCTATGGATTCTTCGGTTAACAAACTTTCTGACTCTTGATCTAATTCTTCACTAGTTTCAAATTTTTCTATTTCTTCAGAATCTTCTTGTTCTTTCAAGATCACGTCTTCAATTTCTTCAATTGAATCATTCGAATCTATTTGCTCAATATTTTCAATAGATTCTTTTTCAGGAAAATTTCTTACTTCTTTATTCTCTTCTATTTCTTCTTCAGATACATCTTCAGAGAACCCTTCTAATTCCTCATCGGTTTCTTTATCCGAATTTTCCTCCAAATTCTCACCACTTTTAATAATAAATTTTATAGGATTTACTTTTAACTAATATTTACTGATATATTTTGGAAATCTTCCTCTTGAGATAAGTTTAATTTATTTCCAGTAGATAAAAACATTAAAGCTAAAAACATACGTACTAATGAAAACTTCCGCCCTATACTACTTTTTTCTTCATTTTTAATAATATTCATTAAATCATAAATACTAGTCTCTTTATTATTTAAATTGATTGTAGCCTTTATTCGATTATACCATGATTTATGCAATTCTTCAATTGTTTGCTCCTTTCCACTAATATGTTTTAAGAGTTCTTTGGGTAATTGTGCTTTAGACTTCATTTGGATCTTTTGATCTTTAAGTTCTTCTCTTCGCATTCTTCTTCTTTTTAACTTTTCATTATTCTGCATAACTTCAATAATAGCTGATCGCATAGCATCAAATAATTCATCTTTGGTAGCAATTTGCATTTTAGGGGAAATTGGCTGAGGTAATGCTTTTGGGATTGATCTAGAATGACTTTGTCTGAATTTTTCTAATTCTTCTCTTTTCTGAATTTGTTCTTCTTCTTTTATTATGCTTGAGATTTTGTAATGATGTAAAGATGCTGATGTTTTAAGCGCAATTCCAGAAATCTTATAATTAATCAATTCTTCATGCAGCATATTATCAAAGAAAGTTTCTACTAATTTTGATAAATCATAAAAAGCGATATCAGATTCTTTTGCTAATTCTGTATCTAAAAGACTTGAAAAGGGCGGTTTTTGCCAAAATTTCAATTCAGTTTTCTCTTTTCTCAATAATGCAAGATCCTCATCATCATCAAACTCAGCGATTAATTCTACTTCAGGTTCTTTCATTTCTTCTTCTAAGGATCGATCAACGAAATCAGGATTAGATGTTATATTTTGAAGTAATTCAATAATATCCTTTTTTTTAGATTTAGAATGAATTTTAATATTGTTTTTCAATGCAAATTCCCTTAAATCATTTACAGTCCATTCTTTAAAATTATATTTTTCAACTGAATTGTGTTCATTTTTTGAAATTATTACCTACCTCTATGAAATATTTTCATTATTCTGTAATATTTGGCTCGATATCCTCAAGTTCTAAAATGCGTTTTGCCTCCTCCTCTAAATTAACACTAAAAATATCTGTTATTCCCGACTGCTGCATGGATACACCGTATATCCTATCTGCATTTACAATATTCTCTTCTCTATGACTTATCACTAAGAATTGTGCTTGAGTGGAAAACTCTTTTAATACCATGCTCACACGATGCACATTGGGACCATCGAGGGCCGCATCGATCTCATCTAAAACGTAAAAGGGCGCTGGGTAAAACTCCTGAACGGCAAAGATAAACGAGAGCGCCACGAGTGTTTTTTCACCACCACTTAATATTTCTAATGAACTGATTTTTTTACCCCTTGGTCTTGCCTCTATGCTAACACCTCCTTCAAATGGCTTATCTGGTCTATCCAAAATCATTTTTGCTGAACCACCAGGACTGAGCTTTTGAAAAATCCTACTAAATTCTCTATTTATCTCGTGATATGCTTTCATAAATGTTCTTGTCTTTTCTAGTTCAATTTTATCAATAGCGTCCAGAATTGATTTCCTTTCTCTTTGTATTGTTAGTCGTCTCATATCTATCTCATCAAATCTTTCTTTTACAGTGTCATATTGTTCAATTGCTTTTAAATTCACAGGTTCAAGAGTTTTTTTCTTCTGCGTTTTTTCTACAATATCTGATTGTAATTCTGTTTCTGAAAGTCCGTCAGTTATTGAAGGCAATGATCCATATTCTTTAGAGCGCTGGAATAAAGTTTCAATTTGATCGGTGCACATTATCTTCTTTGATTCGAAATTGTTGATTTTAGAATTCTCCATAGAGAGATCTGATTTTAAGTCAGTTATAATTTTCTGGTATTGTTTTTGCTTTTTCCATGATTCATCTTTTTCTTGCGTAAACTTATCAATTTCCTTTTGCTTTTCGTTTTTCTTTTCATTTTCACTATCTAAAATTTCTTTAAAATTACTTAATTCTTTTATTATTGATTCAATCTGTTCTTCAGTATCTTTTATATCTTGATGTAACCCAATAATCTTTTGTTCTCTTTCTTTATTTTTATTTAACTCATTCAACTTCCCTTGAGATTTCTGTAAATCTTTATTCAATTTGTTTAATTTCTTTTGGGCGGCTTTCTGTGATTCTAACTCTTCTATTTTTTCATTTCTTAAAGAATCTATTACTTCTTGTTTTTGATCTACATTTTTTTGGATTTCCTCAACCTGAGAATTCAATCCTTCAATATCCTTTAAGCAAGTTTCAACGCTATTTTTAGCATCACTATTTTCTTTTTTAATATCTTCAATAGAGTTGATAATCCTCATTACATTTTCAAGCGCTCTTAAACGATCCATTATATCTTCAAGCGCTTTATTTTCATCATCGATTTGCTTTCGAAATTTCTCTGTTATTTCCCAGAAATTCTGTTTTTTTAGAACAAGGTCATCAATCTTTTTTTGTAATGAGTTTTGCTCTTCTTGAATATTTTTAATATTTTCTTCTGTGTTTATAATTAAATTTTTCTTTTCTTCAATAATGTTATTCAATTTTTCTAAATTATCATCAATTTCAGTAATATTATCAAATAAATTCTGAATTCCATGCAATTCTTGTAATTTTTCTCTCAGATTTTCTGAGTCTTTTTGTTTTTTATCAATACCATCTTGAATTGTAGAAAGGTTATCCCAATATGTATCCTTTAATTCTTTTAATTTCTCTATATCATTATCCAAGGTGTTAGCTTCTGATTGTCTGTTCTTGATTATCTTCTCTCTTTCATTAATCTCGTCTTCTCCTTTTTTAATTCTTTCGGTTAATTCAGTATTTCTTTTATCAATTTCATTAAGTCTTTTATTATATACTGAAAGATTTTCAGATAAGTATTTTTCTTGGATATTACTTTCAGTTAATTGTTTCTCAATTTTGTTAAAATCATTAGTTTGAGATTTAATAGTATCTGAAATCTCTTCCAATTGTTTGTATAGTTCTTGACTTTTAGACATAGTTAGTTTTCTTAAAGAAAGATATACATTTTCAAGAATTTCCATTAAATCTTGAACAAAACTATCAAATGTAGAGGTTGAACTTTGTACTTCAATGTCAGCTGATTCTTTTACTTTATCGATTAATTGATTAATTGTGTCATCAGCATTATCTGTGAACATTTTTAAAGTTTGCATAATAGAGTTTAGCATTTCTGTCATTTCAGTAGATTTATCTGTGTCTTCACCAATATCCTCAACTGTTTTCATAATATCAATGATATCTAATATGTACTTTTTAAAATCTTCTGCTGAAGATTCAATTGCCTCTGCATTTGATTGTTGTATATTACCCTTAATAGATTCAACTGAGATATTAATATTCTGGGTGAGCATATTTAAAATTTGGAGAATTCCTGTAATATCTTTTGTATTTTTCTCGTACTCTTCCTCAGAAGACTCAATTTTTTTTGTTAAATTTTCTTTTTCTTGAGAAAGATCCTCTAAACGTCTTTGTACATTATCCTTTTTAATTATAAACTTTTCAGTGGAACTTGTAATATCTGTAAGATTTTTATTTAGGGTATCTACTTGCAATTCTAAGTTATTCTTCTCTCGATCCAATGTTGTTAATTCTTTTGTAAGAATTTTTAGTTCTGTATTAATATTATCAATCTTTGCATTATTATCACTGATTTCTGATTCACAAGAATACTTCTTCATTTTCAATAATTCTAAATCTTGTTCATTCTTCCTATAGACTGAATTTTCTTGTTTTAATTTTGTTTTCAAATCGATTAAATCTTTATTAATTGTTTCATTTTCACTTAGTAATTCTTTTACTGCTTTTTCCGCATCTTCACCTTTACTTAAATCTGTAATCTTTTCCTCTATAGACGTTTTCTTTTCATTTAATTCTTGTATGTTTTCACGATTCATTTTAATTTCTGTATTTATAGAGGACAAGGTAGCTTGAAAATTTGCCAATTTAGAATTTAATTGATTTTTTTCTGATTGGATGGAGTTAATATTATTTTCTAAATCTTTTTGATTTTGATTTTCTTTAGAAATTTTAATATTCAAGTCGTTTATTCTATTTCTAATTTCTGATTCTGCCTTTTTGGTCGCTTCAATAGCCTCATCGATACTTTCAGCATCTTTTTTTAGCCTTTGTAATTCGTTTTCTAATTTTTCCTTCTTTTCTTCATTTTTTTTTACATTTCCTCTTAAGACCTTAATTTGAGCGTTATTAGATGATACACTTTGTTGTATTTTAGATATTTCTGCTTTAAAAAGGGATTTTTCATCTTCATTATTTTTTATTTTAAGGTCTAGTTCAGCTTGGTTTTGTTGCTTTTTTTCAATTTCTTTTTTAGCTTCTTCAATCTGATCTTCATTTTCTGAAATTTCATTTGATGCACTTTCTATTAATGAATCAAAAGTCTGTCCCGCCTCAAGTTTCATTTGTTGACTTTCTAAGGATTCAATTTCTCTAGATAATTTATCGATAGATTTTTTATCTAAATCTAAAGTCGTTTGACTTGAAGATATTTGGGTTTTTATTTGAGTTATATTTTCGGTTATTTGCTCTCTTTCTTTTTCTTTGTCAGTAATAGTTTTTTGGATATTATCCATAACAAGAGATTCTTGTTTTAATACATCTTCTTGCCGGTTTATTTTTTCTTGCAGTTCTTCAACGATTTTTGAAGAAACTTCAACTTTTTTTTCTAGTTCATCTTCCTCTTCTCTTAATTTTGAAATTTTCAAGGCAATTAATTGTGAGTTTAAAAAATTTATTTGTTCATCCAATTCTTTCCAAGCTAAAGCATCATTTTTTTCTTTTTCAACTTTTTTCAGTTGGTTGGATACTTCTTTGAAGATTGCTTCAAATTGTCCTAAATCTCTTTCTGCTTTTTCTAATTCTTTTAAAGTAACATCCTTCATTTCATCGTATTTTTGAAGCCCTATTAATTCCTCAATAAATTTTCTACGATCTTCAGGATTCATATGTGTTAATTCGACTATCTTTCCTTGTAATACGAATTGATTACTACCATCAGGATCAATATTTGCTGCGGCTAAAGCGTTAAGTATTTGTTGGCGAGTGACTTTTTTTCCATTCATTTTATATCCACCACCACCACCCCTCTTGATAATACGAGTAATCTCAAAATCACCAGTCACTCCTGGAAAAACATTATCGGAATTATCAAAATATAATGTAACAGAAGCTCTTTGAGAGGGATTTTTTCCTCGTGAACCAGCAAAGATTAGATCCTCTAGACTTTTTGCTCTCATAGTTTTTTTGCTTAACCTACCTAACGAGAAACATAGGGCATCTATTATATTAGATTTACCTGCCCCATTTGGTCCAACGATGCATGTGAATCCGCTAGAAAGTTTGATAGTTACTGTTCGATCTCCAAAAGATTTGAAACCACTCATAGAAATTTTTTTAATATGAGTCAAAATTTATCTCCATTTTTACCTATATTAATAAAAAAATAGTGTGATTATACCTATAAATATATAAGATATCTTATTAAAAAAATCTGTTTTACATTTTCCGATTTTTAGAATCGCTTTGAAATGAGTTTTTTTCTTAAATTTAAAAAGACACTTTTAGATTTTAGAATTTTTTAACACTGGTTAAAAATTGCATCAATAATTACCTTTATTTGTTTAGGATTCATCAATATAAAGAAAGAATCATAATTAACACCATTAGAACTCTCATGAGTACAATTTTTATGAAATGTTCTTTTTGATGGTTTTATAACTCCAATGTTCATCAATTCTTCAATTATTTTACGAAATTCATTAGTATTTTTTTCATATTCCAAATTTTCGCAAGATATTTCATATAATTCGTGTAATTCTATTATAGAAATATAATATTTATTTTTGCTGGCAAAATAATTTGAAAAATTATCTAAAAATATTACTGTTAATATATCTTCTTCAGAAAGATAATTAATCATGCTAAGCTCATCAGAAATTTGAAAAGAATCAAATTCATTTTGACAAATATCTAATACTTCAGTATTTCCTAGAGTATTTTTGTTTTTTAATATTGGATATAAATCTCGAAGGATTTCAATTCCTTTACCCGGAACTGGTACATATTGCTCGCAGATTAAATCTGTTATATATCTAATTAGATTTCTATCTATTTCATGTGAAAAACTTAGTAATACTCTTTGTTTAAGAATAGAATAAAGCTCTTGATAATTATAAAAATTTAATCTTTTTTTTAAATCAAATTCAGAGAATAATTCCATTGTTCCTGGTTGTATAATTTTATTTACAGTAGATATTAGAGTTATATTCGATTCTTTGCCAAATTGTAAGAATTTATTAAAAATTTCGGGTTCTAAATATTCGATGTTATTAAATATAAAAAATAAATGAGAATCATTTCTATTACAAATGAATTTAAACGTATTCCATAAGTGAGATATCGCTGAATTTAATAGAGGTCGAACATCAAAGTTTAGATTTGATAATCCATTTATTTTGCTTAACAATAAAAAAATTAATTCTTCAGGTTTTTTTTTTTTACAATCCACACAAATTTTATTGATTTTAACGAAATCTTTATTTTGGTTTAATAGATCATTCAATACTTTATTAACTATTACTTTCTTTCCAATACCATTAATTCCTTGATAAAGTATATTGAGATTAAACTCATCAGAAATCGAATCATTTAAAATCGAAAAGAGGGAATTTTCTTCTTTTTTTCTATATAATAGGTGTGGGGGAATATAATCTGGATCAAATAGAGCTTTAGGCCCTACATAATATTTATTTACATTGGATCTTGCAATCATATTTTAAACCTTTATTTAAATTGATTTTAATCACAAGTATTTAAACCCCCCAGAGAGGTGACTAAAAGTAAAATTAAACAATATTTTTTTAAAAAAAATTGAGGATTTAATTGCCAATTAGGATTAAAATTATAAGAAAGGACAAATGTAAAAATTATAAATTTTAAATTTTAGTTGAAAATTAATCAAAACTCTCTAGTAAATTTTTTAAATTATCTGCTAACAATGGTAAATATTCATATGATTTAATTTTCACTTTCTTATTTAAACAAAGTGCGATTAAATAAAATCTCGTTTTATTTATATCTAATTTTCTAAGAAAGATTATTCCCTCTTTTTGGAATTCTGATTGTTTTTCTGGAAATTCTATATTTGTTACAATATCAATTGTATTTATATCCCATTCCTCTAATTTTTCTAATGCTTGAGTTAATCTTGGAGCAATAGCTTCACAAATTTTCTGATAACTTTCATTTGTAGTTCTACTAGCAATTATAAAGCAATTTTGATCAAGTAGAAGCATAGAACTATTGTAAGTTTTACCCATATATTCTTTCAATAAGGTTTCAAACATTTTAGATTTATGTGTTGCATAAAAAACACCATCAGAAAAGGCCTTCAATAGACTTGGTTCATCATATATTGAGGTTTTAAAAATAGAAAACTTAACTTCCTTAATGGCAGATGAAATTATATTTTCTAGATAATTAATATGATCTAAAGTTTCTTTCTTATTTTTTATATCAGGATCGTATTTATGGAGTAATATTAATAACTGAAAATTTTCAGGATGTGACTCTGAGGTTATATTAATAATATCTTTAAGAAATGTTAATGATTCTTCAAATTTTTTAGGTGCTTGGATATCTATAACATAGAATACTGATTGCGTATCTGTAAAATATTTGCTCTTATTACCCAGATATATTTTTCTATAATTTCTTTGACCACCTAAATCCCAACGGGCAATTGAGGTTCCCAATAATGAGTTTGTATAGAAGGTTCTTTTTGCTTTTATAGTTGGTTTAACTGTAGGTAATAAACTAAATTTTTTATCTAATAATAGCAAAATTGAAGTTTTTCCACCATTTTCTAAACCACAAAATAAGATTTTATTTAATTCTTTTAAATCATTCATATCAAATTACAAGAATATGTTTTATTAATTAATTGTTTTGACTTTTATTTTATTTTTATCAATTTGTTCTTTAAAGCGAATTGCTCTTAATTTTCTTGGAAAATTTAAATCGACATTGTCAAAAATAAATCCGCTTGAATTTTTTGGTCCTTCTACAATCTTTAATTTTGATGGGGATATATAGCCTTCATGGAAAGAAATGATTTTACTATTACCTAGGAATTTTCTTTTCATAACCTTGCCAAAAGTGTTGCAAGCCACAATAGGTACTCTATTTTCGAGAGCACGGGCTTTTAGATAGACTATCCAATTTTCCATTCCATCAGCTCTTATTTGAGTTGGTGAAAACAATATATCTGCACCGTTTTCGATAGCTAATCGAGGTGTTTCAAAAAAAGCCATATCAAAGCATATAAGAATTGTAAAATAATGGGAATTATCAAGTTTAAATACATTTAATTCTTTACCTGACTCGAAATGTTCGCGTTCGTAAGCATAAAGGTGGATTTTATCTTGTCTACCGATTTCTTCACCGTTTTCATCAAAAAAGTAACAAGTTATAGTAGGTTTTTTTGAATTAATTCTTTTCTCCCAGATTGCTCCCGATAAAATTTTAATATTGTATTCCTTGGCTAAAGTTTTAATAAAAATATAATCGTCACCTCTTTGGTCTTGAAAATTTTGGGTTGAATCTCTAAAAAAAGGAACCCATCTTTCTGGTAAGCATATAATATCACAAATTTTATGTTCTTCTAATAATTCTCTTAAAATCAGTTCAATTTCGTTATAACACTTAGTTCTGTTTTCAAATATTGTTGGTTGAATACAAGCCACTTTCATCTTATAGATTAACCTTTAGACCCTTTTTTGTTAATCTCATCGATTATATCAAATAATTCGTTTAAATTGGAGATTTCATAATCAGGTTTAAAACTATCTTGGATTTTTATATCTTTTTCATAACTGTCATACTTTCCTCCTCGATGAAGATATACACTATATATATTATTTAAGTTAGCAGGAATTATATCTTTATCAATACGATCCCCTACATATATTGTTTCTTGGCCTTTAACTCTAAATTTTTTTAAACAGTAATAGAATAGATCTGGATTAGGTTTTTTAATC